>JBOHFR010000017.1:0-77088 GCA_050699715.1 Pseudonocardiaceae bacterium
ATTCGTTTGAGGTAACATTGTCACGAACGGGTCATCTGGGTCGACCTCACCGGCACAGGGCCAGGTTCGCCGGGGGTGGCCCCGGTCAGGCACGCCGCTGACGGGCGAGGCGGGCGCATCACCCCAGTCTCGAACGCTGTTCTCGTCGTCGATGCCGCTGGAGTACATCGATCCAGTTCCGGTGGCGCGGCTGGCCGAGGGTGTGTGGTCGAGTTATCAGAATGGTGATCTTGGTCGTGTGAACGAGCTATGCAAGCCGCCGACGAATCGGACGATCCGTTGGTCCTGGCCTCGGCCGCCCGGTCGGGCACCCACGCGCTGCTGGCGCAGGCCGGCCGCGCGGCCGATCAACTGGGCGTAGAGCTACTTCCGCGCCTGACCCGGCCCTCCCAAGACGCGGGCTGGACGGTCACGGTCACGCTGACGCCGACCGCTGCCCGGTGGTTGCAGGAGTCCGGGATGCTCGCGCAGATTGAAGAGGCGTCGGGGTTTCCGGTGTGCGTTGATCCACAATCGCCGACTGAACGCAGCCCGCACTCGCTGGTGGACTGCTACCTCGTCGCCCCGGCCTCTGCGAACACCGTCGCCAAGCTCGCCCTCGGCATTGCCGACAACCAGGCGTTGACGCAAGTCAACGAGGCGATGGGCCGCTGAGCAGCTCTCCTGTCGAACTCGGCGCATTAAGAGCACCCAAGATCGGGCTGTCTCCTTGCTCGGTGATCTGCGGGACGCGGGCTAGTGCGCGATGGTGTCGATGAGCGCTCGAGCTCCCTGGCGCAGGAGGTCGGCGCCGACGAAGTAACCCAGGGCTGCGGGTTCCTCGGCCACGCCCCAGTGGTGCGAGTCGAGCCACTGGCTGCCGTCCAGGCTGAACACCGTGGCGCGCAAAGAAAGCTTGCCGTTGGGCTCGGTGCTGGCGCAGCCCGCGATGGGTGAGTTGCAGTGCCCTTGCAGGGCGTGCAGCATGGCGCGCTCGGCGGTGGCGTGCCGGTGCGTTTCGGCGTCGTTGAGCCGGGCGCCCAGCGCATAGACGTCGGCATCGGTGGCGCGGCACTGCAACGCGATGATGCCCGCGCCGATCGCCGGGCACATCGTGTGCAGCGGCAGGATCTCGGTGATCCGCTCGGCCTCGTTGACCCGGTACAGGCCGGCTACCGCGGCCACGATAGCGTCGAAGTGGCCCGCATCCAGCCGCATCAGGCGAGTGTTGACGTTGCCCCGCAACGGTTTGATCTCCACATGCGGATAGTGCAGGCGAAGCTGCGCGGCGCGGCGCACCGCGCTGGTGCCGATGATGGCACCGGCGGGCAATTGCGCCAGCGGGTCACCGGTGCGGGAGATCACGGCGTCGTGGATGTCTTCCCGTGGCAGGTAGGCGGCTAAGGCCAGCCCTTCGGGCACGGGAACGTCGCCGGGGATGTCTTTGAGGCAGTGCACCGCGAGATCGACCGAGCCGTCGAGCAGGTTGCGGTCGATCTCACGGACGAACGCGCCCTTGCCGCCAAGCTTCGCCAGGTCCCCCATCCACTGGTCACCACTAGTAGTGATCTTGACTAGCTCAGTGGTGACGGTGGGATCCAGCGCTTCCAAGGCTGTGGCGACCTGCTCGGCTTGATGCAGGGCCATCGGGCTAGAGCGGGTGCCGATTCGCACATGCGACATGTTGAAACCTTACGCAGCCAGCGGCAGGCGCCCAGGAGCAGCCCGGTCCTGGGCGCGGCGCGCCGGGCGGCTGCCAGGATGGGGACCGGCGTCAACAGCTGCGGGGTGATGAGGAGGATGACGTGAGTGAGCTGACCCGTCCCGATGTGGCCGTGCCCGAGGGATCGGCGCCGACCGAGTTGGTGATCGAGGACCAGGTAGTGGGGGAGGGCTCCGAGGCCATTGTCGGCTCGCAGATCAGGGCGCACTACATCGGTGTCGCGCACTCCACCGGGAAGCAGTTCGACGCCTCCTGGGACCGAGGCTCTCCATTGGAGTTCCGGCTCGGTACCGGCCGGGTGATCAAGGGCTGGGACGATGGGATCGTCGGAATGCGGGTTGGTGGCCGTCGCCGGCTCACCATCCCCCCGCACCTGGCCTACGGCGACCGTGGCGCGGGCGCCGCGATCAAGCCTGGTGAGACCCTCGTCTTCGTCGTCGACCTGGTTAGTGTCCGTTAGAGTTGGAGATTGGCTCGGGCCAGTGCGCGGAGCAGCCCGGGAGTCAGCCGGGAGGCCAGCAGTCCGGTTTTGGCTTCGATGGTGATCGGGGCGATGGCGGTGTTGCGCTCCACCGCGCGCAGGATCTCCTGTGCCGTCCGGCGCGGGGTGAAGTTGCGTCGGCGGAACAGCTCGGTCACCCGCCGTTGGGTGGCACGTTCCTCGGTGGCGTCGAGGCCGACGAACCGGGTCGTGCTGGCGATGTTGGTGTGCACGAAACCAGGGCAGATCGCTACGACGCCGATGCCGGCTTCGGCCAGCTCTCCCCGCAGGCACTGGCTCAGCGCGAGG
This sequence comes from Pseudonocardiaceae bacterium, assembly GCA_050699715.1. Lineage (GTDB taxonomy): Bacteria > Actinomycetota > Actinomycetes > Mycobacteriales > Pseudonocardiaceae. The sequence continues at coordinate 2,493 of JBOHFR010000017.1, forward strand.
ACCGCGGCCTTGGTCGTGGCGTACGCCGGGAGCGCCCGGGTGGGCAGGTACGCGGCGGCGGATGCGATGTTGACGATGGTGCCGCCCGTGCCGCCGGCAACCAGCAGTCCTCCTAGGACCCGGCAACCGTGGATGACGCCCCACAGGTTGACATCGATGATCCGTTCCCAGTCGGCCACCGTGGTGTCGAAGAACGGTCCTGACACGCCGATGCCAGCGTTGTTGATCACGATGTCCGGGATACCGTGCTCGTCGAGCAGCAGCGTGCCGAACTTCTCGACCGCGCGGGCGTCGGACACGTCCACGGGGTACGCGCTCGCGGGCGGGCCGAGCGTGCTGGCCAGCTGCGCGGTGCGCTCGGCCGTGAGCTGGTCGATGTCGGTGACCACCACCTCAGCGCCCTGCTCGGCGAATTCGAGCGCGGTGGCCCTGCCGATACCGCTGCCTGCCCCGGTGATCACCACGAGGGTGTCCTCGAACCGCCTCCGGTGCGGCCCGGTGCGGCGTGCGCGGCGCAAGGCGCGTGCTTCACGACCGCCTTCGGCGTGGTCGATCAGCTCGCTCGCGCAGCGCGCCACGATATGCGGGTGGCTGCGCGGCAGCCAATGGCCGCCGGGCAGCTCGCGAACCGCGAGGTTGGGTACCCAACGCCCGATGTCGGTCTGGAGTGATCGGGAGACGAACGGATCCCGCCTGGGTGCCAGGACTTGCACCGGGACGTCGGTCGTGCGGGGGCCGGGTTGGGCGAGCCGGGGCAGCATGTTCGCCCGGTAGAGCTGCACCCCCCGCACCCCGTCGGCCACAGCAGGGGTGCCGGTGCGGCCCGCCAGGGCCACCGCGCGCTGGACGAGCCCGGCGCGCCAGGCCAACTCCGGCAGCAGCGGCAGCTGGAAGAACGCGATGTACCAGCTCGACATCAGCTGGGTGATCAGCTCGCGCAGCGCTCGCGGCGTCGGGCGGCGCAACCGCGCCCGGAACCAGTGATCCGCGTGGTCCAGGCACGGCCCGGAGATCGACGTGTAGGACGCGACCCGGCCACTGAGCCAGTGACCGGTCAGCGCATGCCAGGCTTGGATCGCGCCCCAGTCGTGGGCCAGCAGATGCACCGGACGGTCAGGGCTGACCGCGTCCACCACCGCAGCCAGGTCCTGGGCGAGCTGATCGAGCCGGTACGCCCGGCGCTCACGAGGCTTCCCCGACTGGCCGGCCCCCCGGACGTCGTAACACACCAGGTGGTAATGCGGTGCCAGCTCGGCCGCGACGCCGTCCCACAGGGTGTGGTCGTCGGGGTAGCCGTGCACGCACACCACCGTGGGAGCGCCTCGCGCTCCTGACTCGTGCACCCGCAGCAGCACACCATCGGTGCTTCTCACGTCTACGTGGCCTGTCTCCGCACCCACAGTGTCCCCGCTCACTGAGAAGTATCGGGCAGCAGCGCCCGGATATTGTTCATGACTTGCTGGATGTGGTGCAGCCAGGCTTCGTGCTTCGCGCGCAGCGCGGCGAGGTCGCCGCCGCAGAACGGGCAGGTCGTCTCGCCCTGGCGCACGAAGCACGTGCAGCCGTGGCAGAACGCGAGCTCGATCGGCACGATGGGGCGGGGCGCGGGAACCGGCATGGCCGGTTCCGCACGTGGCGGCAGCGGCGAGCCGTCCAAGGTCTCCTCGACGAGCTCGAAGCGCCCGATCGCGAACGACGCGGGCCCCGCCTCCTCGACTTTCACGACCCGCTCGCGGCGACCCTGCGCCGCGAGCGTCAGCGCGCGATGGTGACAGTAGGGGTTGTTGCCGGGCCTGCCGAGCAGCGAGTGCGACGTCCACGTGCAGCCCCCGCGACAGACGTCGGCGTAGTAACAGCTCGTGCAGAAGCCCCACAGGTCATCCGCCGGTCGCAACGCGCCGCCTTGCGCCGCGCTGAGCCAGATCGCCTCGAGCGTCGTGTCGCGGATGTTGCCACCGGCGTAGCCGACCGTTGGCAGCGACGGGCAACCCTTGACTGTCCCGTCGGCCTCCAAGCCGATGACCGTCTGGCCGGCGGAGCAGCCGGAGTAGTGGCCGCGCTCGTCGCCATCGCTGCGCCACAGATGCTCGTAGGGACCGAAGTAGCCGATGTTGTTGCCGGGCATGACGAGGACTCCGTCGCGACGTGCCCGGTGGTAGAGCTTCGCCAGCGCGGGCATGAGCTCGAGCAGCTGGTAGGGCTGGAGTAGCAGTTCAGGATGGTCGACGGCATTGCCCATCGCGACGGTGAGCTGCAGCTGCCACTGCCCGATCCCGACGTCGATCAGGTGCTCGAGCAGCTCGGGCAGCTCGCCGGTCGTCTGCGGCCCGAGCTGCGTGTTCGCGCTCGTCCGCAGGCCGGCCGCCTTCGCCCGTCGCAACGTCAAGAGCCCGAAGTCAAATGAGCCGGCGACGCCGCGGACGCGGTCGTGGGATTCGGCGAGTCCGTCCAGCGACACGCCGAGCCCGCCCAGGCCTGCGTCGATCCCCGCTTGCAGCCGCCGCTCCGTGAGCGCTCGCGCACCGGTCTGCATCGCGACGTACATCCCGTGACTGGTGGCCGCGGCGACGATCTCGGTCCAGTCGCGGCGCAGGTAGGCCTCGCCGCCGATGATGGTGAGTTCGCGCGTGCCGAGCCGCGCGAGCGCCTCGACGACCTCGAGCGCTTCGGCTGTCGTCAGCTCGTCGGGCCGGCGCTTGCCGGCCCGAGAGCCGCAGTGCGAGCACTTCAGGTTGCAGGCCAGCGTCAGCTCCCAGACGACGTGCACCGGGACGAAGTCGCGGTAGTCTTGCTCGCGGCGGGTACGCGGTGGCGCGAGCGTGAGGTCAACTGGCGACACGAGCCTATCTACCCCTCGCCGCCGGCTTCCATTTCGGCGATCGCTGCCTTCAGCAAGGCGAGCTCCGCGGCGATGTCACCCTCTGCCGCCAAGTACTCCTCGGCGCGCTGAGCGACCGCCTTCATCTCTTCGAGGTTGCGGCCCTGACAGGCATGGTGAATGACCACGCCATAGAGCGGTTGTAGCCGCCCACTGGATGTCATGTCATTACCTCCTATAGTGCAATTACACCGTGTGGACAGTGCAGGATTGCGGGATTGATGCCGAAACCGATGGTTTTTCACCTTACGCCGTGAGCCAGCGGTGTGCGATTCGGCGGGTATCAGCGGCAGTCCGACGTTGTGAGCACGCGCACGGGGTGGGGTCGCGCCCTGGTAGGGCACCGCGTTGGGGCTGGTGACCGGAGTGTCTGGGGCGGAGCGCTAGCGTGGCGGGACCACGATGCGCCGGGGGCGGGGGACGTAGGCGGGTTCGCCTGCCAGCCAGCGCTGGAGATCCTTTATGGGCACTTTTTGGACTGGGGCGCCTCCTTACTCTTGTCGTGAGTGGAAGGCGGCGGCCCCGCGCGGGTGTCACCCGAAAAAGCGGGGGCCGCCGCCAGGCACCGCCACCTGGGTGATCGAGGCGCCAGAGTGGCGGTGTGGGAATGACTTTCCCGGTTGCGGACACACACGGGAGGCACGCGATCACGTGCTTGTCAAGGGCTTCGTGGGGGGAGGATTCCCACCCTTCCTATGGACTGTCGGTGCGCACCAGGAGGGTGGCGATCCGGTGTCGCAGGTGCGCGACCTCATCAAGGTTTTGGTGTGCGGCGGAGTGGCGGTCCAGTTCGCGCAGTTCGTCGGTGAGTTGGCGGGAGCGGAGGGTTTCGGCGGCGTCTAGGGCCTCGTGTCCGATGGTGGCGGCCTGGAGGGGGTCGCCGGTGGCTATGTAGAAGGCCATGCACGGCGGGTCGTTGGCCGGGGTGGAGTGCGCGAAGTGGTCATCGGCGGTGCCCACGGCGGTCAGGGTCTCGTTGATCCGGCGCATCTTGACCAGCGCGCGCCCCCGGATGGTGTGTAGCACCGCCTGGCTGGTCGCGGGAAGCCGATCAGGGCGGACCAGGGCATGTTCGGCCAGCGTGAGGCCGTCATCGGGCTTCCCGGTCCGCACCGCCTGTTGCGCCATGCTCGACAGGACTTGAGCGCGCAGGGGCCAGTCGTCGGCCTTCTCGGCGCAGCCCAGCGCGAAGTGGAACACCTGGCTGGCCTCCTGCTTGGCGTTGGCGTCAAAGGCTATCCACCCGGTCACATCGGCGAGATCGCCGAGTGCGGAGTGCAGCTCCGGGCGTAGCCGTTTCGGGCAGATGGCGTCCAGCAGGCCGGCTGACCAGTGCAACTCGCCCAGAGCGGTGCCCAGGACTGACCCGCCGCCGTAGGAGCAGTGCCATGACTCGAATACCTGCATGGCGTGCGGATCTGCTCGATGTCGGTCGCGCTGACTCGCTTGGGGGTCGGCGGGGGAGCGATGCCGTTCAGCAGCGCCGCCAGTGGCCCCCGGGTGAGCGTGCCCAGGCTCAGGGCGGCGGTGCATCGAATTATACCAGTTTCGAGTTTGCCGATGTAATTTGCCGTGGCCAGCACTACCTTCTCGTTGTGGTGCTCCCACACCCAGGTGTTCACCAGGTCGGCGAGTTCCTGCCGGGACAGGCAAACACCCTGGTGGGTGGGTGAGGCGGTGCGCTCCCGCGCCGCCCGGAACTGATCATTCGCCTCTGCCATTGTCTTGTCTCCCCCCAGGTGACGCGAGTGGGCTTGAGCGCCTGTTGTGAGCACTGAGCATGCCTGGCGCTTCGAGCCCAGAAGTATGGACCACACTGTTGTGCGGGGTACCCACAGTCGGGCTACAGCAGTTGTGGCGGCTGTGGCACGCCGAGCAGGTGCTTGGAGTACCGGGTCCTGGCCTCCGCGCTGAGGAAGGTGTGCGTGTCGAGGGTGTGCAGGTCCCGGAAGCAGCGTTGAAGCGGTTGGTCGGTGTACACCGCACCCGCTCCGGCCAGGCGGAACACCCCGTCCACCGCTGTGACCGCCGCTCGTGCCGCGTGCTGGGTGGCCAGTGACAGCTGGGCGCGTTGGTCCGGGCTGAGCGGGTCGCCAGCGCACGCGGTGGCCCACAGCTGGCCGATCACGTCGAAGGCGAATACCCGCGCGGACTGCAACCCGCCCTCAGCGGCCGCGAGCTGCGCCTGCACGTGCGGGTCATCAGCGAGCCGCAGCCGCTGGGTCAGCCCACGGGTCTTGGTGCGGGCCAGCTCGGCGAAATCGTCGAGCGCCCGGCGGGCGACCCCGAGCGGGAAGCCCATCAGGATCACGTTGAGGTACGCGAACACCGGGAACCGCCACAGCGGGCCATCGTGGCGGGGTTGCTGGTCAACCGGGTTGACGAACAGCTTGGCCGGCACCGACAGCCCCTCAATGACCAGGTCGTGGCTGCCGGTGCCGCGCAGGCCGGCGCTGTCCCACGTGTCGAGGACCTGGCCGCGGTCGGTCGGGAAGAACGCCAGCCGCCACTGCGGGCCTCCGCCCTCGCCTGTCCTGGGCGCACCGTGCTCGTCCAGCACGACTGCGGCGACCTGGGAGAACCGAGCGTGCTGAACGCCAGTGTTGAACGCCCACCGCCCGCGCAGGGTGAACCCGCCCGCGCCGTCCGGTGTCGCCGAGCCGGTGGGCGCGACCACGCACGTCGACGCGCCATAGGGGCGGCCCGCGATCAGCTCGCGCGCGACGTCGGGTTCCAGCCAGGCGAAAAACGCGATGCTCGTGCCGATCAGGAGGGTCCAGCCGGCGGATCCGTCCGCATAACTGATCTCCTCGATAATCCTGACGATCGTCGCCGGGTCCAGCTCGAGGCCGCCCAACGACCGAGGCAACCACAGCGCGAACAGGCCGGCTGTCTCGACCCGATCGGCGAGGTCAGCTGGCATAGTGCGCAGCCGCTCTCCTTCGCGGGCGCGGGCGCGGATCACCGGGGCCAGCGCCCGCGCGGCCTCCAGCGCGGCGGTGGCCGGATCGACGGTGGACCCCACCCCGTCCGCCGCGCTGGTCCGGATGTCGGTCATGGCCTAACTCTCCCATGTCCTCATCGCTTTGGTGTCATAGGGTGAGTGCGCCACCAGGAATGATACCCTATCGCTCGTCCAGACTCGTGCTCACATTCTATTTGAAGTGTTGGGTCGCCCGCAGCTCGGCCATCCGCTCAAGTCTCGCCCGGCGCTCCTTTCCTAACTTCAGGAGGTCGTGGTTAACGGGGTCCCGAGAAATGCGGACGGTAGTTCTCAATTTGGTCTCCGTCATGAGCCCATCGATCCAGACGCGTAGGCTCGTACCCTGCGCCGGGCCGAGATCGACGATGGTCGGGCCCCCGTTCGGGTCGATCCACCGCAATTGCTGCCAGTTGCCGCCCTCGGGATCCAGCCAGGAGATGTAGCCCCCGGGTAGGATCTGCCGAGGAGCCTTCAGCGCCCCGGTGAAGCTGTAACGCGTGCCCGGTGTGACAACGGGGTCGTAAAAATGTGGCGTCAAGAAGTCCGATACTGCCACTCCCTGAATCAGATACGCAAGATCGTCGGACTCGCACGGGTCGCAGGCTTCAACCAGGTACTGGAACTCGCTGGGACCGTCCTGGATGTTGTTGCCGTTGACGATCTCGATCGACCGTGAGGTCTGCATCCGGTTACCACCCGGGTCGACCAGCATCTCGACCACTTCGTGGCTGGCGGCGATGGTCCACCCTTCGCTGTCCGGGTTGGCAACCACCAGGGCAAAGGGCTGGTTATTCTTGTCCAGGTGCACACCTCCCTCGCCCGGCGGGAGGTTGTCGACCAGAAACGTTGGCCACACCCCAGGTGGGATCCTCCTGGGGTTGGGTAGATAGATGACGGTCGCCTGTACGCCCCAGAACTGCGGCAGGTCTCGCGTCACTTGCACGTTCAGGGCTGCGGCTACCGTTTGCACGAGCTCTGCATCCAGCTTGCCTGTCTTGTCGACAAGTCCGACCTGTATCAACGACATTTCCACAACCTCCATCACGCGGTTATCGGACCCTTGGTTCTGTCTATCGGTTAGCCGTGACGGTAGGCCGGGCTGGATCGGGTCTCGGGAGTAGCGGCTACTCGTCTTTCCCAGCCCGCATCACGCCGACTACCTATAAGCGGACGTCGTCCTACTCAGAGATAGCCTCAGGTGCGGCTGGTGACCTGCGCCAACGCCGCGGCCAGCTCGTCTCGGCCGCCGAGGCCGAGTTTGGCGTAGACCGCGCCGAGGGTGTTGTCCACGGTGCGCACCGCGACTACCAGCCGCTTGGCTATCACCGGGCTGGACAGGCCGGTCGCGGCCAGCCGGGCGATCTCGGTCTCCCGCCGGGTCAGGTCCACCGCTGAGGCGAGGGTGACCAGTGCCGGGGTGCAGGCCCCGGCGCAGCGGGCGGCCAGCGCTCGCGCTCGAGCTGCTGAGGCGCCCGCACGGGTCCGGTAGCCGGCCGATCGATGCGCGGTGGCGGCTTGGGTGGCGGCCTCAGCGGCCAGCAGGGTGTAGCCGCGCTCGGCGAAGGTCGTGGCGATCGCGTCGAGCCGGGTCCCGTCGGCGGCGGCCAGCGCGTCGGCGTGGGCGGTGTAGAGCGGGGCCAGCCGGCCCTGCACCACCGTGGCCAGCTCGGCCAACCGCTCCACAACCCGGGCGGGTGCGCCCAACCGTACGACATCATGCAACGCGATGATCTCGAAACCGGCGTTGCCGCGGTGCCGCTCGACGTCGGCCGTCTTCAGCGCCAGCTCGATCCCGGTCGTGACCTCGCCCTGGGCCACCGCCACCCAGGCGTGGATCGGTCCGAAGAAGGAGTCCATCACCGCTGTAGATGGCCGGGCGAGTGCGTCGGCGTCGGCCAACGCGGCCTTGGCCTCGGCGGCCTCGCCGGCCTGGGCAGCGGCGCGGGCACAGCAGCCGAGCACGACATGGCCCATGAACGAACAGTACGGATGGCGAAAATCGTCACCCCGTACGAGCGCCGCCGCCTCCCGAAACCAGCGCAACGCGGCGGTCAGCTCGCCCCGCGCCCGACCGGCTTCTCCCAGCCACAGGGCCCACACTGCGGTACCCAGCGGCCAGCGGATCGCGACTGACCGCTGATAACATGACATTGCCAGTGCCTGGGCGTCGGCCAGCCGTCCGCCCCACAAATACCCCGCGTACCAAGCCGAGGTGACCTCGTGCTCGGCCATCGACCAGGACCCGCCGTGCCGTCTGCGTTCGAACTCGGCACCCCGTTCACCAGCGGCAGTAGCCTGCTCGTACTTCCCCAGGCCGGTCAGAGACTGACACAGCACGGCCAGGCTGTCCGAGACCGCCACCTCGGTCGCGTCGGGACGTGCCAGGACCTCGCTGGCGAGGTCCACCGTGTCGGCGCACCATCCGGTGTACTGGAGGAACTTGGCCCGCAGACACGTCAGCTCATCCCGGCACGCCGGGTCGGCGATCGCCGCCTCCGTCGCGGTCAGCACCGCCTCGGCTTCCGCTGGCCGGCCCAGACCCCAGTGCAGGTTCAGCGCCCGGGTACGAGCCAACGTGGCCCGCGCGGCGTCAGACACACCGCCCAGGGCCAACCCGGCAAGGATCATCTCGGCCTGCTTGGCCTGGCCCTGACCCACCAGCGCCTCAGCCAACGCCTGGTCGGCTACCAGGCTGCCCCCGGCTGTGATCGCGATTCGCGCCAGCCGCTCGGCTAGCTGGTAGTCGAAACCGGCCAGCGCCGCAGTGGCGCCGGCCACCAGCAAACCCGGCTCGCACGACGTCCCAGCATGGAGATGCCACATGGCCAACCGCAGCGTATCGCTGGGCTGGGTGGCTCCGGACCAGGTCAGCGTCTTGGCTAGGGTCACGTACACAGCTCGGGCCCGCAGCGGCGAGATCCGGGCTCGAAGGATCTCACCGAACAACGGATGAGCCAGCCTAACCTGAATCCCGGGCCCGACCAGCTCACTGCACAGCAGACCGGCGGCCTCAGCGGCCTGCACCGTCGCCGGCTCCATACCGACCCGCTGCAGGGCCTCGACGTCGAGCGGTTCACCAAAGGCCACCAGCTCCACGAGCTGCCGCACGGTCACTGGCAGGTTCCCGATCCGGGCTTCCACCAACTCGACCAGGCGTCCCGCCGCGCGTATCGGTCCCTGCCAGCGCCAGACCTGATCCGTACGGATCAGCGTGCCGGTGTCTACCCCTCCTCTGATCAGTTCCCGCAGGTACAGCGCATTGCCATAGCTGAGCTGCCACAGTCGCTCGGCGGTCAACCCATCCACCGGCCCGCCGAGCCCGACCTCCACCAACTCGGTAGTGTCAGCTCGGCTCAACGCCTGAACTTCGATCCGCTCGGCCAGCCCGTCTTTCCACAGCGCCGTCACCGGATCCGGGGCCAGCTCCCCGGACCGAACGGTAACGATCACGGACGCTACCCCGGTCAGGGCCAGATGGTGAATCAGGGCCGCCGAGCCATCATCGAGCCAGCACGCGTCGTCGATCCCGAGCACTGGGCGCCGACCCGAAGCCGATGCGGCCAACCACTCACCAGTCCGCTGTAAAACCGCAAATCGGTCAACGCCGCCGTCCAGTGCGGGCGGGACCACATGGGCCACCGCTCCAAACGGAATCGACATCGCCGCCCGCGAGGCCGCCACCCACCACGGCGTGCATCCGGCAGTTTCGGCAGCGGCCAGCGCTTCGCGGGCCAGCCGGGTCTTGCCCACCCCGGGCGCCCCGGCCAACACCACCCCGCTCACCCCGGCGGCACCCAACGCCCGCTCGCAGGCCGCCAGCTCCTCGACCCGTCCCACTAACGGCCAACTCGCGCCCATGGCCAGACCTCTTTACCGGCCCCCGGCGAACGGTAATCTCGTTCCTTGTCCCTCCCCAAGAAGAGAGACGATCGACAAGAAAAATACGGCTGCCGACGTCCTCGTCTCTCGTCGGGCTGGCCGTCCGCGTCACTGTCTGTGGTCGCTTGATGTGTAGCGGTCCCTAAGGTGCTGCCGGGACCGCGTCTTGGGGTTAGTTGGCCAGCGCGCCTAGCCGGTGCAGCACTTCTGTGGCGCCGAGTGCCTGGGTGATGGCGTGGAGGTCGGGGCTGCGGGTGGAGCCGGCGAGAGCGACACGAATGAGTTGGGATGCCTCGCGGATTGAGCCGGGATAGGCGTCGGGGTTTTTCTTGTATTCCTTGGCGTTGGCCGCGAAACCGTGTTTTGCGGCGAGCTCGCGGATCTGGTTGAACCATTTCTGAGGGTCGTCCAGGTGCTGGTAGCCCTCGGCGAAATCATGCGCGAAGCTTGCGGCGATGGTGGCATCCACACCGAGTGGGATAAGGCGTTCATCTGTGGGGCCGGACAGTGGGGTGAACAGTTGTGGGAAGAAGAAACCGTAGGCGGGCCGGAAGTCCGACCACTTGCGCAGGTCCTTGCGGGGATTGTCGACACCGTCGCGTTCCACGGCGAGGGCGCGCAGGGCGAGATCGGGCTCGGCGTCCAGGACGGTGGCTAGGCTGGGGTCGAATCGGCCAGCCCAGGTTCGGACGGCGTCGAGAATCTGGTGTCCGGGCAGGGTGGCGATGTGGTCGGCGCTGATGTCTTCGAGCTTGACCAGGTCCACCAGCGGACCGGCGACGCCGCACTGGTCCAGCCGGATGGGGGTGGCGAGTGCCTCGTGGAGTGGGAGGTCGGCGAGCCGCCCGTTGGCCAGGCCCCGCAGGTAGTACAGGACGGCCTCGGCAGGGTAGCCGGCCTCGATGTAGAAGTCGACGCTGGCTTCGGGGTCTGTACGCTTAGACAGCTTGCGTTTCCCGCCGGGGATCTGCTTCATCAGCGGTGCGATGTGCGCGTAGATGACCGGCTCGAAGCCCAGCGCGTTGAACAGTTGCACATGTAGCGGGACTGACGAGATCCACTCCTCGCCGCGAATGACTAGCGTAACGCGCATCAGATGGTCGTCCACGGCGTGCGCGAAATGATAGGTCGGCAGCCGAGGGGATTGGTCGGAAGATTTCAGGACGACAGTGTCGTTGCGATTGGCCTCATGTTCCAGTTCGCCCCGGATCGCGTCGGTGAAGCGGACCCGCTGCCCGGCAGCGTTGTCGGGGGCGCGGAAGCGCACCACGTACGGGGCGCCCTCAGCGAGCTTGGCCCGCACAGCGGTGGGGTCGCCGTCGCGCCAGATGGCCCAGGGGCCATAGTAGCCGGTGGGGATCTTCGCGGCTTGCTGGCGTGCGGTGATGCCGGCGAGCTCCTCTTTGGTGGCGAAACACAGGTACGCCTTGCCCTGGCGCAGCAGTTCTCGCGCGTAGGTGAGGTAGATGCGTACGCGGGCCGATTGGCGGAAGGGGCCATACTCGTCGTCCTCATCGGCGGGGATACCGAAGTAGTCGAACGCCCGGGCGAACTGGGTGAGGGCACCTTCGACCTCGCGTGACTGGTCAGTGTCCTCTACCCGCACCAGATAGACGCCCCCGGAGTGCGCCGCGATGTCGCGGTCGATGGTGGCCACGTAGACGCCGCCGATGTGCACGAACCCGGTTGGCGAGGGACCGAACCGGGTGACCTGAGCGCCCTCGGGGAGCTGCCGCAGTGGGTAATGCTGTTCCCAGTGCTCGGGTTCGGGCAGATCAGCGGGGAACAGGGCATCGATGACCGCGCGGTCTAGCATCGGCACGTCAGTCTCGCCTCCGGGGCCGAACCCGATCTAGGGAATGGGACGTCTTGGCAGCTGGCTCAGGCTACCAAGACGCACCTGTTCGATCACCGTTGCGGGCCCGCCGGGTCTCGCTGCACTCAGCGGCCCAGGTATTCCGAAGCGGTGACCGCCGCTCCGAGTGACGCGCACCCCCACAGCGCCCACCGTAGGACACGCCGTGTGTTCGGCTTCGTGGCGAGCACAACGACGGCGGCACCGGACACCGCAGAGCCGATCACAGCCCCGGACAGATTCCTCATGTTTGACGAATACTCCTTCGTCATTTTCTGGTACACCTACCATATGGTTCACAAGCAGCACATCGACATCCAGGTCCACACCTGCGCTGAGGCCACCGCCGTGTACGCGCGCACCACAACGTTGGTGTGAGTGCGGACGCGCTGCGCGCCGCGCTCGACGCGATGCGCCTGGTGGACCATCACGTCCACGGCGCCCTGACGGGGGATGTCGAGGATTCTGGGTTCGAGGCTGGCTTCAGTGAGTCCTCGTGGGCGGCACCTGCGGGCACGACTCATCTGGATTCCCAGTTGGGCTTCGCGGTCCGCCGCTGGTGCGCTCCGGTGCTCGACCTGCCTCCGCACGCGAACGCCGCTGCGTACCTCGCCCGCCGGCGAGAGCTCGGTGCGCAGGAGGTGACCCGTCGATTTCTTGCCGCCAGTGGCGTGGGGTGGTTCCTGGTCGAGACCGGCTACCGAGCTGAGCAGACCCTGGGGCCCGCCGAGATGGCGGCTGCCTCCGGCGCGACCGTGTCGGAAATTGTGCGCTTGGAGTCCATCGCCGAGGACGTGGCGGCACGTGATGTGCAGGCGGCCGAGTTCGCCGACCGGTTCGCCTCGGCCCTGAACGAACGGGCTCGGCACGCTGTGGGGCTCAAGTCCGTCATCGCCTACCGGTACGGCCTTGACTTCGATCCTGACGTCCCCAGCGTCGCCGATGTGCGTCGCGCCGCCGGGCGGTGGCTAGGGCGATGGGAGGCCGGCGAGCCGCGCTTGACTGATCCGGTGCTGCTGCGCCACTTGCTGTGGATGGGTGTCGAACTCGGTTTGCCGCTGCAGTTCCACGCCGGGTACGGGGATCCTGACTTGACCCTGCACCGCTGCGATCCGTCACTGATGACCGGCTTCCTGCGCCGGGTACAGGACCGCCAGGTGCCGGTGATGTTGCTGCACTGCTACCCCTATCACCGCACCGCCGGGTATCTGGCCCACGTGTTTCCCCACGTGTACCTCGACGTTGGATTGGCGGTGAACTACACTGGGGCGCGGTCTCGCGCGATTGTCGCGGAGTCGCTGGAAGTGGCTCCATTCGGCAAGCTGCTGTTCTCCTCCGATGCGTGGGGGCCGGCCGAGCTGCATCATCTTGGCGCCGTGCTGTGGCGGCGTGCCACAGCCAGCGTCCTCGGCGAGTGGGTGCAGTCGGGGGAGTGGTCGAGTGCTGATGCTGTACGCGTCGCGCAGATGGTGGGTGCCGACAACGCGAAACGCGTCTACCGGCTGGCGTAATCGGCATGACACATCGACGTGGTACGCACGGCGATGTTTGCCGTCTCACTATGACTGACGGTCCGCACTACTGGGGAAGGCAACGCGATGTCCGAAATACCCGATTGTTCACCGTCAGCTCACGGTGCTCACCTTCGTCGAGAGCTGAGCGCGTGGGAGGCCGTTGGCATCTCGGTGGCGTTGATGGCTCCCTCGGCGGCGGTCAACATCAACCCGCAGGCCGCCGCGGGCACGGTGGGGCGCGCCGTCCCGCTCGCGTTTGCTTTGGCCACCGTCGGAGTGCTGCTCATCGCCTACACCTTTGTGCGACTGTGCCAGCGCTTTCACCACGCGGGCAGTGTGTACGGCTTCGTCGGAGCGACCCTCGGTGCTCGTGCGGGTGTCGTTGCCGGATGGGCGCTGCTGGGTACTTACACGTTGTTCGGAGTCGCTACGGCATCGGCGGCCGGTATCTTCGGCGCGACCTTTCTGGACAGCGTGGGGGTGTGGACGCACCAGCCGTCATGGTCGGGTTTTCTCATTGGTGCCATCGCGCTGGTTGGAGTGTTCTCGCTGGCCATCGCTCCGGTTCGGGGCGTGACCAGGCTTTTGTTGTCGGTGGAAGGTGCCACCGTCGCGCTGATTGTGGTTGTGGCGGTGGTGATCCTCATCCGGCTTGGGACCGGTAACGCGCCGCAGGATCACACGGTCGACCTGTCGGTGTTCACCGTGCCGCCCGGCACCGGCGTTTCGGCGGTGTTCCTCGGGGTGGTCTTCGGCTTCTTGTCCTTCGCGGGTTTCGAGGCCGCCGCGACGTTGGGTGAGGAGACACGCACGCCGGGTCGTGACATCCCCCGGGCGATCCTCGGGACGGCGATCTTCGGTGGCCTGTACTTCGTGTTCGTCACGGCCGTGGCGATGATGGGTTTCGGCGCGGGCGACAAGGGAGTGGCGGCGTTCGCTGGCTCGGGATCGTTGCTGGGGGAGCTCGGTTCGCGGTACGTGGCGGGCTGGGTGGGGGAGGCTATCACGCTCGGTGCGGTGATCAGTGCCTTCGGCTGCGCGCTGGCCTGCGCGGTCGGTGCGGCGAGGTTGTTGTTCGCGCTCGCGCGGGATGGCGTCGGGTTTTCACCATTCGGGACGCTCTCCGCGACGCGCGGGACTCCAGTCCGCGCGACCGCAGCAGTCGTCATCGCCATGTACCTGACCATTGGCACCACGTGGTTCGTGCTGGGCGTAAAGCCCTTCGACTTGTTCGTCGCGTCCGGGGCCATCGGAACGCTGATCGTGCTGGTGGCCTACGCACTCGCCACGATCGGCGTGACGAGGCTGCTGTTTTTCGCTGGCCGCCGTCACGTCGCGGTCTGGGAGATCGTTGTCCCGGGGCTAGCGCTGCTGCTGATCGGCTACACGCTGTTCCGCAACATCTGGCCGTACCCGACCGGCGCCGCCGGTGCCTATCCAGCACTGTCCGCCGCCTGGCTACTGGTCGGCGTGGTGTGGGTGCTCGCACGCCCGGCGGCGACCCGCCGTGCCGGTCGGCTGCTCATCGCCGACGAAGGCCTCGTTATTCGTATCTGAGGGCTTCGATGGGGCGTAGCTGGGCGGCGCGGTAGGCGGGGTAGCCGCCGGCGAGGAGCCCGATCGCGAGGCTGATCCCGAAGGACCCCGCCACGGGCAGGACAGACAAGACGGGGGCGAATCCGGCGAGGAAGCCGGAGGCGGGGTCGAGGGCCGGTGCGATGGCGCCGGCGAGCAACGACAGCCCAATCCCGACGCCGACGCCGACGAGCCCACCGAGGCCGGCCAGGACGATGGACTCGATGAGGAACTGTTCCAGGATGGCGCGGCGGGTGGCGCCGATCGCTTTGCGGATGCCGATCTCCCGGGTTCGCTCGGTGACCGAGACCAGCATGATGTTCAGGACTCCGATACCGCCGACCACCAGGGAGATGGCCGCGACGGCCGGGGTGAACAGGGTGAGAATGAGCACGATCTGCTGGAAGGTCTGCACCCGGTGTCCTAGGGATTGTACTTGGAAGTCCCGCATCTGGGAGTTGTCGATGCGGTGCCGGGTGTCGAGGATCCGGGCCACCTGGTCCATGGAGGCAGGCACGGCGGCCTGTCGGGAGGCTTGCACGAGGATCTGGTCGAGTTTGTCGCCGGTGCCGATGCCGTGGCCGACGATGTAGCGGCGGGCGGTGCTCAGCGGCATGACCGCCGTGTTGTCCAGCTGCTGACCGTAGCTCTGCAGCACACCGAGGACCCGGAAAGTCCGATGGTTGATCTGGACTGTCTGGTCCAGCGCCGCCCGGGGATCGCCGAACAGCGTGGTCGCGACGCTGGGACCTAGGACCACTACCCGGGCGGACTCGCGGGACTGGGCCTCGTCGAAGAACGACCCCGTCTGGATGTCCCGGTTGTTCACCACGGCCCAGTTTTCTGTGGAGCCGATGATGGCCCCCGGGAGGAACGTGGTGGTGTTGGTCTGAATCGGTGTTGTGCCCGGCGTTGTGTTCGCTGCCGCGCCTGTGCCCGGTGCTGTGCCGGTGACCACCGGGGTGACGGTGGCGACGTCGGGAGCGTTGCGTAGCGCGGCGGCATCGGCGTCGGTCAGGTTCTGCGCAGGCGGGCCCCCGGGAACGCTGACGGACTGCGTCACGATGGTGACCAGGTTGACGTATGGTTCGATGCGCGCATTGACCGAGTTCTGCACACCCTGGCCGCAGGCGAACAGCACGATCACCGCGGAGACTCCGATGATGAGGCCGAGCATGGTCAGCGAGGAGCGCAGCCGATGGGCACGCAATCCGCGTAAGGCGATAAGTAATGCTTCCCGCAGGCTCATGTGCTGACCTTTGCCCGATTCCGCGGCCCCCACCCTCTGTCAAGGATACCCCTCAGACATAACCAATGGTCAACCTTGCGCACAAAAGAGCTCGGTGAATTCCCATCTGGAAATCTCCGGCCTGGTACGAGGCTGGCCTAGGCAGGAACCGTCCGCGAAATTTTTGCTCGGTGGCGCGCCCGCGCCAGTAGCGCCCGGCTCAAGCCTGGCAATGCGACGGCGAGCCGACGGTGGGGGGGCACTGCCACCCGACGGGTCAGTACGTGGTACTCGGCCGCCTCGATCTCGTCCAGGATGCCACTGTACAAGCGGAACGCGGTGGCCACGCAGGCTCGGGACACCGGGGCGAGCATCGGGATCCCCGGCGCCGCCCTGCGGTAGATCGCCCGGGTGCGTGCTACCAGGTAGGCCAGCGCGCGGCGCACCCGAGGATCGGGCGCTCCGGTGCCGCGGCACCACTCCAGCAGCTCGCGGTCCACCCCGAATGAGGCCAGCTCGTCGGTGGGCAGGTAGATCCGTCCGCGATCGAGGTCCTCCCCGACGTCGCGGAGGAAGTTGGTGATCTGGAAGGCGACACCCAATGCGGCGGCGTGCGGTTCAGCCCGCTCCCGGGAGACCACAGTACCCAGTACCGGCAGTACCTGCAGACCGATAACCGCCGCCGAGCCGTGCACATACCGGGCCAGCTCGTCGAAGGTCCGATAACCGGCCACGCCACCCTGCTCGACCGGCCGATCCATCCGCATCGAGACCATGAAGTCCGCGAAGTGCTGTGGATCGATCTGGTAGCGAACCGCGGTGTGCACTGGCGCTGCCAGCACCGGGTGGTTCGAGCGGCTCCGCGCCAGCCCCTCGCGCAGCTGCTGGGTCAGGGTGTCCAACTCCGCGAGGCGCTGCGGCCACGGCCGGGTGTCGGAGAAGTCGTCGACGATCTCGTCGGCGTAGCGGGCCAGCCCGTACAATGCATGGATCGCCGGCCGTTGCCCAGGCGGTAGCAGCCGGGTCGCCAAGAAATAGGTGCGGCCGTGCGCCGCGTTGAGGTTCCGGCATCGGGTATACGAGGCCCGCAGCGCGGGCTCGGTGATGCCCGCCGCATCGAGCTCGCGACTCATCGCGCCACTACTGACTCTACTGTCGCTGGGTGAATGAGGTGAGTGCGCCTGCGCAGGCCCAGCGGATCGCGGCGCAGCAGGGCGGTTGCCGCGAGCAGTGACACTGCCACCATGGCGAACTGGTAAAGCCATGAGGTCGACGCGTCCTCCCCAGTGGGAAAGGTGCACACCACCAGCCAGGTGGACCCGGCTGCCACCCACGCCAGCGAACGTCGTGTCCACGGCAAGGCCGCACCGAGGACCAGCGCCCAGGTGAGGTACCAGGGCAGGGTGGCCGGCGCCAGCAGCGCCGCCCACAGCAGCGCTAGAGCCGCGCGGCGAACAGCCGGTGGTCCGCCGTCTCTGGCCAGCCACCACTGTCGGGCGAGGATGACCAGGAAGACCCCGGAGCCCAGCAGCCGGCAGGTCATGATGAACGGGCGGTCGCTCATGTCATCGAAGGGCGAAGCCAGCGCGTGCGCGAGCTTCCCGGCGGCGGTGGGCAGCGACATCCAGTTGACAATCAGCGACGGTGCGTCCAGGGCCGGGATCCAGCCCAGACCGACGCCGGACACCAACGTGATGACGGTGAACATGGCCCCGAACAACGCTACGCTGCACGCTCCGGCTCGCAGCAGTCGCGCGCCCCGGCTACCGGGCAGGTGAGCCGCCCAGATCCAGACCAGGAACGGCAACCCGATCCCGGCTGACGCCTTCACCGCCATCGCCACGGTGACCAGCGCGATCCCGGCAACGTGCCGGTGCACCAGCACCAGCAGGGTGCCCGCCGCCAACAGGCCGATCATGAGCAGGTCGTTGTGCGGCCCACCGACCAGGTGCACGATGGTCATCGGGTTGGTGATCACCAGCCACAGCGCGACGGTGCGGTTGCCGCCGAGCTGATCGGCCAGCCGGGGGAGCGCGAAGAGAAGCAGAGCCAGGCCGCTCAGCAGCACTAACCGCATGCTGATCACGCCCAGGATGAGGTTCTCGCCGGCCAACTGGTTCATCGTCTTGGCGATGAGAATGAACAGCGGGCCGTAGGGAGCCGGGGTGGTTTGCCATACGTAGTGCACGTTGTCCGCGATGGTCCCCGGTGGCAGCTTCGAGGGCCCGACCTGGTAGGGATCCAGCCCGCGCACAGCCAGTGCACCTTGGGCCAGGTAGCTGTAGACGTCCCGGGTGAACAGCGGCGGCGACAGCAGGACGGGTGCGGTCCACACCGCACTGGCGATGTGCACCTGCCGCACGGTCGCGGTGCCGCTGAGCACGTCACGCCCCAGGCGTACCCAGGCCCACACGATCATCCCGACGCCGACGTAGAGCGCCACCGTGGCCAGGTCGTGCCCGTGCCCGTAGCGGATCCAGGACAGCGATCCCCCGGTGATCAGCGGGTCGGTGATGAGAATTCCGCCGGCCCCGACCGCCATGGTGGCCAGTAGGACCGAACCGGCCCATCCGAGCAGGACCGTGCCCGACAGCAGCCGGCTCGGGCACAGTCGGTCGAGCAGCAGCACGGGCTGCACGTGCGTCGCGCCGGGACATGACACGGCTGGCTCAGCCGCTCATGGCGGTGCTTCGGCGGGCTCCGGCGGCGGTGATCCGGGCAGCGGCGAGCTTGCCGGAGATGAGCGCGGTGGGTACACCGACCCCGGGCGTCGTGCCGCATCCGGCGAGCACGACGTTGGTTCGCCCGCGCACCAGGTTCGATGGGCGAAACGGCCCCGTCTGAGCGAAGGTGTGTGCCGCGGAGAACGGGGTTCCGACCGCCAGTCCCTGGGCCGCCCAGTCAGCGGGGGTGACCAGCTGCTCGACCTCGATGGCCTCACCCAAGTCAGCCAGTCCCCGCTGCTCCAGCGTGCTGACCAGCTCATCGCGATAAGCTGGTCCGAGGATGTCCCAGTCTAGCGGTGCGGTGTGCAAGTTGGGGCAGGGCGCGAGTATATAGAGCAGCTCACGACCGGCGGGGGCTAGGCTCGGGTCGGTGGCGGTGGGACGGGTGATGAGCAGCGACGGGTCAGTCATGAGCTGTCCACGGTAGATGATCTCGTCGAAGGTGCGTTCCCAGGCCTCGCCGAACATGATCGTGTGGTGCGCCAGCCCTGTCCAGCCCGGCCCGGTGCCCGCCCGGACTCCGGCGTGTAGCACCACCGCTGAGGGTGACCAGCGCAGTGGTACCAACCGCCGAGGGGCCCGGCCGAGCAGGCGGTGCACCACCGGTAGATCGGGCGTGAGCACCACCGCATCGGCGCCAACTCGTTCGCCCTCGGCGGTGTGCACTGCCGTGATGCGTTCCCCGGAGTGCTCCAGGGCGGTCACCGTCGTGTTGTAGCGAACCTCGGCGCCGGCGTCGACGGCCGCGTCGACCAGTGCCTGGGGCAGCGCCTGTATTCCCCCACGGGGAAACCAGACCCCGGCCACCGTGTCCAGGTAGGCGATCACCGCGTACGCGGCGAGGGCGCGTTGCGGGGGCACTCCGGCGTAGAGCGCCTGAAAGGAGAAGATCCGTTGCAGCCGCGGATCGTGCAGGAAGCGGCCGATCTGAGTGCCCAGCCGGCCGAAGCCGCCCAGCGCGGCCAGCGCGGCCAGGTCGCGCAGCGCATCTCGGCCGGCCACCAGGTCCAGCGGGGAGTCGAAGTTGCCGCCGATGAACCGGCCTATCTCGACCTGGTACAGCCGGGTCAGCCAGTGCCGCAGCCGCCGGTAGCCGTGCGCTTCCGCTGGGCCGGCCACCGCCCGGATGTGCGCCTCCATCACGTCGGCGTCGGTGTGCACGTCGATTACTGACCCGTCGGCGAAACGGGCCCGGTAGGCTGGGTGCAGCGCCACCAGCTCTAGCCGTGCGGCGAGCGAGTCACCCACTGCGGCCAGCGCCTCGTCGACCAGCTCTGGCATGGTGAGCACGGTGGGGCCGGTGTCGAGGCGATAGCTGGCGAGATCCATCCGGCCGGCCCGGCCACCTGGGTGGGGCTGGGCTTCGAGGATGGTCACCCGCCGACCGGATCCGAGCAGGTGTAGTGCCGCAGACAGGCCGGCTAGCCCGGCGCCGACGATGACGATGTGGTCGGTGGGACCGGGTACGGTGCGCACGGGTGCACGTTACGCGTGGTCGCGTCAGCAAACTCTGCAGGTGGCTTGTGCGGCCAGCTCGGCCAGCCGGGCGCCGGCTGGATCGGCCAGGTCAGCCGCGCACAGGCTGCCCAGTGCTGAGTTGGTGAGCGTGGTGATCCGGCGCTCCACCTCGGCCACCGCGCCGAGCTCGATCAGCAGCTCGCGGATCTCCGTCACGGTGTTCTCGTCCAGCTGCGGGTTCCCGATGGCGCCGCGCAGCAGGTCAGCCGCTCCGGTCTGCCGCTTTTCGTCAGCGGCTCGCAGTCCGTAGGCCAGCAGTAGCGTCCGTTTACCCTCGCGCAGGTCATCGCCGGCCGGCTTACCGGTGACCCGAGGGTCGCCGAACATGCCCAGCAGGTCATCGCGGAGCTGGAAGGCGATACCGATGTCAGCGCCGAAGCGGCGGTAGGCGTGCACCAGCGCGGGGCCCGCTCCGGCGATCGCGGCACCGAGGTGCAGCGGGCGCTCAACGGTATAAGCCGCGGTCTTGTACCGGTCGATCCGCAGCGCGGTCTCGGGCGTCTCGTCGCCGCTGGCCTGGGTGAGTACGTCGAGGTATTGGCCCGCGAGTACCTCGGTGCGCATCGCCTGCCACACCGAGTGCGCTCGGTACAGCTGATCAGGCCCCAGATCCGACCCGCGCAGCATGTCGTCGGCCCAGGCCAGTGCGATGTCACCGATCAGGATGGCGGTGGCCGCGCCGAACCGTTCCGGCGTGCCTGACCACCCGGCCGCGTGGTGTCGGGCCGCGAAGCTGACATGCACCGTCGGCGCGCCGCGCCGGGTGGTCGAATCGTCCATCAGGTCGTCGTGCACCAGGGCACAGGCGTGGATCAGTTCCAGTGAGCTCACCGACCGCAGCACGGCCCGCGCCTGCGGATCAGCCGGGGAGCCACCCGCTCCGCGCCAGCCCCACCAGGCGAAAGTCGGCCGCAGTCGCTTGCCGGGGCCTAGCACGAAGTCACTCAGCGAGTCCACCGCGGCGAGGAACTGCTGGTCGATCTGCGCCGCCTCGTCGCGCTTGGCCTGCAGGAAGGTGGCAAGCTCGAGGCGCACCTCGGCGCGGAGGTTGTCATCGAGTGGATGCGCCTGCTGATTTTCCCTCAGACCGCCTAGGATCCGAGTCCGGGCTCCGCCGGTGGCGTTCCCCTGCGCCATCGAACCTCCTGCGATCGTGGTGACGCACCGCGTAGCCGGGCCCGCACGCACTATGCAGACCGACCATAGGGGTCGTTCGTGGCGCCACGGGCCCGGGTTCGGCCTCGGCGGGGTCCCGGTTCGGTTTGCCCCGGGTTTGGCCGGTATTGAGGTGCGCCCTTGTCCTCGGCACGGCCTAGGGTGTTTTCATGGGGGTGTCAGCATGACGGCTGTGATTGATCGGCTCGGCGGTGGCCGCCCGGTGTTCTCGGTGGAGTTCTTCCCGCCCCGCGACGACGCCGGAGAGCACCAGCTGTGGCAAGTAGTGCGTGACTTCGAGCCGCTGAACCCGGCTTTCGTCTCGGTGACCTATGGTGCCGGGGGTTCCAGCCGAGACCGAACGGTGCGGATCACAGGGCGGATCGCGCAGCAGACCAGCCTGGTCCCGATGGCGCACCTCACCGCGGTGAACCACTCGCTGGCCGAACTGCGACAGGTCATCGGTAGCTACGCTGAGTCCGGGATTTGCAACGTGCTGGCGCTGCGCGGGGATCCGCCGGGTGAGCCGCTCGGGGAGTGGGTGGCGCACCCTCAGGGCGTGCACTACGCGGCGGAGCTGGTGTGCCTTGTTCGCTCGCTCGGCCATTTCTGCATCGGTGTGGCCGCCTTCCCCGAGTGCCACCCCCGCTCGCCCGACGCTGAGTCCGACGTCCGGTACTTGGTGGCCAAGCTGCGGGCCGGTGCCCAGTTCGCGATCACCCAAATGTTCTTCCGCCCGGAGGACTACCTGCGGCTGCGGGATCAGGTCACTGCGGCGGGTGCGGACATGGCGCCGGTGCCGATCCTGCCCGGGGTCATGCCTATCACCACGCTGCGCGGCGTGCAGAAGATGGCTGAGTTGTCCGGCTGCACGATCCCTGGGACGGTGCGCGACCGGCTGCTCGCGGTGGGTGACGATCCCGCCGCGGTGCGTCAGGTAGGGGTGGATGTCGCGAGCGAGTTGTGCGAGCGGCTGCTTGCTGAGGGTGCGCCGGGGCTGCACTTCTACACGCTCAACCGATCTGGCTCCACTCGGGCCGTGCTGGCCCGGCTGGGCATGGCGCCGGAACGTCCGGCTGCGGTCGTTGTCCGCTGACGGCGCCCTAGGCCGGCCCCTTAAGCGGCCTCTCGATCGGCAGCGTGCGGCCCAGCACGCCGAACTCCCGGGAGTCCCCGGTAAAGCGGTAGTGGCGCAGCAGGTCGGTGAACCCGAGCCGCCGGTAGAGCCGCCATGCTCTGGTGGGGCCCTCGGGGGTGGACAGCAATGCGCGCGGGGCGTCCACTCTGGACAGTAGCTCGGTAAGCAGAGCCCTGCCGATGCCCCTGCCCTGCGCCTGCGGGTGCACATGCAGTTCGGTGAGCTCGAAGTAGTCGGAGAGCTCACGTTGTGCTGCGGCGGGATCGATGAGTGTGAGTCCGCGGTGGACTTCGTCGTGCCACCACTGGCCGGGCGCCCCCCGGTAGCCGTAGCCGATACCCACCATGGTGTCTGCATCGAAGGCGGCCACGCATAGCCAGCCGGCCCGCAGCATGTGCTCTCGCCACATCGGGCTGCGATGCCGCGCCGTACCGGGTGGGTAGCGCATCGCCGTGACATAGATCCGCAGTGCCTCATCAAGCTGCCTGCGCAACTGCGCGGCCGTCAGCTCAGCCAGCCGTGCTGGTTCACGGGTGGGCATTGCGGTCACTGCCGACCTCCAGTATCGGCCGACGTCACCGCGATGCGGATGGCGTCGAGAGAGTTCATGAGTGTCATGAGACCACGCCTAAGCACCGGCCTGCCGTGCTGGCGGAAATTGGCACTTGACGGGACCGAGCCCCGAGGGGTTATCCTCTCCTCGTTCGAACATATGTTCGAACGAGGACTCGGCGGTGGGGCGGGGGAAGCGCGCCGCCGCCGAGCTCTGCCGGCTTCCCACGGCGGAGCTGACCCGTGTGCCCATCACGACTCCCGCCCAGGAGGCCAACGTGGCCGCTGCTGCTGCGCTCACCCGATCCGTCGTGCTGCGGTACGACACTCCGAAGCTCAACAGACTGAGTCACCGCCCGCCGAGCGTACGGATCCTGCTCACGAAGGCTCGGCAGGGACTGCTCGACGCTGAGTACGCCGCACGTCCAGTAGATCGTTACGCCCAAGCGCACCTCGCCGCGCTGCGTGCGGCGGCCGCCGTGCTGGCCGCGCGGGCTCGGCCGCGCAACCGTTCCCAGCCAACCAGCGCATGGACGCTGCTCGCTACTGTTGCGCCGGAACTTGCCGAATGGTCGACGTTTTTTGCCGCTACTTCGGCTACCCGGGCAGCCGCCGAGGCCGGTGCCCATCGTTTGGTGACTGATCGCGACGCTGACGACCTGGTCCGCCAGGTTGGCGAGTTCCTCACCCTCGCGAGCCACGCGGTGGCAAGGACATCCCGATGACGGCCCCGCGACCACTGATCGACTACGGCCGGATGCTGGACGTGATCGGGATCGAAGGTGAGTTAATGCTGGACATAGCGACCTCAACGTTGCCCTCCGCAGCGCAGGCCGAGGTACCAGGCTGCCCCGATTTCACCTTGGCGAAGACCCTGCGGCATGTGGGTAGTGTGCACCGGGAGACGCGGTTGTGGGTGCGGGACGGGCGTCGCCCCGAACAGTGGCAGCGATCCCCCTCGGACGGTGATCTGGTCGGCTTCGTGCGGACCGGCCTCGGCGAGTTGCTCGCGGAGCTCGATCGCCACGACCCAGCTGAACCCTGCGACACGTGGTGGCCCGACGACCGTACGCACGGCTTCTGGCGGCGGCGGATGGCTCATGAGACGACCGTGCATCGGGTCGACGTGGAAGCTGCCGTGGGCGGACCGGTGCACGCCGTAGACCCCGAGGTGGCCGTCGACGGCATTGATGAGCTGTTGTTCCTGTGGTTCGGTCACCGCCTCGGTGAGCTGCGGATCTCCTTGCCGCAGCGGGGCACGGTCGCTCTCGCGGCGGCAGACCGACGCTGGTTGGCCAGCTTCGAGCCGGGCCGCTTCACCGCCGAGCGGGTGGAGGAGGCCGCTGAGCCCTCGGCGGACGCGACGGTTAGCGGAGAGCCCATGGAGGTCTACCTCTGGTCGTGGGGGCGGCTGCCCGACCAGTCGGTCGGAATCTCCGGTGACCAGGACGCGGTCGCCCGTCTCTGGACGCTGTTGCGCCCCGCGACGCAGTGAGCTGAGGCCGGCGACGAGGACATCAAGCGCGTATCCGTAGTCCGCGGGGGGTGGCGCGGAACCCCGCGTCCCGCAACAGTCCGGCCAGCGCGGATCCCATTGCCGCCTCGCCGTCGGCGCGCTCCACGGACAGCGAACCCAACCAACCCTGCGCTACCGCGCCAGCGAGGGCCTGGACGGCGGTACGCAAGGCTCTGGTGTCCCTGGTGAAGGAGAGTATCGATCGACCGCCGCGTTCGACATAGAGCACGGCGGAACCGTCGACGAGGACGGCCAGCGCTCCGGCCTTGCGTCCAGGTCGGTGTCGAGGATCACCCACCGGCGGTGGCCACGGCAAGGCAGCACCGTAGGGCTGGGCGGGGTCGGTCGCGGCAAGTACCACCGTGGCGGCGTTGTGGTCGCCGCGCTGGCTCACGGCGCGGAGCCGGTCGATGGCGCCGGGGACGGCGAACTGCGCGGCCCCGAGTCCCTCGACAATGTACCCGCGTCGACACCGGCCAGATTCCTCCATCGCCCGTAGCACCTTGTAGACGCCGGCAAAGCCGCCGGTGGCTCGCTCGGTGTCCAGAGCCCCTCTGGTCAATACCCCGTGGCGCTCGAGGAACGTCTCGGCCCGGGCGTGCGCGCGGTGAGTTGGGTTGGGTTGTGCCCCTGGCGGCTGGGGCGCTGCCAGCGGGGGCGTCGGCGACCAGCGTCCTGCGGCCGTCGGCGGACCGGCGTGGGAGGGCATCGGTGGCCGACCCGCGCGCATCCGGGCGAATCGTGCGCGCGGCGCGGATTGGCGTGGTCGGTGCGCGGCGCGGCTGCCGGACACCAGGGCCCGCAGCGGTGCCAGCGAATCGTTGGTTAGCAACCCCGCCCACACCAGGTCCCACACCGCCGCGACCACGTCGGCGTCATGGGGCGCCGGTTCACCGTCTGTGAGCAGATACTGAGTGGTCCGATCGGCAAGCTGCCGGAAGAACAGCGCGCCGCCCCCGGCCTGAGCCCCAGCGGGCTCCCAGCCCAGAGCCCGCAGGACACAGCGGTGTATTGGCGTGAGCGCAAGCTGGTTATCAGGCTCTGGCAGCACCAGATCAGCCAGGTCGGTGGGAGCCAGCGCGATCCACCCGTCGCCACCAGGCAGCGACCCGCAGCCGATCCAGCTCACCTCACCAGAGACAGTGAGCTCATCGAGCAGGGCAGGGCAGTAGCCGGGAAGCCGGGCCGGGAGCAGCAGCGATTCCAGCGCGCTAGCCGGCACCGGTGCACCAGCCAGCTGCTCCACCGCACCGAGGACGTCCTCCGGGGTGGGCGCGCCGCGCGGCCCTCGCGCCGGCCCTTCACGCCGGGTGTCCCAAGAGCTGATGCCGTGCCAGGCCGGCAGGAACCGACCCAGGGCAGCCTGCTCGACCGGCTCCACCTCAGCCCGCAACCGGGCCAGCGACGCTCGCCGCAACCGCCGGAGCACCTCGGTGTGGCAGTACTCCGTGCCCCCACCGCCAAGCATGACCGGGCGTAGCTCGCCGCGCACCAGAGTGCCCGTCCTGGTCATCCGATCCAGTACCGCGCCCATCACCGCAGGCCCCAGCCCGAAGCGATCCGCTGCGGCGGCCGCGGTGAACGGCCCGCGCGTTCTCGCATAGCGCAGCACAAGATCTCCGAGCGGGTCTGCCACCGGCTCGGTGAACGCCTCCGGCACCCCTACCGGCAAGGCCACGCCCAGTGCGTCACGCACCCGCCCGGCGTCCTCAATGGCGATCCAACGCCGCTGCCCGGCGATCCGCACCGTGATCGCCCGGCGAGCCGCGCTGAGCGTGGTGAGCCACTCCGGGGCGATCCCGCGCTGCGCGGCCTCGGCCTCGGTGAGGCCGCCCAACGCGCGCAGCACATCGGCAGTGCTCTCGACGTCTCGGGCCTGCCAATCTGGATCGATGCGCTGCAGCTGCGCCTCCAGGTCCACGAGCACCCCGGGGTCGAGCAGCTCACGGATCGCCTCGGCGCCCAGCAGCTCGGCCAGCAGTGTGGAGTCCAGCGCGAGCGCGGCGGCCCTGCGCTCGGCCAGCGGGGCGTCGAGCTCGTAGAGGAACATCCCCACGTAACCGAACAGCAGGCTGCGGGCGAACGGTGACGGTGACGGGGTGGTCACCTCCACCACCCGGACCCGTCGGGCGCGCACCTCCGACATCAGCTCGCACAGCCCGGGTAGGTCATAGACATCCTGCAGGCACTCCCGCATCGCCTCCAGCACCACCGGAAACTGCTCGTACTTCGAGGCGATGGTGAGCAGCTGGGCTGAGCGCTGGCGCTGCTGCCACAGCGGTGTGCGGCGCCTCGGGTCGCGGCGGGGCAGCAGCAGGGACCGTGCGGCGCACTCCCGGAACCGGGAGGCGAACAGCGCTGAGGTGCTCACCTCGGCGATCACGAGCTGCTCCACCTCATCCGGGTCGAGCAGCACGTCCTCGGCGGTGGGGAGCACCTCGGCTCCGTGCGCGTCCAGCGCGTCTGGCAGGCGCAGCACAATACCGTCGTCGGCACTGGCCACCTGCGCCTCGACACCTCGCCGTTCCCGCAGCCGGGCGCTGATCGCCAGCGCCCATGGCCCGTTGACCTGCGCGCCGAACGGGGAGTGCAGCACCATCCGCCAGTCACCCAGCTCGTCGCGGAAACGTTCCACCAGGATGGTGCGGTCGTCGGGCACGTGCCCGGTGGCTGCGCGCTGCTCGCGCACGTAGGTCAGCAGGTTGTCGGCCGCCCAGCCGTCGAGCCCGGCCGCTTCGATGCGACTGCGGGCCGCGTCCACTCCGGCGCCGCTCAGCTCCCGGACGAACGCACCCAGGGCCCGACCTAACTCCAAGGGCCGACCCGGCGCGTCGCCCTTCCAGAACGGCATCCGGGCCGGCTCACCGGGCACGGGCCGGGCGATGACCCGGTCATGGGTGATATCGACGATCTTCCACGAGGTCGAGCCAAGCAGGAACGTATCGCCCACCCGGGACTCGTACACCATCTCCTCGTCGAGCTCACCGACCCGCGAGCCCGCCCCGTCGGCACCGCCGGGGGTCATCACAGTGAACAGCCCCCGGTCCGGGATGGTGCCGCCGGAGGTGACCGCCAGCCGCTGCGCTCCTGGCCGCCCGCGCAGCTCGTCGTTGATCCGGTCCCAGACGATCCGTGGGCGCAGCTCGCCGAACTCCTCCGAGGGGTAGCGTCCCGCCAGCATGTCCAGGACGGCGTGCAGCGCCGAGTCGGGTAAAGTCGAATACGGCGCGGCGCGGCGGACCAGTGCGGCGAGATTGTCGACGGTCCACGGATCCAGCGCAACCATGGCCACCACCTGCTGGGCGAGCACATCCAGCGGATTGCGGGGGTAGCGCAGCGCCTCAATCGCCCCGCTGGCCATCCGTTCCGCGATCACTGCGCACGAGACCAGGTCGCTGCGGAACTTGGGGAAGACCACGCCCCGAGACACCGCACCTACCTGGTGGCCGGCCCGGCCGATCCGCTGGAGGCCCGACGCCACCGTCGGCGGCGCCTCGACCTGCACCACCAGGTCCACGGCTCCCATGTCGATGCCCAGCTCGAGCGAGGAGGTGGCGACTACGCACGGCAATCGGCCGGACTTGAGCTCCTCTTCGACCAGGGTTCGCTGCTCGCGCGACATCGAGCCGTGGTGCGCCTTGGCGATGACGTCGGGAGCGCCACCGGCGAGCCCGGCCTGGCCCATCAGCTCAGCCGGCATCCGGTCGCGGGGCACCGCAGTGTCGTCAGTGTTGTCGACGACGTTGTCGACAACAAGCTCGTTGAGCCCTGCGGTGAGCCGCTCGGCCAGCCGACGCGAGTTGGCGAACACGATCGTCGAGCGGTGCGCGCGTACTAGCTCCAGCACCCGCCGCTGCACTGCGGGCCAGATCGAGGCACGGTGCTCCGTCGCTGCCCCGCCGGTCTCCTCGGTCCGTTCACCCTCGGTCAATGTACCCAGTGCCGACATGTCTGGCACCGGCACTTGCACTGAGATCTCAATCGTCTTGGCGTACACCGGTTGCACGACGCGTACCGGTCGACCCCCGGCGAGAAAGGCCCTGATCTCTTCGACGGGACGCACGGTGGCGGACAGGCCGATCCGCTGAGCGGGTCTCTCCAGCAGGGCGTCCAGCCGCTCCAAGGACAAAGCCAGGTGCGTGCCGCGCTTGGTGGCCGCGACGGCGTGCACCTCATCGACAATCACGGTATGGACCCCGCGCAGCGACTCCCTGGCCGCCGATGTCAGCAGCAGGAACAGCGACTCCGGGGTGGTGACCAGCACGTCGGTCGGGGTGCGGGCGAAGGCGCGGCGCTGATCGGCTGGGGTGTCGCCGGTGCGCATCCCCACCCGGATGTCCGGAGCGGGCAGCCCCAACCGGTGCGCGGCCTGCCGGATGCCCGCCAGCGGGGAACGCAGATTGCGCTCGACGTCCATCGCCAAGGCCTTGAGCGGGGAGATGTAGAGCACCCGGCAACGCCTTGCCGGTTCGTTCGGGGGCCCCGCGACGGCCAGCCGGTCCAGCGCCCACAGGAACGCGGCGAGGGTCTTGCCCGACCCGGTGGGCGCCACCACTAGAGCGTGCTCACCTGCGGCCGCCGCCTGCCACGCGCCCTCCTGCGCCGGGGTCGGCGCGACGAATGCCCCCGCGAACCAATCCCGCGTGGCCGGGGAGAACAGGTCGAGCACGTCCACCATCATGGTCTCTCGCCGCATTGCGCGGGCCAGCGGGGCAACCGGTACCCCAATAACCCCGCTCAGCTCGCGCAACGCGAAGAATGGGCCGGGGGAGTGGTGATGCGAATCTTGCGGAGGCGTTGTTCGGCTAGGTGGTCGGCGGCTACGGCGGATGGCACGCCGTCCCGCTCGGCCAGTTCGAAGATCTCCCGAGTGGTATCGAAGATCTTGGCGACCCGGGCTTTGGCCCGCTGGAAATCGAAGCCCTCGATCTCGTCGGCCACCTGAATGACTCCACCGGAGTTCACCACATAGTCGGGTGCGTAGAGGATGCCCCGCTCGTCGAGAAGCTTTTCCACGCCGGGATGCTCCAGCTGGTTGTTCGCGCCACCACAGACGATCTTGGCACGCAGCGCCGTCACCGTGGGATCGTCCAGCGCCGCGCCGAGCGCGCACGGGGCGTACACGTCGATGAGCTCGCGGACGAGCGTTTCGGTGTCCGGCGCCACTACCACCTCGGGATGCGCGGCGCGGACCCACTCGAGAGCCCGTTCACTGATGTCGGCCACGATCACCTCCGCGCCGTCGGCGAGCACGTGATCAATGAGGTGTCGCCCGACCTTGCCGACGCCGGCGATGCCTACCCGACGCCCTGACAGAGTGGGCGCACCCCAGGCGTGGCCAGCGGCCGCGCGCATGCCCTGGAAGACGCCGAAGGCGGTCAGGATCGACGAGTCACCGGCGCCACCATGGGCCAACGAGCGCCCGGTGACGAACTCAGACTCCCTGGCGACGATGTCCATGTCTTCGACGTAGGTGCCGACATCGCATGCGGTGATGTAGCGCCCGCCCAGCGACTGCACGAAGCGACCATAAGCGCGCAGCACCACCTCGGTCTTGTCCCGGGTCGGATCGCCGAGGATGACGGCCTTGCCACCGCCGTGATCCAGCCCCGCCAGCGCATTCTTGTAGGACATCGCGCGAGACAGCTGCAGCGCGTCGGCAAGGGCGTCCTCCTCGCTGGGGTAAGGGTGGAAGCGGGTGCCCCCGAGTGCCGGCCCCAGCGCGGTGGAGTGGATGGCGATGATGGCGCGGAGCCCGGAGCACTCGTCGCGGCAGAACACAACTTGCTCGTGGTCGCCGGATCGGAATACGTCGGTCATAGTGGTAGCCCCCTCCCGCTCGGTGGCGCGATGGTGGCGCGATGGTGGCACGCCCTGCTGTACAGCGTATGCCCGGGTCAGCGTCCGCGTTGCCGCCACCACCAGCGGATGAGTACCAGCAGAGCGGAGAGCAGGCCGAAAAGGATCACCAACTGTCCGGCGGTGGAGGACAGCCCGGTCGGGTCGCTCGGGGCGAGCACCCCGTCACGATAGCCGCCGGATGTGTACCTAACCTGGCAGAATGCGGATAACCCACTTCCGGCAGCGGATGGACGAGGAATTCGGCACGGCCAGGGCGGCCGCGCTAGCCCATGATCACGTGTTCGCCGAGCTCGGCGGTCGGACGGTAAACGGGGCGCTGGAGACGGGGATTGACATCAAGCGGGTATGGGCCGTGGTGTGCGCCACATTCGACGTTCCCGAGGAGCGGCGTTGACCAGTCTCGCATCCCCGGCGCCGGTGGGCGCCGCAAGCTAGCGCGCCGGCGTGTCGCTCCTGACGTCGAACACGTGTTCGTCTAGGATGTTGTCCACAGCCGGACTCCTGTCCACAGATCCGGTGTGTGTCGCCGCGAAGTGTCGGTCCTATCGCCTAGCGTCGGCCCCGACCCAGAAGAACCGATTAGCGAGGTGGACCGTCAGATGGCACCAGCACTGGACCGGGCCAAGGCACTCGAGATCGCCTTGGCCCAGATTGACAAGCAGCACGGCAAGGGCTCGGTGATGCGCCTCGGCGAAGAGGGCCGCGCGCCCATCGAGGTGATCCCCACCGGGTCTATCGCGTTGGATGTGGCGCTGGGCATCGGTGGCCTGCCTCGCGGCCGGGTTGTTGAGGTGTACGGCCCGGAGTCCTCCGGAAAAACAACGGTCGCGCTGCACGCCGTGGCTAACGCCCAGCGGGCCGGCGGTATTGCCGCGTTCATCGACGCCGAGCACGCGCTGGATCCCGACTACGCGAAGGCGCTCGGAGTGGACACCGACGCCCTGCTGGTCTCCCAGCCCGACACCGGCGAGCAGGCGCTGGAGATCACGGACATGCTGATCCGCTCCGGTGCGTTGGACGTCGTGGTCATCGACTCGGTGGCGGCCCTCGTCCCGCGGGCGGAGATCGAGGGTGAGATGGGCGACTCGCACGTCGGCCTGCAGGCCCGGCTAATGAGCCAGGCGCTGCGAAAGATCACCGGTGCGCTGAGCACCTCGGGCACCACGGCGATCTTCATCAACCAGCTCCGAGAGAAGATCGGGGTCTTCTTCGGCTCCCCAGAGACCACCACTGGCGGCAAGGCGCTGAAATTCTACGCCTCGGTACGGCTGGATATCCGCCGGATTGAGACGCTCAAGGACGGCTCGGACGCAGTAGGCAACCGGACCCGCGTCAAAGTAGTGAAGAACAAGTGCGTGGCCGCCGGAACCCGTGTGTTCGACCCTGTAACGGGTCGGACGCACCTGATCGAGGACGTCGTCGACGGCAAGCTCCCGGTGCACGTGGTCGCCACCGACAAGGCGGGGCTACTGCACAGTCGGCCGGTGGTCTCCTGGTACGACCAAGGCGAGCAGGATGTCATGGGCCTCCGGTTGAGGGACGGTACCGAGCTATGGGTAACGCCGGACCACAAGATCCTCGCTGAGGGTGGCTGGCGCCCGGCAGGCCAACTTGTCGCCGGAGACCGGGTGGCCCGACCTCGCGAATTCCTCGGGTTCGGGGATGCCGAGCCAGTTACACCGGAGCACGCTCGTCTGCTGGGTTACCTGATCGGTGACGGCTATGTCGGTGGCAAGACTCCGGTCACGTTCATCAACGTCACAGAAGAGCTCCACGCCGACGCCGCCAGAATCGCCGTGCGGCTCGGATGCGACCCGAAGCGACGTTCTGACGGCCTCCAGGTCGCGTTCTCGCACCGTCCGGGCGAGAAGAATGGTGTGCTTGAATTGTGCAGGCAAGCCGGGATTTTGGGCAAGCTGGCATCAGAGAAACAGGTCCCGCCGTTCTTTTTCGCACCTGACGTCTCTGCCGAGGTGCTCTCCAACCTACTCTTCGGTCTGTTCGAAACCGACGGGTACGTGAGTCGTGAGCAGACTGGTGGGATCCGGGTGGGGTACACGACCACATCGTCTCAGCTTGCCCAGCAGATGCGCTGGCTACTGCTGCGGTGGGGGATCGGCAGCACGGTAAGCCGTCGGGACCCGAGCGCACAACGGAGCAGCATGATTTGCGGTCGTCGGGTCAGCGGGAAGCTGCCCAGCTGGGAGGTGCGGATCGTCGGCGTCGACAACGTCAGCACGTTCGCCGCTACCGTTCCCATGTGGGGCCCGCGTGGGACCGTGCTCGTCAGGGAGCTTGCGTTGCTCGATGGCCGGTATCGGGGATCCCAACGGGTCTACCTGTCCGACGAGGTGACAGAACCGGTGCTCAGCCACCTCGCGGGTCGCGGCGTCACCGCCCAGCAGGCAGCCCAGCTGATCGGCAAGCGGGCGGGCGACCCACAGGGCGGGATGAGGCAGGTGCTGGGTGCGAGCCGGCTTCGTCGGGACCGGCTGGTACGTCTCGCGGACGCCCTCGACGATGCATTTCTTCAGGAGATCGTCGCTGAGGAGTTGTGCTACTCGCGGGTTGTCGCGATCCTGCCGTCCCGCCGGTCCCGGACGTTCGATATCGAGGTCGATGAGCTGCACAATTTTGTCGCGAACGATATTGTGGTGCACAACTGCGCGCCACCCTTCAAACAAGCAGAATTCGATATTCTTTATGGCCACGGGATCAGCAAGGAGGGCTCGCTGATCGACCTGGGCGTGGAGCAGGGCGTCATCCGCAAGTCGGGTGCCTGGTACACCTATGAGGGCGACCAGCTCGGCCAGGGCAAGGAGAACGCCCGTAAGTTCCTTGGCGACAACCCCGACGTCGCTGCCGAGATCGAGAAGCGGATCAAGGACAAACTCGGTATCGGGGCAAAGCTCGACGACGACCAGACCGTGCCGGCCCCGGTGGACTTCTGATGCCCTGGTCCAAAGCCATGAGTCCGGCGGTGGAGGCGCAGGGAATCTGCCTGCGGTTGCTCACCGCGCGGCTGTGCAGCCGAGCCGAGTTGGCCGATGCATTGCGCAGGCGCGGGATTCCCGAGGAGGTCGCCGAGCTAGTGCTCGACCGCCTAAGCGAGGTGGGTCTGGTGAATGACACCGCATTCGCCGCGGTGGCGGTGCACTCCGGGCACCGCCACCGCGGCCTGGGTAGGAGAGCGCTGAGTACTGGGCTCCGGCGTCGGGGAGTGCCAGATGAGATCGTTCGCGAGGCCGTGGCGACGGTAGGGCCCGAGGATGAGGAACAGCGGGCCCGCGAACTGGTCCGGCGCAAGCTACGCACCAACACCGTGCGGGACGCCGGCACCCTAGCCCGCAAACTGGGCGGGATGCTTGCCCGCAAGGGCTACTCCGAGGGGCTGGCGTGGCGAGTAATACGTGACGAGCTCGGCCCGGGCGACTGGTCCACCGAGGTCGAGCCGTGTCCTGACTGACTACTGGGTGCTCAGCCGGGGGCGATGAATTCGACGCCGGCGGGGAGGCTGCCTTGGGCGTGCGCGCCGCTGAGCAGCTGCAACAGCGTGGTGCGGAATTCTTCAGCGGCTCGGGTTGGGCGCACGTCGGTGCGGTGGGCAAGCGAGATCGTCCGGATCGGCGGGAGAGGCACGAACGGCACACCACGAAGCTGGGGGCGGCCTTGGAGAACCATGCTGGGGACTACGGCGATCCCGAGACCTGCTTCGACGAAGCTGAGTACCGCGTCCATCTCGCCCCCCTCGATGGCGAACCGTGGCTGAAACCCAGCTCGCTGACATGCCGTGAGAGTCATTGATCTGAGGTCGTAGCCCTCCCGGAACATCACCAAGGGGCGGTCCCGAAGGTCCTCGATCCGAAACGAGTCAATGTCCATGGTGCGCGGTACGGCGACGGTGAGCTGTTCGCGAAGGATCGGGACAGTATGCAGGGCGGGATCCCCTCGGTGCGCCGGAGAAGTGATCATCGCCAGGTCGAGGGCTCCTTCCGCGAGCTGCCGTACCAGATCTCGGGACCCGCTTTCGTCGATGATGAGCTGTATGCCTGGATAACGGACGCGGAAATTGGCGAGTGCGTAGGCCAGCGGCCCGGTGCAGAGGCTTGGGGTGGCACCCAGCCGTAGCCGGCCCCCGCGAAGCTCGGCCAGCTCGTGCACCTGCAACCGGGCGGTCTCGACGTCGGCGAGAATTCGCTTGGCGAAGGGGACGAGCACCTCCCCAGCTGGCGTGAGCGTCACGTTGCCTCGGGCTCGGTGGAACAGCTCACTGCCCAGTTCGCGCTCCAGGCAATGGATCTGTTTGCTCAGCGACGGCTGGGCGACGTGCGTGAGCTCGGCTGCTCGGGTGAAGTGGCGGGTCCGAGCGACGGCCAGAAAGTACACCAATTGCTGTATTTGCACCTCGATAGCTTATCGCTATCGAGACGAGCGTCACCATATCTTGGACCTGTGCTACGGACTTGGCTTAGTGTCAGTAGTGAAGTGAGCGCCGCAGGCCGCCGACCTGTGGCGATGGTGCCGGCAGCGGCTGCCACTGCACGCTGAACTGACCACGCTGGCCCGTGGCCCCGACCTGAATCGATGTCATGACCACCACCTCATCGTCCCCGCCATCCGGAGTCGGCCAACCTGGTCGGATACAGTCCGCCCGGGCGGCGATCTCTGCCCGGACCTTGCGCACTGACCGCTGGTGGGTGTCACCCTTGGTGACTGCCATCGTACTGGGGGCCTTCATCGTCTACACGACGCTCCGGCTATTCATGCGGAATGACTATTGGGTCGGTGAATACCACTACCTTACCCCGTTGTACTCGCCGTGCTTGAGCGACTCGTGCGCCCCGGGATCATCACATTTCGGCACCCCACTGCCGGCGTTTCCGCTGGCACTGCCGCTGCCTATCCTGGTTTTTCCGATCCTTGCCGGATTTCGTGCCAGCTGCTATTATTATCGCAAGGCCGGCTACCGATCTTTTCTCCTGTCGCCACCGGGATGCGCGGTTGCTGAGCCGGCGAAGAAGTACGCTGGGGAAACCCGATTTCCACTAGTTCTACAGAACTTTCATCGGTATTTTTTCTACCTCGCTAGCGCGTTATTGCTGATCAACACTTATGATGCTGTATTGGCGTTTTTCCCTGCCGACGGTGGCTTTGGAGTGGGTCTGGGCTCGCTGATCCTGCTGATCAATGTCACGATGCTGTGGCTATACTCACTGTCGTGCCATGCGTGTCGACACATTTTCGGAGGTCGGCTGAAGAATTTCTCCAAGCATCGCATAAGGTACTGGTTCTGGACGCGGCTGTCCAAGCTCAACGGGTGGCACATGCAATTCGCGTGGACGTCGCTGATCACGGTGATGCTCACGGACTTCTATATCATGGCCGTCGCTGCGGGCTGGATAGCCGACCTGCGCCTGTTCAACTAATCGATCCTATTTACTTGACGAGGAACCGGTACCTATGATCGAGATCGAGTCCTACGACTATGACGTCGTGGTGATCGGCGCGGGCGGCGCCGGGCTGCGCGCCGCGATCGAGGCCCGTGAGCTGGGCAAACGTACCGCCGTTGTCTCCAAGTCCTTGTTCGGCAAGGCTCACACCGTGATGGCCGAGGGAGGCATTGCGGCGTCGATGGGCAACGTGAGCTCACGGGACAGCTGGCAGGTCCATTTTCGCGACACCATGCGCGGGGGTAAGTTTCTGAATAACTGGCGGATGGCCGAGCTGCACGCGAAGGAAGCGTCGCAGCGGGTATGGGAGTTGGAGACCTATGGTGCGCTGTTTGACCGCACTAAGGATGGCAAGATCAGCCAGCGCAACTTTGGTGGACACGAGTACCCGCGGCTGGCCCATGTGGGTGATCGCACGGGTCTGGAGTTGATCCGCACGCTGCAGCAGAAAATTGTTTCGCTACAGCAAGAGGATTTCGCTCAACACGGCGATTATGAGGCTAACCTGAAAGTCTTCGCCGAATGCACGATCACGGATTTGCTCACAGATGCCGACACGGTGTCCGGGGCTTTCGGCTACTGGCGGGAGACTGGCCGCTTCATCCGGTTCGATGCCCCTGCCGTGGTGCTGGCCACTGGCGGCATCGGAAAGGCTTTCAAGGTCACCAGCAACTCCTGGGAGTATACTGGCGACGGGCACGCGCTCGCGCTGCGTTGCGGTGCGGCGCTGATTAACATGGAGTTCGTCCAGTTTCACCCCACGGGCATGGTGTGGCCGCCCAGTGTCAAGGGGATCCTCGTCACCGAGTCGGTTCGTGGCGATGGTGGGGTGTTGCGCAACTCCGAAAACAAACGCTTCATGTTTGACTATATCCCCGAGGTCTTCAAGAACCAGTACGCGACTTCGGCGCAAGAGGCGGACCGTTGGTACGACGATCCGGACAGTAACCGCCGGCCGCCGGAGTTGCTGCCTCGTGACGAGGTCGCGCGTGCGATTAACTCCGAGGTGAAAGCGGGTCGCGGGTCACCGCATGGAGGGGTCTTTCTCGACGTCTCAACCCGGCTTCCCGCTGAGGTCATCAAGAAGCGGCTTCCCTCGATGTACCACCAGTTCAAGGAACTTGCCGACGTCGACATCACGGCCGAGCCTATGGAGGTCGGCCCCACCTGCCACTACGTCATGGGTGGCGTGGAGGTTGATCCGGACACCGCGGCAGCCTCGGTGCGCGGACTCTTCGCGGCCGGTGAGGTTGCCGGCGGAATGCATGGCTCCAACCGGCTGGGCGGTAACTCGCTGTCCGACCTGCTCGTTTTCGGTCGCCGGGCCGGCCTCGGGGCGGCGACCTACGTGGACTCTCTGGGCGGGCTCCGGCCGTTAGTCCGCGAGGCGGAGGTGGCGGCCGCAGCGCAGCGGGCGGTCAGCCCCTTCCGGACGGAAACTGACAGCGTGGGCACCGAGAACCCCTACTTGCTGCAGCAAGAACTCCAGCAGACCATGAACGACCTCGTCGGCATCATCCGCAAGGCAGAGGAGATGGAGCTCGCGGTCAAGAGACTTGAGGAGCTGCGTCGCCGCGCCCAGCACGTTGTGGTGGAGGGTCACCGTCAGTTCAATCCTGGCTGGCACCTCGCACTGGACCTGCGCAACATGCTGGTGGTGAGCGAGTGCATCGCACGGGCCGCGCTGGAGCGCACCGAAAGCCGGGGTGGGCACACCCGAGACGACTACCCGGTGATGGACCCGCAGTGGCGACATGTCCTGCTGGTATGTACGCAGCGCGCCAACGGAGCCGAAAGCGGCGTTCGCGTCGGACGCAAGGAGCAGATCCCGATGCGCGCGGACCTGGTTGAGCTATTCGATCATGACGAGCTGAAGAAGTACTTCACCGCCGGGGAGCTCTCGGGAGGGACGGACTGACATGGGCAACCAGCGACGCTTCCAAATATGGCGGGGTGACGCCCACGGCGGGAACCTTGTTGATTTTGACGTCGAGGTCAACGAGGGAGAGGTGGTCCTCGATGTAGTCCACCGCCTGCAGGCCACCCAGGCGCCCGACCTCGCGGTGCGGTGGAACTGTAAGGCGGGCAAGTGTGGATCGTGCAGTGCTGAGATTAACGGCCGGCCGCGCCTGATGTGTATGACGCGGATGTCCACGTTGCCGCCCCAGCTGCCGGTGACGG
Source organism: Pseudonocardiaceae bacterium (assembly GCA_050699715.1). Classification (GTDB taxonomy): domain Bacteria; phylum Actinomycetota; class Actinomycetes; order Mycobacteriales; family Pseudonocardiaceae. The sequence continues at coordinate 40,503 of JBOHFR010000017.1, forward strand.
TCACCCCGTTGCGGACTTTCCCGGTCATCCGCGATCTCGTCACCGACGTTTCATACAACTATCAGAAGGCGCGCGAGGTGCGTTCGTTCATGCCGCCCAAGGGTGTGCAGCCTGGCGAGTACCGGATGCAGCAAGTGGATGTGGAACGCTCGCAGGAGTTCCGCAAGTGTATCGAGTGCTTCCTGTGCCAGAACACCTGTCACGTGATCCGCGACCACGAGGAGAATAAGGAGAGCTTCTCTGGACCGCGTTTTCTCATGCGGATCACTGAGCTCGACATGCACCCGTTGGACGCCGCCGATGAGGAGGGCGTGGATCGCAAACGGTCTGCGCAGGACGACCATGGGCTTGGATTCTGTAATATTACCAAGTGCTGCACCGAAGTGTGCCCGGAGCATATCAAGATCACGGACAATGCCTTGATTCCGATGAAGGAAAGGGTTGCGGACATCCGGTTCGATCCGTTGGTCCGGCTATTCCGCCGCAACCGAGGATAGGCCAGCCCCGGGCTGGGTCAACCCGGGGATAGATCAACCCCAAGAATAGATCAACGGAGCATAGGGGGGCTGGGTACCGGAGTGCCGAGGTACTCAGCGTAGAGGCGAGCCCAGGTGCCGTCGCCGATCGCGTGCCGCAGCACCGCGGTGACCCGCTCGCGCAGTAGCGGGTCACCCAGCGGCAGTCCGATGCCGTACTCGGTGGTCCCTAGCGGCTCGCCGACCACCCGCAGCGTGCCGGGTTTCTGGGAGAGCAACGCTGCCACGGCGTCCTGATCCCCGGCGATCGCCTCGACGCGATCCCCGAGCAGGTTCGCGCACGCACCCAGGGTCGCCCGCGTCTGCAGCGTCACGCCGCGATCGGCCAGCGCTGCCGCGGCTGGCGAGTCCGCGGCAGCGCATATCTCCTGGTGACCGAGCGAGTTCAGGCCCGTCACCGCGCTGGTGGTGGGCGCAACCAGGCGCAACGGGCGTACCAGGTAAGGACCCGCGATGCCCACCTTGGCGCTGTGCGCTGCGGTGATCTCATATCCGCCAAGCACGAGATCCACATCAGCTGTGCCCACTGCCGCCTCGCGGCTACTCGCGGGCAGGAGCTTAAAACTGGTGCGGGCGGGATCCACCCCCAGGTCACGGGCGATCAGACCAAGCAACGCGACGTCGAACCCGGTGTAGCCACCCGAATCTGGGGTGCGCTGTGCCAGCCCGGGTACCTCGTGGATCGCGACGATGAGCTTGCCGCGCAGGACGATCCGGTCGATGGTTGGCGACCCGCTGCTTGCCGGGCGTGCTGGAGTGACCGTGTCGAATGGCCCGCCAGCCACCGAAGCGGGATTGTCGCTGAATAGAGCGGTAACCCCGTGGACGGCCTGGCTCAGCACCCACAGCGCCACGATCACGATCACGATGAGCAGGCAGCCGACCCGCCCTGGCCGCGCCCTTCCACGCCGACGCACCATCCCCAGTACCGACCGGAGCCAGGCGCCGGACGAGGGTGTCGGCCCCTGTGCCAGCTCCGGCCAAGGCCGCCGAGGATCAAGATCCATTGCGGTCGGCCACGACGTAACTCAGCTCCCGTACCCAGGCTGGCAGAAAACGGTGCGCACCGGTAGTGACGGTGCCCAGGATAAGTATGAGGATGCCGACGGCTACCGCGTGGCGGGTAGTGACCAGCCCGATGTGGATAAGCGTCTCGGCGAGCAGGTAGCTGCCGAGAACGACCAGCATGGGGCCGGTCAAGCGTTCGATGCCCTCGCGCAAGCGTTCGCTGATCCGGACGCCGAAAGATAACCCGAGCTGGGAGACGACCAGTGCTTGGATCACGATGCCGGCGACGATGGTGGCGGGGACGATGGTGGCGGGTATGGTGGCCTCGGCGCCAAGACCGAGGCCCAAGCCGATCGCCAGCTCGTCGAGGCTGATGGATAGCGCGAGTCCGACCAAGGCGATGCCCTGCGCGCTGGTGAGTCGGCGTGCCTTCGCGGCCTCGTCGTCATCGTTGTCGGCCCACCATAGGTAACCGCCGAGGAGGATGAGCAGGCCACCGGAGAGGTAATCAGCGACGCTGCCGACCGTATGTCCGATGGATGCGCCAAGGGCGAGACCCACCAGTGGCATACCCCCTTCGCAAAGAACAAAGATAGCTGAGATCCGCCACCGGATCGATCTGGTGGGTCGGCTCGCGCCCACTGTGGCGGCGATCGCGAACGTGTCCACGCTCAGCGGTAGCACGAACAATAGGAAACTAAGAAAAAAGTTGTCCATCGACCGTGTTATCTCCCATCGCAGAATTTTGAGAACCGCTCAAAAATCCTGAGCAAAGGTGCCGTGGAACCGTACAGCCTGGTGTTAGCGTCGATCGAACAAATTACGTGAACTCGTCGCTGACGCGACGCAAGCACGCGCCGGGCGGTGCCGATTCAGTGAGCTGGAGACTTTCGGAGTAATCGCATCGGACCTGTCGGCGCCCAGGGTGGACCGGTGGTCGTGGCCGACTAACCAGGACTCTCAGGTCTCGATGAGGCTACGGGGCCATTCACGGGTCGGCTGTCTCGAGTGAGCTCATCCGATCCTCCGGGTGGGCGCGGGCGTCGGGCCCATCTCTACGATGACGAGATGACCGCGAGCACCGAGCAGCGCCCACGCAGCTACCGCGTGCGCACGTACGGCTGCCAGATGAATGTGCACGACTCGCAACGGCTGGCCGGGCTGCTCGAGGCGGCTGGATACGTGCCCGCAGGGCAGGACGCCACCCCCGATGTGATCGTGCTCAACACCTGCGCGGTGCGGGAGAACGCCGACAACCGGCTCTACGGCAACCTCGGTCAGCTACGCCCGATGAAACGCGAGCATCCAGGGATGCAGATCGCTGTCGGCGGTTGCCTGGCACAGAAGGACCGCGGCGAGATCACCCGCCGGGCACCCTGGGTCGATGTGGTGTTTGGCACCCACAACATCGGCTCGCTGCCGGTACTGCTGGAGCGGGCCCGACACAACGACGCTGCCCAGGTCGAGATTGCCGAGTCGCTGCAGGTGTTCCCCTCCGCGCTGCCGGCGAAGCGGGACTCGGCGCACTCCGCGTGGGTGTCGATCTCAGTGGGTTGCAACAACACGTGCACGTTCTGCATCGTGCCCGCGCTGCGCGGCAAGGAGGTCGACCGGCGACCCGGTGACGTGCTCGCGGAGATCGAGGCGCTGGTGGCTGAGGGCGTGCTCGAAGTGACCTTACTGGGGCAGAACGTCAACGCCTACGGGGTCGGGTTCGCCGATCGGCGCGCGTTCAGTGACCTGCTGCGCGCCTGCGGGGGGATCGACGGCCTGGAGCGGGTGCGCTTCACCTCGCCGCACCCTCGGGACTTCACCTCGGATGTCATCGAGGCGATGGCGGCCACTCCGAACGTCTGCCATCAGCTGCACATGCCGCTGCAGTCCGGTTCGGACGCGGTACTCGCGGCGATGCGCCGCTCCTACCGGGCGCAGCGCTACCTCACGATCGTCGAGGAGGTGCGGGCCGCGATGCCTGACGCGGCGCTGTCCACCGACATCATCGTCGGTTTCCCCGGTGAGACCGAGGCCGACTTCCAGGCCACCTTGGACGTGGTCCGGGAAGCACGCTTCGCTCAGGCGTTCACTTTCCAGTACTCACGCCGTCCGGGCACGCCGGCCGCGGACATGGCTGGCCAGGTACCCAAGGTGATCGTGCAAGACCGCTATGAGCGGCTCGTCGCGCTGCAGGAGGAGATCTCCTGGGAGCTCAACCGGAGCCTGATCGGCAGCGTCGTGGAAGTGCTGGTCTCCGAGGGCGAGGGCCGCAAGGACGCGGCCACCCGGAGGGTGAGCGGGCGGGCCAGAGACGGCCGGCTCGTGCACGTCGAACCGGGCGAGAGCGAGGTACGGCCGGGCGACGTGGTACTGGCGGAGATCACCTATGGGGCGCCGCACCACCTGGTGTCCGAGGTGGCATTGCGGGCACACCGGCGAACCGCTGCGGGCGATGCGTGGGCGGCCGGTCGAGGCCCGACGACGCCGGGGGTGGCGCTGGGCTTACCCTCGTTCGGCCGGCCGACGAGATGATCGCCGATGATCCGGACGGTATCGCCGCGCTGCGCGCCGAGCTCAACGCAGTGGAGCGCTCGGCGTTGCGCCGGGTCGATCCGGGGGTGCGCGCGGCGGTGATTGCCGGTGCGATCATGGTGCTGCTGCTGGCCATCACGTTGCCCTGGGTGGGGCACGCTAGTGGCTGGGACGTGCTGGGGGGTACCGCGAACCCGGTCGATCGCGTCGGGCTGTTGCCGCGGATGTTTGTCGGCGTCGCGCTGGGGCTGGGAGTCGGCCCGTCCATGCTGGCGCTGCTCACCCGTCGTTGGGGCCTGGTCTGGGCCAGTGCGCTGGGCTGCACCTATGGTGTGCTCGACGGGGTGTGGGCGATTTGGTCCCGGCAGACCGTGCCCGGTCCCGGTCCCGGTATCGGGCTGGTGTTGGCTGTGCTGGCCATGGCGGTGCTTGCCGTGCAGTGGCTGCGGCTCGCGTTGTCTCGCCAGTAGTCGGCCCCTAGCAGATCCAGGAGCATACTTCAGCGGCTGGTGACCGCCCGTTCGGCGGCGGCCAGCCACTCGCGCCACTGATCAGCCTGGGCCTGCGCTGCAGTGGCCCGGCCGTCATCCCCGGCGGCGCGGGCCTTCGCCGCTCGGGCCTCGTACTGCTCCACCCGTTCTCGGAACTGGGCCACCCGAGCCTCGGACTCGGGGTCGGCGGGCCGCCGCTGCGCGTTGGTGGCCGAGCGGACCTGCTCCTCGGCGGCGACCAGTTCCGCCTTGCGCGTCACCTTCTGCTCCGACTCCGAGTCCCGCCCGGCGAAGGTGGCGGCGCGGCGGCTGAAGAAGCGTTCCTGGGCGGCGCGCAACCGCTGCCATAAGGTGTCGTCGGCTTCCTTGGGGGCGCGTCCTGCTGCCTTCCACTCCGCCATCAGGGTTCGGAAGCGACTCGTGGTGGCACCCCAGTCAGTGGAGTCGGCCAGCTGCTCGGCCTCGACGACTAGCTCCTCCTTACGATTCCGAGCCCCGACGCGCTGCCGGTCGAGCTCGGCGAAATGCGCGCCACGGCGCCTGGTGAAGGCGTCCAGGGCTTTGGAGAAGCGACGCCACAACGTCTCGTCGATCTTCCGGTCCACGCCCTTGATTGTTTTCCACTCATCCAGGATGGTGCTCAGCCGGTTGCCGCCGGCTTTCCACTGGGTCGACTCGGCGCCGATCCGCTCGGCCTCCTCCGCCAGTGCCTCCTTGCGGGCGATTGTGCGGGCCCTGGCTTGTTCCCGGGCCGCCTTAGCGCCAGCGAGGGACTCCTCGGCGTGGCGCTGCAGGTAGTCCAGGAAAGCGGTGAGGCCGACCAGGTCACCCACAACGGTCGGTTCGGCGAGCGCATCGCGCAGGGTGCGAATCCGGGACAGCGCCTGTTTAGGGTCGCTTACTCCCGAGGTCAGCCGGGCCTGGAGTAGTTCGGCTTCGGTGAGCAGGTCATCGAAGCGGCGGGCGAAGTGCACCAGACCCTCCTGCGCCGTGCCGGCCTGCCACGAACCGACTACTCGCTCACCATCAGTGGTGTGGGTGTACACCGTGCCGTCTTGAGCTACCCGCCCCCAGCGCTGCGGATCCCGGCAAGCGCGCGAGACGGAGGCTCGAGGACCCCAGTGGTCGCCGGTCTCCCGACGTTGCTCGGTGTGGTTGTGCTCGGTCATGCCGGCCTTCCTCGACCTCGTGCCCGCCGCCGCGAAGTGGCACTAACCTGCAGCGGTGATCCTACGCGTGGCGGTGGCGTCACATCCACCGATCCTGGTGCCACAAGTGGCCCGCTCATGAGTCCCCGGGTGGTCGCGGTGGTCGGCCCGACCGCCACTGGCAAGTCCGACCTCGCGGTCACGCTGGCCCGCAGCCTGGGTGGCGAGGTGGTCAACGCCGACGCGATGCAGCTGTATCGGGGCATGGACATCGGCACCGCGAAGCTGCCGCTCGCCAGGCGGTGCGGGGTGCGCCACCATCTGCTCGACATCCTCGACGTCACCGAGACCGCCTCAGTGGCGGTCTACCAGCGCGAGGCCCGTCGCATCGTGGAGGAGCTGCTTGCTGCGGGCCGGGTGCCCGTGCTCACCGGGGGTTCCGGGCTCTATGTTCAGGCTGTGCTGGACGAGCTGGACTTCCCGGGCGCCGCCCCCGAAGTACGGGCCCAGCTTGAGGCTGAGCTGGCCGAGCATGGGGCGCCGGCACTGCATCGCCGGTTGCATCGGCTCGACCCGGTGGCGGCCGGCCGGATCCTGCCGAGCAACAGTCGCCGGCTGGTGCGGGCGCTGGAGGTTATCCAGCTCACCGGGCGCCCGTTCGCGGCGGCGCTACCACCGCCTGGCCCGGCGCGCTACCGCGCGGTGATCATCGGATTGGATACCGATCCCGCGCTCCTGGACGCGCGGGTCGATGCCCGGGTGCAGCGGATGTTCAGCGACGGGCTGGTTGAGGAAGTCCACGAACTGGTGTCGCTCGGCCTGCGGGAGGGACGGACGGCGTCGCGGGCACTGGGCTACCAGCAGGTCATCGCCGCACTGGACGCGGGCGCCGATCCGGCGGGTGCCGCTGGCCCGACCGCCCAGGCGACCCGGCGCTTCATCCGCAGGCAGCGCAGCTGGTTTCGCCGGGACAGCCGGATCAGGTGGTTGGACTCCCAGCACCCCCACCTGCTTGACGCCGCGCTCACGCTGGCGGTGGACCGATAGGCTCACCCACGATGGAGCAAGGCATCGAGTTCCTCAAGGGGCACGGGACGGAGAACGACTTCGTCCTGCTGCCCGACCCCACCGGCAGGCTGGACCTGACACCGTCCCGGGTGCGCGCGCTGTGCGATCGGCACTGCGGGCTGGGAGCCGACGGGGTGCTACGCGCGGTGCCAGGTGCGCTGGTATCTGACGCGCCGCCGGGCACGTCAGCCGAGGACTGGTTCATGGACTACCGCAATGCGGACGGTTCCCTCGCCGAGCTGTGCGGCAACGGGGTGCGGGTCTTCACCCGCTACCTGATTGACGCCGGGCTGGTTGCTGATCCCGAGTTCCGGATCGGCAGCAGGTCCGGCCCGCGCACCGTGCGGCGCAACGACGACGGCTCGGTGACGGTCGAGATGGGGCGGGTCCGGCGCAACGGCACGTCCACGGTGACCGTCGAGGGCGCGGCGTTCACCGGGCTTGTGGTGGATGTCGGCAATCCCCATCTGGCCTGCTTGACCGAGGTCCCGGTGGAGCAATTGGACCTCACCGTGCCGCCGGGACACGATCCCGGAGCCTTTCCGCACGGCGTCAACGTCGAGTTCATCAACGTGCGCTCCGCCGGAGAACTGCGGATGCGGGTGCACGAGCGGGGCGTGGGGGAGACCCGCTCGTGCGGCACCGGAACGGTGGCCGCGCTGGCCGCCGCGCTGGCCGCGCAGGGCCGGGACGCCGGCGAGGCCAACGTGCAGGCGCCCGGGGGCCGCCTGCACGTGACGATCACTAGGAACGGTAGCACGCTGACCGGGCCAGCGGTGCTCGTCGCGTGGGGCCGGCTGGCGCTCGAGTGGTGGGCGACGCACTGAAGTGTCACGATGAGAGGCGTATGACAACCTCACCGATTTTTCCGTCCCGTGGTCCCGGCCCGAGCGCCCGAAGTGAGCTGGATCTCGAGGAGCGTTCCGCGCTGCGTCGCGTGCCAGGGCTGTCCACCGAGCTCGCTGATGTCACCGAGGTCGAGTACCGGCAGCTGCGCCTGGAGCGCGTGGTGCTCGTCGGAGTGTGGGCGCAGGGCTCCGCGGCCGAGGCCGACGCGTCGCTCGCCGAGCTGGCCCGGCTCGCCGAGACGGCCGGGTCGCAGGTGCTCGATGCTCTCCGCCAGCGCCGCGAACGCCCTGACCCCGCAACGTACATCGGCTCCGGCAAGGTCCTCGAGCTGCGCGAGATCGTCCTCAGTACCGCGGCGGACACCGTGATCTGCGATGGCGAGCTCACCCCGGGCCAGCTACGGCAGCTGGAGGACAAGCTGAAGGTCAAGGTCATCGACAGGACCACGCTGATCCTGGATATCTTCGCCCAGCATGCCCGCTCTCGGGAGGGCAAGGCGCAGGTCGAGCTGGCCCAGTTGAGTTACTTCCTGCCGCGGCTGCGCGGCTGGGGTGAGTCGCTGTCCCGGCAGGCCGGTGGTGCTGGCGGTGGGGCCAGTGGGGGAGTGGGTACCCGCGGCCCTGGGGAGACCAAGCTGGAGACCGACCGGCGGCGCATTCACCGTCGGCTCGCCAAGCTGCGCCGCGAGATCGCCGCGATGCGCACGGTTCGCGACACCAAGCGGGGCCGTAGGCGCGCCAACGAGGTGCCCAATGTGGCTATCGTCGGCTACACCAACGCGGGTAAGTCCAGCCTGCTCAATGTGCTCACCGGGGCCGAGGTGCTGGTACAGGATGCCCTGTTCGCCACCTTGGACCCCACCACCCGTCGGGCCACCACGCCACAAGGGCAGCACTACACGCTGACCGACACCGTCGGTTTCGTCCGCCACCTGCCGCATCAGTTGGTGGAGGCGTTCCGCTCCACGTTGGAGGAGACGGCCGACGCGGACCTGTTGGTGCATGTCGTGGACGGCGCCGACCCGATGCCCGAGCGGCAGGTGGAGGCGGTGCGCGAGGTTCTCGCTGAGATCACCGAGGGACTCCAGACGCCGATGCCCCCCGAGTTGATCGTGGTAAACAAGATCGATTCCGCCGATCAGCTCGTGCTGTCGCGGCTGCGCCACGTGCTGTCGAACGCGTCGTTCGTCTCGGCGCACACCGGTGCCGGCATGACCGGCTTGGTCCAGCGGATCGCCGACGCGTTGCCGCAACCGCAGGTTGAGGTCGAGGCATTGCTGCCGTGGACCGAGGGTGCCTTGGTCGCCCGGGTGCACGCCGAGGGTGAGATGCTGGCTACCGACCACACCGAGGACGGCACCCGGCTGCGTGCCCGAGTGCGGTTGGACCTCGCCGGTGCGCTAGCCGCGTATGTGGTCAAGGCCTGACCCTGGCGCTTTACAGCCGTCGCAGCACCGCCACCACCCGGCCAAGGACGGTCGCCTCGTCCCCGGGGATCGGCTCGTAGGCGGGGTTGTGGGGGAGCAGCCAGATGTGCCCGTCACGGCGCTTGAACGTCTTCACCGTCGCCTCGCCGTCGATCATGGCAGCGATGATGTCCCCGTTTTCCGCGCTGGGCTGCTGGCGGACGACCACCCAGTCCCCGTCGGTGATCGCCGCTTCGACCATGGAGTCACCCACGACCCGCAGCAGGAACAGCGACCCCGTACCGACGATTTCTTGTGGCAGCGGGAAGACGTCCTCGACGGCCTGCTCCGCGAGCACCGGACCGCCCGCGGCGATCCGGCCGACCACGGGGACGAAAACGGGGGTGGGCCTGGTCGGCTCCTCGCTCGGGGCCTCCGAGGTCGCAGGCGCACTGTCGGGGGGCCGGATACCCACCGCGCGCGGCCGGTTGGGGTCGCGGCGTAGGTATCCCTTGGCTTCCAGGGCGCGCAGCTGGTGTGCGACCGACGAGGTTGAGGTGAGCCCGACCGCCTCGCCGATCTCCCGCACGCTTGGCGGGTAGCCGAACCGCTCCACCCACTCTCGGATCACTTCGAGAACCCGTCGCTGGCGCGGCGTGAGGCTGTCGTTGCCTCCGGAACCGGCTACTTCCGGTTCGTCGCTCCACTGTCGTCCCAACGCTCCTCCTCGAGCTGGCGAAGTCACGTGACCGCTGTCGGGTCGACACGGTCCGTCGTGATGCTGACGCTAACCACCATCGCACCAAAGATCAAACATCTGTTCGAACAACACGCCGCACGGTCACCGATTCTGTCGGGGCGCCGTGATAGACACCGCACAGCAGTTCGATCGAACCTGCGTTCGATGGTATCCGCGATGAGGAGTCTCGGTGACGGCACCAGCACAGTTGGGCGGTTGGCCCGCAGCAGGTCGTGAGAAAATCGTATCGAACGACGTCGGGCCGGTCCGGCTAGCGGTGTCCACCCGGCCGCTTCCGGCGCCTCCCGCGCCCGTGCCGCCTCGCGTTGCTCCGGTACGGGGTCGGCGTCTCGCATGCCGGGTGCTGGCTCCGGCGCTGGGTGGGGCGCAGGCGGCGCACCCATCCGCGGTGCGGTCCAGCCGGGTGATCAGGGTGGTTGCGGCCGCCACCGTGACGCTGGCCGTGGTCGGTGGCCTGGGCTGGATCGGGCAGGGCTGGATCGGGCAGGGCGCAAGCCCGGGAGTCCCGGCGGAGACGGCGGTGGTTCGAGTGGGTGCCGGCGAGACCGTGTGGGACGTGGCGCGCCGGGTGGCGCCTCAGTCTGACCAGCGCGCGGTAGTGGAGCGGATCCGGCAGCTGAACGCCATCGTGGGCTCCGCCATCACACCCGGTCAGCAGTTACAGGTTCCCCTTGGACGGTAGCTTCGTCGCCACGGGCTCGTTCACGGCCGCCTTCGCCGCGCTCGCCGCCGGTCAGCCACAAAACGCTAAAAAGATCAACATCTCAGGTTGGAGATCAACTCATCGCGCTACTCGCCGATTCGGGTCAGCGACCAGGGATCGCTAGGGGCTCGAGTGTCGCCTCGGGTGGGCGGGATTCCGAGGTGTTCGGGGCCGATATGGCCTGGTCAGGGTGCTGTGGATAGGGCGGGTAGGCGGAACGACAGTCACCACCGCCATGCCCGACACCCCGGCCAGGGACGGATCCGGCGCGCCGATCCCCACCTTCGGCCTCGGTCGTTTCCCCACGCGTAGTCTGCCCACCAGATAGGTGTCCTTCCAACCCAGATGATCATGCCTTTGACAACATCATTATCCCAGGTCACAGGGGCACCTATCCCCATGGCATCATCCGTGTCGCACCACTACTCGCGGATTCGGGTCAGATCGCGCGCCGACCGTGAGGCGGCGGGGTGGACCCTCGATGGCTGACCACCAGATCAATCGCAGGGCCAGATTGTGCTGGTGGCTGCGGTCGCGCGTGCCGTGCTCGTAGGGGAGGGTTCACTCATGAAGGTGCTGGTGGCTGGCTCGTCCGGGTTTGTCGGCAGGCGGCTGTGTTCCGCGTTGGCGGAGGCGGGTCACGCGGTGCGGGCGATGACGCGGCGTCCTGAGTCTTACCGCGGAGTGGGCGAGGCGGTGCGCGGCGATGTGCGTGACGCCGGTTCGTTGAGCGTCGCCCTTGCCGGTTGTGATGTCGCTTACTATCTCGTGCACTCCCTCGATGACGCTGACTTCGAGCAGCGCGACGCCGAGGCGGCGCGCATGTTTGCCGGCGCCGCAGCCGAGGCGGGGCTGCGCCGGATCATCTATCTTGGGGGCCTGGGTGACGACGCCGACAACCTGTCCGTTCACCTGCGCAGCCGCCGCGAGGTGGAGGAACTGCTCGGGTCCGGTGGTGTGCCGGTCACCACCCTGCGCGCCGGGATCATCGTGGGCTACGGCGGCATCTCCTGGGAAATGACCCGTCAGCTGGTGGAGCACCTGCCGATCATGGTCACGCCGTGTTGGGTTCAGACCCGAACCCAGCCGATCGCGGTGGCCGACGTGGTGCGCTACCTCGTCGGCGTGCTCGAGGTTCCCGAAGCGGTCGCACGCGCCTTTGACATCGGTGGGCCGGACGTTCTGACGTATGTGGACATGATGCGTCGGGTCGCCGCGATCCAGGGCCGGCCACTGCTGGTGGTGCCCGTGCCCCTGCTCTCGCCGCAGCTGTCGTCGCTGTGGTTGTCGCTGGTCACCGATGTGGACGCACAGACCGGCCGCTCGCTGATCGACTCGATGATCAATGAGATGGTGGTGCGCGAGGACAGCATCCGGCGGCTGATCCCCTTCGAACCCATGGACTACGACAGTGCCGTACTCCAGGCCCTCGGTGAGCGGGCCAGAGCGCAGCGGGCGTCGTGACAAGGCCCGTGCAGAAGTGGCGGCGGTGTTGGGAACGACTGGTAGTGGCGCTGCCGTCCGCGTTGATGGACGAGAGCCCCCGGGACAGTGGCGAGTCCGACACCGCGCTGCGCCGTCGTCGCCGGGTCGTGGCTGGGGTGTCGCTGGCCGGCGCGGGGCTGCTGGGCAGGGCTCTGTCGACGAAACCCGGCTCCCCGCAGTTCTACGCTCTGACCTTCAGCGTGGCCGCGACCTGGATCGCGGGCGGGCTGGGGTCGGGTCCGCTGCACCTGGGCTGGATCCAGCAAGCCGACCACACCCTGCGCCGCCCGGTGCTCGCCCCGATGCTCACCGGGGTGAGCGCGTTCGTGGTGTTCTACGCGGGTGCGCTCGTCGCCCGGCACGTCCCGGTGCTGAACACAGCGATCTCACGGGTCCTGCAGTACGCCCACCAGGGATCGAGCCCGGTGGTATTGCTCACCACCCTGGCCAACGGCGCCGCTGAGGAGGTTTTCTTCCGCGGCGCGCTGTACGCCGCCCTCGGCGGCAGGCACCCTGTCACCCTGTCCACCGCCGTGTATTCGCTGGCCACCACCGCGACGCGCAACCCGGCGCTCGTGCTTGCCTCGGCCGCGATGGGCACGCTGTTCGGCCTGCAGCGCCGGGCCACCGGCGGCGTCCAGGCGCCGATATTGACCCACCTGACCTGGTCAGCGCTGATGGTGCACTTCCTGCCCCCGCTGTTCGGCGCTGATCAGCTGCAGCCGGAGGTGGACCCGCATGAGGAGCAGAGGTAGCACGACCCTGCGGGCTGCATCTTGACCCCGCAGGTGAAACACAGTGGGGCGTCGGCGTGCAGTCCCTGCTTGGCCTCGATCAGCTCCATCGACGAGTGCACCACACTCGGCGCCGGCTGTGCGGTGTCCTCAGCGGGGGCGTCGTAGGAGCCGGTCTGCAGCTGCTGGGCTCGTTGGGCGGCGGAGTAGATGCCCAACGCGGAACGTGTCTCGGCTGGCAAGAAGTCCAGGGCCAGCCGCCGGAAGATGTAGTCCATGATGGACTGCGCCATCCGGACGTCTGGATCGTCGGTCAGCCCGGCCGGCTCGAAGCGCATGTTGGTGAACTTTGAGACATAGGTCTCCAGGGGCACTCCGTACTGCAGGCCCACCGAGATTGCCACCGAGAAGGCGTCCATCAATCCGGCCAGTGTCGAGCCCTGCTTGGAGATCTTGAGGAAGACCTCACCGAGACCGTCGCCCGGATAGGAGTTCGCGGTGATGTAGCCCTCGGCGCCGCCCACCGTGAACGACGTGGTGAGGCCGGTTCGGCTCTTGGGCAGCCGCCTGCGGACGGGCCGATACTCCACCGCGGCCGCACCAGCCGCGGCCGCGGTGGAGTCGTCGCGCTTGGACACCGACAGGGGCTGGCCGACCTTACAGTTGTCCCGGTAGATCGCGACCGCTTTCAAGCCCAGCTTCCAGCCCTGGGTGTAAATATTCTCGACGTCCTCGACGGTCGCGCTCTCCGGCATGTTGATGGTCTTGCTGATCGCGCCGGAAAGGAAAGGCTGCACTGCCGCGAGCATCCGTACGTGACCCATCGGCGCGATCACCGCTTCGCCCATCGCGCAGTCGAACACTTCGTAATGCTCGGGACGCAGTCCTGGCGCGCGCAGGACGTTGCCGTGCTCGGCGATGTGCTCAACGATCGCCTCGACCTGCTCCTGCTGGTAGCCCAGCGTGCGCAGCGCGCGGGGCACGGTCTGGTTGACGAACTGCATCGAGCCGCCACCGACAAGCTTCTTGAAGGTGATCAGTCCCAGGGCTGGCTCGATGCCGGTGGTGTCGACGTCCATCGCCAACCCCGAGGTCCCGGTCGGAGCCAGCAGCGTGACCTGAGCATTGCGCCATCCGTTGCGCGCACCGATCGACAAGCACTCCCGCCAGGCCAGGGTCGCGGCCTCCCACACGGGAGTGTCCAGCTCGTCGACCCGCTGCGCGTCGGCGGTGGCCTCGGCGTGCCTGCGCATGACCCGGGTGTGGCCCTCGGCGTTGCGGGGGTACCCGTCGTAGGCGCCCACCACCCCGGCCAGCCGAGCGGACCGCTGGTAGGCCACGCCGGTCATCAGGCTGGTGAGCGCACCGGCCAGGCTGCGGCCGCCGCCGGAATCATAGGCGTGCCCGGTTGCCATCAGCAGCGCACCGAGATTGGCGTAACCCATCCCAAGTTGCCGGTACGCCCGGGTGGTCTTCCCGATCGCCTCAGTGGGGAAATCGGCGAAGCAAATGGAGATGTCCATGGCGGTGATCACCAACTCGGCGCACTTGGCGAAGGTGACCGAATCGAAGCTTTGCGCGCCTTCCGGTGACTCCCGGAGGAATTTCATCAGGTTCAGCGAGGCGAGGTTGCAGGAGGAGTTGTCCAGGTGAACATACTCGGCACACGGGTTGGAGGTGGTGATTCGCCCTGATTCTGGGCAGGTGTGCCAGTCGTTGATCGTGTCGTCATACTGGACCCCCGGGTCGGCGCAGGCCCATGCCGCCTCGCACATCCGGCTAAACAGCGCGGCCGCGTCAACAGTCTCGATGACCTCACCCGTGGTTCGGGCCCGCAGCCCGAACTGCGCACCGGCCGCCACAGCCTTCATGAACTCATCGGAGACTCGGACCGAATTGTTGGCGTTCTGGTACTGGACGGAGTAAATGTCACTGCCCCCCAGGTCCATGTCGTACCCGGCGTCGCGGAGAACCCGGATCTTGGCTTCTTCCTGGACTTTGGTCTCGATGAACTCCCCGATATCGGGATGGTCAATGTCCAGGATCACCATTTTCGCCGCGCGCCGGGTAGCGCCACCGGACTTGATTGTTCCAGCGGAGGCGTCCGCGCCGCGCATGAACGACACCGGGCCAGAGGCGTTGCCACCCGAGGACAGCAGCTCCTTGGAGGACCGGATCCGCGACATGTTCACCCCGGAGCCGGACCCACCCTTGAAGATGAGGCCTTCCTCCTTGTACCAGTTCAGGATCGAGTCCATCGAGTCATCGACAGCCAGAAGGAAGCACGCTGAGACCTGCTGCGGCGCGGCGGTCCCCACGTTGAACCACACCGGCGAGTTGAAACTGAAGATCTGGTGCAGCAGCATGTAGATCATCTCATGCTCGAAGATCTCGGCGTCCTCATCGGTCGCGAAGTATCCGTTGTCCTTGCCGGCCTTGGTGTAGGTGAGCACCACCCGGTTGATGAGCTGCTTGAGGCTCCACTCTCGAACCGGTGTTCCCACGGCACCCCGGAAATACTTGCTGGTGACGATCTGCACCGCGTTCGGTGACCAGAAATCGGGGAACTCGACACCCCGTTGATCGAAGTTGATCGAGCCGTCTCGCCAGTTGGTGAGCACCACATCCTGACGCGTCCAGGTCACCTCATCATAAGGGTGCACCCCGGGCTTGGTGTAGATCCGCTCACAACGCAGCCCGGCGCCTGTCCCACTGCGGGCAGCTAGTGAATTGCCGACCATTTCCGTCATGCTGGCTCGTCCCTTCATGCCTTCGTCTGAAACTGGTCACTGATTCGCCGTGAATGGCGTGAGGTCTTCGTGGGGAGTGGGCGCACGCTCGGCGCGCAGCCGCCGGATCTCAGCTTCAAAATCACCCAGGGACGCAAAGCTGCGGTACACCGAGGCGAAGCGCAGGTAAGCCACCTCGTCGAGCTCGCGCAACGGTCCAAGGACGGCGAGCCCCACCTCACGCGCGGGTAGCTGCGCCCGACCCAAGGCGCGCAGCGCATGCTCCACCTGCTGGCCCAACCGCGCCAGAGCTTCCTCACTGACGGGCCGGCCCTGGCAGGCCCGTCGCACCCCGGCGATGACCTTCTCCCGGCAAAACTGCTCGGTGACCCCAGAACGTTTCACGACCATCAGGATGGTTGTCTCCACGGTCGTGAACCGTTGGTTGCACTCCGGGCACAAGCGGCGTCGACGGGTGGCCGTTCCGTCCTCCGTGGAACGGCTGTCGATCACCCTGCTGTCCAGGTGGCGACAGAACGGGCAATGCATGGCCGACCCCCTTCACCCTGGCCACGCACAAGCGCAACACTGCGGTGGTGGCGGCGGCCGATGCTCAGACCACCACCAGTAGAAGAACTACACTGATGTAACTACAACATGTGGGACGCTACCCCGAGGACCAGCCGGGACGCAACACGACACGCGGGCCGCTGGTAGCGGTCGCCGTAGGGATCGAGGCATGCGCAACAGGATCGAAGAAGGTGACGCGTACGACTACGTCATTGTCGGCGGTGGCTCGGCGGGGTGCGTCCTCGCGGCCCGGCTGTCGGAGGACTCCTCGGTCACGGTGTGCCTGCTCGAAGCCGGTCCATCCGACGTTGACGACCTGAAGGTCCTGCGGCTGGAGCAGTGGCCGCAGCTGGTCGGTTCCGGCTATGACTGGGACTACCCGGTCGAGCCGCAGGCAGGCGGCAACAGCTTCGTGCGGCACTCTCGGGCCAAGGTGCTCGGTGGCTGCTCGTCCCACAACTCCTGCATCGCGTTCTGGACCCCCCGCGAGGACCTCGACGAGTGGGCGGCGATGGGGTGTACGGGCTGGAGCGCCGACGAGTGCTGGCCGCTCATCGCGCGATTAGAGAACAACGACGGCCCGGGCGGCCACCATGGCCGTTCGGGCCCGGTGACGTTGCGCCAGATCCCGCCACGGGACCCATGCGCCATGGCGGTGCTGGCGGCCGCCGCCGCGGTCGGGCTGCCCACCGTGCGCTTCAACGAGGGCAGCACGGTGACTGAGGGCGCGGGTTTCTTCCAGATCAACGCCGATGAGGACAACATCCGCGTCTCGTCCTCGCGTGGGTACCTGCACCCGATCATGGGTTGGCGGCGCAACCTGGTCGTCCGCACCAACTCCTGGGTCAAGCAAGTGCTCTTCACCGCGGCAAAGCGGGCAACCGGGGTGCAATACTTTGACTCGAGGACCTTCCGGTACAGCACCGTGCGCGCTCGGCGTGAGGTGATCCTGTCCGCCGGGGCGATCGACACTCCCACACTGCTCATGCGCTCCGGCATCGGCCCGGCCGAGCACCTGCGTGAGGTCGGCATCGACGTGCTGGTGGACAACCCCAGCGTAGGGTCCAATCTGGACGATCACGTCGAGGGCCTGGTGATGTGGGAGGCGTCGCGACCGATGGTGACCCGCTCGACGCAGTGGTGGGAGGTTGGCCTGTTCACCCGGACCACACCTGGACTTGACCGCCCAGATCTGATGATGCACTACGGCTCGGTGCCCTTCGACCTGAATACCGCGCGGTGGGGTTATCCGACCACCTCCAATGGGTTTTGCCTGACCCCGAACGTCACGCGCGGCCGGTCCCGAGGAACGATCCGGCTCCGGTCACGGGATTTCCGGGACCGGGCGAAGGTCGACCCGCGCTATCTCACCGACCTCGAAGGCCACGACATCGCTGTGCTGCTCGCCGGGACCAGGCTCGCCCGCCGGATCGGCGGGCAGCCGCCGTTGCGGGGATGGATCGAACGCGAACTGGCACCGGGCCCGGATGCGGTCACCGACGATGAGCTCATCGACTACATCCGCACGACGCACAACACCGTCTACCACCCCGCGGGCACAGCCAGGATGGGGGCCGTGGATGACCCGGCGGGCGTGCTTGACCCGCGACTGCGGGTCAAGGGCGTGACCGGGCTGCGAGTCGCCGACGCCTCCATCATGCCCTTCCTGCCGGCGGTCAATCCGAACATCACCATCATGATGATCGGGGAGAAGGCCAGCGACCTGCTCGTCGAGGACGCGAGTCAGCGTTGAGCCGCAAGCGCTGCGACGAGGCGGTCCACCGCGGTGCCCAGACCCCAGGCGCGCTGCAGCGCGGCGAGCCCGGCTGGGTCAGCGGGAGCGCAGGGCAGCGTGTCGTCGCGATCCCGCCGCACCGGGGCGTCGGTAGCCACCCGCACCACAGTGGGCGCCAGCTCCAGATACTCCCGGGCGGCCAGCAGTTTCGCTCGCATCCCCGGGGCGAGCGCCGATCGGGGATCGTCCAGCGCCGCCAGCAGTCCCTCCACCGAGCCGAACCGGCTGATCAGCGTGGCTGCGGTCTTCTCGCCGATGCCGGGCACTCCGGGCAACCCGTCAGATGGGTCACCGCGCAGCGCGGCGAGGTCCGCGTAGCCAGGTCCGGCGCCGGTCTCTGGCAGCCCGTACCGGCTCGCGAGCTCGGCGGGACCGAACACCTCCGCCTTGGCCAGTCCCCGACCGAGGTAGACCACCCGCACCGGGGTCGGTTCGGTCCGCACCACCTGAAAGAGATCTCGGTCACCACTGACCACGTCGACCGGGTCGCGGCACTCGCTTGCGGCCAGTGCGCCGATCACGTCATCGGCCTCATACCCATCCGCGCCCGCGGTGGCCAGGCCGGCGGCGGCCAACAGCTCGAGGATCACCGGAACCTGCGGGCTCAGCGTGTCCGGCACGTCCTCGACGTCGGGCGCGCCGGGCCCGGTCGGCGCGCCGGGCCCGGTCCGCTTAGCGACCCGGTGCGCCTTGTAGGAGGCAATCGCGGCGACCCGGAAGGCCGGTCGCCAGTCCAGGTCCAGGCAGGCGACTAGGCGGGACGGGCGGCGCAGCTCGATCAGCCGGGCGAGCATGTCGGTGAAGCCCCGCACCGCGTTCACTGGGGTGCCATCCGGGGCGGTGATCGACTCGGGGATCGCGTAGTAGGCCCGGAAGTACAGGCTCGCGGCGTCGATCAGCAGTAGGGGCGCGGACATGCGCAGAGCCTGCCAGCTCCACGTTCACGGCCGGTCTCCGGCTGTTTTAGGCTGTCCTAGACTTCGAGGTGTGCTCGTCTCACGTGACACCGTCACCTCCCGCCTGCTCCGGGCGCGCCACGCCACCCGGGCCGCGGGCTTGGCTGCCCTGCTGGTCACGCCGAGCCCGGACCTGCGCTACCTGCTGGGGGTGGCCGGTGAGTCTCACGAGCGGCTGACCTGCCTGGTATTGCCCGCTGAGGGTGATCCGACGGTGGTGGTCCCGGCGCTGGAACGGCCGAGGCTGGATGACACGCCAGTGTCCGGGCTCGGCCTGGAGATCGCCGAGTGGTGTGACGGTGACGATCCGTACGCCTTGGTCGCCGCTCTGTTGGGCAAGGCCGGGTCGGCACCGGTCGAAGTCGCGGTGGCCGACGCGATGCCTGCGGCGCACGTGCTGGCGTTGCGGGACGCGCTGCCGGGCTGCGCGCAGGATCTGGCGTCGACGGTGCTGGCGCCGCTGCGGATGCGCAAGGACAGCGCCGAGATCGCCGCGCTGCTGGCCGCCGGCCAGGCCATCGACCGGGTGCACGCCCGGATGGGGGAGTGGCTGCGGGTCGGGCGTACCGAAGCGCAGGTCGGTGCCGATGTGGCCGCCGCGATCGTCGCGGAGGGACACACCTCGGCGGCCTTTGTCATCGTCGGGTCTGGTCCGCACGGGGCCAGCCCGCACCACGACGTCTCCGACCGGGTAGTGCAGCCCGGGGACGTGGTGGTGGTCGACATCGGCGGGCCGACCCCGGAGGGCTACTTCTCCGACTGCACCCGCACCTACAGCCTGGGCGAGCCGGCCGAGGCTGACGTCGCCACGTGCTACGCGGTGTTGCAAGCCGCGCAGGACGCTGCGGTGGCTGCGGTCGCGCCAGGGACGACCGCAGCGCGGGTCGACGCCGCCGCCCGGGGCCCGATCGCCGCCGCCGGCTTCGGCGAGCAGTTCATTCACCGGACCGGGCACGGGATTGGCCTTGAGGTGCATGAACAGCCCTACATCGTGACCGGCAACGACCTGGTGCTCGAAGCGGGGATGGCGTTCAGCATCGAACCGGGTATCTACCTGCCAGGTCGCTGGGGTGCCCGTATCGAGGACATCGTGGTCGTCAATGACAGTGGCGCGACGCGGCTCAACCACCGTCCGCGCGAGCTTGCGGTATTGCCGGTATAACCATCGCCGCAACGTGACCTTAACACCTATCACCGATCAGTCACATCAATTCAACACGGGCGTAACAATCGGCTAGTTATGCTTAATTAAGGTCAGCGAGGGGATGTCTGGTCGTGGCTTTATGTCCAGATTCTAGCCCTCGCGGGTGTTGGATTACCTCCTGAGAGAGAATGATGATCATGACTGTAGGCAGCTGGACCGAGGAAACTCTCGAAGAGTACGATCAGCTGGTAACGCCAGAATTCGCCACACTTGCCGATTTCGCCGGGTTTCGTGTCTATGAGGCAGTGGCCATTCAGGAGACCGGCAGGGGAATCTCGGCGCTAATTGACCGTATCCCAGGGATGATATCGGGATACCTTGAGGCGCGTCCGGAATCTGCACCGCTGATGGGCGGATCGGATCTACCAGTCAACGAGCCGCTGATAAAAAAGTGGCTGGACAGGACGATCTCCGGGCCGTTTGACGGTGAGCTGGCCGACTTCGTGCGAGAGATCAGTCATGTCGGGGAAAAGGACGTGACCTTCCCGGGAGTACGGGTACCGCTTCCGCCCCAACTTGTCCTGGCTCTCACTGCCTGGTTGCAGGGACAGATCCTCCAGGCCATGGGTGAGACTTATGACGTCGCCACGGTCTCCGCCGCTGGGGCGGCCTGGATGAACCAGTTCATGCTGCAGCTCGGGATCATCCTTGAGCCTAGCCTGGCGGAACCAGACAGTCCTCCTGGTCGTCATGAAGCCGCTGAGTTTCATCCCTACGCGGAATTCGCGGGTTTTGGTTTCAAGGAGGCGTCCATCCTGCGTAAGACCGGTCCGCTACTGGGACCAGCGGCAGGGGGCGTGGTCACCCTGGCCTATGATTACCTGCTTTCCCGTCCAGAGTCGGCCGGATACTTCCAGGACGCCTCGCATCTCGCTGCGCGTAAGATGACACTCAAGGGGTGGTGGACCAAGAGCACCACGAAGCCGATGGACGGCGATTTCCACACCTACATGTCCAAGGTAGCCGACGCCCATGTCAAGGGCGGTGGGATGCATCCGAACGTGGTCATTCCGGCTGATCTGACCATTGCCCTCATGGGATGGGTCGAGATGAGAGTCATGACGGCGCTGAACACCATCGCGCCGGGAGCCGACGGTGAGTATGTCTTCGGGAAGACTCCCGAGCCGGCAGTGATGGCGGAGATAGGTCAGGCGTGGATGCGGATGCTGACCTTGCAGCTCGGCATCCTGCTCAAACCTTACCTTGCATAGCCCGCCACCGACTGGCGGTCGCCTGACGACGTGATGGTCACCGGCTCCGTGTCGACGCCGAGGTCGACTCGGATGCCGAGGTCGTGCACCGCGTGCGCAGCCAGCTGTACCAGCCGGCGACACCGTCGCCGGTGGTGGCTGATAGTTGCAGCACTTCCACGCCCGGGTTCGCCCGTCGCGCCCCCTCCAGGAAGGCGGCGACGTCGAAATCGACGTACGGCAGCAGATCGGTCTTGTTGAGCAGTACCAGGTCAGCAGCGCGGAACATTTGCGGGTACTTCCTCGGCTTCTCCGCACCCTCGGTGACTGAGGTGATGACCACCCGGGCCCGCTCCCCGAGATCGAACAACGCCGGGCACACGAGATTGCCGACGTTCTCGATCAGCACCACTGACCCGTCTGGCGGGTCCAACGTCCGCAGTCCACCGGCCAGCATCTGAGCGTCGAGATGGCAGCCCGACCCGGTGTTGATCTGCACCGCCGGGGCGCCGGTGGCCCGGATACGGTCCGCGTCCAGCACCGTCTCCTGATCACCTTCGACCACCGACACCCGCAGTTCGGTGCCCAGTTCCCGGATGGTGCGCTCGAGTAGGGTGGTCTTACCCGCCCCTGGCGAGCTCATCAGGTTCACTGCGAGGATGCTGTGTTCCGCCAACCACGTGCGGTTGAGCTCGGCGAGAGCATCATTGCGGGCCAGTACCGCCTGCTCGAGCGTGACGGTTCGGGTCACGGGGTGATCGTGGCCATGCCCATGTTCGGGCCCATGTTCGTGGCCGTGCTCATGGTGTTCGAGGATGGTGCCGCCAGAGCAGCCGCACGTCGCGCACATCAGGCCAGTACCTCAACTTCCCGGATTTTCAGTTCTTCTCCCGCGAGGAGCTCCCGGTTCGCGCTGCCGCACGTACACAGCACGAGCAGGTCAGCCAGCGGGAACTCGGCGCCGCAGTCACGGCAGCGGGCCTTCCCCGTGGGTTGGACGATCTCCAAAGACGCCCCCTCGAGCGTGGTGCCCTCGGTCACCAGATCGAAGCAGAATCGGACTGAGTCGGCCACCACACCAGAGAGCGTGCCGATTTCCAAGCAGACCCGCCGCACCGGCGCATCGCCCATCCGCTCGCGTACCGCCTGGACCACGCTCTGGGTGATCGCCATCTCATGCAAAAAGCACCCTCCTCGGCTCAGCACCTAGTGCAGCCCCCTGCGGGGATCTTGTCAAGGGCGAGAGAATCATCTGGTGCAGCGTTGTATTCGAGTTGAGGTGCGGGTCGAGGGTGTCGTGCAGGGGGTGGGGTTCCGGCCCTACGTTCACGGTCTGGCGCACCGTCTCGGCCTGTCCGGCCTAGTCGGCAACGACACCGGTGGGGTCTTCCTGGAGGTCGAGGGAGCCGAGCAGGTGGTCAGCGAGTTCCTCGCCGCACTTCCAGCGCAGGCTCCGCCGCTGGCCGTCGTCGAGCGGGTGCGGACCAGTCCGCTGGTTCCCACCGGGGAGCCAGGTTTCCACATTGTGTCCAGCAACGCCGCCGGTCGGCGGGACACCTCGGTTTCGGCGGACAGCGCGACCTGCGCGGATTGCCTTCGTGAGCTGGCTGATCCCACCGACCGCCGCTTCGGCTACCCGTTCATCAACTGCACCAACTGCGGGCCGAGGTTCACCATCGTGCGTGACGTGCCCTATGACCGGCCGTTCACCACGATGGCGCCGTTCACGATGTGCCAGGCCTGCGCCAGCGAGTACCACGATCCCGCCGACCGGCGTTTCCACGCTCAGCCAGTGTGCTGCCCGGCGTGCGGGCCCCGGCTGCGGCTGCTCGACGCCAGCGGCATCGAATTGCCCGGCGCGCCGCTGGCCGCAGCCGCGGCGCTGCTGAGCGGCGGGGTGGTGCTGGCGGTCAAGGGGCTCGGCGGCTTCCACGTCGCGGCGCTGGCCGCTGACCCGGCCGCGACTGCTCTCTTGCGCGCGCGTAAGCACCGCGAGGACAAGCCGTTCGCGGTCATGGTGGCCGATCTGGACACCGCTCACGAGCTCTGCGTGATCGACCCGGTGGGGGAGCGGGTGCTGGCCGGACGGCGCCGCCCGGTGGTGTTGCTGCCGCGCCGCCCGGACGCCCCGATTGCGCCGGCCGTCGCGCCCGGCAACCGCAGCCTGGGCCTGATGTTGCCCTACACCCCGCTGCATCACCTGCTGCTGCGTGAGGCCGCTGGGCCCATCGTGTTGACCAGCGGAAACGTCTCCGACGAGCCGATCGCCTACCGGGATGACGACGCGCGCCGGCGGCTGGCCGGGATCGCGGACGCCTTTGTGACCCATGACCGGGCGATCCACATGCGTACCGACGACTCGGTGGTGCGGGTGTTCCGCGGCGCTGAGCTCCCGGTGCGCCGCTCCCGCGGCTACGCACCCGAACCGTTGACCCTCGCGCAACCGGTGCCCCGGCCCATCCTCGGTTGTGGTGCTGAGCTCAAGAGTACCTTCTGCCTGGCCCGAGGGCGGCGCGCCTTCATGTCCCACCACATCGGTGATCTGGAGAACTACGAGACCCTGCGCTCGTTCACCGAGGGCATCACCCACTTCCGACGGCTGTTCGACGTGCAACCCCAGGTGGTCGCGCATGACCTGCACCCGGAGTACCTGTCCACCAAGTACGCGCACGACCTCGCCGATGTCGAACTCATTGGGGTGCAACACCACCACGCGCACATCGCGTCCTGCCTCGCCGACAACGGTGACGCGGGCCCGGTGCTCGGAGTGGCCTTCGACGGGTTGGGCTATGGCAGCGACGGCACCTTGTGGGGCGGGGAGTTCCTGCTGGCCGATCTGGCCGGGTTCCAGCGGCTGGCGCACCTGGTTCCGGTCCCGATGCCGGGCGGCACCGCGGCCATCCGGCAACCCTGGCGGATGGCCGCCGCCTACCTGGGAACGGAGGCCCCGCAGGAGCTGTCGGAGCGCAACGCCGAGCATTGGGACGCGGTGCTGGCGATGGCCTCCCGACAGGTCAACGCCCCACTGACCTCGAGCGCCGGGCGGCTGTTTGACGCTGTCGCGGCGATCCTCGGGATCCGTGACTCGATCAATTACGAGGGCCAGGCCGCGGTGGAGCTCGAGCAGCGGGCCGACCTCGCCGAGCGGGGCAGCTACTCGGCCGCAGTGACCGAGGGGCCCGCGCTGCAACTGCACGGCGTGGATCTGGTGCGCGCCGTGGTGGCTGACCTGCGAGCCGGGGTGCCCCCGGAGGTGATCTCCACTCGGTTCCACCACGGGGTCGCCGACGCGATCGTCCGGGTCTGCCTGATGTTGCGGGAGACCACCGGGGTGAGCGTCGCCGCCCTGTCCGGTGGGGTGTTCCAGAACGTGCTGCTGCTCGAGCGCACCGTGGCAGGCCTGGAGCAATCCGGTTTCCGGGTGCTCACCCACTCCCGGGTCCCACCCAACGACGGCGGCATCAGCCTCGGCCAAGTTGCCATCGCCGCCGCATTCCTGCGTTGACCAGGTAACGCACTGTTTGTTCGACGCTGGAGGGACCGAGCGATACCCTGAGTGTCGTTGCCCCGGACCCCGGCGACTTCGTCCACGACGTCCGCCGGAGGTACTGGCCCGTGACCAACGATCTTGTGAAAACTGGCGCTAAGGGGCCGGGCTCTGTGGACGGGTGACCCGGGTCACGGTTGCGTATGTTGAGTGCCCGTGTCTGAGGACGGGGATGAGAAGGGTTTCCTGACCGCGAAGCAGTTGGCGGCCTGTGGTTGTTTCAACGGCGCGCCCTCTGGTGAGGAGCTTGAGCGGTTCTTCTTCCTGGATGACGAGGATCGGAAGCTGATCGCGAAGCGTCGGGGCGACGCGAGCCGTCTTGGGTTCGCGCTGCAGTTGACGACGGTGCGGTTCCTCGGCCGGTTCTTGGATGATCCGCTGGACGTGCCATCAGTGATTCTGGATGAGCTGGCGGGTCAGCTCGCGGTCCTCGATCCGTCCTGCGTGAAGATGTACGTCGAGCGGTCTAATACCAGGTGGGAGCATCGGCGGGAGATCTGCCGGGTTGATGGCTGGAGAGACTTCGGCAGCGTTGGTGAGGAGCTGAGTAGGTGGATTGACCACCGGGCCTGGACCACCGGCTCGGGCCCGAAGGCGATCTTTGATGGGGTCATCGCGTGGTTGCGGCAGCGGCAGGTGCTGCTGCCGGCGGTGAAGGAGTTGGAGCGGTTGGTCAGCCGCGTGGTGCGGGAGGCGCACGCGCGGTTGTGGAGCGCGCTGGCTGGGTTGCTGAGCGCTCAGCAGGCAAGGCTGTTACTGGATTTGCTCGAGGTGCCGGAGGATCGACGGTTCTCAGCGTTGGAGGTGCTGCGTCGTGGCCCGGTGGATCGCACCGGCAAGGCGCTGGTCGCGGCGTTGAACCGGGTGGCGCGTGTGGCGGGGATCGGGTTGGGCGAGGTGGATTTGGGCGTGGTCCCGCCGCGGCGGGTGGTGGAGCTGGCTCGTCGGGGGATGACGTCTAACGCGACTGACCTGCGGCGCACGATGCCGTACTCGAAGAGGCTGGCGACGTTGTTGGCCACGGTGGTGTACCTGGAGGCCAAGGCCACCGATGACGCGTTGGAGCTGTTCGACGTCATCATGACCAGCGAGCTGCTGGCCCGGGCGGAACGGCAGTCCAACGCGGACAAGCTCAGCCGCTACGCGCGCCTGGGCAAGCACGCTCGCCGTCTGGCCGCGGCGGTGAACATCCTGTTGGGGGCCGAGGAGTGGGACGCCACGATCACGATCGATGTGCTCTGGGACGCGATCGAGAATGTGGCCACCCGTGCGCAGCTGCGGGCATCGGTGGCCAACGTCCAGGAGATCTTGCCTCCGGATGCTGATCCGGACGGTGAGTGGCGCTCGGTGTTGATGAGTCGCTATCGGCTGGTCCGCAAGTTCCTGCGGTTGCTGGCCGAGACGATCGAGTTCGGGGCTACTACCGACGCCGCGCCGGTGCTCGATGCATTGAAAGCCCTGCCGGCACTGCTCGAGGTGGGTCCGACCAAACGGATGCCGGCCGGTTTCCTGGATGCTCGCAAGGTCGCGATCGAGGTGGTGACCCCGGGTTGGCGGGAGCTGGTGTTCCCGCGCGACCGCCCGCCGGAAACGGTGGATCGGGTCGCGTATGTGTTCTGCGTGCTGGATCAGTTCCATCAGCGGCTGCGCCGGCGTGACATTTTCGTTACGGCGTCCTCGCGGTGGGCCGACCCGCGAGCCCAGCTGCTCTCAGGTCAGGCGTGGGAATCCACACGCGAGTCGCTGATGGATTCGCTGCAGCTTCCCGAGAACCCCCAGGAGTTGCTCACCGAGTGCGCCGCCGAGCTGGATGCGAGGTGGCGGCATATGGCCACGCGTGCGGTCGACCTAGATCATTCACGCTGATCCACATCTTCTTGATCGTCCATTGTGTGGATCTTCGGTTTGGTTGATCGTGGGTTTGGGCGTGGCGGAGTGCCCGATGGTGCTCGGGTGGGCGCCGAGTTCCACGCTCGGCCGGGGTGGCGCTTGTGGGTCGGGACGGTGGGGCCGGGGGTCAGGCTGGGTGCAGGGCGTGGAGGCGGTCCCATGCGGTGGCCAGGTCCTGGGCCCAGGCCCAGCCGGGTGGGAATTTGAGGAGACGGCGGCGGGCGTGGGTGACCATGCGGGCCGGGGCGGACAGGATCCGGAACCGTAGTGTTTTCGTGCTGGCCGTGGCCAGTTCGCCGTGCAGGGCGATGTGGCGCAGCCACGCGGTCAGGCTCACGGCCAGGGCGGCCAGCTGCAGCCAGGCGGCGTTGCGGTCGTAGTCGATCGAGGGCAGATTGCGGGCGCCGCAGGCCTTGACCTGTTTCATCCGGTCCTCGACGTGGGCTTGGGTGCGGTGGCGGGCGTCGAGGAACTGGGCCTGCTCGCCGGTGGTGTTGGTGACGAACGCGCCGTACTCCCAATGGGCGTCTTCGCCGAGCCTGGCTGGCTTAGACGCCGGGCGCGGGGTGCGGCGGGCGAAGACCTGCAGGTCGGTGGGCCAGCCGGCCAGCCGGTCGCCGCCGGGGCCGTGCCGCAGCAGCCCGGTCAGGTCCGCGACCTGGGCCTGCGGGTCGACCTCACCATCGGTGTCGAGCCCCTCGCCCCAGTCGTCCTCGCGCAGCTGCTCGATCCCGGCCATCGTCCGCTCGTCGACCGGCCAGCCGATCGAGTACTCCACCCGCCGGCCCCGCTTCCCATGCGCCACAGCGGTATTCAGGCCACTGAGGTAGTCGATCACCTCGTGGGAGGCGCCCGCACCGTCGATGGTGACCAGCACGTCGGCCCGCCAGCCGGCGGGGATCTGCCCGAACGTCGCGTTGAGCACCGCGATGTGGTCAGCGGCGGTGAACGAGCCGGCGTTGCCCGGGCGCAGCATCACCGCCATCGCCTCCCCGGTGTTGGTGCACCAGCTGCCCAGCGGGTGGAATCCGTACCCGCCCTTGTAGTGGCCCGCGGCCCGCGCCTTCGGGCTGGCCGCCTCGATCAGCGTGGCGTCCAGGCGGATCACCAGCACCGGCCGCGCGGCCGCCTCCGAAGCGGTGACCGGACCCGACGCGACCGGGTGGACCAGATCCCGCCCGGCGACCCGCACCGCCGGTAGCTGCCCGTGCCGGGCCACGATCGCCGCCCAGGCCGCGGCCCGGACCCGCGCGGTCGCCCGGGCCAGCCGCCGCCCCGGCAGCCCGTCGCGGCCGAGCCGGTCGGCGAACTCGTCCAACACCCGCAGCAGGGTGGAATCCGAGGCCCCACCACCCGGGCCGAACAGCTCCTCCTGCGCGGTCATCGCCTCCACGTCGGACAGACACGTCGCGCCGGCAGCCAGCGCGCAGGTCAGGTCCACCAGCGCCCGGCCCCGGTGTCGCAGCGGGAAAAACCCCGCCCGCGCTACCACCTCGGCCAACTCCCCACTCAGGCCGAGGCGGTCGGCCAGCAGCCGCGGCAGCACCACCCCCGCCTGACCGACCGTCCCGGCCCCACCCACCTCGACCCGAAGATTGCTCGACCACCCCAGCGCGGGATCCACGACCTGACCGCGACCACCTGTAGCCTTCACCTGAAAGGTGTCCCTTCCCTGAGTTCACGCAGATCTTGACAATCCGCATTGTCCCAGGCCAGGGACACCTTTCCTCGCACCGACACCCCCGAAATCCATGATCAGATCGCTGCCGTGAATACCTGAGGTCGATGGGGACATCACCGTCGACGCTGACGGGCGGGTGCATGCCGTGGCGCTCAAGGCGATCCCCGAGCCAGTGAGTCTGGTCGAGCTGCGTCGGCGCTGCCAGGCGATGATGCCCCGGGTCGATATTGGGGAGCTGATCCTGGAAGTGATGGGCTGGCATCCCCAGTTCAGCGCCGCCTACACCCACGTCTCCGGCGGGGCGCGGATCAGGGCCTGTGACGAGGATGCGTACAGGATCCTGAACACTCCTGGTCAAGCGGCCTCGGGCGTTGATGATCAGGCTCGTCGGGTGCTGGGAAGAGCCGGGCGAGGGCAGCGGCCAGACGTGTCACTATCATGTCTGCCGTAGATGGCATTTGCCCAGTTCAGGTGCCGTGCTGTCGCACAGAGTAGGCCACCGGTCGTCACAGATTTCCAGTCGCGACTCAGGATCGTGTTCCGATCCTCGTCACAGGCCGGCTGCGGGTCTCCGAGCTCACCGCTCTCGACCTGCGCGACCTCCTCCGCTCGGCCCGACGGACCAAGCTCATCGTCCGAGACGGCAAAGGCGGCATCTACCGCGAGATCCCCGGCCTCCACCGCACCGCCCGAGACGCTCTCGACGCCTGGCTCGACCAACGCCCCCGCTGCCTCCCGAACGGCTCAACAGCAACCGCCCTGTTCCTCTCCCGCCGCGGAAAGCGGCTCTCCGACCGGGCCGCACGCGACATCGTCGTCGCCCTCGGGCACGACGCCCGCCTCGGCCCCGATGACCACGGGGAACCATTCGGGCCGCACACCCTACGCCACACCCTGGCCACCAGCCTCCGCGAACAGGGCTACGACCTGCCCACCATCGCCAGCGTCCTCGGACACTCCTCCATCGAGGTCACCGGCCGCTACACCCTCGCCAGCGCCGCCGAGACCGCCGAGGCCCTCGAACACCTCACCATCGAGACCTGACTCACAGCGGTTCCACAGCCTGGGGTCAACCTTTCATGCCTCAGTCACCAGCCCATATCCGTTGATTTTTCGGCACCTGGACCCGGTACCCCGTCTTGGGGTCAGCTACGATCTTCGCGTAACCGGCATGCCGGCCAGCCTAGCGAGAGGACAGTGCCAATGATTCCGATGAGAATACCCCCGCGAGCGTCGACCGAGAGGAGTAATTGCAGAGTCCTGCAACTAGCGAGAACTACATTAAGTGGCCAGTTGTAGTCGGCGTGCGTACATGAGAGGGGGTGCAATGCCCAGAACATACCCAGCACGAACGGTGCTGGCGCAGCGTATCCGGGAACGCAGACTTACTTTGGAAGAATTCTCCGAGCAGTTGGAAGTATTCGCCCGGCAAAACAACGAAGTTGGTACGGTGAGTATTCGGCACGTGCAGAGGCTTGCCGCTGGCCAGTGTACATCAGACCAGTTGCGTCCCGCCACGGCACGCCTTTTGGAAAGGTATTTCGAATCGCCTATCGAGGAGTTACTGGTATCACCAGAAACCAAGGACGGGATCGATGAACTGCGGCAGATCGAGGACATCCCATCGGGAGTCCTCTGTGAAGCCCTGTCCCGCCGCCTGGGCCGAACCGTCACCCTTGACGAGCTCGGGCGCACAGTCGAACTCCTGTCCTCACGCGCCGCGTTGGACTGGCACGCGGATACCCTGATCACCCTGACTGATCTGGGGAAAGTTGACCTCGATATGGAGCGTAGGCGCGTCCTTGCAGCCGCTGCTTACTTCGTGGCCGCGCTTGCAGTGCCTGACGAACCATGGTGGAGGCAGATGGCGGCGCGCGGCACCACCCGCGCTATCGCTAATTCCCGGCGCGTCGGTCGTGGTGATCTTGAGAGCGTTCGCGAGATGGCATCTATCTTCTCGCGGGTTGACCAGCGGCGCGGAGGCGGGCACGCCCGCATGGCTCTGGTCCAGTATCTGACTTCGGATGTCGCGACTTACCTCGGGGGAAGCTATACCGACGAGCGAGTGCGCAGGGATATGTTCTCCGTGGCCAGCGAACTCGCCTATCTTTCGGGTTGGATGGCCTTCGACAACGCGGAGCACTCCATTGCCCAGCATTACTTTTCGGTAGCGGTCAAGCTCGCGGCAGAGGCTGATGACCCGCCTATGGCGGGTCATGTCCTCCGGGCCATGGCCCATCAGGCTGTGGACTTAGGCCACTTCCGGCAGGGCTTGGATCTGGCCGCCGCGTCGATGGAGGGCAAGCGGTACTGCATGGCCAGCCCGCGTGAACGCGCATTGTTCGGCGTCGTCTATGCGCGGGCACTCGGCGGGGCAGGTCAGCGCTCGGCTGCCGCCCAGGCGCTGATCACAGCGGAAGACGACCTAGACTCAGCGACCACCGGCGATGATGAGCCATCGCGGGTGTTCTTCTTCGGCGAGGCAAGCCTGGCGCACGAGACCGCGTGCACGCTGCGCGATACCGGAGACCTCTCCGGCGCCCTCACGCAGTTCCGCCGCAGCGCGCGCACCCGCAAGGCAACGACGTTCACCCGCACGCACGTCGTGACCCTCGGATACCTCGGTGCCGTGCAGGCACGCCAAGGCGAGATCGACCAGGCATGCTCCACCTGGTCCACCGCGCTGGATGCCATGGAAGGCATCCACTCAGCACGCGCCCGCCAGACCGTGGTTGACATGCGCGCCGCATTGTCGGCCTTCCGCCATCGGGGTGTCCCGGCGGCCGTCGAACTCGACGCACGCGCCTGTGCTTACCTGAACACCGGGTCACTATGACGCCAGACACCCGCCACAACCCCGGGAAGGGAGATTCAGGAGATGGCAGGCCAGTCGTTTGAGGTCGAGCCCATCGCACAGGTGATCGGTGGGCGCATCGAACCGACCGATGATTACTGGGGCGGCACCCGCTCCATCATCCGAATCGACAGCGGCCGATTCAACGCCGATGCCACCGCAGGACTGGATGCCTTCTCCCACCTGGAAATCGTCTACCGCTTCCACCTCACCGACCAGACCGACCTCAACCTCGGCGCACGCCGACCACGAGACAACCCGGACTGGCCCGAAGTCGGCATCTTCGGCCATCGCAACATGCGCCGCCTGAACTGGCTGGGCGTCTCCCGCTGCCGTCTGATCAAGGTCGATGCCCTCGACTTACACGTCGAGGAGCTCGACGCCGTCCACGGCACCCCCATACTCGACATCAAACCCTGGTTCTGCGAGTTCGGGCCACGGGGCACCGTGCGGCAACCCGCATGGCCGACCGAGATGCTCACCGAGTATTTCGCCACACCACCACAAGATTCATAAACCACAGCGCACTTAACCTCGCCGCTCGATTGCCACCGACGCCGCCCGCGTCGACATAATTCGGCTTTCTATCCAGATAGGGTCCCCGGGGACTGTCAACTTGTTGGAGAGCGGGAAAAACTGGGGGAGGCTGGCTACCGCTTAAGGGACGGGGTGGGGTGGAGGGGTCTGTTGCGTTGTGCGAAGCCGGGGCAGGCGAGATCGTTGATCCCGGTTGGTCAGATCGCCAGGGCCAGCTCGTCGAAGGCAGTCGCCACCCGTAACGGTGTGGGTTCTTCGACTCCGAGTTCGTAGTGGCCGCGGCGGAGGTTCTGGATGAAGGCGTGCCCGGCGCTGATCACTCGTGCGCAGCGGAGCTGTTTGAGGCCGCGCATCGGCCGGAGTCGGGACTTCAGGCGGCTGTGGTCGGATTCGATGGGGTTGTTCGCGTACTTGTCCATGACCTGGCCGGTGGCGGGCAGCAGCTCATCCAGTGCCCGTGGGTAAGCCTGTGCCCGGTCGGTGCTCACCTCGGTCGGTCGCGAGCCGTGCTTCAGCGCGCGGGTGAAGAACCTGTGGGTGGCCGCCAGATCCCGTTTCTCTGAGAGCAGCACGTCGATGACCTGCCCGAACTGGTCGATCGCGCGGTACAGGTAGACCCACCGCCCCGCGACCTTGACGTAGGTTTCGTCAACGAACCAGCGATCACCTGGCGCGTGTCGGCACGGCCGTGCTGCATCGATCAACAACGGTGTGAAGCGCTGCACCCACCGGTAGATCGTGACGTGGTCGACGATGATGCCGCGTTCGGCGAGCAGTTCTTCGACGTCACGGTAGGACAGCCCGTAGCGCAGGTACCACCGCACCGCCAGCACGATGACCTCACGGGGGAACCGAAACCCAGCGAAACCAGACTGAGGTGGAGGTACTCGACGACGGCGACGGCGCATCAACTCAGCCTGCCTGAAGCTGTCATCCACCAACGCAACAGTCCCGCCCGATGCGCGGTGGCGTGGCGGGGAGACCGACCAAAACCGTGGGAGATCAACTGTTCGGGCGCCCAGCGATCCTCCGGCGCCGCCAGGTGTGGATCATCCGGGCACGGACCGGCCCATGACCAATGATCTTGCGAAAACTGGCGCTTAACGTGCGTTCCGGCTCCGTTGCAGGTCCACCCCCGAGGCCGGTCCGCTGCAACGACTAATCTAGCTCGTACTCCGCGCCGCACAAGGAAGGAGAATCGTGGCCGACGACCCCAGCAAGCGAATCGAGACCAAGCTCAGCATTGCCGTCGCGATCATCGCCATCCTTGGCTTTTTCGGCATAGCCAACTGGCATGCGCTGATCCATCATTTCTTTCCGGGCCCCAGCCCCGGTTCGGCCACCAGCGCTCAGGCACCAATCGCTCGGGCACCAATCACCGAGACCACCCCAGCCAACCCCAGTCTGGCACGCAGTCTGGCACGCACCCGCCTCATGGTTTCCCCAGGCTGCGATCTGACGGTGTCCGGCTATCTGGTTACCGAGAAAGCGCTGGTACTCAAGGCTCGGAACGACGGGTCGCAGGCTGCCATCAACGATCTGGCCAACCACGACTCGTCGGCCGCTCAAGAGGCCATTTCCAGCGGTAACGCGGAATCCGGCCGCCGTCTCCAGCAGTTCGCGGCCAAGCTCGACACGGACGCCACCAAGGCGGCCAACCTCAGCATTCAGTACGACCTCGCATCGCTCGCCGGTGACCTGCGGCGCGAGGCGCAGAATGTCACGGACGACAATCAGCCCGCTGTCGACACGGACGAGTCCCAGTTCTCCACCGATGAGCAGCAACTTTCCCATGACTGCGGCTTTAACTGAATGTAGCGGCCAGCGTCACGGCGGTCGGCCCGACCGACGCCACTGTTCCCACCAGTCACCAGCGCTGTTCTTCCGGACAGTTCTGCGGTCATTGCCTGCTCATTTCTCTCGGGGTGCACACAGCATCACTTATCCCGGCAATAGCGCCCTGGGCGGATCTCACCGAGCATTACCAACAGGTGGTACTCGCGGCAGCGCGCGAACAGTTCCACCGTGCCAGCGAGGGCCACGGCCGGTCGAACACCTCCGCTTGTTCTAAGAGATAACCCGTGAGTTCCGTGGGTGCTCGTTGGGAACGCGAGGGTTTGTTCCGGGCTGGACCAGGGCGTTCTTGGGGTGGGACCAGAATACGGCAGAAACGGGCCGCGTACCGGTGTAGCCGCTGGTCGAGGCCGGTTAGTGGACGTCCGCCCGTAGTGACTAGGGTGCTGGCATCACGGCCGTGATCGTTACTGGGGTGTCGGGTTGGCGTCGATTGATCGCACCGCCTATTGTGGGATAACCAGTGGGTTCCGGTGCGGGTTCCAGTCTGTCTGGAGCTTCTTTGACCAGGGGTTTCTTCTCGTTGTCAGCTGCGCGCGGACGAAAGGATCATGAGGATTGTTCAGGAATTCTCAGTTTCTTCCATCCTCGTCGGGCCGGGCTGTCGTTTCCATGCCGGCGGTGGCCAGGGACAGCGTGGTGACCGCGGCGAACGCTGACGAGGCGGAGTCCACGGGTATCCCACGGTCGTGGCATGTAGTGCGACCGCTTGGTAGGGCCGTTTGCTAGTGTAGGCGCATGGGCGCCACGGAGAAGATCAGCTTGAGTCTCGACACCGGGGCGGTGTTCTTAGCCCGGCGAGCCGCCGAGATCGACGGGCTGTCGGTGTCGGCGTGGATGTCACGGCTGGTGCACCGGCACGCGTGGGAGTCCCAGCGGCCACGGCTCACCGCCGAGCAGCAGGCCCGCGCCGACGAGCAGACCGCGATCGCGGACCAGCGGGAGGAAGCGGCGCACGAGGAGCACCGGCGGCGGCGTGCGGCGGGGTGAGCTGTGGCGCAGCCCGTCCTCTCTCCGGGACCGCGTGGTCCTGCTGGTCACCTCGCAGACCCTCATCGACCAGGGCGTCACGATGCTGTACGCGGTGGAAGCCGACGCCGACGATCCCGGTCCTTATACTATTGACCATCCCGGTTCTCGTCGCCGGCCAGCAGCGCTGGCTCAACATCCAGCGCGGCCTGACCCGGGTCTACCGCGGCAACCTCACCGAGTCCTACGGCATGGCCGCCCCGGCTGTCCTCGAGCAATTCGACGCACTGCTGCGCGTCGCGCTCGACCTGTAACAGGTACGGAGAGCGGGGCGGTGGCGCGGTGCTCGACCTGACCCCGGCGTCGCCTACGGACCGGTGGGGCTGGATCTGGTCAGGGGCGGAGGGGTTGGAGACCGTATCTCGGTCGGCCCCGTAGTACAGCCACACACAGTGACTGATGATCTCTACCGGGTACCGGAACCCCTTGTATGACAGCCAACGGCGGCCACGAACCCAGCCCCTCCCCACCGAGATCAACCCACTGATCATCCCAGCCACCAGGCAGCCCCACCAGGTTGGCCTGCCTACGGCTCGGATACTGTCCGGAACCGAATACGCACACCGGAGGGAGCCCGCAATGGCCGGATGGAGCTGGGTCTGCTATGACGACCCGTGGCAGCTCTACGAGCAGCGCAACACGGGATCCTATTATCACAGCGATCCACAGCGCCCGGGCGAGGGGAGGAAAGCCATCTTCGGGATGCAGGTCTTCCCCACCGCCACGGCGGCCCGCGCGAGCCTCCAGGCCAAGCTGGATAACGGCGTCGGCAGTGATCCGGGATCCAGTTGCGCGAGACTGCTACGTGAGCGCGGGCGCGACGGGGAGCTGATGATGTGGTTCATGGCCTCCACCTACGGCTGGATCGTCTTCCAGGTCCCCGACAGCTTGGCACCCCTGGACGCGGCGGTGGCCACTTACGAGAAGTGGAAGCGGCCCGCGCACGCCGCCTTCAGAGACTGGATGGCAAAGCTTCCCGAAGACTACTCGACCACTCCGGGGATCTGGTTCCCCGAGAGCGCGGGACAAACCGTGGGAGGCAAGCTACGAGCACGGTTTGGCCTGTGAGTCCAGTGCCGGTGAGTTGCTCGTTGAGCCCCTCGGATGGCGGAGAGAACATCTACGCCACCACGTGGGCGGATCCGGGTTGTCTTTGTCGGTGGTCAGGCTGTTCCTCGTGGATCTTTTCCCAGGTCATCGCGGGTCCGTATCCGGGACTGGGTCCTCGACGGTGGTCTGCGGACCATCCGCCACCGCGGGCCACGCCACCGGATGAACATCACTCAAGATCGACTTACTGCCGGTTTTATACCCGTACCTCGGCTGGACCCGCACTAACGCCGGATCCCGTTCCAAAACCCTCTGCACCCGGTGCCGCGTGTGAGGGACGGCAGGCCCCTGGCCTGCCCGTGATCCTGCCTGAGGGTCGTAGAGGCTCGCAGGTCCAGGATGGCGCGAAGCGCCATCGCACAGCGACACCGAAGGCGCCCCTTACCTGGAAGGGATGGCCCCACACACTGCACGGCATGGGGGCGAAGCCCTGTAACGTTCCGAGGTCGGATAGCGACAGAACGTATCGAGAGGCCCCGGTGTAGGACCCTCGACCCCTGCGCTGGGGCTTTTTCTGCCGTTCCGCTCGGCGGTGGTCTTCCTAAGATGAACGATCCTCCAA
Organism: Pseudonocardiaceae bacterium; assembly: GCA_050699715.1. Lineage (GTDB taxonomy): Bacteria > Actinomycetota > Actinomycetes > Mycobacteriales > Pseudonocardiaceae. The sequence continues at coordinate 76,724 of JBOHFR010000017.1, forward strand.
GATCGATCCGTCTCGGGAGCTTCGTTGCGCACGCAGTCTGCCACGTCCGGTACATCCACCCCTGCCCGCCCACAGCCGCAAGACCCGAACAGCTCCGGGACGCCGACCCCGGACCTGCCAAACGGAAGGACAAGACGATGAAACTGCCCAGTACAGCCTTCGCCCGTGCCGCTATCGTCGCCGCCATCGTCGGAGCTGCCATTGTCGGTCCCGTTGGACCAGCGAGCGCAGAAGACTAGAGGGTTATTCACGAACCCCGATAAATGAGTCGTCCACGGCGCGCCTACTTGGACGACGGTCCGTTTCTCGGAAGAATTGGGTCTCCACGCTCAATTCGAAGAAACGGACCGTCGAGAATGTACCAT
>JBOHFR010000018.1:0-74194 GCA_050699715.1 Pseudonocardiaceae bacterium
ACGGACCCGACCTCAACCCCGCCGACGATGCCCGCCGACGGGCTCATCCCCCTGCCCACGTCTGACCCCGCAGACCACAACAGGACGAGCACGACCGCCCCGGCCGACGGGAACTCCGAATGCTTACACTGGATCGTGGACCTCGACGAGCCGGTGTCACTGCTGGACTGCCACCTCGCCGAGGACTTCGGCTACGCGGACTCCGGAGCGATCACCGGCACATTCACCCTCAGCGCACCATTCTCCGTGCAGCTAGCGCTCGACTTACTGATCTGAACTGGCTGATACCCCGACGTTCCTTCACCAGGTCGACACCACCAAGATGAGCACGTGCAGTCACAGTCTGTCTCTGATCCGCTACTGAGCATCAGCGCCGAAGACGGTGATGCGCTCCGGTCTTTGCTTGATTGGCTGCGGCAGGAGGACACCCTGCGGGGCCGGGTGCGTACGGCCCCGACGCCAGTGCGGCCTGGCGAGATGGGCGCGCTCGACGCCGCCTTGGTGGTCGCTCTCGGTTCCGGTGGGGCTGGCGCGGTGCTGGCCGCCTCGGTGTCGAGCTGGTTGAGTCAGCCGCGCCGGGCGGACGTGGCGCTGACCGTGACCGCTGAGGACGGTCGCCGCATCAAGCTCGATGCTCGTCGTGTCCGGGATCCCGTTGTGCTGTTGCGTGAGGTCCAGCAATTGTTCGGAGCGGAGGGCCTCGACCAGTGAGCCAGGCGTGTTTTCCCGATCCGGCCCGCTCTCGCGCGCTGCTGATCGGTGCGAGTCACTTTGCCGCCGCTGGGCCGGACCTGCCTGACATCCCGGCCGTGGTGGCGAACCTGACGGCGCTGCGGCAGGCGCTGACCAACCCGGACACCGGGGTGCTCAGGCCCGATCTCTGTCGTGTGCTGGCTGATCCGGGTGGTGTGGATGAGGTCGGCACCGCGCTGTCTGAGCTGGCGGCCACGGCCACGGACCTGTTGCTGGTGTACTACGCCGGGCACGGCCTAGTCGACGACCGTGGCCGGCTGCACCTGGCGCTGGCGCACACCCACCCGCACCGGGCCCGGTGGACCGCGTTCCCCCTCGAGCTGCTCCGTGAGGAGATCGCGAACAGCGCCGCCGCTACGCGGGTGCTGATCCTCGACTGCTGCTTTTCCGGTCGGGCGATCGAGGCGATGGCTGATGATCAGGGGGTGCTCGGCGGGCAGCTCGAGGTGGCCGGTACGTACACGTTGACCTCCACCACCGCCAACGCCCCTTCGCACGCCCCGGTGGGGGACCGGTACACGGCTTTCACCGGCGCCCTGCTGCGCGCGTTGGACGAAGCCGATCCGCTCACCCTCGACCAGATCCATGGCGTGATCGACCGCGACCTCACGGCGCGGAATCTTCCCCGCCCGCAACGCCGCGCCGTCAACACAGCCGGCAACCTCGCCCTCTCCCACGGCCCCGCGACCAGGCCAGACACCGAGCGGGCTGATTCCGACGCGGTGCGCTTCACCCGCACGTACCGCTCACCGATCGTGCATGCACTGCGCGCGTTCGACGCCGTCTTTCACGTCTTCTACTTCCTCATCCTCATCCTCCCCTTCTCATTCTTCGCCGTCGTCATGATCAACGGAGCATCGAGTCTCTCCTCGAGTGCTGTCTTGGTATTCGCGTTCACGGCTTTTGCGCCGCTGATCCCCATAGTGGTCAATATCGCTAGGCCAAGCGACTCGCGTCTTGGGCGATCCGTGTCCGTTATCAAGAATTTAGTCTCCGGCAAGACGGACGTTCGTGTGCGCGAGCTTGTCGTCGACCGGTCCGGCCTCACCATCCGACGGAAGGGAACGACAACCCACCTCGCTTGGCGGGACATCGCACAGGTCGGTGTGTTGCGACCCGAACGCAGAGCGCTCAACCACCGCCTACCTGCTGATCAGTACACGCGGACGCACGTTCTCGTGGTGCGGCTGCGGCCGGAGGTTCCCGCCCCCAGGGTCTTGAGCATGCTGTCCGACGAGCACCGGCAGCTCGGCTATCTCGGTCTGTGCGCAGTGGAGAGCCTCGTGTCCTCTCGCCAGGAGATGATCAGTGCGCTGGAGCGGTTCGCTGGGGGCAAGCTGGTTCACAGTTCCCGGCAATTCCTCGATCGCGACCCCCGACTGCGACCCGAAATGGTGTAGTAGCTCAACATGAACACCGGCTGTCCCAGACCTCCTGAAGGAGGTCATGAACGTCGATCGATACGGCGCTCGCTGGCGGCGAGCCACCATCTGCCCGTCGCGCCGCCAGCTCGTGGGGTATCCACACCCGTGACCCCGCCAACCGGGCGCTGGCTCAGCAGGCGATGAGGTAGGCGTGGGCGAACAACGTCCCGCCTGCGGGCGGTGGTGGCCCGCATCAGGGCGGTACCACGGTCATGATCACTGTTTTGGTGCCGACAGTGACACGACGTGTCACTGTCGGCACCAAAACAGTGATCATGATTCCCAGACCTCCCCTGGCTAGGACCTGCTGCAACACGCGCCTCACGGGCACCACCCGGTCCTTCGCGGGCCTAGAATATTCACCAGATTTTCCTGCGAACGCCTCGCGGGTGCCCCAGGTCAGAGCTTGATCAAGAAGCTACTTCAGGAGGTCTGTGTCCTGGTCCGGGAGTAATCCGCTCAGTGCTCAGAGCACCGGAGTCCAGTACCAGGGGCATGGGCCGTTCTTGCCACCAGGACACGCTGGGCGATACGCCACGATAACGGGGTGCCCGCCCCCACGCCGCTTCAAGATCGTTTTTATAGTCGCGGTGGTCAGGTCTTTCTGTCCCGGGCATCCCGGCGCGGGGCCTCGGCGACGTCGCTGGCCACCTGGTGTGGCGCGGCACGGGCCGCTGTCCGCTCCGCCGCCCCACGGGGAGGTTGGGGGGTCTGTTGTGGAGTTGCCATCTATGGCAACTCCCCACGTTGCGACAGTCCTTCCCTGGACCTCACCGACAGTGACATTGGTCCGTGGTGTGGCAGGCATCGGACTCTCGTGGCGCGGGGTGTTGCCCCCGGATAGTAGCCGGCCACAAACTCCCGGCCCACAAATACGATCGTGCCCGTCCCCCCACGCCGGTCAAGACCACCGTGGCCGGCCACCTCCCTGACGGAAAGGAGCTTCCCCTGTGCCGGCTGCGCTACCTCAGCCTGGCTGATCAGCAGCCAAGGGACACCGCTCCTTATTCTCCGAATCGCACTGGCTGGCCGGTGGCTTCTAGGACCGACATCCAGAGATCACCGTGCGGGTCCACCTGGTTGCGCTTGCTGATGGCCAGCGCCATCGGGATGTGCACGAAACGCCGGCGCCACCGGCCGACGACCATCTCGGTGCGACCAGACATCGCGGCGTGCACAGCGGCCTGCGCGAGGCGCACGCAGTACACGCTGTCGTAGGGGTTGGCTGGCACGCTCCGGATAGCGTAGCTCGGGTCGATGAACCGGATGCGGGCCTCGATACCGGCCTCGGCGAAGTGCTCGGCGAATCGCCGTCGCAGGAGCGTGCCGATATCGCGCAGCCCGGCGTTGCCTGAGGCGTCGTGTGCGACCTCGTCGTCGAGTAGCTCCTGCCCGGCCCCCTCGGCGACGACCACCACGGCGTAGCCGCGTTCCCGCACTCGACGCTGCACGTGCTGGAGCAGGCCGCGCTCGCCGTCGAGCTGGAACGCGACCTCCGGGATGAGCACCACGTCGGCGTCGTTGCGGGCCAGTGCGGCGTAGCAGGCGATGAACCCCGAGTGCCGGCCCATCAACTTCACCAGGCCGACGCCGTGGGGAGTGGACTTGGCCTCGACGGTGACCGCGTGGATCGACTCGGTGGCCTGCGCGAAGGCGGTCTGGAACCCGAAGCTCTGGTCCAGGTAGGGAATGTCGTTGTCGATCGTTTTGGGCACCCCGACCACGGCGATGCGCGCTCCGCGTTCGCCGATCACGCTCGCGATCTGCATCGCGCCGCGCATGGTGCCGTCGCCGCCGATCACGAACAGGATGGTGATTCCGAGTCGCTCCAGGCAGTCGACGACCTCATGCGGATCCTGCGGCCCGCGGGAGGTGCCCAGCACGGTGCCGCCGTCGACGTTGATGTCGCGAACGCTCTGCGGTGTCAAGTCCACCACGTCGTACCGGTAGGACGCGATGAAACCTTGGTAGCCGTTGCGGAAGCCGACGACGCGCTGCACCTCGTAGTGGTAGGTCAGGTTGCGAACCAGGCTGCGGATGACGTCGTTGAGACCGGGGCACAGCCCGCCGCAGGTCACGATCCCGGCCCGGGCCTTGGACGGGTCGAAGAAGATCTTGCGTCGGGGACCGGCCGGCTCGAAGCTGGGCAGGTCGCCGACCGAACCTCCCCGCGCCAGGACCATGCCGAGCGTGTCGTCGAGGAGTACCCGATCGCCCTCGTCGACATAGTGTTCGGTGGTTTGCCTCGTGTCGAGCAGCGCAGCCAGCGGGGACTCGATCCGGGCCGGCCCCAGGGTCTTGATCGACAGATCCGGATCATCCGTAACGGTGATTCTTTGGCGCGCGGCACGCCGGGCCGCGATCTCGTGCACCCCACCGGTCACCTGATGCTCCCCGCGCTTGGGTCGTGGCCACTTCGCGCCGGTGAGAATGTGACCTTTGTGCCATACCAGCATGCATGCGCCAGGTCGGCGGCGACAACCCCGTGGGCTAGAGGGCTTTGAGTTCCTCGATGACTGACTCGACGGAAGATTTGGCGTCGCCAAAGAGCATCGCGGTGCTGGGGGAGTAGTACAGCTCGTTCTCGATGCCGGCGAAGCCGGGGCTCATCGAGCGCTTGAGCACGATGACCGATTTGCTCTGGTCGACGTTGAGGATCGGCATGCCGTGAATCGGCGAGCTCGGGTCGTTGCGGGCGGCGGGGTTGGTGACGTCGTTGGCGCCGATCACCAGCGCGACGTCGGTGCGGGTGAACTCGCCGTTGATCTCGTCCATGTCCTTGAGCTGCTCGTAGGGCACGTCGGCCTCAGCGAGCAGCACGTTCATGTGCCCGGGCATCCGGCCGGCCACCGGGTGGATGGCGTACTTGACCTCGACGCCCTTGTCCTCCAGCAACCTGGCCATGTCCCGCACGGTGTGCTGCGCTTGCGCCACGGCCATGCCGTACCCGGGCACCACGACGACCTGGTTGGCGTAGACCATCTGCACTGCCGCATCGGCGGCGCTGGTCTGCCGGACGGTCCTGTCCCCGATCTCCCGGCCGGCCGCGATACCACCGCCGCCGAACCCGCCGGCCACGATCGCCGGGATGGACCGGTTCATCGCCTTGGCCATCAGGTTGGTGAGGATCGAGCCCGAGGCGCCGACGATCATCCCGGCGACGATCATCGCGGTGTTGTTCAGCGCCAGCCCGGCCGCCGCGGCTGAGAGCCCAGTCAGCGCGTTGAGCAGCGAGATCACCACTGGCATGTCGGCGCCGCCGATCGGCAGCACGACCAGCAGCCCCAACGCCGCGGCGAACACCAGCGTCCCGATGATCAGCAATTCGGCGTCGCTGCCGAAGCCGATCGCGACCGTGCAGGCCAGCGCCGCCAGCAGCGCCAGCGCGTTGACTAGCTGCTGGGGTTGGCCCAGACTGATCGGCCGGCCGGGGATGAGCTCCTGCAGCTTGCCGAAGGCCACCAGGGAACCCCAGAACGACACCGACCCGACGATGGCGCCGAACAGCGAGGCGACCATCACGTACCCGGGTTGATCGGCGAATCCGGCGGTGCTGTTGAACTCCACCCAGGCGATCAGTGCGACCGCGCCGCCGCCGACACCGTTGAACAACGCCACCATCTGCGGTATCTCGGTCATCTTGACCTGCTTGGCGGCCGGCACCCCGAGCGCGGTGCCCAAGGCCACGCCCAGCACGATGAGCGCCCAGTTGCTCACCCCGGGCATGAGCAGCGTTGCCAGCACCGCCAGGGCCATTCCCGCCGCCGCGATGAGGTTGCCGCGCACTGCGGTGCGCGGCCCGGTCAGGCCCATCAAACCGTAGATGAACAGGGCAAAAGCGACGATGTAGAGAACCAGGATAGGAGTTGTCACCGCTGCTCAGCGCTCTTCTCGACCGCTCGCCTGGCAGGTTGCTTGCCCTTGAACATGGCCAGCATCCGGTCGGTGACCAGGAAGCCACCGACCACATTGATGGTGCCGAACGCGATCGCCACCACCAGCAGCAACTTGTCAAAGATCGTGAGGTCCTGGCCCAGGCCGAGCACCACGATGCCGCCGAGCAGCACGATGCCGTGGATGGCGTTCGTGCCGGACATCAGCGGAGTGTGCAGGGTGTTGGGTACTTTGGAGATCACCGCGAAGCCGACGAAACCGGCTAGCACGAGGATCGCCAAATTGGCGAGCAGCATCAGCGGTTGTCCCCTTCCCGGGTGATGCAGGAGCGCACCAGCACCTCATCATCGGAGTCTGGTGCTAGCCGGCCCTGATCGTCCACCATCAGTTCCAAAAATGACTGCACATTGCGGGCGTACAACTCGCTCGCGTGCTCGGGCATCGTCGCCGGCAGGTTCAGCGGTGAGGCGATCGTCACATCGTGGCGGACCACGACCTGGCCCGGCTCGGTCAGCTCGCAGTTGCCCCCGGTCTCCCCAGCCAGGTCGACGATCACGCTGCCGGGCCGCATGCCCTTCACCGCCTCGGCGGTGACCAGGATCGGGGCCCGCCGGCCAGGCACCAGCGCGGTGGTGATCACGACGTCGAAACCACTGGTCGCCTCGGTCAGCCGCTGCTTCTGCTCAGCCCGTTCCTCCTCGGTCAGCTCACGGGCGTAGCCACCCTCGCCGGCTGCCTCGATGCCCAGGTCGAGCCATCTGGCGCCCAGCGAGCGCACCTGGTCGGCGACCTCGGGCCGGACGTCGTAGCCGGTGGTCCTGGCCCCCAGGCGCTTGGCGGTGGCCAGCGCCTGCAGCCCGGCCACCCCCACGCCGAGCACCAGCGCGGTCGCCGGCTTGACGGTGCCGGCCGCCGTGGTGAGCATCGGGAAGAACCGGGTGGACAGCTCAGCGGCCAGCAGCACCGCCTTGTACCCGGCCACGTTGGCCTGCGAGGACAGCGCGTCCATCGACTGCGCGCGGGAGATCCGGGGGATCGATTCCATGGCGAAGGCCCGCACACCCGCCGCGCGCAGCTTCGTGGCGATCTCCGGGTCGGACCGCGGGGCCAGGAACCCGATCAGCACCGCCCCGCGACGCAGCCGTCCGATCTCCTCGTCGGTCGGCGGCGCCACCTTGACCACCACGTCAGCGTCCCAGGGATCCGCAATGGTCGCACCGGCCGCGATGAACATCTCATCGGGCATCAGCGCGCCCACGCCAGCACCGGACTCGACGGTGACCCGCAAGCCGCGGCCGGCCAGTTTCTCGACCATCTTGGGCACTAGAGCAACCCGGCGCTCACCGTTTAGCGATTCCCGGGGGACGCCGACCCGGGTGCCTGGGTCCTGTTGCGATGAGGTCACTAACAGAGCATCGAACATGATCGGCGCGGCGTCCAGTGCGGGTTGGCAAACGGGGCACGTTGACCGGCCCCGTGGACTGGCCCCGTCGGCCGGCCCCGTCGGCCGGCCCGGGTGGCACGACCCAACTCTACGGTCTGCCCGGTGACCTCCGCGGTCACGTCGAAGTCGCGGTCATCATGCAGCGCGCTGATGTCGTGCCGCTCGGCGACAGCCGCGATAATCAGGTCCGGGATCGTGACCGCATCTGTGTTGCCCGCGCTCGGCTAGCGTGCTGTGGATGTCCACGGCACGATCCCAGACCTCATCCGGAGTGGCGAGCTGTTCTAGGCCACATTGCGTCGAGGCGCCCATCGAACATCCTCAGCCGGGGCGTTGCCAGGTTGGTGACGGGCTGGTGTTTGGCTGCCCGGTGTAGGCGGGTCACACTGGGTTCGTGGACGTCGCGTCATCGTCGGTGTACAAGGGGTACCGGTATCCGATGGAGATTATCAGTCACTGTGTGTGACTGTATCACCGGTTCCCGCTGAGTGTGCGGGAGGTCGAGGAGATGATGGCCTGCAGGCCTTGCCCAAGGGGGAGACAGTAATGGGTGATGATGTTGAAGTACGGCAGGAGCTGCTAGGGCGGATCCGAGCGCGCCGAGCGAGCATCAACACGTACGTGCGTGAAAAGCGACCGCTTACTAATCGGCTGGCTAATATCAGTATTGTCAGTAGTGCTATCGCGGCAGCTCTGACGGCTGGTCCCGCCGCAGGTGGTACAACGTTCGCGGAAACTGTACGAAAAGGATTGGGCTGGGAGCAGCTTTCGAGCGTGTGGCGCTTGTTGTGCTTGGCCTCCCTGGTAGTGTCCCTCGTGTCGGCGATTTCCGCCAACTTGAGCAAGTCCAATGGTCTGACTGCGCGCATCAGTACGGCAGAGGCCTGCAATGCGGATCTGGAAGGGCTGCAGGCGCTCGTTGAGTTCGGCGAGCTGTCACCCAAAGACGCCGTCACTTTCTATCGACAGCTTGTTACCAAGATACCTTTCATTGAAGAAGATTTGACTGCTGATGTCAATACGAAATCCAGCGACGCTGTGACAGCGACGGCAGGCGCGCCACCGCCTTCGCTGACCAGCGATCCAGGCCGGCAGTGGCGTAGTATGGCGTTCCTCCTACCTGTCGCGGCCATCGTGCTCGCCGGTCTCGTCCTGCTCATCACGGTGATCGGTCTCTTCCTGGGACTGGGCCGCCCGCACCCTCCGCTGCCTTCGAGCGTCGCCGCCACCATTCCCGTCGGTACCGGTCCGGTGGGGGTCGCGGTAGCCCCGGACAGTGGCCACGCCTACGTCACCAACGCTGGTTCCGGAAGTGTGTCGGTGGTTGACCTCGGGAGCAACACCGTGACCGCCACTATTCCCGTCGGTACCAGTCCACAGGGGGTGGCAGTGACCCCGGATGGTCGCTACTCCTACATCACCAACCGCGATTCAAGCAGAGTTTCAGTGATCGACATCGCGAGTAATACCGTCGCCGCCACTATTCTTGTCGGTACCGATCCAATATGGGTGACGGTGGCCCCGGACGGCCGCCACGCTTACATCCTCAACTATGGCTCCAACAACGTGTCGGTGCTAAACCTCAAGCCTGTTTGAGCCCATGACATCGAGCGATCCACCATGCCGGCGAAGCGCTGGCTAGCTAGCCGGGTAGCGTGATTCACTCGTACACCTCAGCGTCGGCCAATAGGACCCGGGTCATGACAGTCACCAGTCACTGGCCCCGGCACTGCGGTCGGGGTGCCGGACCCACCATCACCCGGGCCGGCGATGACCTGGGCGCCGAACCTGGTCTGCGGTGGGTTGCGGTTCCCGCGCTGCGGCGAGCACTGCAGCGCATTGTGGGCATGGCTGGCCGGTCAGCGTGACCAGCACCGCGGGCCGCCACACGAACCGGTAGCCGCAGATCGCCCGGTACCGCCGGTCATCGAAGCGGCTGCTGGTGGCCACTTCCTCCTCGGTCACCTCATGCGCCACGCCATGCACCCAGCACGTGATCGAAACCGTGACCAACCGATCAGCCACGACCACCACCACCTGCCAGCGGCACGCCACCCGGGCCGTCTGGTGAGCCGACCGGGTGAGATACCCGACCGGCCCACCACCTATCTGGGTGCGGTCGCTCGACATGCCAGCGTGTCCTACGCCGCCTGTCACCAGTGGCGAACGATGGCAGACTGCGCTCATGTCTGCCGCGTGCGCCTGTCGGCCTGCGCTGCGCCTGCTCGTGCTGTGGGATATCGACCACACGCTGATCGAAACACGGGGTGTCGGCCGCGCCATCTACCAGCGGGCCTTTCCCGCCGCCACTGGCAAGCCGCTCGCGACGCTGGCGTCGATCTCCGGTCGAACCGAGCTGGATATCATGGCGGAAAGCTTGCGGCTGGGCGATATCGAGCCGACCGAGGAGATGGCCACGCGGTTGGCGCGCAGTCCGGCCGTCTACCAGAGCGTGTTGACCGGCAACCTGCGTGACGTGGCCCGCATCAAGCTCGAAGTCTTCGACCTGGACCGCTACCTCGATCTCGATGCCGGGGCTTACGGCGACGACGATCCCGAACGACCCAAGCTGGTCGCGATCGCCCAGCGGCGAGCAGCCGAACGGACTGGCGTGATGTTCGACGACGACGCCACAGTGCTGATCGGCGACACGCCACAAGACGTCGACGCGGGGCTAGCGTCTGGCGTGCGAGTAATCGGGGTAGCCACTGGGAAGACGAGCGCACAGGAGCTGCGAAACGTCGGCGCGCATCACGTCGCGACCAACCTGGTTGAGTGTCAAGCCATACTGAACCGGTTGACTCAGGACATCAGGAATGCGTGACGACCTTCGTTGTATCGGAATAGCTCGGACGAACCGCAGGCCGCGTGGAGGATCTACGAGCCGGACCGCGCGATACGGCTGGCCACGCACTACGTGGGTGCCGGACTGGTGAGGTCGTGTCATCGCCTGTCGTGGGTTGCGGATCGTTCTCGTCTGATTTAAGCTGATTTTTCGGTTTTTGCGTGCTGTGGGCCGTAGTCGAGTGAGGTTTCCTTGGGCGAGACGGTGGCTTCCCCATTTTCGGAATTTTCGGGCCGGGCCGCGCGAGACCTCGCTTACAGCCCGGGCAGATATGTCGCCGATCTGGGAATGTACCTGCGGCAGTACGCCGAGCGTTCGGCGCGAGCTCGCAAGTTGCTGGCCTGGCGTGAGCTCTCCTATGGGCCGGGCAGCGCCGAGGTGCTGCACTTCTTCCCGGCGATCCGGCCTGGGGCACCCCTGCACGTCTTCATCCACGGTGGCTACTGGCAGGAACTGAGCGAAGCGGAGTCGTCCTTCGCCGCGCCGGACCTGGTGTCCCATGGCAGCGCCTTCGCCGCGCTGGGCTATGGCCTTGCGCCACGGCATCGACTGGACGAGATTGTGGCGATGGTCCGCAAGGGCGTGCTTTGGCTGCATCGGCATACCTCTGAGCTGGGCGTCGATCCGGGACGGGTATTCCTCAGTGGCAGCTCGGCGGGGGCGCACCTGGTCGCGATGTGCCTGCTGGAGGGCTGGCTGCCAGCGCCGCTGGGCCCGAGGGACGTCGTCCGGGGGGCCACCTTGCTCAGCGGTGTCTACGAGTTGGAGCCGTTGCGGCACACGTATGTCGGCGAGGCGATAGGTCTCGGCATCGATGAGGCGGCCCGCAACAGCCCCGTCCGGCACCTACGCTCGGGCTTGCCCGCGCTCATCGTGGCGCGGGGCGACACGGAGACTCAGGGGTTCGTCGAGCAGCACTGCCATCTGGTGAGCACACTCGCCCAGCTCGGGGCGCCGGTGGTCGATCTGGTGGTCCCGACGCGCAACCATTACGACCTACCATTGGGCCTGGAGGATCCGGCTGGGGTGCTGGGCCGTGCCGTCCTCGCCCAGAGGGGGCTCTGCTAGATGGGGCTGCGCGCGCCGGCTGATACGGAGCGGGGGTAGGCGATGCGCAACGTGCTGGTCACCGGAGGTTCGAGCGGGATCGGTCGAACCACAGTGGAGCGTTTCGCCCTCGGCGGCGACCGGGTCTGGTTGACCTATCGTTCCGGGCGGCAACGCGGGCTCGATACCGTGGCGGAACTGTCCGCGCACGGCTGGCAGGTCGAGGCTTTCGTGGCTCGACCAGGGCAACTGGTCGAGCCACGAAAGCCTGATCGAGGCGCTTCCCGGCCCGGTCGACGTGCTGGTCAACAACGCCGCGGTGGGTTCGGCGACGGTGCGGCGGTACGTGCCAGGTCCGGCGCATGAGCGAGCGGCGGCATTCCTGCGGATCAACAGCGTCGGGCCGCTGTGGCTGATCCAGCAGATCCTGCCGGGAATGTTGGACCGCGGGTACGGCAGGATCGTCAACGTCTGCAGTGTCGGCGGCGGCGTCGGGGTCTACCCTGATTTTCACGTCGCGGACGGTATGAGCAAAGCCGCGCTTGCCTACCTGACCAGGCACCTGGCCGCTGAGTTGGCGCACCAGCCGATCGGCATCTTCGCGATCTGTCCCGGCGCGGTGGAGACGACCATGCTCCAGGAGAGCACGCTGGCTCAGCTTCCCGTGTCGCGACGACGCGAGCTGGTGGCCAGGCTGCCGAGGGGCCGGTTAATCCAGCCGATGGAGATCGCTGAGTTGGTGTGGTGGCTGGCTACCGACGCTGCTCAGGTGCTCCACGGCTCGGTCATCGACGCCTCGATGGGTCTGGGGGTGCACCCTGGTTTGCTCACCGGCTGGGACGCGGGCGCCGCACAGGCGGGTACCGGGGATAGGGAGTCATGATGGTGTCCCAGCGCGCGGCGCGGCTCGCTGCGCACTCACCCGCTATCGCCACCGCGCACTTTCGGGCGCAGGCCGACCCGTACCACCCCAAGCGCAACCCGGGTGGCTGCCTCAATCTCGGCACCGCCGAGAACGGCCTGGTCTGGGATCTCCTCGAGCCACGGCTGGCTGCTCCCCGACCGGTGCACGCGCAGGACACCCACTACGCCCCGTCGCAGGGTAGCGCCGCGTTGCGCGCGACGATCGCCGCTTTCCTGGCCCGATGCTGGTGGTCGATGAGATCTACCTGATGGTGCGTGAGCTGCTCGCTGACGAACCCCCGACCCGGTGCAGGGACCACTCATGCCTGACGACATGGAGGTACCCGGCCGGGGTTCACTCGCTCAGGGTTCACTCGCTCAGGGTTCACTCGCTCAGGGTTCACTCGCTCAGTGGTACGAGGACTGCCGCCGGAACGGCTCGGCTCGACACGGTCCGTGAGGTGATGCGTGACACTAACCCGGTCCGCTCGTCGCTCCAGCTGGCCGGGCTGGCCCCGCACGTCGCAGGCGAGGTGGTACGGGACTGCTACGGCAACCCCGATATCGGGCGAATTCGGGACATCTGCCAGGCCACCGTGTGAATGTGTGAGTCAGCCGGGGTGCTCACCATCCCCGGAGCCGAGGAGGAGCTCGCCGCCCACGGGCTGCTTCCCCATTCAAGCCCGGGTTGTTCGAGTACCGGGCGGTGATCCCATGTCTACCAGCCTTCCTGTCGAACTCGGCAACAGTAGAGTCGATCATCGGCACCGGTGCCGCGCCATGAACCCGATGTGGATGAGTTCAGAAGCTGCTTGTGCGAGCGGCGCTCTGCTGGGATGCTTACTTAGCCCAAACGGGCGAAGGGTGTGCGGGCGGCCGCATGGGGGGTGGGCGGCCGCCCGCACCTCGACTGCAAGCCCCGTACGCGGGAAGCCACGGGAAGTTAGGGTCCAGCTAGGTCGACACGACGACCGCGTAGCCGCCCAGACCGATCAGCCGCCGCCCGTCGATGGTCTCGGTCTTGGTGATCAATGAGATGACGGCTCCCGTCTCCGGATCGAAGTCCACGTCGGTGACCGGGCCGATCGCCATTCCTCGCTCGGTGAGCACCCGCTTGCCTATGATCTCCAGGTCGTTGTCCTCGGCCCGCTGCTCCACGGCGTCGCGGGCCGGCCGGATCACCGCGTCGGTAACGACCGTCACCGCGTCGGGCCCGAAACCCTGCACGTCCTCCCAGGCGAGCAAGGTGCCGGCACCGCTGACCTTGCCCAATCGCAGCAGTGCCACCCTGGCCGGCCCGGGTAGTACGACGAAGCCGTCCACCCTAGCCACCCGGGTCGCGGTGGTGGTGTTCACCACGTTGCGCTTGCGTGCCTGGCTGAACAGCATCAGCTGGCCCCTTCCCGCAACCGGGCCCGGAAGGCGCCCACCGCCGCCCCGAACCCAGCCAGGTCCTCGGAGACGAACTCGGTGGCCGCCGCAGGCACGATGAGGTGCTCGCCCGAGACCGCCACGGTGTCGGGCAGCGGGATGAACACCCGCCGTCCCGCCGTGCCGAGCGCCTCGCTGGCCTGCACCTCATAGCCCACCACGTCCAGGCTCGTCTCGCTGTGCAGCACGACATCCACCACCCGCCCAAGATCCCGCCCGGTGTCGGTGAGCACTCGATCCTCCAGCACATCCGCCTTGTGGGCCTGCTTGCGTGGCGCGAGCTCCTTGGCCGGGACCAGCACTGTCTCGTCGGAGACCATCACGGCGTCCCGGCCCACGCCGTGCACCCCGCCCCAGAGCAGCGAATCCTTGCGGGACCGGCTGAACAATCCCGGATTGCGCAGGGTGAAACCGGCAATGCGGCCACCGGCGCGTTCGAAGACGATATCTTTGATCTCGGCGACCAGCTCGCCGCCCAGGGTGACCACCGGACGGCCGGTCAACTCACTGGCCCGCAGCAGCAACAGGGGAGTTGGTGTGGTCACCGTGAATCACCCCGGTCCGGGTCGCTCAGGCCGATCACGCCGCCGCGCCGCCTCTTGCGCTGCACGACGACCGCGAGCGCGGCCAGGGCCGCGACAATGACCAGCGCCAGGATCACCCAGCCCCACCAGTTCATCGCCACCTCCGTGCTGTTCCAGGCTGTTCCGGGACCGGCGCGTCTTTCGCGCACAGTAACGCGCAGGACTCGTGCTTGCTTGCTGGGATGTCACCCAACGGGGGTAAAGTCCGACTTACCCCGGGCTGGGAACCGGACCCGCCGCAGGCGCGTTGACCCGGTGACCGCCTGCACTGCCCATCTGGAGGAACACGGTGCGCACCACCAGCAACCCCGCATTCCGCAATCTTCCCGTGGGGGGCGGCGGTTATGCGGGCTTCAACTCGGCTCCCGCGCGCTTCCCGGGCGCTGACTCCCGCTATGGCGGCGCCCTGCCGACCACTGGCCGGCCGATGACCGTCGATGACGTCGTCATCAAGACCGGTATCACCCTGGCCGTCCTGACCGCCACTGGCACGGCGACCTACCTGAGCGGATTGTGGGCGCTCGCCCTGCCGGCCGCGTTGATCGGCTTTGTACTCGCCATGGTGGTTATCTTCAAGAAGTTGGTCAGCCCGCCCCTGATCCTGGCTTACGCCGCTGTCGAGGGCGTCTTCCTCGGCGGTGTCAGCGGGGTGATCGCTAGGCCGGTTGGGCGTCTGGTCGGTGCGGCGGGTAGCAGCTCGCTCGTGCTGGAGGCGGTCGCCGGCACGGTGCTGGTGTTCGCCGGGATGCTCGTGGTCTACAAGACCGGCGCGGTGAAGGTCACCCCGCGGTTCACCAAGTGGTTGACCGGTGCCATGATCGGGGTCGTCGGTCTGATGCTGGTGAACCTCATCGCGAACTTCTTCGTCCCCGGTGGCCTTGGCCTGCGTGACGGCGGTCCGCTGGCGATCATCTTCAGCCTGGTGTGCATCGGAGTCGCGGCGTTCAGCTTCCTCATAGACTTCGACACTGCTGATCAGGCGATCCGGGCCGGCGCGCCGGAGAAGACGGCGTGGTACATCGCCTTCGGCCTCACGGTGACTCTGGTCTGGTTGTACCTTGAGATCCTCCGGCTGCTGTCCTACCTCCAAAGCGAATAGCTGCCACGGTGCACTACGCCGAGCACATCATCGATCTGGTCGGCGATACCCCGCTCGTGCGGTTGCACGCCGTCACCCAGGACGTGACATCGCTGGTCCTGGCCAAGGTGGAGTACCTCAATCCTGGCGGCAGCGTGAAGGACCGGATTGCGCTGCGGATGATCGACGCGGCGGAGCGATCTGGTGCGCTGCGACCGGGGGGCACGATTGTGGAGCCGACGTCGGGCAATACCGGCGTCGGGCTGGCGATGGTCGCTCAACGTAAGGGTTACCGGTGCGTTTTCGTCTGCCCTGACAAGGTTGGCGTGGACAAGCGCGACGTGCTCAAGGCCTACGGCGCCGAGGTTGTCGTGTGCCCCACTGCGGTCGCCGTCGACCACCCCGACTCGTATTACTCGGTGTCTAACCGGTTGGCCAGGGAGATCGACGGGGCGTGGAAGCCCGACCAGTACTCGAACCCGGAGAACCCGGCCAGTCACTACCACAGCACCGGCCCCGAACTGTGGGCGCAAACCCAGGGGCGGATCACGCACTTCGTCGCCGGTATCGGTACCGGTGGGACGATCTCTGGAACTGGGCGCTACCTCAAGGAGGCCAGCGACGGCCGGGTGCAGGTCGTCGGCGTCGATCCGGAAGGCTCGGTGTACTCGGGCGGCGGTGGCCGGCCCTATCTGGTGGAAGGTGTCGGGGAGGACTTCTGGCCCTGCACGTATGACCGGAGCATCTGTGACGAGATCATTCCAGTCTCGGACGCCGACTCCTTCACCATGACCCGGCGGCTGGCCCGGGAGGAGGGGTTGCTGCTGGGGGGATCCTGCGGGATGGCTGTGGTAGGCGCGCTGCGGGTCGCGTGCCGGGCCAATCCCGACTCAGTGATCGTGGTGTTGCTGCCTGATGGCGGGCGCGGTTACCTGGGCAAGGTCTTCAACGACGCATGGATGGCCACCTACGGTTTCCTGCCCCCGGATTCCTCGGGGGCGACGGTCGCCGATGTGCTGGTTGGTAAGGATGGCGCCTTGCCCAAGCTGGTGCACACCCATCCGAACGAGACCCTCGCCGAGGCCGTGATGATCCTGCGCGAGTTCGGGGTCTCGCAGCTACCCGTGGTCGCCGCCGAGCCGCCGGTCATGGCGGCCGAGGTGATCGGCGCGGTCAGTGAGCGCACCCTGCTGCAGGCCTTGTTCGCCGGTGACGCGCAACTCGCCGATCGGATCGAGGCGCATATGGCGGCACCGCTTCCGACGATCGGCGCGGGCGAGTCGATCGGGTCCCTGATGCGGGCATTGGCCGACGCCGACGGCGCCATGGTCTTGATTGACGGCAAACCGGCGGGGGTGGTCACTCGTCAAGATGTGCTGGGATTTCTGGCTGGGCGCTGAGAGCGGGGGCGAGCTGATCCGCTAACGTGGCCGCTCCAGGCTGCCCTAGCGAGGGGATTCGAACCCGATGACGATTCCCCAGCCGCAGTATCAGGAGCCGCAGCGTCAGGATTCGCAGTATCAGGAGCCCAGCCCAGAACTGGACAGCCCCTCCGCGTTCGCGCCACAACTGTCCGTGCCACCACCGCAGTTCGGACGATTACCCGATATTATCCCATTGCGGGAACCTGCCCCATCGCAGGTTCCTCAGGTGGATACCAGCTCGCGGATTCCGCAACCAGAGCCGCGGGCGGGCCTCGGGGCCAGGGCGATCATCTTCTTGATCGACTACGTAGCTCCGGTTATCGTGCTGATTCTCCTGCTTTGCCTCGGTGCCCGCGCCGGCAGCACGGCGTGGCGCCTGGTGCTCGCTGTCGTGGGTGTGGGGCTGCTGGGCTGTGGTGTCTGGACCTCCGGTGGTGTCTGGAACTCCGGCTACCGGCGGGGCACGACGAGGCGAAGCCTCGGTGCCCGGGTGGTGCGGATGACCGAACACCGTAAGCTAGCGCCGTGACAGCTAGCACCGTGACAGGCTTCGCTACTCGCGCGATCCATGCTGGTCAGGACCCTGACCCTGATACCGGCTCGGTGATCGTGCCGATCTATGCCACATCCACCTTCGCTCAGGATGGGGTCGGCGGGCTGCGCGGGGGATACGAGTACGCGCGCACCGCCAACCCCACCCGCACCGCGTTGGAGACCTGCCTGGCCGCGCTGGAGGGAGCACGACACGGGCGGGCCTTCGCCTCCGGGATGGCGGCCAGCGACGTGCTGCTGCGGGCGACCTGTCGGCCCGGTGACCACGTCATCATCCCTGACGACGCCTACGGCGGCACGTTCCGTTTGATCGACAAGGTGTTCCGGCACTGGGGGATCGAGCACACCGCCGTCGGGCAGCCCGATCTCGACGCTGTGCGGGCCGCGATGCGCTCGACCACCCGATTGGTGTGGTGCGAGACGCCCACCAACCCGCTGCTCACCATCGCTGACATCGCGGCGCTGGCCGGTATCGCGCACGAGGGCGGTGCCCGCCTGGTGGTGGACAACACTTTCGCCACGCCTTACCTTCAGACTCCCCTGGGGCTCGGCGCGGACGTGGTGCTCCACTCGACCACCAAGTACCTCGGCGGGCACTCCGACGTTGTCGGAGGTGCGCTGGTCACCGATGACACCGAGTTGGACGAACAGGTGGCCTTCCTGCAGAACAGCGCCGGTGCGGTGCCCGGGCCGTTCGATGCCTGGCTGACTCTACGCGGGATCAAGACCCTCGCGGTGCGCATGGAGCGCCACTGCGACAACGCCGAGCGGATCGTCACGGCGTTGCAAGCGCACCCGGCGATCACCGGCGTCCGCTACCCCGGCTTGGACACCCATCCTGGCCACGAGGTGGCCACCAAGCAGATGCGCCGATTCGGTGGCATGGTCTCGTTCACCGTCCGGGGTGGCGCTGCGGCGGCGTTGGCGGTCTGCGCCCGGACCCGGCTGTTCACCCTGGCCGAGTCGCTAGGGGGGGTCGAGTCCCTCATCGAGCACCCCGGACGCATGACGCACGCCTCCACCACAGGAACACCCCTGGAGGTGCCCGCCGAGCTGCTCCGGCTGTCGGTAGGCATCGAGGACGTCGAGGACCTGATCGACGACGTGCTCGCGGCACTCGGGTAGCGCGCGTCGGGCTAGTCACCCGGTGGGTCCTAGTCACTCAGTGGTCCTAGTCACTCAGTGGCTTTCTCGGCGGTTGCGGGGACTGTGGGACGGGTGGCGGCGCCACGGGTAGGTCGGCGCTGTTGAGGCATCCACCGATGAGCGCGACGCCACCGGGCACTCGCACGTAACTACCCGGCTCGGGGCAGCCCGCCCGCTGCGCCGTGAAGACGGCGGCGCCAGCGAGCACCGCGGCCACCCCAGCCGTGACCACAACCGGCATCCAGCGGCGGGCCATCCCACCTCCCGAGACTCCTCTCGACCTTACCCGCTGGAAGGATCGCCGACCATGGAACTGGTCGGCGTCGAGAGAATCAGAGTCGCCCGGGAGACGCTGCACGGCATCGTCCGGCGCACGCCAGTGAAGCACTCCGGGGTGCTTGAGCGGCGCTGCGCGATCCCGGTCTATCTCAAATGCGAGAATCTCCAGCGCACCGGTTCGTTCAAGATCCGGGGCGCCTACGTCCGGATCCACGCCCTGTCCGCGGCCGAGCGGGCCTGCGGCGTGGTGGCGGCCAGCGCTGGCAATCATGGGCAGGGCGTGGCGCTGGCGGCCGCGATGCTGGGCACCACCGCAACGGTGTACATGCCGGTGACCGCGGCGTTGCCCAAGCTCGCCGCAACCCGCAGCTATGGTGCGCAGGTACGCCTCGTTGGTGACGTCGTCGAGGAGTCGCTGGTTGCGGCGCGCCGCTTCGCGCACGACACCGGGGCGGTGTTCATCCACCCGTTCGACCACCCTGACGTGCTTGCTGGCCAGGGCACGGTGGGTTTGGAAGTGCTCGAACAGCTGCCCGACGTCGCGACTGTCCTGGTCCCCACCGGTGGCGGTGGCCTGGTCGGTGGGATCGCCGCCGCTGTCAAGGGCATCAAACCTGACGTGAGAGTGATCGCCGTGCAGGCCGATGCCGCTGCGGTCTGGCCCGCCTCGCTGGCTGCCGGGGCGCCGATCCGGCTGCGAGCGCAGCACACGATGGCCGATGGCATCGCGGTCTCCGAAGTGGGTCCGGTGAGCTTCGCGCATGTCTCCGCCCTGGTCGACGAGGTACTGACCGTGGGGGAGGAGGCACTGTCCCAGGCGCTGCTGCTGTGCCTGGAGCGGGTCAAGATGCTCGTTGAGCCCGCGGGTGCGGTCGCCGTCGCGGCGCTGCTGGAATCCACCGTGCGTTTCCCCGGACCGGTCTGCGCCGTGCTGTCCGGGGGCAACGTCGACCCGCTACTCCTGATGCGCCTCATCCGGCACGGCCTGAGTGCGGACGGCCGATTCCTGGCCCTGCGGGTGACTATGCCCGACCGGCCGGGGGAGCTCGCCACGTTGTTGGCCCGGGTGGGCAAGTCAGGTGCCAACGTGGTCGACGTGGCACATTCCCGGATCGCCGGCCACCTTGCGGTTGGCGATGTCGTCGTCGCGCTGAGTCTGGAGACCCGGGGTCGAGAGCACTGCGCGGAACTTGTTGCCGATCTGGGGGCTGCCGGCTACCACGTCACGCGATGAGCTGAATAACTCAGCCCCGGAAGGGTTCGGCCTTGACGACGGCGACGGTCATCAAACCGCCGTTGGGCAGCTCGTAACGACGGTCTTCGCCCTCGTGGGCGCCGATGATCGCCTTACCCAACGGGGAGTTGGGCGAGTAGACCTCCAGGTTGCCGTGGGCAACTTCCTCCAGGGAGCCGAGCAGGAAGGTCTCAGTCTCGTCGTCATTCTCATAGCGCACCGTGACAACCATTCCCGGTGCGGCAACCCCAGATTCGGCCGGGGCCGCGCCGACTTTGGCCACTCGCAGTAGTTCCTGCAGCTGGCGGATCCGCGCCTCGAGCTGGGCCTGCTCCTCGCGGGCTGCGTGATACCCGCCGTTCTCCTTGAGATCACCCTCCTCGCGGGCGTCGTTGATCTTCGCGGCAATGACTGGGCGGTTTACGATCAGCTCGTCGAGCTCCTGCTTGAGCCGGTCGTAGGACTCCTGGGTCAACCAGGCTACCTGGGTTTCGCTCACAGTCACCACTCCTTCTGATCCGACGTCCGCTACCGCGGGACGGAGCACACCGAACCGCTGGCTTGGCAGCCAGCGGCCGGAACGGAAAAACACGGCCCTGCCCCGGGGCCGTGCGTACCCTCCACGGTAACATGAGATGTCCGGTTCGGCCTCAGCCTTATGGGTGGTGAAGTCTGGATCGTGCCTGCTCAACAGGGCTCTTCAGGTCAGGAATCTCGGATGGGAACGAGATAGGCGGGCACCTGAAGCGAACATCCGTAGACCTCAGCGATGACCGGAGGTCGGGAAGTGTGCACCACGGTGGACAGCGCAAGGGGACCGGCGGCGGGGGGCACGTAGAGCTCCTTGCGCCCGGTCTCCGCCCCGTCTCGAGAGCGGGCCCGGACGATACACACGGCAGGACGCGAGGGATCGTCCCGGAGCACGGTCAGACGCAGCTGCACAGCGTTGTCCGGTAAAAGGGTGAAGCCCAGTACCTCGCTTCGGATCGGCGTGCTGCCGAGGTTGCGGTAGCCGATCACCGCGATCGCCAGGCCGGCGAGCGCCGCGAGCAGCAGCCCTACCGGCACGGCGTGGTGGTAAGCGCCACGGCGAGCGTCACCGGGGGCTCGGCGTCCGTAGCGACCCTCGGGAAGCTGGCCAGTGGCCACGGCGTTGTACCTCCTTGATGGCTCTCGTGCTGGTCTCGTGATGCTTCTGTCGGTCCGGCAGGCAACAATGGTCCCAACTGGGTCCGAAATGGTCCAACATACGGTGCTGGAAGGATGAGCAGGCATCCATGGCTGAGCAGCTGCGAATGATGGCGGTGCACGCGCATCCCGATGACGAGTCAAGCAAGGGCGCGGCGACGATGGCCCGATACGTTGCCGACGGTCACGATGTGATGGTGGTCACCTGTACCGGCGGAGAACGCGGCAGCATCCTGAACCCGTCGTTCGAGCCGATGGAGCTGGCTGAGCACCCGGCGCGGGTGAGATCGCTGCGTCGCCAGGAGATGGCCCACGCGGCGCGCATTCTGGGCGTGCGACACCGCTGGCTGGGTTACATCGATTCCGGGCTGCCTGAGGGGGACCCGAAGCCGCCGCTGCCGGACGGGTGTTTCGCGGTGGTGCCGCTGGAGGGCCCTACCCAGGATCTGGTCCGGGTGGTTCGCGAGTTCCGGCCGCACGTGATGGTGACCTACGACGAGCAGGGTGGCTACCCGCACCCCGACCACATCCGTTGCCACGAGGTGTCGGTTGCTGCGTTCGACGCCGCAGGTGATCCGGAGCGTTTCCCCGACGCCGGAGGGCTGTGGCAGCCGCTGAAGCTTTACTACATGCACGGCCTTTCCCGCAAGCGAATGCAGGTGCTGCACGACGCGCTGCTGGCGACCGGCACGGAGTCGCCCTACGGTGAGTGGCTGGGGAAGTGGGACTCGTCGCTGCCAGACATCTTGCAGCGGGTGACTACCCGGGTGCAGTGTGCCGAGTACTTCTCGGTGCGCGACGACGCGCTACGGGCCCACGCGACCCAGATCGACCCGGCGAGCCGGTGGTTCGCGGTGCCCCACGAGCTGCAGGCGCAGCTGTGGCCGACTGAGGAGTACGAGCTGGCACGGTCGCTCGTCGACACCACGTTGCCCGAGGACGACCTTTTCTCCGGTGTCCGGGAGCGGGTGCACGCATGACCCTGCTGTTGCCTTCTGGTTTCTCGGGGGGCTGCTCGGCCGTGACCGGGTTCGAGCTGCTTGTGCCGCCCCCTAAGCCGGGGCCAGATCCTGGTGGGCAGGGCGAGGATTTTGGCAAGGCCGCGCCAGTCGCCCTGGTGGTGCTGCTTCTCTTCTTCCTGGCCGTGGCGCTGCTGGTGCGTTCGATGAACAAGCACCTGCGCCGGGTCCCGGAGTCCTTCGACGACGATAGCCGCCGACAGCCGCCGAGAGCCGTGGATAGCTGACATGACGAACCGGCTCGCGAGCTCCACCAGCCCGTACCTTCTCCAGCATGCCACCAACCCGGTCGATTGGTGGCCGTGGTGCGACGAGGCGTTCGCGCAGGCGGCGCAGCGGGACGTTCCTGTGCTGCTGTCCATCGGCTATGCCGCCTGCCACTGGTGCCACGTGATGGCGCATGAATCGTTTGAGAACGCGGACATCGCGGCGGTGATGAACGCCAACTTCGTCAACATCAAGGTGGACCGCGAGGAGCGCCCCGACGTCGACGCCATCTACATGGAGGCGACCCAGGCCATCACCGGCCACGGCGGATGGCCGATGACCTGCTTCCTCACCCCCACTGGTGAGCCGTTCCACTGCGGCACCTACTACCCGCCGTCTCCCCGGCACGGATTGTCCGGTTTCCCTGAGCTGCTCATCGCTGTGCGCCAGGCCTGGGCCAACCGCGGTGATCAGGTTCGGGATGCCGCAAGGCGTATCGCCAAACAGCTCGGCGAACGCGCAGTGCCGCTGGCTGAGTCCGCAGTGGACGATCAGGTGTTGGCCGCTGCGGTGGACAAGTTGGCCGTGGAGTTCGACCAGCAGCACGGCGGGTTCGGTGGCGCTCCGAAGTTTCCCCCGTCGATGCTGCTGGAGTTCTTGCTCCGGCACCACGAGCGGACCGGCTCGGAGCCGGCCCTGTCCATGGTCCAACGCACCTGTGCGGCGATGGCTCGGGGCGGGATGTATGACCAGCTTGCCGGTGGGTTCGCGCGCTACTGCGTCGACGCCGCCTGGGTGGTGCCGCATTTCGAGAAGATGCTCTACGACAACGCGCTGTTGCTGCGCGTCTACACCCATCTGGCCCGGCTGACCGGATCGACGACAGCCCGACGGGTGGTCGAGCAGAGCGCGACGTTCCTGCTTGATGGGCTAGGCACCGCCCAAGGTGGCTTCGCGGCGTCGCTGGACGCCGACACCGCGGGCCAGGAGGGTGCCACCTACGTGTGGACTCCGCAGCAGCTCATCGATGTGCTGGGGCGTGCTGACGGTCAGTGGGCGGCGGAGCTGCTGGCCGTCAGCCCGGCCGGGACGTTCGAGCATGGCGCGTCGGTGTTGCAGTTGCCCGCCGAGCCCGATGACTCCGACCGCTGGGAGCGGGTGCGCGCCTCGCTGCTTGTGGCCCGGGCCGCTCGCCCACAGCCTGCCCGGGACGACAAGGTGGTCACCGAGTGGAACGGGATGGTGATCACCACCTTGGCCGAGGCGGGCGGCGTGCTGGACCGTCCCGAGTGGATTGCGGCCGCAGCTGCCGCGGCGGAGCTGATGCTGGGCACCCACATGGTCAACGGCCGGCTGCGGCGTAGTTCCCGCGACGGCGTGGTGGGTGCGGCCGCCGGGGTGCTGGCTGATCACGCCTGGCTGGTCGAGGGCCTGCTCGCGCTGCACCAGGTCACCGGTGCGGACCGTTGGCTGCACGCCGCGCTACCAGTACTGGAGCTGGCCCAGCGACATTTCGCCGACCCAGACCACGCTGGGGCCTGGTTCGATACCGCTGGCGACGCGCAGACGTTGTTCCGCCGCCCCACCAACCCGACCGACAATGCCACCCCGGCGGGCGCCTCCGCGCTGGCTTCCGCGCTGGTCACCGCCTCGGCGCTGACCGGTTCGGAGGCCTACCGCACGGTGGCGCAGGCGGCGGTGGCGCGGGCTGGAGTGGTGCCGGCCACGGCACCGCAGGCTGCCGGGCACTGGCTAACCACCGCCGAGGCGCTGGCACACGGGCCGGTACAGGTCGCTGTGATCGGTGCCGCCAGGGATCCGGCCCGCGCCGCGCTGGAGGCCCGGGCCCGGTGGACGGCGCCTGGTGGAGCGGTCGTGCTGGCCGGGGAACCCGGTGCGGATGACCCGATGCTCGCCGGACGGGACCTGGTGGCGGGCGTCTCGGCGGCCTACGTCTGCCACGGGTTCATCTGTGACCGGCCGGTGACCTCCCCTGACGACCTGCAGGCGCAGCTCCGACGCGGCTAGCCGTTTCGCTGTCGGCAGACACGACGCGCTCGACTCCGCAACGCTAGTAATGCTGTAATTGTTGCATCATGGAGGGGGCTAGTGAGAGGACGACGCCATGGTGGGACGAGCAGGGCCGCACGGCATGCGCTTCGGCGGCCGGTGGCCCGGGCGCGGCGGCTGGCAACAGGCTGACCTTCCGCCGGCCGACGATGCTCCAGCTTGGTTCGCGGGGCGGTTGCCAGATGGCTGGTTCACCGGTGAGGTCGAGGTCAGCGCGGATCGCGAAGAGATCGTCGTCGTGGGTGAGCTGCCCGCGCTGGGCGAGAAGTTCACCGACGACGCCGAGCGGGCCGCAGCCGAGGCCGGCCGGATCAGCCGGTTCCGGGAGGACTCCCGCGATGAGCGGATCGAGATCGCCCGGCAGGCGGAGCACCGCTACCGGCGCAAGGTGGCCTGGGGTGCCCGGCTTGGTGGCACCGAGGAGATGTTCACCACACTGTCGGTGCCGGTGATGACCCGGTTGCGGCAACCTGAGCGTCTGGTGCTCGACACCCTGGTCGACGCCGGGGTGGCACGGTCCCGGTCGGAGGCACTAGCGTGGGCGGTGCGCCTGGTTGGTGAGCATGCCCAGCAGTGGCTCGGCGAGCTCAAGGCGGCCATGGCCAGCGTGGATGACCTGCGCGCCCGCGGCCCCGAGCTCTAGATGGCAGTACGGAGGACGCGATGAGCCAGCAGCAGTGGACGGCGGTCGACGACTACATCACCGGCGCGCTCGTCGAACCCGATGAGGCGTTGGACGCCGCGCTCGCGGCCAGTGCCGCGGCCGGGCTGCCAGCCATCGCCGTCTCACCCGCGCAGGGCAAGCTGCTCAACCTGCTCGCCAGGCTGGTGAACGCGCGCCGGATCCTCGAGTTCGGCACGCTCGGCGGGTACAGCACGATCTGGCTGGCCAGGGCGCTGCCGCCGGAGGGCCGCCTGATCACGTTGGAGTACGCGCAGAAGCACGCTGAGGTGGCGCGCGCCAACATCGCCAGGGCCGGCCTCGCTGACCTCGTCGACGTGCGGGTTGGCGCGGCGCTGGACACGTTGCCGCTGCTGGCCAAGGAACTCGGCGACGAGCACGCCGACCCGTTCGATCTGGTCTTTATCGACGCGGACAAGCCGCACAACGCCGACTATTTCTCCTGGTCGGTCAGCTTGATCCGACCCGGTGGCGTGATCATCGTGGACAACGTGGTGCGGCGCGGGGCTGTGGCCGACGCACACAGCGCGGACCCCAACGTGCAGGGCGCGCGGCGACTCCACGAGGTGATGGCTGCCGACCCCTTGGTGAGCGCGACGACCATCCAGACCGTGGGCGTCAAGGGCTACGACGGTTTCACCATCGCGATCATCGGAGAGTCGAAGTAGCCACAGGCGCGGGTGTGTACCGGCTCCGGGGCATCGGGGAGGGTTCCGGTACTGCTCGGTGGCTGATCTGACCGGCCAGTCGTACCTGGCACCCGATCAGGCGACCGTTGAGGGGCGAGCGGCGTTGCCCGGCATCAGCCTGGCGCTCAACGCTGGCCGGGCGCGATCTGGGCACACTGTTAACTGAACTGCATCGGGGAGTGCAATGGGATGTGTATGCACTTCGGTCCTACCAATGTCGCCGTGTGGCGGTTGGGAGTGGGTGTTGAGATGGGTGAGGGTGGCCGGGCGTACGAGGCCGCTACCCGGACGCCACCGGACCTCACCACGCTCAACAGCAAAGATAGGGAGATGACATGCTCCTGCCGCACAGGTCCACCCGCGTGCCCTTCCAGCACTTCGGCGTTGATGGCCGGCCCATCGACCAATGTCCTTTTGATACTTTCTTAAACAACATGATCGAGAAATATGTCCAGGTCAGCGATGTGACGATCACGTTTGGCATGTCCGGCGTGTGGTGGCGGCGTACCGGAAACGGAGAACCGGTCCGGGTTGCCCAGCCAGCTCCAACCCGGCGGCTACGAGCACAGGTGGGGCCGTTCGTTGCTGATTGAATCAGTCGAATTCGCCGGAACGTCCACTGGTAGTGAACGTGGACCATAAGATCCGCTCTCGGTGCGGGCTGAGCCTCGAGGCCATCCGGGTGGCCAAGCTCACGGGTGAGCGCAACAGGGTGCAACAGCACTTCGGACCTACCAACGTCAACGTGTGGCGCGTCGCCATTGGTGTGGAACTCGGGCAAGGCCCTGCGGCTGCCGAGCGTGTAGAGCGTGAACCGATAGACCTGAGCAGCCTCGGCAGCGAGGCTGTCAGGTATGTGGACACCGCCGACCGGATCGCGCCCACCGGGATCCGTAACGACCCGATCGCGGGTGACCTGGTTGCTCATCCTGGACCGGCGGGCTCGGCGACAGGTGTGCGAGCTGGACAGCTTACTTAACCGCTTCGGTGTTGGCGGGCAGGGTCCACGGAGTGTGGACAACTAGCGCCGCGCGTCACCGGGACCTGCGCTTACCGGGAACTGGGGCTCACCGAGAGCAGTCGCCCAGCCAGGCCCCGCGAGCGGGTCGCGAGCCGGTCGGCTATCCCGCGCAGCACGACCGAGGCCGGCGAGGTGGGATCGGCCAGCACCAACGGAGTGCCGGCGTCGCTGGTCTCGCGCAGTCGGGGGTCCAGTGGTATCTGACCCAACAGCGGGACCTCGCTACCCAGCGAGCGGGTCAGTGAGTCGGCGACTATCTGGCCTCCGCCGGAACCGAAAAGGTGGCTACGGGAGCCGTCTGGCAGCTCCAACCAGGACATGTTCTCCACTACGCCGATCAGCCGCTGGCGGGTCTGCAGGGCAATCGCCCCGGCCCGCTGCGCCACTTCCGCGGCGGCCCGCTGTGGAGTGGTGACCACGAGGATCTCGGCGTTGGGTATCAGTTGCGCTACTGAGATGGCGATGTCGCCGGTGCCCGGCGGCAGGTCGAGCAACAGGACGTCAAGATCGCCCCAGAACACGTCGGCGAGGAACTGCTGCAGCGCGCGGTGCAGCATTGGTCCGCGCCACACCACCGGGGTGTTGTCCTTGGTGAACATCCCGATCGAGATGACCTTCACGCCGTGCGCCGTCGGCGGCATGATCATCTTTTCTACCTGGGTGGGGCGAGCGGTGGTGCCGAGCATGCCCGGCACCGAGTGGCCGTAGATATCGGCGTCGACCACCCCGACTGACAGGCCCCGATCGGCCATCGCGGCCGCCAGGTTCACCGTCACCGAGGACTTGCCGACCCCGCCCTTACCGGAGGCGACGCAGTACACCCGGGTCAACGATCCCGGCTCCGCGAAGGGGATCCGGGGCTCCTCAGCGGTGCCGCGCAGTTGTCGACGCAACGCCGTGCGCTGGGCGTCGCTCATCACGTCCAACTCCACCTGGACGTCCCGCACGCCTGGCACGGCGGACACCGCCGTGCTCACCCGGGAGGTGATGGTGTCGCGCATGGGGCAGCCGGCGACGGTAAGCCACACCGCTACCCGCACCGTTGCGTCGGCGGCCACCGTCACGTCCTTGACCATGCCCAGTTCGGTGATCGGGCGGTTGATCTCCGGGTCGTGCACCGCGTTCAGCGCGGCCCTAACCGCGTCGACTGAGGGAACGGTCTGGATGGAAGCCACTGCTGGCACCGACTTTCCGCTTGGCTACAAGCTTGCCCCCCCATGCTAGGCGCTACCGCTGCGCCATTCGGAGCCGAATCGCGACCAAGCGGCAGCGGGCGGGGACGGTCATACTGGCGGGTAGTCAGCGTAGGGAGGTGTTTTCATGGGCAGGCTAGCGCAGACCGCCGGTCTCACCGAGATTCAGCAGGAGATCCTGGCCACGGTCAAGACCTTCGTGGACAAGGAGATCATCCCGGTCGCCCAAGAGTTGGAGCACGCCGACACCTATCCGCAGGAGATCGTCGACGGGATGAAGGAGATGGGCCTGTTCGGGCTCACCATCCCCGAGGAGTACGGCGGTCTGGGGGAGTCGCTGTTGACCTACGCACTGGTCGTTGAGCAGATCGCCCGGGGCTGGATGAGCGTCTCCGGCGTGATCAATACCCATTTCATCGTGGCCCACATGATCAGCCACCATGGCACTGACGAGCAGAAACAGCACTACCTACCCGGGATGGCCGAGGGCAGCATTCGCGGTGCCTTCTCCATGTCGGAACCAGGGCTGGGCTCCGACGTCGCGGCGATCAAGACCAGGGCCCGAC
This sequence comes from Pseudonocardiaceae bacterium, assembly GCA_050699715.1. Taxonomy (GTDB): domain Bacteria; phylum Actinomycetota; class Actinomycetes; order Mycobacteriales; family Pseudonocardiaceae. The sequence goes on from JBOHFR010000018.1 coordinate 28,674, forward strand.
GTGATGGTGACCACTACATTGTCGACGGCGCGAAGATGTGGCTGACCAACGGCGCCACGTCGACCCTGGTGGCGACGCTGGTCAAGACTGAGGAGGGTGCGGCGAAGGCGCACCACAACCTCACCACGCTGCTGGTGGACAAGCCCACTGGCTACGGTGAGGTCGCAGCCGGGCTCAGCGTGTCCGGCAAGATTGACAAAATGGGCTACAAGGGGGTCGACACCACCGAGCTGGTCTTCGATGGCTACCGCATCGACGCCAACCAGGTGCTGGGTGCGGCGCCGGGCAGGGGTTTCACTCAGATGATGGATGGCGTCGAGGTGGGGCGGGTCAACGTTGCCGCCCGGGCCTGTGGCATCGCCATTCGGGCTTTCGAGCTCGCGGTCGACTACGCCCAGCAGCGCAGGACTTTCGGCAAGCCGATCGCGGCGCACCAAGCGATCGCGTTCAAGCTTGCGGAGATGGCCACCAAAGTCGAAGCTGCGCACCTGATGATGGTCAACGCCGCCCAGCTCAAGGACTCCGGCGAGCGCAACGATGTCCAGACCGGGATGGCGAAGCTACTGGCCAGCGAATACTGTAAGGAGGTCACTGAGGACGCCTTCCGTATCCACGGCGGATACGGCTACTCCAAGGAGTACGAGATCGAGCGGCTGATGCGCGAAGCGCCGTTCCTGCTCATCGGCGAGGGCACCAGTGAGATCCAAAAGATGATCATCAGCAAAGGGCTGTTGCAAGAGTACGCTGCGCGAGGATGACTGGGTACCTCGTAGGGGAGGTGATTGCAACCATGACCAGTCCATTCAGCGGCCAGGGCCAGATGCCTGGCCTGCCCACCCCGCCCACCGGCTGGCCGATCGGCTCCTACGCCACGTACGCTGAGGCGCAGCGTGCCGTGGACCATCTCGCGGACAAGCAGTTCCCGGTCGCCGAGGTCACGATCGTCGGGGTGGACCTCATGCTGGTGGAGCGGGTGCTACGCCGGTTGACCTGGGGCCGGGTCATCGGTCAGGGGGCGGCGTCGGGTGCCTGGTTCGGCCTGTTCGTTGGGGTGCTGCTCAGCCTGTTCGCTACCCAGGCCGGGACCGGCGTGATCCCGATCCTGGTGGGAGTGGCCACCGGCGCGGTGTTCGGGACGGTGTTTGCCGCCGCCGGCTACGCCTCGACCCGCGGTCGCCGGGACTTCGCGTCGGCGAGCCAACTGGTAGCCGGGCGTTACGACGTGCTGTGCCAGCCACGGCACGCTGAGCAGGCCCGTGACATGCTGGCCAAGCTAGCGATGGGCCCCGGCGCCGCGACTGCCTGAAGCCAGGGTTTCCGCGTCATTATGAGCGATGAGTAGTACCCTCGTCACATGATTGGTCGCCACGCCAACGTCCTGCTCGCCCCCTCCGTGGAGCGGCGGGTGATCCGGGTGCGGCGGCACTGGGCGATCCTGCTCAGGTCACTGCTGGAGACCCTCGGGGTCGTGATCGTTGCGTTCGTGCTCTCGTACCTGGTCAGCCGCTTCGTAGGGGAAGGCATCTGGCCGCTGCAGTCGTTGCTCTGGTACGTGGCCGTCGCGGCGTTGCTGCGCTTTGCCTGGAAGGTGCTGGAGTGGTGGATCGAGGAGATCATCGTCACCGACAAGCGATTCATGATCACCAAGGGGGTCGTTCAGACGAAGAACTCCATGTTGCCGATCACGAAGGTGACTGACATGACCTTCCTGCGGCCATTTGCCGGGCAGCTGCTCGGTTACGGCACGCTCCGGGTGGAGTCGGCCGGAAAGATGGAGGGTTTGGAGCAGATTGAGTATGTGCCCCGGCCGGAGGAGGTCTTCATGGCGATCTCCGAGCTGATCTTCGGCGATAAGAAGCAGGCCCGTTCCCATATGCTGGAGCCGCCGCGCAGGCCTCCTCGGCGCAGGCGCTGGGGGTCCAGTCGCGATGTGGCCTGACTCGCCGGCGCGCTAGCGGTAGTCTGCGAGGCTGGCGGTTGTGCGCATTGACCTGCACGCCCACTCCACCGTGTCCGACGGAACGGACACCCCCGCAGAACTCGTCGCGGCCGCCGCCGCTGCTGGTCTTGATGTGGTGGCCCTGACTGACCACGACACCACCGCCGGGTGGGCCGAAGCCGTCAATGCGTTGCCCACAGGCCTACGGCTGATCCGGGGCGCGGAGTTCTCCTGTATTGCACCGGACGGTAGGGGCGGGCAGGTCTCGGTGCACCTGCTCGGCTACCTGTTCGATCCCGCCTCGGAGGCGATCACCGCCGAGCAGGTCCGGCTACGGAACGAGCGACGCATGCGGTTGCGCGCCATGGCGCAGCGGATGGCCGCCGACGGGTTTCCGGTGGATCCAGACACCTTGCTCGGCGGCCTCCCACCGGACTCTGTGGCTGGTCGGCCGCACCTGGCCCGGGCACTGGTGTCAGCTGGTGTCGTGGACAGTGTCGAGGAGGCTTTCCACCGGTTCCTGAACACCGGCGCTCCGTACTACCTCGGCCGGGCCGACACCGACGTCAGTACTGCGGTCCGGATGGTTCGCGCCGCGGGCGGGGTTGCGGTGCTGGCGCACGCCGCAGCGCGGCGCCGAGGGCCGGTGGTCGCCCCTGCGGCCATCGCTGAGCTTGCCGCGCAGGGGCTCGCTGGGGTGGAGGTAGACCATCCCGACCACACCGGCGACGAACGGGCGGCGCTGCGCGACCTCGCGGTCGAGCTGGGCCTGCTGATCACTGGTAGCAGCGATTACCACGGCGCGCACAAAAGAGTGTCGCTGGGCCAGGAGACGACTGACCCGCAGGCGCTGGAACGGATCGAGGAGCTGGCGGCCCGCAGCGACGTCACCGCCGTGACCGGCGCAACCGGCTGGGAGCCGGAGTCATCCCGAGTTGATCCCGGGTCAATCCCGGATCAAGGGGGACGAGTACGGTAGGCGCAATGGCATGGCGAGTGCAGGGAGAGCTGGAACTCGGCGGTCTGCCCCGCCCGCTGGTGCGGGTGACGCCCGCCAAGCTCGCCACGTGGACCAGCTGCCGTCGGCGCTACCGGATGGCCTACCTGGATCGCCCCGCTCCGGCCCGGGGCGGAGCGTGGGCCCACAGCACGCTGGGCGCGGTGGTGCACACCGCGCTGCGGGCGTTGTTCACTCTGGCGCCCGAGCGACGCCATCCGCACACCGCGGCCGCCTTGGTGGCGACGCACTGGTCTGGGGAGGGTTTCGCGGACGACGCGCAAGCCGTCGGCTATCGCAGCCGCGCGCAGGACTGGGTGGCCCGCTATGTCGAGGAGCTGGATCCCCACCTTGATCCGGTGGGGGTGGAGCGCTGGGTCTCCGCGCCGACCCAGCGGATTGTCGCGGAGGGGCGGGTGGACCGCATTGACGAGCGGGACGGCGAGCTCGTTGTGGTGGACTACAAGACCGGTCGCCACGAGCTCACGGCCGATGACGCTCGCGGTTCGCAGGCGCTGGCGCTCTACGCTTTCGCGGCCCGGCGCACGCTGCGCCGACAGTGCCGACGGGTGGAGCTGCATCACCTGCCCACCGGCACTGTCGCCGGTTGGGAGCACACTGAGCAGTCGCTGGGCAGGCACCTGCAGCGCGCCGAGGAGGCCGCTGAGGAGATCACGCTGGCCACTGACACGCTGGCGGCGGGAGGGGATCCGGAAATCCTGTTCCCGCCCGCTCCCGGCCGGGCCTGCTCCTGGTGCGACTTCCGGCGGCACTGCCCCGAGGGGCGGGCCAGCGCACCAGAGCTCCAGCCGTGGGCGCTCCTCGCACCATGATCGCCGACCTATGATCGCCCCCCCATGATCGTGCAGGCGGGGCGTGCCGTGCGGCGTCGGCGATCGGAGGACGCGCGTGCCCTGCGCGGACTGTCCGGTGTGCTAGCTGGAGGCCTGGTCGCGCTGGCGATCGCGGTATGCGCGGCGCAGTGGCTGGCCAGTCAGGCAGGTCGCCCCGGCCCCGGCATGACAGCCGTCGTTGGTCATGTGGTCGCGGCTGCGTCCGCCGTGGTGTTGCAGCTGGCGGCTGAGCGGTCCCTGGGCCGTAGCGCGGCGCTGGCTTCGGGGTCTGTCCTGGTGCTCACGGCCGGCGTCCTCTGGTTCGGCTGGTGGGCCTAGAGTCCCCCACTCATAGCGTCAGGGTAGTCGCGAGCCAGCGCTGCCAAGTCGGCAGCAGCGCGTCGAGCAGCGCCTGGGGGTTCTCGGTATTTGGCGAGTGCGCGGCACCGGGGATCACCGTGACCTCGGCGCCCAGCCGGGCCGCCATCTCGCGCTGTGCTGGCACCGGCCACGCGTCATCGGACTCACCGAAAACGACCAGGCACGGGATAGCGCCGGTGCGCAGGGCTACCGCCAGCTCGGCGACCCGGTCCGGCTCGGTGCGCAGGCCGGTCGCCATGCCGAGCAGGCCGACGCTCGAAGACCGCAGGAAGCGGGTCCGCAGCAGCGCGGCGAGCTCGGGTGGCTCGACGATTCCGTCCCGCGCCTCCAGCAGGCACTGGACAGCCTCGATGCCCTCGGTGTGCATCACCGGCTCGGCAGTGTCGATCAGCGCGCGGCGCTGCCCCTGGGGCAGCGCGCCTGGGCCCGAGCCCAGCAGGGTCAGCCCGGTCACCGGGGCGCCGGCGAGTACCGCCGATCGGGCCACCAGCCCTCCGTAAGAGTGCCCCAGTAGCAGTACCCGGTCCCCGCCGGCGGCCAGCTGCGTCACCAACCCAGCGACGGTCCGACCCAGCGGGTCGGGGTAATAGTCCTCCTCGCGGCTTGGGCCGGGGGACTCGTACTGCCCAGGCAGATCCAGCGCCAGCACAGACAGCCCGGCGCGACAGATCGGATCGAGCAGTGCCGCAAAGTCCTCCTTGGACCCGGTGTACCCAGGCACCAACACGGCCACGCCGACTGGGTCCGCAGGCTCGGCTCGCAGGGCAGTTATCTGGGCCGCTGGCTGGGTACCGGGCACCATCACCCGCACCCGGCTAGCGTTGTGCGGGGTGATCTGGGATGCCGTCACCGGGTGGAGCTTACGAGTGGTTCGCCCAGCGCGACCAGGGTGTCGCCGCGTTGCTCCAGCACGACACCGCTGGAGCTGGCGGTACCGACTGGGCCGAGGTAGCCGCCACGGTCCATCGGCAGCGCACCGACCTGCTGACCTGTGGTGGTGTCCAGCACGGCCAGCGCCCCCGGCACCGGCAGCAGCAGCGCTTCGGCGACCTCCGAGCCGGTGCCCAAGGATCCCAGCCGGGTCCACCGTGGCCGCAGGTCACCGGTGTCCAACGCGACTGTGGCCGAGCCAGTGAACCAGTACACCCCGGTCATGGTCTTGGTGACCTCGACCACGCCACCGGGTGGGTTGCCCCGCAGGTCGGCGTCCGGGACGGCCAGCGGGTGCTCGGCTACTTCTGTGCCTTGCTCGTCGAGCACGACCAGCCGGGCCGGGTCAGGCAGCGCGACGGCTACCCGTTCCCCGCTCACCGCGACGACCCGGGCCTGCTTCCCCGGGAGCAGGGTGCTGAAGATCACCTCGGGCTGTTCTGGGTCCTTGGGATCGGACCGTTGCACGGTGAGCCGCACGCGCTCCCCGGGACACTGCTCCACCACCGCCAGTTTCCCGTCACCCAGTGTCCCGTCACCCAGTGTCCCGTCACCCAGGGCCATCGACCCGTGGAGACAGTCCGGTCGCGGCTGGGTCGCGGGCTGCGCTGGGGTCGGCACTCGCCCATAGCTCAGGGTTCGTACCAGATCGGAGCGCCATACCTCCAGGTAGTGCGCTCCGCTGGCGGCCACCTGGTCGCCAGCGGCGACCAGCCGGGTCGGCGTTTGCACCGGACCAGTGCGTTGCGCTCCACGCCGGCCCTGCGCCCAGTCCAGGGCGGTCACCTCGCTGCAGGTCTCGCCCCCCTGGTACACCGCCACTACCTGGTGGAACGCGGCGGCCACCGTGCACAGTGACCGGTCTCGCCGGTAACTCCAGCGGATTGCGCCGGAGCGCAGGTCGCGACCAGCGACCATCCCGGCGGCACCGGTGACCACCGTGCTTGCCTGCACCAAGGGGACCGGGGTTGCCGGACTTGACGCCCGCCACTCCTCGGTCAGTGCCACTGGCACGTGCGAGGTCGTGTCCCCCGGAGCCGGGCCGGGGGCGGTGGACTGCGCTATGGTGCGTCGCGCGTCACTGGTCCACCACAGCGCGGTCCACACGGCGAGCACGGCCACCGCCAACACCGCCGCGGCGGTCACGTCCCACCGGGTGCGGCGTTCGGGCGCGGGCATCTCCAGGCGCTGGTCAGCCTGCGGCGCGAGGCTGGCTGCCGTGCTCCCGACCGGTGAGGGCGCCGTTGGTGATGACGGCACTGCCGAGGCTGGTGTTCCCGGCGCCAGCTCCCCGGCGCCGTCGGCGACGGCGCGGCCGGGCGTCACCCTGCTCACCGAGGTGCTCCGCTGGGGGTGCGGCCTCGACGCTGGCGCCGGCACTCTCTCCACTGCGGGTGCGGCGCCTGAGGCGACGGATCGGAGGGACTTGGCTGTCGGCGGATCCACTGCGTAGGCCACCCCGGGTGCCAGTGGCACGCCGACCGCGACTCCGGTCGTCGGAGTCGCTGGGCTCGGCTGCCAGCCCAGCTCGGGTGCGCCGGACCAGTGGCAGCCGCCCGGTGGAGTCGGTGGGGATGTCCAGGTCGCTGAACAGGTGCTCGGAGGTCGAGTAGGTCTCTGCGGGTGTCGGCATGTGGAGATCATGAGCGTCACTGATCAGCTTCCAGCGCGGCTCCTCGTCCCAGTCGACGAGGGTGATCGCGACGCCGGCCCGCCCGGCCCGCCCAGTCCGCCCGATCCGGTGCACGTAGGTCTTCTCGTCTTCTGGGCACTGGTAGTTGATGACGTGAGTTACCTCCGGGACGTCGATGCCGCGGGCGGCGACATCGGTGGCGACCAGCACGTCCACCTTCTCCGAACGGAACGCCCGCAACGCCTGCTCGCGCGCTCCCTGGCCGAGATCACCGTGCACTGCCGCAGCCGCAAAACCGCGCTCGATAAGCTCGTCGGCCACCTTTTGCGCAGTGCGTTTGGTCCTGGTGAAGATCATCGTCAGGCCCCGGTCACGGGCCTGTAACATCCGGGTGAGCAGCTCTACCTTGTCCATCGCGTGCGCCCGGTAAGCGAATTGCCGGGTCCGCTCGTGGATGGCGGTGGCATCGGGTTCTTCGGCGCGGATATGCGTTGGCTGGGTCAGGAAGGTCCGGGCCAGCGTGATGATCGGACCCGGCATGGTGGCCGAGAACAGCATGGTCTGGCGCTGCTCCGGCACCATTTTCAGGATTCGCTCGATGTCGGGCAAGAACCCCAGATCGAGCATTTCATCGGCCTCGTCGAGGACCAGCACCCGCACCTTGCCCAGGACCAGGTGGCGCTGTTCGGCGAGGTCCAACAGCCGGCCTGGGGTGCCGACCACCAGGTCCACCCCGCTGGCCAGTACCTTGATCTGCCCTTCGTAGGGCCGACCGCCGTAGACTGGGAGAACCCGCAGGCCCAGGCCCCGGCTGGCGGCGGTGAGGTCGGCGCTGACCTGCAGGCACAGCTCGCGGGTGGGCACGACGACCAGGGCGCGCGGGGTGCCGTCAAGCGTCATGTCTCCTGTCACGGACCCACCAATGGGCACAGTGGTGATTCGCTGGATCAGCGGGACACCGAAGCCGAGCGTCTTGCCGGTACCGGTACGGGCCTGGCCGATGAGGTCGTTGCCGGCCAGGGCCAGCGGCAGGGTGAGCTCCTGAATAGCGAAGGTGCGCTCGATGCCTGCGGCCCGCAGGGTCCGGACGATCTCGTCGCGGACACCGAGCTGCGCGAAGGTAGGGGAGTCATCCCGGACCGGAGCACCGGCCTGCAAAAGATCTAGCGGGCCGGGTTCGTCGGCATCCGCGAAGTTCAGAGTGCCGGGGTCAGGATGCTCCAGGGGATAGGTGGTGGACAGGGTGATCTGGCTGACGGTCAGTGTGATCGCCTCTCTCGTACTGGCGCGTCCACCGCCGTCTCGCTCGACCCGCTTCGCGCTGCCGGATGGCGCGACGGAGCAGGGAACGAAGACACCAGGTCCGCGCTCAATGTCATACCCCCGGTGGCATCTGCCACCGGGCCGGGCGGGTGACGAGGTTTGCAACAAGGGATTGCGTCACGCGCTGTGCACATATCTTACCCGTCCGCGTGGCACATGTGCGCGTGACACCGCACACCCTGGCAATGCGGCACTACGCTCGCCGCCGTGGATGTCGCACGTGAGGGCATTATCGACCTGCTGGGGGTCCTCGCCTACGGAGAGCTGTCGGCCTTCGACCGGCTCGCTGAGGACGCCCGCGATGCTCCCACGCTGGCTGGCAGGGCCGCGATGGCCAGCATGGCGGCCGCTGAGATCGGGCACTTCCGGCGGCTCGAGAGCCACTTGGCTGGCTTGGGTGTCGTGGTGGACGACGCGATGGCCCCGTTCGTGGCGCGCTTTGACGCGTTCCATGCCTCGACGGCACCCCGATCCTGGCTGGAGTCGCTGGTCAAGGCCTACGTCGGTGACGGGCTGGCGGCGGACTTCTACGGCGAGGTCGGCGGCTGGCTGGATGACGCCACCGCCGCGCTGGTCAAAGAGGTGCTGGCCGACACTGGGCATTCGGCGTTCGCCGAGCGGGAGGTGTACCGCGCCTGCGAGCAGGACCGGACAACCCGCGATCGGTTGGCCCTGTGGGGGCGGCGGCTGCTCGGCGAGGCGGTGACCAATGCCCAGCACATCGTGGTGCAGCGAGATGCGCTGGCTGATCTGATCATCCGCGGCTCCGGGGACCCGGCCGGCCTCGCCACGTTGATCCGTCGGGTGGAGATCTTGCACGGCCGTCGGATGGCCGCTCTCGGGTTGGGGTGAGTGCCTACCCGCCGCTCGACTAGCCTGATGTCACTATCGATCACACCGTGGAGGTTCTGGCGTGGAGATCAAGATTGGCGTCGCGGACAGTCCTCGCGAGCTGACGGTGTCCACCGCGGACTCGCCAGACCAGGTGGAGGCTCTGGTCGCCGAGGCGATGCGGAACACTCAGGGAATGCTGACCCTGGTTGACGACAAGGGCCGACGGTACATGGTGCCGATCACGAGGATCGCCTACATCGAGATCGGGCCTGCGGACAGCCGCCGGGTCGGCTTCGCGGTGGGTTAATCGGTGTGTCCCGGCTGCTTGTAGTAGAGGACGACGAGACCATCGGCAGTGTTCTGGAGTCCAGCCTGCGCGCCCACGGGCACCAGGTGGCGTGGCAGCGCACCGGTCGGGACGCGCTCCGCGTGGCCTTCGAGACGGATTTCGACCTAGTGCTCCTGGATCTCGGGCTACCCGACCTGGACGGCGTCGAGGTGTGCCGGCAGCTGCGGGCCAGCAACCCGACGACGGTGCTAGTGATCCTTACTGCTCGGACCGACGAGATGGACGTCGTGGTAGGTCTCGAGGCCGGCGCGGATGACTACCTGACCAAGCCGGTGCGGCTGGCCGAGCTGCTGGCCAGGGTCCGGGCGCATCTCCGACGGGTGGCGCCGGCTACCCCGGGAGCCCAACCGATGCTTGTGTTGGGGGACCTGCTGGTGGACACTGGCAGCCGGCGGGCGAGTGTCTCAGGTACGGAGATGCCACTGCGGACCAAGGAGTTCGACCTACTCGCCCGTCTTGCGGCGGCGCCGGAAGTGGCGATCAGCCGGGAGACCCTGATGGCACAGGTGTGGGACGAGAACTGGTTTGGTCCCACCAAGACTCTCGATGTGCACGTGGCTGCGCTGCGTCGCAAGCTGGCTGGGATGGCCCAACTGGGCTCGGTCCCCCGGATCACCACCCTGCGAGGCCATGGCTACCGGCTTGAGGTGCCACCGGAGGGGGCATGAGTGCGTACTCGCATCGTTGGCTTGGCCGTCCTCGCCGCCGTGCTTGCCATCGGCTTGTTCGGGGTGCCGCTGGCCCTTGGCGCGCTGAAGTATGCGCTGAACGACGAGCGAACAAACCTGCTGCGAGTGGCCGACGGCGCGGCGGCGGCGGTCACGGCAGACGTGCTCCGCGGCAACACGCCGACCGAGCTGCACGAACCCAAGGACGGGACCCACCTCGCGGTCTATGTGGACCGCGGCCATCGCATCCTGGGCACCGGGCCCGAGGGCGGTGACCCAGCGGTGTATCACGCCCTGCACGACGGTGAGATCAGCACCAAGAACGTCAACGGTGATCTGGTCGTGGCCGTGCCGGTGACCCATGACAGCGATGTGATCGGCGCGGTGCGCGCCGCCAGCCCGCGTGCCGCGATCTATCGGCAGATCGCGCTGGTGTGGTTGGGCATGCTTGGCTTAGCCGGTCTGGCGATCGGTACGGTCTGGTTGGTTGCCCGCCGCCAGGCCCGGCGGCTGGCCCGCCCGCTCGAGGAGCTCTCGGACGCGGCGCGCCGTCTTGGCCAAGGTGACTTCAGTGTCCGAACCACAGCGGTGGACATTCCCGAGATTGACTCTGTCGGCTCGGCGTTGAACAGTACCGCCGGGCGCCTGGACGACATGCTCGCCCGCGAACGCTCCTTCTCCGCTGATGCGTCCCACCAGCTTCGCACTCCGCTGACTGGATTGCGCCTGCGACTCGAAGCGGCGCTGGACCGTCCAGGGCAGGACCTTCGGCACGCCATCACCGATGGAATCGCCGCCGCGGATCGGCTGGAGCAGACCATCGAGGAGCTGCTCGCCCTGGCTCGGGACACCCGCAGCTTCAACGCCACCCCCTTGGACCTTCCGGGCCTCCTCGAGGAGATTGAAGCGGGCTGGCATGATCGGCTGGCCGCCCAGGACCGCGTGCTCCGGGTGGCGGTGGACCCCCAGGCCCCGGTGTCCCTCGCCTCGACTGCGGCCGTGCGCCAGGTGCTCACGGTGTTGTTGGACAACGCTGCCACCCACGGCTCGGGCACCGTATCGGTGGCGGTGCGCAATGCCGCCGACGTGCTGGCCATCGACGTGTCCGACGAGGGTGCCGGCATCACCGCCCCCGAACCGGAGCTCTTCACCCGGCGATCGCGCCTTGCCGACGGACACGGCATCGGCCTCGCGCTAGCCCGCAGCCTGGCCGAAGCGGAAGGCGGCCGGCTCCGGCTGACCCGACCCGCTCCCCCCACCTTTACCCTGCTAGTCCCCGCCCAGGCGTAGCGCCGACCCGCCGCGCAGGGCACTCTTGGCGCATACCGGGCATACCTGCTCAGGGTCGGGCGGGTTGCCGGAAAATCCTAGCCCGCGGCCGAACGGGAGCGGTTTAGGCACGAACGTCACGCCGCACAAAGCAACCACGGTGCCCTCAGCGACACGCAGCGCGCCGCGGTGCGTGTCGTGGTCACCCATGGATCGCAGGTACCAGGTCATGGGGCCTCGCTCAGCCGAGCCACTCAGTCAACGTACCGCGGATCAGCCGCGCTGCAGCGGGAAGCCGCCTAGGCCTTTCCAGGCCAGGGACGCGGTCAGGGCGACTGCTTCCTCCTTAGGCAGCTCGTGCCGGCGAGTGAGCCAGTGCCGTGCGCTGTCCTCGCTGATCCCCACTACGCCAACCGCGACCAGCCACGCGCGGTCGGCGTCCAGCCCGGCATCGGCCGCCACGGCCTGCGCGATGGCCTGCACGCAAGCGGTATACATCCGCTCGACGACGGCGTGTACGGGGGGTTGGTTACGCAGGTCGGACTCGAAGACTAGCCGGAATGCCTTATCGTCACTATCGACGAAGTCGAAGTACACTCCGACCGCGTTGCGGACTCGCTGCCAGTTGTCGTGGGTCTCCTCGATTGCCTCTCGGACCCGGCGGACGAGTTCGTCGGTGTGGCGCTCCAGTAGTGCCAGATACAGCGTGAGCTTGCCGGGAAAGTGCTGGTAGAGCACTGGTTTGCTGACCCCGGCGCGCTCGGCTATATCGTCCATGACGGTGGCGTGGTACCCGTTGTTGACAAAGACGTCGGTGGCTGCGGCGAGGAGTTGAGCGCGCCGCTCATCCCGGGGCATCCGCACCCCTCGAGGCGCTGCCTCCGCCCGGCTCGATGCCGTCTCGGTCATCGGCCTTCCCCACCTCCCGGTCTGACCGAGTAAACCCTACTCGCCGGTATCCTCCCTCCAGCGTGGTTGTGCCATCCTTGCGCGGTGATCCGCCCGACGCGAGCCGATCCTGCGGTCCGCGCGCCCACTGGTGATCGCTCCCGGCCGGTGATCCCCGGCAGACCTGCCGACGAACAGCCGCTGGCCGCGTCTTGGGATCCCCCGCGGGTGTCGCGGCACGGTGTCTCCCGATCCCATGCCGCCAAACCCTCTGGTTCCGGGCGCCTGGCCCGGGTAGCGTCCACCTACGGCTGGCGGGTCTACGCGCTGCCTATCCTCGTGGTGCTCACCGTGTTGGCCGTGCTCGACGCGGCTGGATCGCCGATCCGGCCGTCGCACCCGGCCAGTACGTCCGGCTCGGAGGGCACCCCGCTGATCCCCAACCCGGTGGGTGGCCCGGGTTTTGCAGCCGCCAAGGCGTCCGCTGAGCTGCCCGGTGGCGGGCCGTTCACGGTGCAGGGTGCTGGCACTTGGCGGGTGATCCCCGGCGCCGGTGCGCCTTTCGGGACGGGCCGGTTGTTCACCTACACCGTCGAGATCGAGGATGGGGTCGAGCTTGAGGGTGGTCCGGCGGGTTTCGCCACCACGGTGGACAGCACGCTGCGCAACCCGAAGAGCTGGATCGGCAGTGGGCATTACCAGTTCCAGCGGATCGACGACGGTCGGGTTGCGGCTCTACGGATCAGCCTGACCTCGCAGGAGACCACCCGCCGGCTCTGCGGCTTCCAGATCCCTTTTGACGCGTCCTGCTGGAAGCCCCGGGATCACCGGGTAGTGATCAACACTGCGCGCTGGGCTCGGGGGGCGGTCGCCTTTGAGGGCAACGTGGTGCAGTACCAGCAGTATGCGGTCAATCATGAGGTCGGGCATGGTCTGGGCTTTGGTCACATCGCCTGTGACGGACCCGGGCGTTTAGCGCCGGTGATGATGCAGCAGACCTGGGGGGTGGCCGACAACTACCTCGTGGTGCTGGGCACCGACCACGTCACCGGGGACGGGCTGGTGTGCCAGCCCAACGCGTGGCCGTTCCCGACGGTCAACTGACCCGGGAAGAGCAGCCGCCTCGGAGACGTTCACCCGGGTGAGAAGTGCTATGAGAAGGCTGCGAGAAGGCACCGAACACTGTGAGGAGTGCGCCGATGAGCCTGCCGCCGCTGGTGGAGCCCGCTGCTGAGCTAACCAGGGAGGAAGTGGCCCGCTACAGCCGTCACCTGATCATCCCGGAGGTGGGGATGGACGGTCAGAAGCGGCTGAAGAACGCGAGAGTGCTGGTGATCGGCGCCGGCGGGCTAGGCAGCCCGGCTCTGCTGTACCTGGCCGCCGCCGGGGTGGGCACGCTGGGCATCGTCGAGTTCGACGAGGTCGACGAGTCCAACCTGCAACGTCAGGTGATCCACGGCCAGTCCGACATCGGCCGCCCCAAGGGGGAGTCCGCGCGGGACTCTATCCGGGAGATCAACCCGTTTGTCCAGGTGAACCTGCACCAGCTGCGGCTGGACTCGGCTAATGCGCTGGGTATCTTCCGCGACTACGACCTCATTCTGGATGGCGCCGACAACTTCGCGACCCGCTACCTGGTCAACGATGCTGCGGTGTTGTTGGGCAAGCCCTACGTGTGGGGCTCGATCTTCCGCTTCGAGGGTCAGGCATCGGTATTCTGGGCGGCCGCTCCCGGCGGGCAAGGACTGCAGTACCGCGACCTATACCCAGAGCCCCCACCTCCCGGGATGGTGCCTTCCTGCGCCGAGGGTGGCGTGCTGGGTGTGCTCTGCGCATCGATCGGTTCGATCATGGTGACTGAGGCGATCAAGTTGATCACCGGCATCGGCGAGCCACTGCTGGGCCGGCTGATGGTGTACGACGCGCTGGAGATGAGCTACCGAACCATCAGGATCCGCCGGGACCCGGTGGGCGAGGCGATCACTGAGCTGATCGACTACGCGGAGTTCTGCGGCACCGTCAGCGACGCCGCCGCCACCGCGGCGGTGAGCTCGACGATCACCGTCGTCGAGCTCAAGGAGATGATCGACTCTGGCAAGGACTTCGCCCTGATCGACGTTCGGGAGCCGCACGAGTACGAGATCGTCCGGATCCCGGGTTCCACGCTGATCCCCAAGGACCGGATCCTGTCCGGTGCGGCGTTGGCGGAGCTGCCTCAAGACAAGCCGATCGTGCTGCACTGCAAGTCCGGGCAGCGTTCCGCCGAGGCGCTGGCCGCGCTGCACAAGGCGGGCTTCCGGGATGCCGTGCACGTCGGTGGTGGGGTGCTGGCCTGGGCCAAGCAGGTCGACCCCACGCTTGCCACGTACTGATCGGGCACCTACCGCTGCGCGGTACTCCGGCCTAGAGGGCAATGAGGGGCCTAGAGGGCAATGAGGGCCAGACGCGGATCCACTGCGGTGACATCGTCCGGGTCGCTGGTGAGTACCACGTGCCCCCGCTCCGCAGCGCACAGCGCTACGGAGACGTCGACGACATCGTGGTGACGGCTGCGCGCGATGAGCGATCCCACCGCCCGCGCCGTGGGATCGTCGAGTATCACGACCTGGACGTCCGGATCGGCCAGCAGCCGTGCGATCCGGGCCTGCCGGGGACCACCGCGCCACGCCTGCGCGACGACCCCGGCCGGCACTGCGAGGGAGATACCGTCCACTACGGCGCGCTGAAGCAAGCTGCGGACCCGCTCGTCGCCTCTCTCGAGCCCGATCAGTGCGCCGGTGTCCAGCGTCAAGCCGCCGCGCGGTGGGGTCACGTGATGAGGCCGGTGCGACGGAGCTCCTGATCCACCCATGCGCGGGCCTCAGCGCTGGGCTCGCCGAGTTCGCGGTCCAGATCTGCCAGCAACTCGGCCAGCGAGTTCTCCCGCTCGGCACGGGCGAGGGCGTCCGCCACATAAGCGGACACGCTCGGCGCGCGACCTGCGGCCACCGCGCGCCGAGCGGCTGCCACCTGCTTGTCTGGAAGCGACACTGCGATTTTCATACCAACACCATACCAGGATGCATACTGTCGGCATACCGGACGACCCAGCGCCACAGGATGCGTCGGGGCCTTGCGATGATGACCACCGGGTGACGCGGGACCTGTATAACAGGATCATCGCAGCCGCCGCTGTGCACACAGCCCCTACCCGTGGGTGCCCCAGACCCGGGGTGGTTCACCTTCAGCCGCTGCGGCGGCGCGTGGAGTACTGCCGTGAGGGCGTTGCCGGGCCGGATCGGCGTGGCACAGCAGACTTGCCGCCGTGGGGCGCCGGAGCCTCGGACTTGCCGCCGCGGCGCTCACGGCGGTTGGGCACCGGCGATGCGGCATCGTCGGGCTGGTCTTGGGGTTCGCGTTGCTCTGCCATCAGGTCTCCTCGATTCGGCGTGCGTGAGTGGTGATAGCGCCCGGCGTCGGGGCTCTCAGCCAACCCGGACTGACAGGTCTGCGGGCGTCACCAGTACCGGAAGGGTTTCACCGTAGCCGGCCGAGCCGGCAATCCGGCTACCGCCGCTGGGCAGCGGCGCGGCGTCCGCGCGCTCAACGGCGCGGCACGGAGACTCAGTAGGTCATGGGACCACGGTAGCGCGGACGTCCCCCCGGCGCATCCACGTTTCGCGGCGAGTCGCCGAGCATGCACACAGCGCAGGTCTCACGCCACAGCTGCCCCACCATGTGAACGGGAGTTCTCGGCCCGGCAACAAACCGCAACATAGCGAACATAACCGGCACATAGCGTCCCATCATACCCACCAGCCCAGGAGGCGCTATGAGCACGACCGAGGCAACAGCGCCGGCTATGCCGGCTCGCGGGGGGCGATGGATCGACCACTGGGAGCCGGAAGATCCCGAGTTCTGGGAGCAGACGGGCAAGCGGGTGGCGAAGCGAAACCTGTGGGTCTCAGTCTTCGTCGAGCACATCGGGTTCTCGATATGGACGGTCTGGTCGACGCTCGTGCTCTTCATGGGCCCCGCGTACCACATCGACCCGGCGGGGAAGTTCTTCCTGGTGGCGTTGCCCGCGCTGGTCGGAGGGCTGGTCCGGATCCCCTACACGATGGCGCCGGCCCGGTTCGGCGGGCGCAACTGGACCATCGTCAGTGCACTGCTGCTGCTCGTCCCGACCGTCCTGGCGCTCATCGTCATGCACCCAGGCACGTCCTACATCACGTTTCTGGTGGTCGCGGCGCTCGGTGGGCTGGGCGGTGGCAACTTCGCCTCGTCCATGGTCAACATCAACGCCTTCTTCCCGGAGGGCCAGAAGGGCTGGGCGCTCGGGCTCAACGCCGGCGGCGGGAACATCGGCGTGCCCGTGATGCAGCTGCTCGGCTTGCTGGTGATCGCGACCGTCGGCGCCGCCTACCCCCGTCTGGTGGTGGTCAGCTACGTCCCGATGATCATCGTTGCCGCGGTGTGGGCGGCGCTGTCCATGGACAACATCTCCTCGCTGAGCAACGACACCGGCGCGCTGCGTGAAGCAGTCCGGGAGCGGCAGACCTGGGTGGTGGCGTTCCTCTACATTGGTAGTTTCGGCTCGTTCATCGGCTACAGCTTCGCCTTCGGCCTGGTACTGCAGACCCAGTTCGGCCGCACCCCGCTGCAGACCGCCTCGGTCGTGTTCCTCGGTCCGCTGATCGGCTCGGTGATGCGCCCGATCGGTGGTTGGCTGGCTGACCGGTTCAGCGGCGCGAAGGTCAGCCTCGGCACCTTCATCGGCATGGCTTTGGCGACCGGTGTGGTGATCGTGGCGTCCGAACAGAAGTCCCTGACGCTGTTCACCACCGGCTTCATCAGCCTGTTCGTGCTCTCCGGAATCGGCAACGGCTCCACTTACAAGATGATCCCGTCGATCTTCAATCTGCAGGCGCGACGCGCAATCGCATCCGGCGAGCCTCGGCAGCCCGCGCTGATGAAGGCCCGCCGGCTGTCCGGCGCGGTGATCGGGATCGCCGGCTCGATGGGCTCGATGGGCGGGGTGCTCATCAACTTGGCCTTCCGGGAGTCCTTCAGCACCATGAAGTCCGGGATACCCGCTTTCTGGTCTTTCCTGGCCTTCTACGCAGCGTGCGTCCTCGTCATCTATCTGGTCTACCTACGCCGGGCACCCGTCACCGTGATGTCCGAGCAGCCGGGTCTGGCCTACGTCCAGGTGTGATGAAACAACACGGAAACACTGTGTTCACGAAATGCGCTCACCATGTCATCAGGGTAGCGGGTGGGTGAGCTGCTCGGTCGCTGCGAGCAGCTCACCCACCCGCTGCGCAGGAGGGAACAGCATGATGCGTACTGTCGTCGTCGCAGGCCACGGCATGGTTGGCCACCGGCTGGTGGAGGCTCTGATCGGCCGGGACGTCCAGCGGCAATGGCGGATCGTGGTGCTCGCCGAGGAGGGCAGGCCGGCGTACGACCGGGTTGCCCTCTCATCGTATGCGGAGTCCTGGGACGCCGACGCGTTGACCCTGCCGGCCGTCCAGGACGACCGGGTGGAGCTACGGCTGGGTGACCCTTGCGTGCGGATCGATCCGCGCAAGCACACCATCCACACCGCGTCGGGATGCCGGGTGGCCTACGACGCGCTGGTGCTGGCCACTGGGTCGGCACCGTTCGTGCCCCCGGTACCTGGCCACGACCTGCCCGGTTGCTACGTCTACCGGACCCCGGAGGACCTCGACGCCATCCGCGCGGCGGCGCAGCGCGCGATGCTCACCACGGCGGCCGGACGGCGCTCCGGGGTGGTGGTCGGCGGCGGGCTGCTCGGCTTGGAGGCCGCGCATGCGCTGCGCCAGCTGGGGCTGTCCCCGCACGTGGTCGAGATCGCGCCCCGGCTGATGCCGATGCAGGTGGACGAGGGCGGTGGCGCGCTGCTGCGCCGGTTCATCGAGGGCCTCGGGGTGCGGGTGTACTGCGGGCACGCCACGGCGGCCATCGAACCCGACCGGGGGCGGATGCTGGTCCGCCTGGCCGATGGTACCGAGCTGGACACCGACGTCGTGGTGTTCTCCGCCGGGGTGCGTCCCCGTGACCAGCTGGCTCGCGACGCTGGGTTGCCCCTCGGTGAGCGCGGTGGCGTGCTGGTCGACGCTCGCTGCCGGACCTCCGACGAGGACATCTGGGCGATCGGGGAGTGCGCCGCGGTGCAGGGCCGCTGCTACGGGTTGGTCGCACCCGGCTACGCGATGGCCGAGGTGGTGGCCGACCGGCTGCTCGGCGGCAACGCCACCTTCCCCGGCGCGGACATGTCCACCAAGCTCAAGCTGCTCGGGGTCGACGTGGCCAGCTTCGGCGACGCCCTCGGGAAGGCGCAGGGCGCGCTGGAGGTCATCCACAACGACCCCGTCTCCGGCCGCTACGCCAAGCTCGTCGTCTCCGACGACGCGCGGACGCTGCTCGGTGGGGTGCTGGTGGGCGACGTCGAGGCCTACGGCACGCTGCGCGCCCTGGTCGGCGCGGCGCTGCCGGCCGACCCCGGTGCGCTGATCTCGCCATCCGGCGGTGAGCTCGACGCGAACGCGTTGCCTGCCGGCGCCCAGGTGTGCTCCTGCCACGCGGTCACCGTCGAGGCGATCGGTACGGCGGTGCGCGAAGGGGCGAGGTCCGTGCCCGCCCTCAAAGCCTGCACCAAGGCGGGCACCGGGTGCGGCTCCTGCCTGCCGATGTTGACGAAACTGCTCGCCGCGCAGGGCGTCGAGCAGTCCAAGGCGCTGTGTGAGCACTTCACGCGCAGCCGGGCGGAGCTGTTCGAGATCGTCGCCGCCACCCGGATCCAGACCTTCTCCGAGCTGGTCGCCAGGCATGGCACGGGCCGAGGCTGTGACATCTGCAAGCCGGCGGTGGCCTCGATCCTGGCCTCGCTGAGCGGGGTGCTGGCCCCCGGAAGCCACATCCTGGACGGCGAGCAGGCCACCCTGCAGGACACCAACGACCACTTTCTGGCCAACCTGCAGCGCAACGGCACCTACTCGGTGATCCCCAGGATCCCCGGCGGTGAGATCACTCCCGAGAAGTTGATCGTCATCGGTGAGGTGGCCCGCGACTTCGGGCTCTACACCAAGATCACTGGTGGGCAGCGGATCGACCTGTTCGGCGCCCGGGTGGAGCAGCTGCCGGCGATCTGGCGCCGGCTGGTGGACGCCGGGTTCGAATCGGGACACGCCTACGGCAAGGCGCTGCGCACCGTGAAGTCCTGCGTGGGCACCGACTGGTGCCGCTACGGGGTGCAGGACTCGGTGGGCCTGGCCATCGCGCTGGAGCTGCGCTACCGCGGGTTGCGCGCCCCGCACAAGCTCAAGTCCGCAGTCTCCGGCTGCGCCCGGGAGTGCGCCGAGGCCCGCAGCAAGGACTTCGGGGTGATCGCCACTGAGACTGGCTGGAACCTTTACGTCTGCGGCAACGGCGGTTTCCGGCCCCGGCATGCCGACCTGCTGGTGTCTGATGTGGACACCGAGACTCTGGTGCGCACCATCGACCGGTTCTTGATGTTCTACGTGCGCACCGCCGACCGGTTGCAGCGCACCGCGCCGTGGCTGGAGGAGCTGGAAGGCGGCCTGGACCACCTGCGAGAGGTGATCGTGGGAGACTGCCTCGGGATCTGCGCGGAGCTCGACGCCGCGATGGAGGCGCACGTGGCGGGCTACGCAGACGAGTGGCGTGGCGTGTTGGAGGACCCGGCAAAGCTGGCCCGGTTCAGCTCGTTTGTCAACGCGCCGGGTGTGCCCGACCCGACCATTGAGTTCGTGCAGGAGCGTGGCCAGCCAACGCCTGCCCATCGCCGGCGTGGCCAACCGGTTCTGATCGCCGGCCCGAAGCTGGCCGTGGTCCCATGACCGCCGACGTCATCCGCTGTGCATAGGCATCAATATGATAGCGCAGGTTCAGGCGCACTGGAGTGCGGTGTGCCGCTACGACGACCTCATCCCGGAACGGGGAGTAGCGGCGCTGGTCGATGGCGTTGCGGTGGCGGTGTTCCGCACCCATGATGGTGCCCTGTACGCACTGTCTAACGTGGACCCTTTCAGCCGGGCCTCGGTGCTCTCGCGAGGGATTGTCGGCGACCGAAGGGGGCAGGCGACGGTGGCCTCGCCGATCTACAAGCAGGTCTTCGAGCTGGCCACCGGGGTATGCCTGGACGATCCCAGTGTCACGGTGGCGACCTATCCCACGCGGGTGGTCAACGGCACCGTGGAAGTCCGCTCCGGATGACTGCGGCATCGCTGCGGTCGAGATCCGGGCCGCTGCCACTGGCGGGATTCACCGTCGGTGTCACCGCGGCGCGGCGGGCCGCAGAGCTGGGCAGCTTGCTGGAGCGCCGGGGCGCTGAGGTGCTGCACGCCCCGGCGATCCGGATCGTGCCGCTGGCTGACGACACCGAACTGCACGCCGCCACCGAGCAACTGATCAACCACCCGCCTGACGTGGTGGTGGTCACCACTGGCATCGGGTTCCGCGGCTGGGTGGAGGCCGCCGACGGGTGGGGGCTGGGCGAGGCGCTGGTCGGTGCGTTGCACCGCTCCACCTTGCTGTCCCGCGGCCCCAAGTCGCGCGGCGCGGTCCGGGCCGCTGGCCTGACTGACGCCTGGTCGCCCCCGTCGGAGTCCTCAGCGGAGGTGCTGGAGCACCTGCTAGCCGGTGACCTCGAGGGAGTGCGGGTCGCCGTGCAGCTCCACGGTGAGCCGCTGCCGGACTTCGTCGATGCGCTGAACTGCGCGGGTGCGCGGGTCATCGAAGTGCCCGTCTACCGGTGGGTGCTGCCGGAGGATCTCGCGCCGCTGGACCGGCTGATCGGGATGGTCCGCGACGGTGGTGTCGACGCGGTGAGCTTCACCAGCGCACCTGCTGCGGCCAGCGTGCTCAGACGAGCAGGCGAGCTCGGGGTACTGGAGCCGGTGCTGCAACGCCTGCGCCGGGATGTGCTCGCGGTCTGTGTCGGGCCGGTCACTGCGGGCCCGTTGGTGGCCCGGGACGTGCCCACGGTGCAGCCGGAACGCTCCCGGATCGGCGCGCTGGTGCGCACGTTGTCCGAGACGCTGCCGGCCCGGGCGCCGCGGTGGCCGGTCGCGGGTCATGTGCTGGAGTTGCGCGGGCATGCCGCAGTGGTTGACGGGGTGCTGCATACCGTGCCACCAACCCCGATGGCCCTGTTGCGGCTGCTGGCGGCCCGTCCCGGCCGGGTGGTGCCGCGCGCTGAGCTGCTGTCCGTGATGACTGCGGCTGGTGACGATGAGCATGCGGTGGAGACTGCGGTGGCCCGGTTGCGTGCCGCGCTGGGTACCCCACGGCTGGTGCAGACCGTGGTCAAGCGCGGCTACCGGCTGGCCCTGGATCCCGGAGACTGCCGGTGACGGTGCTGCGCACCCGTGAGTGGCGATGCGAGTCATGACTCGCATCGCCACTCACGGGTGCGTTGTCGTGGCCGCCCACGGCACCCGGGATCCCGCTGGCGTCGCGGTGGCGCGCCAGTTGGTCGCCACGCTGCGCGTCCGACTACCTGGCAGACCGGTGTTGCTCGCCTTCGTCGATGTACTTGGCCCTGGAGTGCGCGAGGTGGTTGCCGGCGCACCCGGTCCGGTCATCGTCGTTCCGGCATTCCTGAGTTCCGGTTACCACGTGCGGATCGACGTGCCGAGGGAGGTGGCCGCCACCGGCCGCCAGGACGTCACCATCAGCGCTGCCCTCGGCCCGCACCCGCTCCTGGTGGACGCGGTGGCCGACCGGCTGCGTGCTGCGGGGTGGCGCTGTGGTGACGCGGTGGCGCTGGCTGCGGCGGGCTCATCGGATCCGAGGGCGATGGACGACGTGTGGGTTGCGGCCTGCCAGCTGTCCGACAAGGTCGACAGCCAGGTCCGGGTCGGGTTCGTGGCCACCGGAGCACCACGGGTGGTGCCCCTGGTCGCCGAACTGCGGGCGGGCGGGGAGTCCAGGGTCGCGGTGGTCTCGTGGCTGCTCGCCCCAGGGCTGTTCTACTCCAAGATCGTTTCGACTGGGGCCGATATGGTGGCCGCACCGCTGGGTGCGCACCCGGAGGTGGTCAACCGGCTGGTCCAGCTCGCCGAGCCCAGTGCGTGACGCCGTAGCGATTCTGTAGCGCATGCCACTACAGTGGTGTGGTGGGTCAGGTGATCGGTCAGCGAGAGCTCCGCAATGACAAGGCGGAAATCATGCGTCGGGTCGAGGCGGGGGAGTGTTTCACGGTCACCCGCAATCCATACCCCTCGTCACTCGCGACCTCGGCGGTTTCGCGGGCCTGGAACGCCTACTCGACGTCGTCGTGGTGTGACGTTGCCAGCGTTGCGCCGTCATGGACGGCGGTGCACGGACACGGCATACGCGCGGGCATCGACGAATGGATCACGATCCCATGTGGCGTACCGGGCTTCGAGAGTGAGGCCGGCGTTGGCGCACCACGTGTCGTAGTCCGCGACGGTTGGCCAGCCCTCCTGTAGCTGAAACCCGGCGATGAGCCGACCGCTCGGCGCCAGGTGCTGCGCGCACGCGATGACCGTCGCCGCCCGCCGGTCGCTTGCCACAAACGGGATGACGTTGCCGGCAAGCACGACGGCATCGAACCTGGCTGGCAGGTCGAGCTTGCTGAGATCAGCCTGCACCCAGGTCAGCTCGGGCGCCTTCGCGCGCGCCATGCCAATCATGTCCGGATCAAGATCCGCACCGACGACGTCGAGCCCGCGTCGAGCCAGCTCGATGGCCACCCGGCCGGTGCCACACCCCCCGTCCAGCACGGAACGAGGACCGTAGGAGAACACGAAATCCGCTTCGCCATGGGGGTTCGCGCCCGCGGCCTCCATCCGCCGCCAGCGCTCGTCGTAGCCCACCGGGTTGATCTGCCGACGCCACTGGCCCCAGTCGTCAGACGGCGACCCGGTCACACGTAGACTCCTATCCTCGACGGCACACCCCTGGATCTGGCAGCTCAAGGCTATCCCCGGAGCCGGTCGCTCAGAACGGGATCCTCTCGGTTATCGGAGTAGCACCAGGAGGTCGGGCATGCCAACCACGTGATGCCAAGAACATTGTCCCCCTGGTGTGCCGTGTCGCGGAGCTGCGCATATCGGATGTGCCCAGCGTCGGTGATCCTGACCCGTCGTGGCACCCCTAGATCTGGATCGGCCAACGCCAGCGACCCGGTGTCGAGCAGCGTTGGGGAAAACCGGACACCCCTCGCGCACGCCGGGCAGACCTTGCTCGGGTCCAGCTGGTTCCCGGGCAGCGCCGGGCCACCTAGTGGCAGCTCGCGGGGTACGAACTCGATACCGCACAGCGCCCCGCCTCAACGGCCTGAGCGCAGGTGAGCACCGTCGCGGTGTTCACCGTGGCGTCCACCGTCACCACCACCCGGCGCACCACAGTGCCGCCCACCAGGTCCACCTCCCGCCACAAGATGATCGTGCGGTTGCGGCCTTCGGGATCCTTACCAGTGGCCGACACCGCTAGCGGCGTGGAGTGGGGGGTGCGGATACCTCCCAGGCGCGGGCGTAGCGGTACGTGCCGGGGAGGGTGACATCGCGGCTGCGGTAGACGACGTAGGGCCGGGTCAGGTAACCCAGCGGGCACGGCGCTTCGCCGATAGAGCAGGATCTCCAGCCCAGCGACGGTGGCCAGGCCGGAGAGCGTGCCGAAGGACACCGACATCAGGTGGTAGGCATGCTCGGACACCCCGACGGCCGCAGTCCAGCTCGCGGGGATGGCGATGCCCAGCACGTGCCCGCCGAGCACCGCCAGCAGCCCGAAGTGGAACAGCGGGCTGCCCAGCCGGAGCAGGCGGCTCTCGTGCAGCTGGGAGGACCGGGTGGTCCAGCCGAACTGGTCGTGCCGGTAGCGCCAGATGTGGCCGAGCAGGAACGAGGTGAACGCCACGTACGGCACCGTCACCCACAGTAGCCCGGTCATCGGCGTTCCTCTCTTTGCTCCGGCATCATCGGGTCCACCCCGAATGGCTCCAGGCCCACCTCTTCTTCCGGTGGTCCCTGCGCGGCCAGCTCGGCGACCCGGCGCCGGTCGGCCGTGTTGATCTCCGGGAGGGTGGCGCACACCGCGTCGAGCAGCGCCCGATAGGGCGACTCGATCTCGTGCAGGGACAGCCTGAGTAGTTCCACCACCGGCCGGTACTCGACCAGCAGCCGCCGGCCGACCACCGGGTCGACGGTCGCGGCGAACTCCAGTACCACCGCCAGGTGATCCGGCAACTCGTGCTCGCCCAGGGTGGCACCCGCCGCGCGGTAGGCGTGCTTGAACCGCAGCAGCGCCATGCCACGCTTGCGCGTGTCGCCGTAGGCGTAGTAGCTCAAGTGCAGGCGCGGCGATCCGCCACACCACGCGCTGATCCTGGTGCGCGAGCTCGGTGGGCGCCTGCGCCGTGCGGCGGCCCAGCCAGGCCGGGCTCATCAGCAGCTCTACTACACTGAGTAGCTCTGTTGCAGTAAAATGATTGTCATGTCTACTACATCTCACGGGGAAGAACTCACCGTGCGGGAGGCCGCACGGCGCGTCAACCGCGCAGAGGAGACCATCCGCCGGTGGATCTGGTCAGGCAAGTTGCCTGCTCGCAAACTCGGCCAGAGCTACCAGGTGCGGGAAAGCGACCTGGACGCGGTCGCCGCCAGCGTGCCCGCGCCCCGCGAGCCCCTGCTGAGGCTTGGTGAGTGGGTGGCCGAGGTGAGGGGGTGGCGGGCCGGCAACGACGTGCCACCCCGCGGAGGTGCTGGGCAGCTGGTCATCGAGGACCGGGCGAGCCGTGGCGATCGTTGACGCGTCGGTCATCGTCGAGTTCATCGCCCCCGACGCGGATACCGCGTCAGTCACCCAGCAGCTGTTCGACTGTTGGGTGCAGACCGGTGAGGAGTTGCATGCTCCGTCGATGCTCCCGTTGGAGGTCATGAACGCGCTGCTCACCGGGGTGCGCAGGCAGCGGTGGGACGGCCAGGCAGCTGATGCCGCAGCCAGTCTGGTCGCCTCGTTTCCGATGGCACTGCACGACGACGGGCGTGACCGTCATCGGGCCTGGGAGTTGGCCCGGC
Organism: Pseudonocardiaceae bacterium; assembly: GCA_050699715.1. Lineage (GTDB taxonomy): Bacteria > Actinomycetota > Actinomycetes > Mycobacteriales > Pseudonocardiaceae. The sequence goes on from JBOHFR010000018.1 coordinate 53,788, forward strand.
GTTACGACAACCATCCGGTCTACGACATGCTGTACGTGGCACTGGCCGAGCGGCTCGGCGAGCCGCTGGTCACCGTCGATGACAAGCTGTGCCGGCGCCTCGCCCACCTCGGTCTGGTACTCCGACCTGATGAGGCGCTCAAATCCGGTCCTCCATCGGACCGATAACAAGCACGTCGGTGATCTTTGTGGTCCGCTTCGGGCTGGGGATTCAGAACCAGGCTCTGGCTGTGCCCAAGCGGGATCGTCACGATGCCCGAGCGGAACCGCTTGTTGCGTGTTACGCTGCCCAGGCGAGCGGAACCGCTTGCGCAGGGAGGCGTGATGGAACGAGCGTGGAGCGGGCAGCTGCACACGTTGGCGCAGCTCGCGCGCCGGGCCGGAATCTCCGAGGGGCGGGCGCGGGGGCTCGCCGCGAAGCCGTCGGCGCTGCCACCCCCGGATAGCTTCGACGCCGGTGGCCGGCCGTTGTGGTTGGGCGCGACGGTCGACCGCTGGTGCGCAAGCACCGGGCGCGTGGTGAATGACGGGGCCCTGTGGCTGTTCAACGTTGACGAGGCCACCAGCACATCGGTGGAACTGCGCCGCGGGTTAGTCAAGCTCGAACGAGTGTGGGGGGAGCAGGAGCGTTTTTTCACCATCGTGTGGGGCACCCCGCGCGGCCACGTGATCTACCTACTGGCGATAGATGGAGGACAGCACCACGACGACCTCGCGGACGTCGCTGCGGCCCTGATTGAGCCGCGGTGGTGGCCCACTGCGGTGGTGGTGATGCCGTTCCTTGAATCGCTGCCCATCATCAATGAGCCGATCGCCGATCTCTACCGGCTCACCACTGCTCCCGACCGTCAGAACCGTCGTCCGCGGGCTGCCGCGGTTCGGTCCGGAGGCTCGCCGTTGTCCGGGCTGCGCCGCTGGATGTCCCCTGCCACCCACCTCGACATGGACGACGAGGCCGACGGCAATGAGGGGCGATGGGCTACCGAAGCCCCGCCGGTGTCGCCACGGGCGGAGTGGGTCACCAGCCTGACCATGGAGGAGATCTCCCGGCCGCTAGGCGCCCGGCTGCCGGTATGGATCAGAGGGACGCTAACCGAGCCGCATATCAACCGCAGCTTGGCCTACAACGGCACATTCACCGTCAAGGACGAGACCACGGGGTGGCCCAAGGTGCAGCAGCGCGTTGAGCGCGCTCTGGAGGTCGGGCTACCTGAGCAGTACCCGGCGGCATGGGCGGTGCTCGCGGGGGAGGCGAATGCTCGGCTCAAAGAGATCCGTGAGGCGGACGCCGAGGTGCCGGACTCCGGCCTCGGTTGGTACCTGGTGGCGCGGCCCGCACTGCCGCAGGTACCGCTCGGCCTCGAAAGCCGGCTCGGCGCCATTGCTCCGATCGAGGACCCGGCGCTGGTGGTCGCAGACTTGATCGCACTACGGGAGGCCGCTGCGGATCTGGAGGTGGGCGACCAGCTCGATGATGTGTACACCGAGGCCATAGCACTACTGTCGCTGCAGCTGACCAGGCAAACCGACGACCAACGTCGCGGCCGGGTTCCCAGCCGAGTGCCGGTTGCGGAACTCGACGCCGTACTTGACCAGACCCTGCGATCGTTCTGCGCGCCGTGGGAGGGCCCGGTGATCGACGAGTGGAAGGCGACCCTGACCCCGGTCGAGGATGTCGCAGTGGCGCTGCGCCAGCGCCGGGTGGTGGAGCTGCTCGGCGGGGACGAGCCTCTGGACCCGTCGAGCGTCGAGGCGGCCTACCGTGATCCCGAGGGCCGCTATGTGGTGATTCTTCCCGCCTGCGGTGACAATCCGCCCTCCTTCGTGGCCGAGTGGCCGGCCAGCCTCGACGCCGTCGCCGCTTGGAACGATCGCACGGTGCTCGCTGCGGACCACGCCCACCAGGCCACCGCCATCCTGGCACTCACCCCGACCGACGACGGGCAGATGCGCGTCGATCCGGTGCCGCTGCGGGGACCCCGCGCCTATGGGAACGCCTTCGCCTACGGTTACGGCGGCGGCACCCCTGCCACTACCTACACCGCGATCCTGCGCTGCGCGCTGCCTGACAAGTACCAGCCGGTCAGTCTCCTGTTCCACCGGACGTCCGGTGATGACGGCGGGCGCCCTATGAGCCAGCTATGGGACGCGATCGCCACCACCAAGGGCCCGCTGCGGCTGCACTGGTCTCAGGTGCAGCAGTGGGCACGCACCGACCTTGCAACGGTCAAGGCCGCCGCACGCCCCGAGCGGGCCGTACGGTGACGGACTCGCGACCCATCGCTCGCCCCGCCTCGTCGCCGTATACAAGCCTGCTGCGCTACATACTGGCCGACGACCGACGCACCGTTCGCGCTCGGCGCCTCTTGGTAACTGCGGCCTTCTGCATGCTTACGTTGTTCGTGCTCCTTGTGACGATCGCGCTGCTCGCCAACGGCATGGTCGGCTGGGTTCCAGTCGCCAGCGGTGGTGGTGCAGCAACTGTGCTCGGCGCTGTAGCCCGTTGGGGGGCGGTCCGCCGCCGTCGGCGGCGCAGTGGTTAGCCACGGAAGTTGGCAGCAATCTCGCCGGTGGTGAGGAACTCGCGGGCAGCGTCCTCGGTGAGCTTGCCTGAGCGGACCAGCATGGTCAGTGTGTCGCGGACTTGGTAGGTAATTGCGCGCGAGCGGCGGTCACCGCCACGCGTATATGCAGGGACCCATAGACTGCGTTCGCTGCGGCTGACGAGCCTGGTGAGAGTTGATTGGCGGCGCGCTCCAGGGCGTTGGCGCGCCCCCGCTGCCTGCTGGACCGGGTCGACCAGATCGGCGACAGGATCACGAGGTCGGTAGGCGAGAAGGCCGCTTAGCGGTTCTCGAAGATGCGGCAGGAGGCATGTGCCCGTCGCCGAGACCGAGAGGAGCACCAGGCCGGCGCCGACGCGCTATTCATGCACCAGGAGCTGTCGCCGTCACGCCGACCAGCGCCATGGACGTTGCGCTCCTCGCATGTGTCTGACCCAGTCGATGTGGTGGACATTCGGGTGGTGCGCTCTGGCCGCTGGCACGCTGGCCGAGAGGCTCGCCGAGCAGACGCTGGCTGACGCGCGCTGCCGGGTTGCGGAGTTCGACGACCGCCTGCCCCGGGAATGACTGCGGCGGGCCGAGCCTGGTCAGTACGGGGAGCTCAAGTCCGGGAACATCGGGAAGTGCCGCACGTTTCGGGTCAGCACCGTGCGGTCGAGGATCCGCGCTGTGGCCGCGATCAGCAGGTCGGCGGTGTCGATGCCGCAGTGGCTCGGCAGCCATCGACGCCCGAGCCAGCCGGCTTCCTCGGCAGTGTCCTCGTTGACCTGGTGCCATTCGAACGCGTCCAGTAGCTCCCGGGTCGGTTGCTCCTCGTGGGGGCGCATCCCAGCGAGGATCTCGGCCCGGACCACCACGCTCGAGTGCAGGACCGCGCTGTGGCGTAGATCCTCGAGGACCCGGGTGGCAGGCGCGAGCCCGCGCAGGACGTCGACGAGCACCGAGGTGTCCACCAGCACGCCTGTCATGCGTCGGCGAGTCGGCGTCCCGAGCGCATTCGCTCGACGTAGGTCTCTCCGGTCTCGTTCCGGTCGGCCCAGGCTCCGGCTCCGGCGCGAAGGCGGCTCAGGTCATGCTCGAGATCCCGGTCGCCGCCGTAACACTGATCGACCGCTTGCCGCACCAGCTCTGACAGCGACAGCCCGCTCTCGGCCGACTTCGCGTCCAGTATCCGTTTCTGATTCTCCGTGAGCGAGATCTGGGTACGCAACATGATGTAATATTACATCGTCACAGTCCGGTGAGCGGCCGCAAAGTGAGACTCACGACCCCCAGGCTGAGACGACGTCGCCGGGTCCCCACACGAGGTCAACCAGGTCGGGATCCAGACCTGGAGTGGTTCCGGAGAGGCTCACCACGGCCAGTCCGGTGGTGTCGGGTGCGAAGCCGGGTACCTGGGCGGCACCTCGTACGAGGTCGGCAAGGTCGTGACCGTCGAAGGGGGTGGCCAACCACTTGATCGACCCGGCGAAGAGGATCCGTTGCGCGACCGGCGGCCGGTCGGCTCCGACCAGGTCGATCTCGGGATTGAACTGCCGGTTCCACCAGCCTCCGACGGTGTCGAGATCGGGCCAGGGCAGCTCACCGGCTGCGGCGGCGAGCTCGAGCGTCTGGCGGACCAGTGGTTCGACCGCTCGGCCACGCCACGTGGCCCATCGTCGCCGTACTACCCGGAAGGCCACCTCCGGTCGTCCACGGCGGGCCTGTTCGTGCGCGGACCGCAGGGCCGCCAAGTACAGCCGGAGGTTGCTGTCGGCGACCCGGTACAGGGCCGGCTTGCCGGGTCGGGTCGACAGCGGCTCGTCGACCGTGAGCACCCGTTTGTCCTCGACCAGCCGGCGCAGCAGCGGTGACAGCGATCCCGACGGGATCGCCCCTTGCCGACCCCCCGCGGCTGCGGCGATGGTGGCGTGCGTCCGATCGCCACCTCCCACTGCCTCCAGCACGCGTCGTGCCTGATCGGCGGCGGGGAACTCGGCCATGAGCGCAGACTCGGGCACGCTGAACAGCGGGGCGGCCGGGTCGGCGCACTCAGCCTCAAGGAACGACAGCGCGGGTGTGCCGTGCGGCCAGCTCCGCAGAATGCCGGGCAGCCCGCCCGAGACGAGGTGGGCGTCGATCGCGTCGGCCGGGCCCAGACCGGTTGCGGTGGCGGTCTCGGCCACCGTGAGCGGACCGAGAACGAGATTGTCGGCCCGCCCGAAGAACGGGCGGTCGTAGGCGGTGAGGCGGGCCATCATGTGGATGTCGCTGCCGAGCAGCAGCATCAGCACGGGGTGCCCGCTCAGCAGCCGGTCCCAGGCCGTCTGTAGTGCACCATCGAAGACAGCGTCCTGCTCGGCCAGCCAGGGCAGCTCGTCCAGCACGACGATGCACGGCGTGGTCGGCAGCACTGCGGCCAGCACCCGGAAGGCGTCTGGCCAGCTACCCGACCCGTTCGTCGCGACGAGCTCGCGATCGGTGGGCAGCGAGGAGTCCCTCAGATCGGCCAGAAAGGCGGCCACCGACTCGACCGGCGAGGCCCCCTTGGTCGCAGCGAAGTACAGGTATGGCACCTCGGCCCGGTCGCAGAACTCCTGCACGAGCCGGGACTTGCCGACCTGACGCCGGCCACGGAGGGCGACTGCCGTCGCCGAACCCGAAGCAGCGACGTGGCCCAAGCGCTTTCCCAGGAGAGAGAGCTCGCGGGATCGTCCGATAAATGTAGTCGCCATCTACGTAGCTTATCGTTATGTAGAGCCGAACTACATTCGACGTGGTCAGCGGCGTGGGGGAGAGGGCGCGGAGGTTTCCCAGGCGCGGGCGTAGCGACGGGCGCCTGGGTGGGCGTCGCGGCTGCGGTAGACGATGTAGGGGCGGGTCAGGTAGCCCAGGGGTGCGCTGAAGACGTGCACCAGGCCTCCATAATCCCGAAACTTCAGTTGTCCCAGGGGGCGCAACAGTGAGCACGGAGTGGATTCCCAACACAGCCTTCTGGACCAGCGAGTTCCCCTCACGGACCGTCGGCCGCACCATACCGGAGCTGTTCAAGCAGCTGTTTCCGCCAGCTGTCGTCGACGCCCACGACGTGCTCGATGGCCTACGCGCGCTGCGTGAGGCGAAGCTCGCGACGACGGGCACGACCGCCAAGGCTCGAGTCTACGTTGGAGAGGACCGGCGCGACGACCTCGTCGACCACGTCTTGGCGGCCGACGCCTGGCCGGACAATGACGACTTCGTCGCCGGGATGCAGTCGCTCGTCGGCGCCGAACGGTTCAGCCTCATCGTCAACAACCTCGAGACGACCAGCGAGCGCCTGTCGGCTGGCTTCGGACAGCTACTCGGGTCGGTGTTCGAAGGCTGGGGCGTTCCGGCTGGCGGAGCCGAGCAGGTGGCGTTCATCGGTAACTACTCCGGTACGGCCTTCGGCGTTCACGAAGGTTACGAGGACGCGTTCCTCGTCCACCTCGGCCCCGGCGTCAAGAACTTCTATTGCTGGTCGCCGGAGGTGTATGAGAAGCAGACCGGCTCGACCCGGCCGCTGTTCGGCGACTACACCTGGCTGCTGCAGCACGGCCAGCTTTTCGTGCTCGAACCCGGAGATGTCCTGTTCCTCCCCCGGCGGGTGTTCCACGTCGGCATGCAGTCGGAGTTCTCCGTGTCCGTGGCGATCCCCCTCTACACGTATCCGGACATCCGCCTGCTCAGGTTCGCCGTGATGCCCGAAGTGCTCGACGCGGCCCTGGACAACGAGGCTGGCGGCATGTTTGAGCCGTCGCCGATGCACGACCTGTCCGCGGGCTGGCGGCCGGCCGTTGACCGGCTGTCTCCGCTGATGCTCAGCGCCCTCGGGAAGGCGACCGCGGGGCTGGACGGTCTACTGTCCGCAGCGCTGAGCCGGAGATGGCACGCGATGCTCAGTAACGGAGGCTGGGAGGTGGTCGACCTCGACCTTGCCCGCGACGCCGCCGTCGCAGCGCACTCCGACGAGCTGATCGCCCCCGGGGCCGCAGTGCGTCTGCGGGCGCCGTACCAGATCCGCCTCGATGAGACAGGCCGCGCATATCTGCGCGGTGCCGCTGTCGCTGCACCGCACGGTCCGTTTCCCTGTCCACTCGTCGCCCGGTTCAACTCCGGCGATCATGTCGAACTGCCGGACGATCCCGCCATGCTGGCCGAGGTCCGGGCACTCGCCGCGACCGGCGGCATTCAGGTAGGGCCGTTCTCTGACGGTATCGAAAAGGAGCAAGACTAGTGCGCGCGTCGAATTCACTGGTTCACGCCTACCTTGAGAAGTTCCCTGAGACGAAGGCGTGTATCCACGCGACGCTCAACGGCGAATTCGACCTCGGGAACTCCCTGGTCGACGACCACCTCGCGCCCATGATGGACTGGGTGTACGCCCGGATCAACGATGACGTGGCGCCCAGGCGTCTCACCGCACCACAGGCCCTGCTGTTCATCGAGGAACTCTCGGTGTTCGCACGGTACAACTCCCAATTTCTACGTCAGGCGGCGGTCTCGGTAGAGGGCGCGTGCTTCGAATTGGCCCAGGAGTTCCGGCGGAATCACCTTGAGGAGGGCGGCGAGCGCGGTAGGACCCCGGCGCATTATGTGCTTTATTCAACTGCGCTTCTGAGTGATCTCGGCGTGATGGTCAACGGCCACGTGCCGGCACCCGAGACCCACACACTCCTGACGCTCCACAACCTGCTGGTCACCTCGCACTCCCCGAGTACGATCTGCGGCGGCTACTACGCCACCGAAGGCGTCGCGATTAACGAGACGGTCCTGCTCAAAGCCATCACCGACCGGTACGGTGAGCTGACCGTCGGCGCCAGCGGTACAGCGCTGGGGAAGCTGGACTACTACTATTCCCTCCACCTCGACGATGAGCACGAGGCAGCCTCCGGCGGGGGTCTGAGCGTCGAAGCCGAACACATCGAGGGCATCGCCCAGTTCATCAGAAAGAGCGAAGTATTCAACCTCAACCTTCCGCAGGTGTGCGACGGCTTCCTTCAGATCATGGAAGGTATGACATACTGGTGGTCGGAACTTATTTCAAGATCCAGAAAGGTGACTTAATTGGCTACGGAAGACGAGCGCATCCGCACCGGCGGCTGTCTCTGCGGGAACATCCGGTACACGGTTTCCGGGCCTCCCGACTATCCCCATGTCTGCAGCTGCCCGCACTGCCAGCGCCTGTCCGGCAGCCCCATGATGTCGTGGGTGGAGTTCCCCCTCGCCGGATTCAAATGGACTGGGCCCGGCGGCGAGCCTTCGTGGTACTACACGTATCCGGACTCCAAGCGCGGGTTCTGCGGGGTGTGCGGCAGCCAGGTCTGCGCCCAAGACGACGGAGCCGACAGCATCTGTATGACGATGTCAGGCCTGGACGACCCCGGTGAGTTCGGCCCGGTCGCACAAAGCTTCAAAGAGAACGGCGTCTCGTGGTTGCCGCGCGTTCCGTGGAACGTCCCGGCCGCAGACCAGGCTGTCTGACGCCGGGACCCAGTTGCGGTGCCCGTGTGCGCAGCGAGGGCAACAGCGCCAGGGCGGGGTGGGGTTGATGCCTCGTCATTGTCGAACCCTGGGACGGGCAGGAACACCGGGGTTGCGGGGACCACGCCGTTGGGAGGCGGCAGGCGGAGACCGAGGAACCCACTACGGTCGCGTAAACACCGTCGTTCCCGGGGTGCAGAGGACAACGGCGAATCGCCACGTTGGTAGGGCCGAACGCAGTGCACAAGTAGTTCGCGTCCTGGCCGAGCCGGCGCGCGCACTGCTCGGCCTCGGCCAGGGAAAGTCGTGGCGTCAGTACGGTTGTCGTGGCGGGCGGTCGCCACCGTACCGACCAGCTGCAACGTGCCGTGCGCCGGTGGCAGTGTAGCCCGTCGTCGGTGTCTACGCCGTACTGCTGAGACGCGGTCAGCGAGTCGGTGACAGCAGTGGAAGCCGGCGAGTCAACCAGGATTATCGGGACCACTGGTAGCGCTCCCACTCGCTCGCGATCTCCTGCTCCAGTCCGTCGAGGCGGATAGGGTCGCCGGGCTGGCGCCATGCAACAAGTCCATCATGGGTACGTTCACCGGTGAGGAGTGTCTTCCTGCGCTGAGAGCCGAAAGTAGTGTGAGACCATAGAGCTCGTGACAGTGAGCCCGCACCAGCCCTCCCTCATCCTCTGGGATATAGACCGCACACTCGTCACTACCGGCGAGGTCAGTCGTGAGATTTACGAGAGCGCGTTTGAGGAGGTTGTTGGTCGGCCGCTGTGTGAGCTGACCGACATGGCCGGCCGTACTGAGCAAGCGATTCTCGTTGATACCTTGAAGCTGCATGGCGTTGCGAATCCTGAGAGTAAGCTCGATGACTTCTATGTGGCGCTTGCCAACGCTGCTGACAAGTTGCGTGATCGCATGCACGCAGCTGGGCATCGGCTGCCTGGTGTCGAGAGGGCACTTGTGGCACTGGCGAAGCTGAACGTGGTACAGACGGTTGCGACTGGCAACATCAAGCCGATTGCGGTGACGAAGCTTGAGGTGTTCAATCTTTCAGGGTACATGGACTTCGAGGTTGGTGGCTATGGCTCGGATGGTGATACCCGTCCACCGCTCATTCTCCAGGCATGGCAACGTGCGCAGCATAAATACGGTCTAGTTTTCGAAGCGGATCGTGTAGTGGTTATTGGCGATACGCCGTTGGACGTGGCAGCTGCTCGCGAAGTTGGCGTCCGTGCTATCGGTGTAGCAACGGGCAGCAGCAGGATAGAAGATCTCGTGGCGGCGCAAGCCGACACGGTCTTCCCCGACTTGACGGATACTGAGGCGGTCGTCCGGGCACTCTGTCCGGGAGCACTCGCATGATTAGTTCACCGAGGAACGTTGCGCCGCGGTGGCAGCATAGAGTTCCCGGAAGTCGCGGGCGGGCTTGGTGGCGGCGAACGGATCTAGTGCGTCGTGGAACTCTCCAAGGCGTTCGACCACGCGGGCAGAGCCAATCGCTTCGCTGAGCGCAGCAGCCTCTGTAGCTACTTCACAGGCTCGCTCGACTTCGCTTTGCAGCAGATAACACCGAGCCAGCCGTACCAGATAATGCACCCGATCGCGAACGCGATGCGGAGCCTTCTGCGCCAAGAGATCGAGAGCTCTCGTCAGTGCCGTGCATGCTTTGGTGGCCATGTCGAGATCGAGGTAACAAGCGCCTTCTTGAGCCGCAACCTCGATGTCGTCAACATACGAAATCCACAGCGGTTCTTCTCGTTGTCCCGCACTGCTAAATGCTATGCGCATCTCATCAAGAACGCGTAGGCAGTCGTCGGTGTGGTGCAGGCCAGCATGTGCACGGGCAAGACGAGTGGTAAGCATGGTTTTGGTCAGTGGCGTCAAGCTGCCGTTGCCGACGGCGGACGCTGTCTGCGCCAACGGCAAAGCTGGCCCAAGGCGCCCTCGATAGGTTTCCTGGAGGCTCAGGTAGGCCAGCGAGCTGGCGGCGAGCACTGGCAGTTCTGCCTCGTGCGCAGCATAGACCGCAGTCGTGAGATAGCGGCGGGCCGCTGCATGACGGTTACCATCAAGAGCGAGCCATCCAGTCATCTGGCTCAGCTGCCCAAAGGCGCCCAATCCGTCCGCTGGTTCCTGCTGGACGCTGACACCAAGGCGCGCCACGTACCGCGCCATCGGCAGATAGAGCACATCGCCACCAAGCTCGTCGTCCAACTGCAGGAAGAGTTTGAGCAGTACTTCCGCGCGTCCGGCGAGAGAAACACCTATCGAGGGCCGCGACGCCAACGCCAGTAATATCATCCTTGGCGAGTGCGGGGAGGCGATCAGCGGTCAGGCTGTTCAGTAGCGCTGTCAACTCAAAGCTGTCCTCGTCGGCCGTTGCAGGCGCAGCTTGGTCATTGTGCCTGCCCAGCGCTGGCTGGCGGGTTTGGCCGGGCATGTCGAACCACAGGAGTTCGGCGGGTATTCGCAGTACTCGTGCCCAGTAAACCAGGGTGTCCAGGTCGCGGATTGGTAGGCCGGTTTCGATTCGGCTGATTTGGGGTTGTCGCAGGCCCAGCCAGTGGCCGAGGAGTGGTTGGGAAATGCCGCTGGGTCCGTAGACCGCGTGGTGGTGTGGGTGCGTGCGGTAGGCACGGGCTATTCGGCCGATGTGTTGAGCGGTGAAGGCCTCGCGGAGTTGCTCGGTCCGCCAGAACTCGGCGGGTACTATCGGTGGGGCGATGAGTTTGTCCCGTGAGGTCTGCTGGCAGCGGGCGCACTGGCGCTCGTTGTTGTCCGCGGCCAGGTGGGTGCCGCAGCGGCAATAGCGGTGTCGTGCTGGCCGGGATCCCATGGCGCCCCCTCGCGGTGATGATCGAGTCTGGGCGAGTGTAGCGGGCGTTGCTCACCCGTGGTCGAGGGCATGAGCAGGCAGGATTGTCTCGGCTTCCGTTGTGGAGTGGATGCGCCCATCTGCCGCCCGGCATGCACCGGGACTTGGTTATCCGGTTCAGTGATCCTCCATGGCCCCAGGGCCGGGATGTCCGACCCGCCGGATGCGGTGGTGCTGCCGGTCTGCCCCCCGACGACGCCGCCCACGATGGGCGGCGGACCGGACCGACAGCTCTGCTCAGTCCATGCCGGCTCTGGTGCTCGGCCCCGGCCTTGGGCGCCATCCCGGTGACGATGAGACGAGGACGAGCGGGCTGAGCATGGGGACAACGAGGGTGAACCGGTGGTCCAGGAGATGGTCGCCGTGGGCAAGGAGAGCCGCATGAAGCATACCAAGAGCAAGGCGCGGAGGGGTCTGGTGACTCGTCGTATTGTGTATGCGAGCCATCGGAGCCCGCATGCTCGGCACCAAGAGTTGAAGGTGGACATCCGGAGCGGGACGATAGTAGACATGGAATACGCGGCGGCATTGGTAGCCGCCCGCACGCCCTTGCCGCTAGCTGATATAAAGATTGTCAAGATAGAAGCGGGCTAAGCGCCGCCGCCACTCGGGTGATCGGCGGTCCCGTCATCCCTGGTTCTGCTCTGTACCAAGATCACGCAGATTCTCACTGGGGAGCGATTTTAGCGTCGTGTAAGCCGTCCAGTCTGTTGCTCCCTGACCGGGCCGGGCGGCGTTACTGCCAGGAAGTGAGGAGTGAGGTTCTATGGCAGGCAGACATCGTTTCCGTCGTATTGCCACCCTTCGTGAGATCCTGGGCCGTCGCGCTCGAATGCCCGTCGCGACTGCGCCGGGGTGCACTATTGGGTTCGCGGACGGGCCGACCGGTATGGGGCACCGCGTCACCGCTGATACCTTCGCTGCGGGCCGCTGCGAGGGAGGCCGTTATGTCGCCCTCTGTGGCGTGCAGGTGACCCCCGCGCGTCTTACCGCTCCGGTGCGTTACCACTGCCCGGCGTGTGAGCGGGGTGTTTGATGGCGTGGTATCTGCGTTCGATCGGTGATCGGGATACCCACCGCGGTGAGCTGATGCACCCGGATGGCACGCTCACCGCCGCTTGCGGCATCCGCTTCCGCCCGCGTGAGCTGTTGCGCGGCGCGACGGCCCTGCGGGGTGAGCCACCCGACCCTGACCAAATTTGCCCAGCCTGCCACCGCGCCCAGTGACGCTGCGGGTCGGTTAGCGGTGGGGGGTGGGGGGTGGGGATGTTTCCCAGGCGCGGGCGTAGCGGCGGGCGCCGGGGTGGTTGATGTCGCGGCTGCGGTAGACGATGTAGGGGCGGGTCAGGTAGCCCAGCGGCGCGCTGAAGACGTGCACCAAACGGGTGTAGGGCCACACACCCAGCAGGATCAGTACCACCAGCGCGTGGATCTGGAAGCTGAGCGGGATGCCGGCCATTAGCTCGGGTCGCGGGTGGATGGTGAACAGGCTGCGGAACCAGGGTGACACTGTGGCCCGGTAGTCGTAGCCGCCGCCGATCAGGTTGCTGCCGAGGGTGTTCAGCATCCCGGTGCCGATCGTCGCGCTCAGCAGTAGGTACATGATCTTGTCGATGCCGGTGGTGGCTTTGCGCACCGCTGTCACGGTGGCCCGCCGGTACAGCAGGATCCCCAGCCCGGCGACGGTGGCCAGGCCGGACAGCGTGCCGAAAGACACCGACAGCAGGTGGTAGGCATGCTCCGAGACGCCCACCGCCGCGGTCCAGCTCTCGGGGATGCCGATGCCCATGACGTGCCCGCCGAGCACGGCCAGCAGCCCGAAGTGGAACAGCGGGCTGCCCAGCCGGAGCAGGCGGCTCTCGTGCAGCTGGGAGGACCGGGTGGTCCAGCCGAACTGGTCGTGCCGGTAACGCCAGATGTGGCCCAGGAAGAACGAGGTGAACGCCACGTAGGGCACCGTCACCCACAGTAACCCAGTCATCGGCGCCCCTCCAGCTGCTCCCGCATCGCCGGGTCCACCCCGTAGGTCTCCAGGCCTACCTGTTCCTCCGGTGGCCCCTGCGCGGCCAGCTCGGCGACCCGGCGCCGGTCGGCCGCGTTGATCTCCGGGAGGGTGGCGCACACCGCGTCGAGCACCGCCCGATAGGGCGATCCGGCCTCATGCAGGGACAGCCTGAGCAGCTCCACCACCGGCCGGTACTCGACCAGCAGCCGCCGGCCGACTACCGGGTCGACGGTCGCGGCGAACTCCAGCACCACCGCCAGGTGGTCCGGCAGCTCATGCTCACCCAAGGTGGCACCCGCCGCGCGGTAGGCGTGCTTGAACCGCAGCAGCGCCATGCCACGCTTGCGCGTGTCGCCATAGGCGTAGTAGCTCAGGTGCAGGCAATGGCGACGTCGCAGGTCGAAGGTCTCCACGTAGTGCGCGGCCAGTCCGAGCGGAGGCGTGCGGCGGACCTCGTCCAGGAACGACACCAGCGCCGGCGCGCGCAGCGCGACGGCCGCCGTGTGCAGCTCCTCAAGCAGGCCCAGGGTCTGCGGCGTCGGGTAGTCCAGCAGCAGCGCGGCGATCCGCCACACCACGCGCTGCTCGAGTTCCGTGGGCGCCTGCGCCTTGTGGCGGCCCAGCCAGGCCGGGCTCACGGGGTCCGCTCCACCACGGGCTTGGCGCCGTTGCGGTGCTCCGCCGTGTCCGGGGCGGGGGCGAACAGGCCGTTGGTGCTCTTGCCGTCCCAGTTGAGCAGGTTGATCCGGCGTCCCTTGTCCGCCGGCGCAGCTGCCCCGTTGGCGTCGGCCGGCTGCTGCGTCAGGTGGAACTTGTCGTCCATGACGTCGAACGCGGTCATTCCCGGGCCGCCGTCGGAATCCAGGCTGCACCCGGTGGCCAGGGCGTCCAGCCGGTGCGCGTCCGAGCCGGCCGCGCTGGGGATGACGTAGCGGTGCTCGTACTTGGCGATGGCCAGCAGCCGGTACATCGCCTCGATCTCGGTGGTGCTCAGGCGCACCGCAGCGGCGATCTCCGGTCGGGCAGGTTCGCCGAGGTTGACCCGGCGCATGTGCGCGCGCATCGCCGCCAGCCGCTGCAGCGCGGCGCGCACCGGCCCGACATCCCCGGCGGTGAACAGCTCCGCCAGGTACTCCACCGGGATGCGCAACGCGTCGATCGCGCCGAAGAGGTTGTCGGCGTTCTCACCGTCATGCCCGGTGCCGGCCAGCACGTCCACCACCGGGGACAGCGGCGGCACGTACCAGACCATCGGCATCGTGCGATACTCCGGGTGCAGCGGCAGCGCCACCTGGTAGTCCACGATCAGCTTGTACACCGGGGACGCCTGCGCCGCCTCGATCCACTCCTGGGAGATGCCCGCTCGCTCGGCCTCGGCCACCACCCGTGGGTCGTGCGGGTTGAGGAACACGCCCAGCTGCGCGGGGTAGAGGTCCTTCTCGTCGGGCACCGATGCCGCGGCCAGCACCGCGTCCGCGTCGTAGAACACCACTCCGATGTAGCGCAGCCGCCCCACACAGGTCTCCGCGCAGACCGTGGGAATGCCCACCTCCACCCGCGGGTAGCAGAACGTGCACTTCTCCGCTTTGCCGGTCTTGTGGTTGAAGTAGATCTTCTTGTACGGGCACCCCGTGACGCACTGCCGCCAGCCGCGACACTTGTCCTGGTCGACCAGCACGATGCCGTCCTCGCTGCGCTTGTAGATCGCTCCGGACGGGCAGGATGCCGCACACGACGGGTTGAGGCAGTGCTCGCAGATCCGTGGCAGGTAGAACATGAACGTCTGCTCGAACTCCAGCTTCACCTGCTCGGAGAGCTTGGCCAGCACCGGGTCCCGGCCGACCTGCTCAGGACCGCCGCCCAGGTCGTCGTCCCAGTTGGGACCCCAGGTGACCTTGGTGTCCTTGCCGGTGATCAGCGATGTGGGCCGGGCCACCGGGGTGGTGTCCATCTGAGGTGCGGACAACACGTTGTCGTAGTCGTAGGTCCACGGCTCGTAGTAGTCGGCCACCGTCGGCAGGTCGGGGTTGGCGAAGATGTTCAGTAGCCGCTTGAATCGTGAGCCCGAGCGCAACGTGAGCCGGCCGCGCTTGGTCAGCGTCCAGCCGCCTTTCCACTTCGCCTGATCCTGGTACTGCCGCGGATACCCTTGCCCGGGCCTGGTCTCCACGTTGTTGAACCACACGTACTCGACGCCGCTGCGGTTGGTCCATGCCTGCTTACAGGTGACGCTGCAGGTATGGCAGCCGATGCACTTGTCCAGGTTCATCACCATGGCGAGCTGAGACATCAGTTTCATCAGTAGGTCACCTCCTGGCTACGGCGACGAATGGTGGTGACCTCGTCACGCTGGTTGCCGGTGGGGCCGTGGTAGTTCAGGGCGAACGACTGCTGGGCGTAGCCGCCGATCAGATGCGACGGCTTGATCATCAGTCGGGTCAGCGCGTTGTGAATGCCACCGCGCTTGCCGGTCTTCTCGGTGCGTGGCACGCCCACGGTGCGCTCCTGGGCGTGGTACATGAACACGGTGCCCTCGGGCATCCGATGGCTGACGATCGCGCGGGCGACCACGATGCCATTTCGGTTGATCGCCTCGATCCACTCGTTGTCCACGACGCCGATCTTGGCGGCGTCCACGTCGGACATCCAGATGGCTTGGCCGCCGCGGGACAGCGTGAGCATGTGCAGGTTGTCCTGGTAGGTGGAGTGGATCGACCACTTCGAGTGCGGTGTGAGATACCGGACGGTGATCGACCGTTGCCCATTCAGGCTGATCGCCCCGACGCTGGGTTCTCCGAATAATGCCGTCATGTCCAGCGGCGGTCGGAAGATTGGCATCTGCTCGCCGAGCTCGGCCATCCAGTCGTGGTCGAGGTAGAAATGCTGCCGGCCGGTCAGCGTGTGCCAGGGCTTGAGCCGCTCAGTATTGATCGTGAATGGGGAATAACGCCGGCCGCCGGTCTCGCTGCCCGACCATTCCGGTGACGTGATCACCGGAACCGGCCGGGACTGGGTGTCGGCGAAGGTGATTCGCTTGCCCTCGTTCTCCGCCGCGAGATCGGCGAGCTTGGTGCCGGTGCGCCGCTCCAGGACTCGGAAGCCCTCGGTGGCCAGCCGCCCGTTCGTGGTGCCCGACAGTGCCAGGACGGCCTCGCAGGCGTGGGTGTCCTTGGCCAGTGACGGCCGCCCGGCGGCGTGGCCGGAGAGGACCGCGCCGTTGACCGCTCTGAGGTAGTCGACCTCGGCGTCCGGGTGGACGGTGACACCCTTGGTGGTCAGGCCGACTCGCTCCACCATCGGGCCAAGCGCGGCCATCTTGTCCCCGATCGCCGGATAGTCGCGTTCCACCACGACGATCCGCGGCATGGTCTTGCCGGGGATCGGCTCACACTCACCGGCTTTCCAGTCCCGCACCCGGCCGCCAGGCTGCGCGGTCGCGTCGATGGTGTCGTGTTGCAGCGGCATGGCCACGATGTCTTTACGCACACCGAGGTGCTTTTCGGCCAGCCAGGAGAAACCCCGGGCGAGCCGGTGAAACGCCTCGAAGTCGGTCTTGGACTCCCACTGCGGGGAGATCGCCGGGGAGAAGGAGTGCACGTAGGGGTGCATGTCCGTACTGGACAGGTCATGCTTCTCGTACCACGTCGCGGCTGGCAGCACGATGTCGGAGAACAGCGTGGTGCTGGTCATCCGGAAATCCAGTGTCATCAGCAGGTCGAGCTTGCCGACCGGGGCCTCCTCGCGCCAGGTGACCTCGACCGGGCGCACCCCATTGCGGTCCGACGCCTGGAGGTTGCAGTCGGTGCCCAGCAGGTGGCGCAGGAAGTACTCGTTGCCCTTGGCTGAGGAACCGAGCAGGTTGGCCCGCCACACGGTCAGGCACCGCGGGAAGTTCTCCGGCGCGTCCGGGTCCTCGCAGGCAAACCGCAGGTGACCGGTAGTCAGCCCGTCGACGACGTGCTGGGCGGCGTCCTTGCCCAGGCGTTGCGCCTCGTCGGCCAGATCCAGCGGATTGCGGTTGAACGTGGGGTAGCTGGGCATCCAACCCAGCCGGGTGGCCAGCGCGATGTTGTCCGCCGCGGTGCGCCCGGTGAAGCGTCCTGTCGCCAGCGGTGAGGCCATCACCTGCGCGGTGAACGGGTCGTAGCGCCACTGGTCGGTCACCAGGTACCAATACACGGTGCCCTGCATCTGCCGCGGCGGGCGCTGCCAGTCCAGCCCGAAGGCCAGCGTCGACCAGCCGGTGATCGGCCGGCACTTCTCCTGCCCGACGTAGTGCGCCCAGCCGCCGCCGTTGACCCCCTGGCAGCCGGTAAGGATCACCAGCGCCAGGAAGGACCGGTATGTCTGGTCGGAGTGAAACCAGTGGTTGGTGCCGGCACCCATCAGGATCATCGACCGGCCGCCCGAGCGCTCGGCGTTGTCGGCGAACTCCCGGCCGATCCGCTCCGCCGCGGCTGCCGGCACCCCGGTGATCGGCTCCTGCCAGGCTGGGGTGTACGGCTGCTCGGCGTCGTCGTAGCCGGTGGGCCAGGTGCCCGACAGGCCCGGCCGGTGCACCCCGTATTGGGCCAGCAGCAGATCGAACACTGTGGTGACGAGCTTGCCGGCGACGGTCCGGGTTGGCACCCCTCGGCGCAGCACCCCGGGTTGCGCGGTGTCGAACCGGGGGAGGTCAACCTCGGCGGTGGCGTTGTTGCTGCCGTTTCGGCTGCCGTCCCGGTAGACGCTCAGCAGCGGGTCCACGCTGTGCAGGTCGAGGTTCCAGTGACCTTCCCCGGAACGGGTGAAGCGGTGCCCCAGCGAACCGTTCGGGACCACCGGCTCACCAGTGGCCCGGTCCAGGAGCACGGTTTTGGACTCGGCGCCTTCACCGGTATCGCCCAGATCAGCCGCAGTGAGGAATTTGCCGGGAACGTAGGCGTCGCCCCGCTTATCAAGGGTGATGAGGAATGGCAGGTCGGTGAAACGCTTGACGTAGTCGGTGAAACGCGGCGTCTGCTTCGTGACGAAGAACTCTGTGAGGATCACGTGGCCCATGGCCATGGCCAGCGCGGAATCGGTACCTGGGCGGGCCGGCAGCCATTCGTCGGCGAACTTGGTGTGGTCGCCGTAGTCCGGGGACACGACGATCACTTTTTGGCCCCGGTAGCGGGCCTCGGTCATGTAGTGCGCGTCCGGGGTGCGGGTGACCGGGACGTTGGAGCCCCACATGATCAGATAGCCGGCATCGAACCAGTCGGCGGACTCGGGCACGTCGGTCTGGTCGCCGAACACCTGCGGAGAGGCCACCGGAAGATCGGCGTACCAGTCGTAGAACGACAACATCGCCCCGCCGATCAGCGAGATGAACCGGGCCCCCACGGCGTGGCTGACCATCGACATCGCCGGAATCGGGGAAAACCCGGCGACCCGGTCGGGACCGTAGCGTTTAATCGTGTGCACGTGCGCGGCCGCAGCGATCTCGGTGGCCTCCCACCACTCCGCCCGGACAAAACCTCCCATGCCGCGTGCCGCCTTGTACCGGCGTGCCTTCTCCGGGTCCTCGACCACATCGGCCCAGGCCAGCACCGGATCCTTGAGCCGCTGCTTGGCCTCGCGGTACAACTGGAGCAATGTGCCGCGCACATACGGGTAGCGCACCCGGGCCGGCGAGTAGGTGTACCAGGAGAACGACGCACCCCGGGGACAACCACGGGGCTCATACTCGGGCTTGTCCGGGCCGATCGAGGGGTAGTCGGTCTGCTGCGCCTCCCAGGTAATGATCCCGTCCTTGACGTAGATCTTCCACGAGCACGAGCCGGTGCAGTTCACCCCGTGAGTCGAGCGCACCACCTTGTCGTAGGCCCAGCGATCACGGTAGAACACATCAGCCGACCGACCGCCGATCTGGTGGACCGTGCGCAGATCTCCCGAGGCCTCCCCGCGCTGGAAATGCCTGCCGATGCGCAGCAGTGAATCAGTGAAGCTGGTGTCCATGCCGACATTTGTGCTACTATCAGGGATATCGGGCACGGGTGCCACCTCTTCAGGGTGATGATTCGTGTTCGCAGGGCTAACCCGCTCACCCTAGACGGTGGTTTCATGGTCTTCAAGAAGGGTTTCTCGTCCTCGCATCGTCACCGAGGTGACCGTGCGGAGTACGTAACATGACGTTCATATTTCCGGTTTTTCGATGCGCATCCTGTAACATGTCAGTTACCTTACATCGAGTGATTATACTCTCGGGACGTGACTGGGTGGGACGTCGATAATCTGCGCATTGCTGTTGCGGACCGGGCGCAGCGTTGTCGAGAATTTTATATAATTCATTTCACGTCGTGATCTTTGTGGTACAGTGGCGCGGACCGCAGCCTCAGCTGGATCGACCTCACGGTCGTTTCACGATCGTCCGATACCTGCTCACGCCACGGACCGATATCACTGTCGGAGCGACTCCCTGAGGCCAGCTTCGCTGGGCGTTGCACCACAGCTGCACACCATCCGCGCGACTACCCTCACACCACGACGACCAACCAGGCGACACGCAGAACAAGGTCGACATCAAACCCGGGACACTTCAGGGAGTGCGGTATTATCTCACCACCCAGGTGCGTTGAGTTCCTTTCTGAGTTGCCATGTGGTGTCTGTTATCGCCGTTTGCGGCAGTCCTCGCAGAGCGGGTCTCTGCCGTCGGGGTAGAACGCAGTGTGTCGGCACTGATGGCAAGCCTGCCAGGTAAAACACATCAGACCCCGACGTGCCCACCACTTCGCCACCCCAGCCCACCACTTCCGCAACTCCATCACTCCCTCCTCCCCCGTCATGTGGTACATCGATCAACAGCACGGGCTCACTGTCGTGGTCGCTACTCGCCTCCGTTTGCCCCAGTCATTTCATCAAAATATCGTGCAGCATCCTGGAGTCTTCCTCCTCAAGGAAAAACGCAGATGTATTCAGCGTCGTGTCCGGCCAGGGGTTGTATGACAATGTGAATGCCCATCCGCACTCCAATACCTTGGTCGCACCGCGTCCGGTTGGGCGCGGTACCGCCAGGAGACACCGGAGTAGGGGTAACTACCCGGAAAAACTGTCCGGGTACCTCGAGAGGGGGGCTAGCGCTTGACGGGTACGGCCGCGTTTACCGCGTCGAGAACCGCTGACCAGGGCAGTTCGCGTCCCGGCGCGCTGCGCGGCTCGTGCAGCGGCCACACGTCATCGCCGTAAACAAGGTGTACGCCAGCTTGGCGCAAGGTATCAAGGTGGCTGCTCCACGACGGGTGCCGGGCGTGTGCGGCGTTGACGCGGGGGAACACCACCACCGGCAGGTCAGGGATGCCTATTGCCTCGTGGAGTTGCGTCAATGCCTGGTTGTCGGCAATGCCCAGGGCGAGCTTGGCGACGGTGTTCGCCGAGGCCGGGGCGAGAAGATAGCAGTCCACCTGCGGGTGCGGGCTGCGTTCGGTAGGCGAACGCGGCGCGACGCGCACCGGGAAACCCGACGC
>JBOHFR010000018.1:74294-76949 GCA_050699715.1 Pseudonocardiaceae bacterium
GAGCATCCCGTACAAGCTCAGTGCCGCCGGGTCACCGGCTCCCATCCTCGGGGAGAGCCATCGGGCGGCGACCTCGCCCAGCTCCACGGCGTCGTCAAACCGACCCACCGCTAGCAGGGCGTGGGTGCCCGACCGGGCGGCTGAGGCCAGGACCAACGGGTTGTCTGATTCGTCGGCGGCATGCATGGCCCGTTCCGCCGCGATCCACGCGAGATCGGCCTCACCGATCTTGCTCAGCGTGGTCGCGGCCAGATGGTGAATCCGTGCCGTGACCACGGCACAGGACCGCCGGTACCCCGCATCGTCGGCCGACGCGGCTTCCATCTGGTGACTCGTCGTGATCAGGCCAGGCAGCGCCGCCACGACCCGACCAAGGTCACCGTTTTGGTAGCTCGACCACACGCCCTCGGCCAGCCGCGCCACCGGAACTGGATCGATGTACTCCAGCGGCATTGACGACGAGAACAACGTTCGAGACAGCCGCTGGGGAGCCATCAACGCGTCCCGGATCGCCGGAACGTCGTCGTACTCCTGTTCGTCCTCCATCAGAACGGGCTCACCCAGCAGATCACCGAGCGTGACGCGAAGCGCCCGCGCCAGGTCTATGAGCACATCGAGGCGGCGAATCTCCCGCTCGCCACGCTCGATCTTGCTCAGCCAGTTCTCAGTACGACCCACCAAGTTAGCGAGAACAACCTGTGACAGTCCGCGCCGGCGCCGGTAGAAGGCAATCCGCTCGCCGATGCTCAGCTGATCACCTGCACCGCGCATGTCCCCACGCTATCAGCGGTTTCCGACCGGCCCGCCTGATAGTGCGGGGAACCCGGCAGTGTGGCACAGCCGGATTTTAAGATCAACGGTGTAACTCCCCAGATGGGGAGACACCTGTGACCGTTGCGGATCATGGTGTTCGGACTTATCCCTATTGCATGAGTCCGCCGGTGAACGGGGGTATACGACGACCTGGTGGTCGGAGGCCGCGCGACGACCTCGACGGAAAGCAACGCATTGGCTACCGGAGCGGTTCCCGACTGGTCGGTGGCGGAGGATCGGGACAGGATCCCGAACGGGCTGCCGCTGGCCGGTGAAGAGCCAGCAGCGGCGGATGGTTGCGCTGGCTGCCAGCGGGCGCGAGGCTGTCAGGGTTCACCAGCGGAGGGGAACTGGCATGGCGAGACATGAGATGCCACCGCAGGGTTCCGAGCAGGACGGCAAAGTGGAGCTTGATGCGGCGGGCCTGGCCAAGCTGGCGAAGGAACCCGAGGGTGGCCAGCACTCGGCGGCTGAGGATGAGGACGACCCCGACGAGACTGAGGAGTGACCGATGCCGCGGCGTCGGGGGCGCCTCTCACCGCGCCTTGGCCGTCGAGGCTGCTGGCGGAGCTAATCAATGGCCTCTCGAACGGCGGGGCGTTGACCCCTGACTGGCACGCGGCGTTCCTTGCGGTGCCCCGCCATCTCTTCGTTCCTGATCTGGTGTGGCGCGGCGGTGAGGACGGCTGCGGCCCACGACCGGTCCGGCGGGGCGAGCAGCCGGATGCGTGGCTGGAGATGGTGTATCGGGATGAGCCGGTCATCACCCAGATCAACGACGGAGCACCCCCGACTGGATCACCGGAGTCGATAGCGGTGCGTCACACCGTCTACACCAGCTCGACGAGCATGCCGAGCGTCGTCGCGGAGATGCTCACCGCGCTGCGGGCCGAACCCGGGATGAACGTGCTGGAGATCGGCACCGGTACCGGGTGGAACACCGCGCTGCTCGCCCACCGGCTCGGCGGTGAGCACGTCACCTCGGTAGAGATCGACCCGCACATCAGCGCACACGCCCAGAAAGCACTCGCTGAGGCCGGGTACGGCGCGGTCACCGTGCTCACTGGCGACGGCGCTCTCGGCCACCCCCGGCGGGCACCCTATGACCGGGTGATCTCCACCGCCTGCGTCTACCAGGTGCCCTACTCCTGGATCGCCCAAACCCGGGCTGGCGGACTGGTCCTCACCCCGTGGGCCACCGAGTACCACAACGGGCACCTCCTCGCGTTGACCGTGGCCGGTGATGGCACCGCCACCGGCGGGATCGTCGGCAAGACCTCGTTCATGACGGTCCGTGACCAGCGCATCCCCTGGACTCCGCTCTCCGCGATCGTCACCGATGACAGCGAAGGGTGCGCCGAGGAGAAGCTCAGCAGGCGCCACCCCCGCCACTACGTCGCCAGCTACGACGTCAGGACCGCGATCGGAGTCCAGGTGCCGCGCTGCATCCCCCGCTACACCCCACCCGAGGCCGAGGACCCGGACGGGATCCTGTGGCTGCTCGACCAGTGGTCACACTCCTGGGCAGCGATACACCACCGACCTGATCAGCCCGGACCGTACCGGGTCCGTCAACACGGTCCTCGACGACTGTTCGACGAGGTCAGCACCGCCTACCGGAGCTGGAAAGCCGCCGGAAAACCCCCAGCGCACACCTGGCGCATCACCATCACACCACACGGCCAGCAAGCCGAACTCACGGAAAGCGATGCCAACCACGGAATGTTCCGCTCTCGTCTCCCACACCCAGCCGTCATGTCAACCCCTGACGGACTTCCGGAGGCAACCACTTAGTCTTGCCGCAAGTCAGGCAGAGGGTCGGGGACGAGGGACGATAACGAC
>JBOHFR010000019.1:0-72138 GCA_050699715.1 Pseudonocardiaceae bacterium
CGGGCCCGCACTAAGACCCCGGCTGGCCGCCGGTCGGGTATCGCCGCACAGTGTTCAGCTCCTGGCGGCCAGCCGGGCTCCAGCCCTGGGCGGACCGAGGACCCAGGTAATCGAGGAACAGGGCCACGGCGAGCACGGTAGCGAGAGCTACGCAGTAGCCGGCGACGGTATCGGTGGCGTAATGGATGTCCTGGGCGACAAGAGAGATCGCGACGCTGACCGCTAACGCGACCGGGGCCAGGGCGGCGGCCATGCGCACGGCAATGCTGCGTGGCCAGCGGGCTCCACCGATGAGGATCGCGGTCGCGAAGGCGATGGCGGCGACTGCCGTCGTGTGGCCGCTGGGGAAAGACAGGTGCCCAAAGCGCAGCCGCCCGACGATCGGCTTGAGAATCAGCTCGGTGATCGTGACTGCGACCACGGTGCTGACGATGGTGAGGAGTACGCCTGACCAGCGCCGGGCAACGGCGGCGGCACCGGCAACCGCAAGGACGAGAACGGCGGCTGGCGCCGGGTTCCCGAGGCTGACCAGCGCCCCGGTGATCGGTTGATCCGGACCCAGGTGGTTTCTGATCAGCGCGTCCAGGCCGCGATCCAGGTGCCCTGGCATGTCCTGATCGGCATAGCGCATCGCGAGCACGGCAAGCACGATGATCGCCAGCACCATGACGACCACCGCGGGACGGCGCACGCGCTGCGCTAGCAGCGGCCGGTGCGCGCTCAGATTCTGGGCCACAGAGAGCACAGGATAGCGGGGTGAGCCGCGGAAGTGGTGATCAGCACCGCGACGGCGCAGGGGCCCAGTGCCGGTGCGTGTGTGCCAGCTCATATCCCGGCGCGCCGGACTTACCGGGGTTAAACTGTTGTTACTGACGAGTAGGTCAGATGCCACGACGACGTCGGAGCGAGGACATGGGTCACTACAAGAGCAATCTCCGCGACCTGGAGTTCACCCTCTTCGAGGTGCTCCGGGTGCAGGAACGCATGGGTGTCGGTCCGTACGCCGAGATGGACCGCGACACCGCGCACTACCTGCTCGGCGAGCTCGACCGGCTGGCTCGCGGGCCGCTGTCGGAGTCCTTCGCCGAGTCCGACCGCAACCCACCGACCTTCGACCCCGCGACGCACACCGTCGAGCTTCCCTCGGCCTTCAAGAAGTCGTACCGGGCGCTGTGGGACGGTGAGTGGTACCGGCTGGACCTGCCTGCTGAGCTGGGCGGCTACGGCGCGCCGGCCACCCTGCGCTGGGCCGCGTCGGAGCTGATGTTGGGCGCCAACCCGGCGGCGTTCGTGTACATGGGCGGCCCCAGCATGGCCTCCGTGGTGCACTACAACGGCACCGCTGAGCAGCAGCGCTGGGCCCAATTCATGATTGACAAGGGCTGGTGCTCGACCATGGTGCTGACCGAGCCCGACGCGGGGTCGGACGTGGGCGCCGCGCGGACCACAGCGGTTGCCCAGCCCGACGGCTCATGGCACATCGAGGGTGTGAAGCGCTTCATCACTTCGGCTGAGCACGACCTGACCGACAACATCGTGCACCTGGTACTGGCGAGGCCTGAAGGTCCCGGTATCACCCCGGCCCCGGGAACCAAGGGCCTATCGCTGTTCCTGGTACCGAAATACCACTTCGATACCCACACCGGCGAGCTTGGTGCCCGTAATGGCGTGTTCGTGACCGGCGTCGAGCACAAGATGGGTATCAAGGTCTCTACCACGTGTGAGCTCACCTTCGGCGCGCACGGCACACCCGCAGTCGGTTGGCTGCTCGGCGACGTGCACAACGGCATCGCGCAGATGTTCCAGGTGATCTCCTACGCCCGGATGATGGTCGGCACCAAGGCGATCGCGACGCTGTCCAGTGGCTACCTCACCGCGCTGGAGTACGCCAAGCAGCGGGTACAGGGTCCCGACCTCACGCAGATGGGCGACAAGACCGCGCCGAGGGTGACGATTACCCACCACCCCGACGTGCGCCGGATGCTGATGCTGCAGAAAGCCTACGCCGAGGGCCTGCGCGCGCTGTACCTCTACACCGCGAACTACCAGGACACGGCTGAGATTGGCGGAGAGGACGCCGAGTTGGCCGCGCGGGTCAACGATCTGCTGCTGCCCATCGTCAAGGGTGTTGGCTCCGAGCGGGCTTACGAGATGCTCACCTTGTCGTTGCAGACCTTGGGCGGGTCGGGCTTCCTGCAGGACTACCCGATTGAGCAGTACATTCGTGACGCCAAGATCGACAGCCTGTATGAGGGCACGACAGCCATCCAGTCCCAGGACTTCTTCTTCCGCAAGATTGTCCGGGACAGAGGCAAAGCCATCGGGCACCTGAACAGTGAGATCCAGGCCTTCCTGGACGCCGGCAGTGGCAATGGCCAGCTTAAGGAGGAACGGGCGTTGCTGGCCACCGCGCTGGGTGAGCTACAGGCGATGCTCGACGCGATGATCGGCTTTGTGATGTCGGCGCGGCGGGACCCGCGCGATATCTACAAGGTCGGCCAGCAGACCGTGCGCTTGCTGATGAGTACTGGCGACGTGCTGATCGGCTGGCTGCTGTTGCGCCAAGCCGAGGTGGCCCTGAGCGTTCTGGCCGAGGAGGTGTCCCCGAAAGACAACCTGTTCTACCAGGGCAAGGTCGCGGCGGCGATATTCTTCGCCCACAACATCCTCCCCGAGCTCACCACCCGCCGCTCCATCGTCGAGTCAACCGACAACACCCTCATGGACCTCCCCGAGGAGGCCTTCTAGGGGGTGCAGGTGACGTGGGGAATAGGGTCGTACCGCACTGTGCGGGTGTGGCGGGAGAGCTCGGCGTGGGTGGTGGAGTCGCGGGTCACCCGGGTGTCGGTGACGGTGAAGCCGCGGGCGCCGGGAGAGGGACTGCACGGCTGGCCGTGAATGGTCTCGGTTTCCGGGTCGGTGAAGTCGGTGTGCGGCCCGGTGATCGACTCGACGTCGACGTGTTTGGTGCCCCAGAGCGTCACGGTGATCGAGGATGGGGTCCACGCCGTCTGGATGAGGATACCGGTGGGTGAGTCGTCGCGGAACTTGACGTCGATGGCGCCCTCAAACACGGTGGCCTCGCGGGCCGCCGGATAGCGGCTGATGTAGTAGCTGTGCTCCTTGTGCGCGACGTCGGTCATGCCCGCGAAGTACGCGGCGTTGTAGATCGTGGTGGCGAACTGGGAGATGCCGCCGCCGATGCCCCGCCCGGGTCGGCCGTGGTCGATGATTCCGGCGTCCACGTATCCGGTGGCGGCGTTGCGCGGGCCAGTGTACCCGTTGAGGCTGAACGTCTCTCCTGGCCGCAGGATCGCCCCGTTGACCTGCTCGGCGACGCGGCGGATGTTGTGCCCGGAGTCGGTGGCGAACCCGCCGGTGGTGAATGTGCTGATCTGGGTGGTGATCCCGAGCGCGTTGGCCTGCTCGGTGCTCAGGGTCGGGGGCAGGCTGACGTAGCTGGCCGACAGAGTGCGTTGCGCTCCGGAGTTGTGCAACACGTCGAGCAGCGGCAGCAGGCTGGAGGCCCAGTCGATGTCGCGGCCATCGACTGAGGGCAGCACCACTGGCGCGCCATCCTGGATCAGGACCTCGGCGTTCTTGCCTGGTCGCTGGGTCGATGCGAGCTGCGGGCTCAGTGCGGCGATCACGGTGGGATTGTCGATGGTGGTGGTCAGCCCATCCCGGCTGTCTGGCGCGAACCGCAGCGCCGCCGCGATGACGTCCGGCGCGAGCACCCCGTCGTGGCCGTCACCGGCGACCGTGACCGGGGCGGACACCGCCGGCTCGACGATGTCGCGCAGCGCCGCGTGGATTCCCTCGGCAGTGGTGCGCACCGGTTGTGTTGTCACCGGGGTTGTCACTGGAGTCGTGAGCGGGGCGTGGACGGTGCCGCCGTGCATCCAGACCGCGAGGATGACATCAGTGGCGGCGGGGACGTCCAGGTGCTGGCCGGGCCGGGGATCCACCGGAACAGGCCGGGCGCCATCGAAGCGGATAGTGCCCTCGATCGGCTCCCGGTCGGTGTGTCCGCGTAGCTGCTGCAGGGCCACGGTGAGAGCCGCCCGGTCACCACTGGTGACCACGCCCAACTCCCGGGTCCGCCAGAGCGAGACCAGCCGGGCCCACGGGTTGAGTGGCTGCTTGCCGGCCTGCGCGAGAGTGGCGGGCCAATCCGGGGTGAGACCAGCTCGCCTGGGCTCCAGGGTGGCATCGACGTCACCCACGCGCAGGGCGATCGGATGGTCCAGCCGTGGCTCGAGCTGCTTACCCAGCCGCCGCTCGGCTGCGGCCCGCGTCATCCCACCGACGCGCACGCCCGCGACGGTGACGCCCCGAGGCATCGTGCCAGTGGACATCGCCAGGTCGAGGCCATAGGCCAGCGCTAGCAGTCCCAGCACGACAGCCGCGACAATGCCGGTGCGACGCAGCGCCGGTTCCTCGGGGGGTGTCACAAATACAGGCCTGTTCCGTGCTCGGTGCGCTCGCTGGCTATCGCTTGCAGGTCCCGTTCCCGCATCACCAGGTACGCGCACCCGTGCACCTCAACCTCGAACTGATCGTCTGGGTTGAACAGCACCCGGTCGCCGACCTGGACGGTACGGACGTGGTTACCGACGCCGTACACCTCACCCCAGCACAACCGCTTGGCTACCTGCGCCGTCGCTGGGATGAGGATCCCCCCGCTGCTGCGGCGCTCGCCGCCCTCGCCCACAAGTCGCACTATCACGCGATCGTGGAGCATCTGGATTTCTAGCTTCATCTGGATTTCTTGCTTACTGTCGGACACGGCGACGAGGGTACGTGCTGGCGGCGGCGCTGCTCAGCACGGCCCACACCCCAAGACTTCCCGCGGAGAGCCCCAGCTAGGGCCCTCATGAAAAAGGATAGCCCCGTGAGGCTGCCGGGTCGGGGGTCCAACAGCATCACGGGGCTATCAGTGTCATCGAATCCCGCCACGGCGTTGTTACACGCGCCGGCCGACCCACCGTCGATTCACTCGTTTGGGTGAAGACAGGAGTGCTAGCTGGCCAGCCTGCCGAGCAAGAAACGTCCAAAATGTGGGACGGTGAACGCGATCTGCCCCCGTTCCCCGGAGTAGACGAGCCCCTTCTTGAGCAGGCTGTCCCGGGCTGGGGACAGCGATGAGGCCCGGCGGCCGAGCGTGTCGGCCACCTGGGTGGTGCCGACCGGCTCGTCCCGGCCGCCGGTGAGCTCGGCCATTGACTGCAGGTACTCCCGCTCGGCCGGAGTGGCCCGCTCGAACCGGGACCCGAAGAACCCGACGGCGAGCTCGCTCTCGGCCTCGGGCGCGGCCACCTGGACGTCGAGGATCCCGATCGGCGACGCGGGGGCGGCGTCCCAGGCGGCCTTGCCGTAGGCCTGCACGAAATAGGGGTAACCGCCGGAGGTCTCGAACAGCGTGTCCAGCGCGTCGGAGGTGATCGCGGCGTTCTCCCGCTCAATCGGCGCGACCACCGCGCGGTCGGAGTCGGCGCGGTCCAGCCGATCGATCCGCAGGTAGCGGAACAATCGCTCGGAATAGGACTTCGACGCGCTCAGCACCGCCGGCAGGTGCGGCAACCCGGCACCGACCACCACCAGCGGCGCCCCGGACTGCGACAACTCGTGACACGCGGCGCACAGCGCGGAGACGTCATCGGCTGCCACGTCCTGCATCTCATCGATCAGTAGCGCCACCCCGGTGCCGACGTCGGTGGCCAGCTCGGCGACCTCGGTGAACAGCTCCACCAGGTCGATCTCGATGTCCCCGGAGTCGGCCCGGCCCGCGAGGACCGGCGCGTCGATGCCCGGCTGCCAGCGATCCCGCAGCTTGGCGTCGGCCGGCGTGGCGCGCAGTGCGAAGGCCTTGAGCACCCCGAGCACCTCGGTGACCCGGTCCGGGTCGCGGTGGCGCAGCGCGAGATCACGCACCGCCCGGTGCAGCGCGGCCGACAACGGGCGACGCAGCCCGCCCTCAGGCCGTGCCTCAACCTTGCCGGCACCCCACCCACGGCGTATCGCCATCGACCTGAGCTCGCCGAGCAGCACCGTCTTGCCCACCCCGCGCAGGCCGGTCAGCACCAGGGAGCGCTCGGGGCGGCCCAGGGCCACCCGCTCCAGCACCACCTCGAAAGCGGCCAGCTCGCGGTCTCGCCCGGCCAGCTCAGGCGGTCGCTGGCCCGCGCCGGGGGCGAACGGGTTACGCACCGGATCCATTCTCGGACAGTATCCGGCTGTCTAGCGTTGACCGCAGATTCAGCGATAAACCCCCATGCGCGTGTCGCCGCCAGGGGAGAGGTCGCATCCCGAAGTGGTACCATTTTGGTATGAGTAAGCAGATCGCCGTTCGGCTTCCGGACGACATCGTCGAGTTCATCGATCAGCTCGTCGAGCACGGCGAGGCTAGTAGCAGGGCGGCCGTTGTGGCGCGGGCGGTGGATCGGGAACGGCGACGGGAGATCGCGGCACGGGACGCGGCCATCCTTGCTCAATCCCACGGCGATCCTGATTTCGACAGCCTCGCCACGTACGCGGCGCGTATCCGCTTCGATGACCTCGACTGATGCGGCCAATCCATGCCGCGTGCCTCGACAAGCTCCGGCTGGTCCTGATCTTGACCCGTGAGTTGGTACGCCCCCATCTCGCCCGAGTAACCGTCGCGCCGATCACCAGAACCATCCGGGGCCTGTCAACGGAGGTGCCGGTTGGCTCGGCGAACGGACTCGATCACGAGAGCGTCGTCAGTTGTAACAACATCGTCACCGTGCCCACTTCGGTGCTGGGTCGTCAGGTCGGCTATCTGTTTCCGGCGCAGGAAGTCGAACTCGCCGCCGCCATCCGTGCCGCCTTCGATCTCGACTGAGCAGTATCACCGGCGATGCGGTACGGAGCAAGCTCGTCGTAGTGATCAACTGTTGTGGGCCAGCAGCGGGATGAGCACGGCTGCGTCCGGGCTGCCCCAGCCGGTCACCGGGTCTCGGCCGGCGGCCTGGTCGGCTAAGGCTGCCAGCCCCGCCCACAGCGGGGCGCCAGCACTGGTTCCGCCGGCGCCGGTGAGGACAGGCCGGCCGTCGAGCACGCTGACGATGGCGATGGGGGTGTCCGAGTCGGCGTCGGCGGCCACATCGGGCACCCCGCGGCCCCCGGTGATGCCGGGCACGCCAGCCTGATAGTCGGGGCGGGGGAACAGGTGGCTGAACCCGCCGCCGGAGGCTGTTGAATGCTGGGCGCTCCCGAACGGGTCAGGCCCGAGCGGGTCCGGTCCGAACGGGCTTGACGTGGTCGGGGACGAACTGGTCGGAGGTGGGCTGTTCCAGGCCGCTTCGCTGCGGTAACGGCCGCTGGGGAGCTGGACAATGAGCCGGGTGCCGCCCACCGCTGTCACCAGCGGATCAGACGCCGGCAGGTCCACTTCGGTGAGCGCGGATGCCATCGTGGTGGGCTGGCATGGCAAGCCCACAGCGCCGTAATCCCCCGACGAGGCCACCAGGGTGACACCCTGAGCGGCGGCAAGGTCGGTGACCGCATGCACTTCGCCTGCCTCGGCGGAGGAAAAACAGTCTTCCCCGAAGCCCACGCTGAAGGAGATCACATCGCCGAGCTGGTGGGTGAGGGCATAGCGCACGGCCGGCAGGAAGTCGTCGCTGCTGGCTACCAGCAGCACCTGGATGTGTGTTTGGGGGGAGACCGCGTGCACCACTTCGGCATCGAGGACCTCCTCCATCCCAACGCTGCGACAGGCCGGGGGTCACGCGGACGTGCCGGACGGGTCAACGGGTCCAACCGACCTTAAGACGTGTTCTTGGGAGGCGGAGATGGGTAGACATGATGCTCCTGAGCCACAGGGAGACGACGAAGAGGACGACGGTGGCGAAGACGACAGCAAGGACACCAGTAGGCACAGCGTCGAGGACGACAAGCAGACTGCCACCGTTCCCGATCCCGACGACTATAAGTAGGCAGACGCGGTGACGATCACGGCCGGGCCGCAGGCGCTGGCCGACAGGCTGGACACCACGGACACGGTGGCGGACGCGGTGCGCGCCGTGCCGCGTGAGCGTTTCCTCCCAGCCCGCATTTGGGTGCAGGAGACCGACGACGGTCCTTACGAGCCGATCGACCGCGCTACCGAGCCGCAGCGCTGGATGCGCGACGTGTACCTCGCCGATTACGCGATCGTGACTCAGTTCGACGACGGCGCCACCCCGTGGCCAGAGCGGGGCTGGCGCCCGTCGTGCTCGGCGTCGCAGCCCTCGGTGGTGGTGGGCATGCTCGATGCCCTGAACGTCCAGCCGGGGCAGCGGGTGTTGGAGATCGGCACCGGCACCGGCTACAACGCCGCGCTGCTCGCCGAGCTCGTCGGACCCCGCGGGCACGTGCTCACCGTCGACGTCGACGGTGAGCTGGTCAGCGCGGCCCACTCGAATCTGGCGACGGCCGGTTACCAGGATCGGGTCGAGGTGCTGCTGGCCGACGGGGCGACGGCGCTGGCCGCTCCCGGATCGGTGGACGGGGTGATCGCCACCGCGGCCCTGCAGCTTGGGCGCCTGCCCTACGCCTGGGTCACCCAGACCCGCCCGGGTGGGGTCATCCTGGCCCCGGTGCGCGCCGAGCTGGCGTCAGGCCCGCTGGTCCGTCTGCAGGTCAGCTCCGAGGGCACCGCCCGGGGGCAGGCCGTGCGGATGCGGGTCGGTTTCATGGAGCTGCGCGCCCAGCGAACACTGGGCGCGTCCTGGTCTGCGCTGCGGTGGGACGATCCCCACGTTCCGCCTGCCCTCACCGAGATTGACCCGTTCACGGCGTTGCTGGACGAGGCGTCACGTTGGGCGATCGCGATCAGCGTGCCGTCATGCCGCTATGGCCTGGAGAAACGCACCAGCGAGCGGGGGCACGGTGTGGCGTGGCTGCTCGATCCGATCACCGGGTCCTGGGCGAGCATCGTGCCCACCACCCCACGTAGCGAGAACTACCTGGCCCGGCAGGCCGGGCCACGCCGGCTGTGGGACGAGACAGCGACCGCCTACCGGTGGTGGGCTCAGCACGGCCAGCCGCCGATCGAGGCATGGCAGTGGACCGTTACCCCGCACCGGCAACGGATCGGCCTCGCCTGAGCGCCAGAGCCCCTCGGCTCACGTATGCCAGCAATGCGGGCTGTGAGTCCTGGCCGAACCGTTTCGCCGTAGACGTCGTCGCCACTGAGCCGGTCGAGTTGCAAGAGCACGCACACGAGCTGATCGCGGAGCACTGTGTCGCCACAACCGATTGAAACCGCCCTTTAATCCCGCGCCGGCCCTGCCGCCGATCATGCTCACCAATTTCAATGTGGGGCAGTTGGCAAGAGGTGAGAGATCAACCGGCCCCACAACGTGGACTTGTAGCAAGGTCGTGGTTGGTGGCGCATCACGAAGGAACGCAAGGTCATTGACTGTGCCCGAGTCCAACAGGGGCAACCACACGTCCCGAAGATTCTGCAGGGTGCGCAGGTGTGAACTGGTGACCTCGGGGGCGACCATCCGCGCGGTGTCCAGGCAGGCGGCGGCGAGCAGGCGCAGCCCTGTTGCGGGCTTCGGGTTAGCTCATCGTCGGTGAGCTGCAGCGGCGGGTAGCGGAACTTCGTCAGGCCGCGTGCTCGTCAGCGGACGTAGATGGCCGGTCGGTAGCGCGGCTTCGGGATGTCGCGGCCAGTCTCTGCGGCCACTGCTAGCCAGGCTTCCTTGGCACGCAACACCTCAGCAACCGCCTGCTCGGGGGTTTCACCGAATGCCGAGCAGATCTCGAGATCAGGTATGTCGGCGATGTAGCCGCCGTCGTCGTCGCTGTGGAACACGTTGATGTGATAGTCGTTCACCGATCACCCTCCAAGGTGAGATCATAGCGCTTCACCAGGCGCAGGAGCTGACGGACTTGGTAAGGCTTCGCCTGCCCACGCACCTGCTGCAGGTTGATGATCTCTGCGAACGCTGGGTGGGTGAAGATGTAGTGACTTCCGCTGACCCGCCGTTGCTCGAAGCCCAGCGCCTTCACCAGCCCGCACAGCTCCGTGAACCGGACGTTGCGGAGGTCACCACGAAGTAGTCGATCGAGAAACTGGTGCTCCTTCACATCCCGGATGCTAACGGCGAGCGGTGACAGAATCGGGGTGACTTGATCAGGTTGGCTGTCATGAGCACGCCATGATCTCTGTCGGCTGTCGCCTTCCGCTGCCGTCCGCTCTCACTCTGTCGCCGTTTCGGCGGAGGGGGATCTAGGGTGAGCCGATCAACTGAGGGGAAGGATGGGGATGGCCGAGCACGTGGCGCCTCGAACGCGGCTGGAGCAGCTGCTGCGGCAACAACACGTCACACTGGAGGAATTCCGGAAGAACTACCAGCGGGCCGCCCGGGGGGCCATCCTGAGCGAACGGCAGGCATACCGTTGGGTGGCAGGAGAGCTGCGCGGACTGCCTCACCCACAGGCGCAGGCCATCCTGGAGACGATGTTCGGGGAACCGGTGGCCCGGCTACTTGGCCCGCCCTACGGCATCGGTGCGCTTGCACCAACCCGATGCCGCAACGAGGCGGCGCCGGAGCGGGGCACCGCGCGGACGGACTGGGAAGGACAGGTGATCGCGCTGAGCGCGGACCGGGCTCGTGATTTCCTCACCCGCATCGAGGCGTCCAACGTCGGGACCGAGACCCTCGACCAGCTCATCGACGACCTGCGCCGCTTGGTCATCGCCTACGAGCACCAGCCACTGCCCACCCTGCTCGGTGATCTGGTGGACACCCAGGACCGCGCGTTCATGCTGCTGGAGGGACGCCAGCACCCAGAACAAACCAGGGACCTCTACCTGATCGCGGGGATCGCCTGCGGGTTGATGGCCAGGGCGTCGCACGATCTCGGTGCCACCCATGACGCGATGACCCAGGCCCGCACCGGCTACGCGTGCGCGGACAATGCCGGCCACGATGGGCTGCGGGCCTGGACCCGCGGGCTGCAGTCACTGATCACCTACCGGTCCGGGCGGCTGGAGGACTCGGTGCGCTACGCCCAGTCCGGCGCCGAGGCGGCGGCGCGCAGCCACGGCACCGCCGGGGTCTGGCTGGCCAGCAACGAGGCACGGGCGCTGGCTGCGCTGCACCGGCTCGACGACGCGCACGCCACCCTGGCGCGCGCCGCCGACGCCCGGGACCGGGTGCAGCCCGACGAGCTGGACAGCCTCGGCGGAGTGTGCACCTTCAGCCGGCCGCGCCAGCTCTACTACGCCGCCGACACACTCACCTGGGGTGCTCAACCGGAGGCGGACCACACCGAGCGCCTCGCCCTGGACGCGCTGGACGCCTATGCCGAGGCACCGGCCCAAGACCGGGCGTTCGGCGGCGTAGCCGGCACCCACAGCGCGCTGGCCGTCGCCCGGGTGTTCCAAGGCGAGATCGACGGCGCCGCAGACGCGCTCGCTCCGGTGCTCGAACTCCCTGCCGCCCAGCGCATTCACGGGATCGTGATCTCGGTCGAGCACGTCCACACCGCGCTGCGCTCCGTCGAGAACCCCGGCCGGGAGGTCACCGAGCTGGCCGGCGCCATCGAGGGCTGGACAGCCCAGCGCCTGACGCCCCCACAATGACTGTGACCGGCGTTGGGTCAGTGTCGTCGGACTTTGACCAGGGGACCCGGATCCCCCACGGTGGGCGTATTCCGCAATTCTACTTGCAAGCGGTGGCTCGTCTGGGCAAGCGGTGACAGATCGACCGGGTCGTTGATGTCCGCCAGTGTCAGTTTGCGCAGGTGCGGCAGCGAGGCCAGCGGCGCGAGGTTCAGGCTGGGGATGCGTCGCAACCGCACTTCTGTCAAGGACTGCAATGTGCCCAATGGCTCCAAATCGGTGACCGGGCAGTTGTCTAGAAAGAAGAATT
Organism: Pseudonocardiaceae bacterium; assembly: GCA_050699715.1. GTDB lineage: Bacteria > Actinomycetota > Actinomycetes > Mycobacteriales > Pseudonocardiaceae. The sequence continues at coordinate 11,895 of JBOHFR010000019.1, forward strand.
CCAGTGTCATTCCAGAGAGTGGATCGAGAGATGTGACTGTGGGTACCGACCACACGCGTAGCTCTTTGAGTTGGTCGACAGGCGCCACAGCAGCAAGACCACCGATGAGCGGACCTGCGATACCGAATGACGTAAGATCGGGGAGTTCGGTGAGGGTATGGAGATCACGGAGACGCTTGGCGTCATGCAAGAGCACGTGACTCAGACGGGAGGCTGACGCTAGCGCCGAGAGATCTGACAGCTCGGTGCAACCGTGCAACGTCAAATCGGTCAGCGCTGGACAATCGGCCAGGAAAGACAGATCTCGACCTCCAGCTGGAGGGTAGATATACAGTCGCGTGAGTTCTGATAGCGTAGCGAGTATCTCTAATCCCGCGCCGACTCTGCCGCCGAATATGTTCAGCATCCGCAACATGGGGCAGTTAGCAAGAGGCGAGAGATCGACCGACCCTTGGACCCAGACTTGTAGCCAGGTCGTGGCCGGTGGCGCATCACGGAGGAACGCAAGGTTATCGACCGTGCCCGAGTCTACCAGGTGCAACCACACTTCTCGGAGATTCTGCAGGGTGCGCAGGTGTGGAATGTGTTCCACCAGCTTGACGATAATCCCGCCTTCGTCCAGTGGGGCGTCTCGCAGCACTGCCTGGACGTAATCGGCAGGATCGAAGTAGCGCCACACCTCGGCAAGGGCGCGCTGCACCGCGCCGCGCGGGTCGGGCGCCCACCGGGCCAGCAACTTGAGCGCCTCGAGGCCACCGACCAGCGCTGCGGTCTTCACGCAGGCGGCGGCTGAGGCGTCGGTCAGCTCGTCCAGCGCGGTGGGCAGCCGGCGCAGCACCCGGCCGCCGGCCAGCGCCAGGGAGCGGGTTTCGTTCTGTCCGCGCGGCGGCACCAGCTCATCGACCGCCGCCTCAACTCGCCTGGTGACCTCGGGGTCGACCATCTGCGCGGTGTCCAGGCAGGCGGCGGCCAGCAGGCGCAGCCATCGGCGGTGTCTCGGCTCGGCGTTGGCCCGGTCCAGCACACCGTTCAGCAGCGCCGCCCGTCGCTCTGGGGTGGCGTGCCCGACGGCCATCACGAGGGTCTCCCGCCACTGGTCGAGATGGGCGCGGGTGACGAGCGTCTCGGCTGTCTGGTCCTCGACGGCTTCTTTGGCCGCCAGGTACTCCTGGAAGGTGCGGTGCACGAAGTCGACCCGGCCGAGCACCGGTTCGCGGATCACGCCACTGCGGTCCAATAGGTGTTGCAGCACGTCCTGCGCGGGGTACTCGACGTTCGGCATCCGCTCCACCACGCGCCGCACCAGCTCCAGCACCTCGTCGCGGGGTAGCTCGGCGCGTCCGTCCAGGCTTAGCCGCCAGGCCACGTGCTGCAGGATGGTGAGTTTACTGCCGGCGTCGAGCACGACGGCGCGACTTGCGGGCACCTCGCGCTCAGCGTCGCGGCGCTCCAGCAGCAGCGCCAAGGCGTCCCGGTACAGCGCCATCCGGTCTGGGGGGAGCTGCTTGCGGCGGTCGAGGTTGAGCGCGCAGAGCATCGCGCACAGCAGGGGGCTGCTGGCCAGCCCGCGCAGGTGCCGGCGCCCGTCGAGCTGGCGCAGCAGCGCTCGCTCGTAGTCGGGCAACTCCTCGATGGGGCACGGCAGCGCGACGGCGCGGCGCCCGGCAGCGTCGCGCATGGCGTCGTGCCAGCGGCGGCAGAATGCCGCCACGTCCAGCGGGGACATCCGCTCCAGCAGCACTGGCGCGAAGCTCTCGGCGGCCAGCCAGCTCCGGTCGGCGGCCCCAGGGCGCGCCGTCACCACCACCCGGACCTGCGGGTACGTGGCGAGCAGACCCCGCAACCACGTGCGGACGGCCGGCCGCTGCGCGCGAACCAGCTCGTCCACCCCATCGACGAGCAGCAGCGCCTGGCCGCTCCTGAGCTGGCGGTGCACCCAGCCCGGCGGCAGCAGGTCCACCAATGGGTCGGCGACCCCGGCCGCGGCTGTGGCCAGCGGCATTCGCTCTCCTTCCGCTTATCAGCCGACCGCGACCTCGACCGGCGTGATGAAGTGGAAGTTGCCCTCACCGACCGACCGGGTCAAGGTACGGGTCACCGCGGCCGCGTCGTCGTAGGGGCCGCTTACGTAGAACGGGACACCCTCACGTCCGAAGGTGATGTCGCTGGTTTCCTGCCAGGTGCCGAGATGACCGGCCGTGGGTTGGAAGTCAGGATGGGGCGGGAACCCGAGCTCGCGGGCGTAGTCCAGGGCCCCCCACACCAGGTGGCGAGCCAGATCCAGCAGCGCCTGCACCGGCACGGTGGTATCCCCGAAGGCACTGAAGAACCCACGCAGGAAAGCGGGCAGGTCGCGATCATTCATCACGTCAGGACCGAGCGCATTCTTCACCCCGAGGCAGTACACATCGACCAGGTACCCGCAGACGGACACCCGCCGCGGCCGGTGCCGCCGCGCCACCATCACGCCCGCCAGTCCACTACCAGCGTGCTCCACAGCGTCACGGTCTGGCCAGTCCTCGTGTCCGGCGACGGTGAGACCAGCGCTCCAGCCGGGGCTCACCCAGCAGCCCATCACGGCGGGCTCTGGCTCGTCGGCCGCCGCCTCCCGGGCGATAGCCCGCATCAACGGTGCCACCGTGCTGGGTCGCACACCCAAGGCACGGGCGATCTCCTTAGGGGACCGTCCCGCCGCGCGCAGCTCCCGCGCCCGGGCAAGGAGATCGTCATCAAGCAACATATGTAGCGTCATGCGTGACCACATACCATGCCGGCGTGCCTCGGTCGGGGAGGCTGGGCGCGACACGCGCGCAGCTACCGTGCCGGTGGCAGTGAGTGTCAGGGACGACGTGGCCGCACCGGCCCACCCGGCCGCCACCCGGGTCTCGAGTTGCGGGCCCTTACACCGAGCCATGAGGATAGAGCCCAGCCGTGCGCGGCGGGTATGAACCGATTCTGCTGAGTGACCGAAAATCAAGAGCTGACGCAGGCCCGGCTCGCCTAAAGAAAGCAAGAGGGACCGGTGGTATCAGCGCGTGATCAGGGTACCGGGCGGTCCAGGAACGGGACCGGTGGCTCAGAGCCGGCGGTGGGCCACAACGCGATGATCGCGCAACCGCATACCGCAGCCGAGGGTGTCATCGCGGACGCCGAGGCGGTCGCGGCGCGGATCAGCACTAGGGAGTACCCGCTGGGCCGACCAGGGCGTCCACTCAATGGCCGTTCACCGTTCCTGATGGGTATGGGCGCCGCCGCTGGGGTCGCGGTCACTGTCGGTCTGGTAGCAATGGTCATCACTGCCCGTGAGGTGCTGGTGCTGATTGGGCTGGCGTTGTTCCTGGCGATCGGCCTGGAGCCTGCGGTGTCGGTGCTGGCTCGGCGCTGGTTGCCACGCTGGGCGGCGGTTCTCACCGTGCTCGTGGCCGGCTTGGCGATGGTGGGTGGGTTCCTGGCTGCGGCGATCCCACCGTTGGTGGCCCAAGCCACCCAGTTCGTCACGCAGTACCCGGCTGTCTTGACCCGGTTGCAGAATCGCAATTCGACGCTGGGTCAGCTCAACGAACGATTCCATCTGCAACAGCGCCTGCAGCAAACCCTGAGTGGGGACGCCTCCAGCATGGTCAACGGCCTGCTCGGAGCTGGTCAGGTTGTGTTCAGCGCCCTGGCCAGCGCCCTGATCCTGCTCGTGCTCACCGGCTACTTCCTGGTCGACCTGCCCCGCATCCGCGTAACGCTGTATCGGCTGATGCCGCAGTCCCGGCGTCCCCGCGCGATTCTGCTCGGCGATGAGATCTTCGCCAAGGTCGGTGGGTACGTGTTGGGCAACCTGATGATCTCGCTGATCGCCGGGGTCTTCACCTTCATCTTCCTGGCGATAGTCGGGGTGCCCTACCCGCTGCTGCTGGCCATTTTCATGGCGATCCTGGACCTGCTGCCGGTGATTGGCTCGACCATCGCGGGTCTGGTGGTCTGTCTGGTCGCGCTGAGTGTGTCGCTGCCCGTTTGCCTGGCCACCATCGGATTCTTCCTGTTCTACCGGCTGGTCGAAGATTACCTGCTGGTACCCAGGATCATCGGCCGGGCGGTCAAGGTACCGGCCCTGGTGACTGTGGTGGCGGTGCTGCTGGGCGGCGCACTGATGGGCATCGTGGGCGCCCTGGTCGCGATCCCCGCCGCCGCGGCCCTGCTGCTACTGGCCCGGGAAGTGCTCTTCCCTCACCTCGACCGCACCTGACCGCCCACCCCCCGGCCACTGCCGAAGCGGGCATCCGACAGAAGAGCTGCGGGTCCAAGGCGGCTGGCACCGTACGTCGCTGGACCACCCGTGACGTCACCCGCCCGGTGCTCCTGCTCGGGCTTAGTCCATGACTTTGCCGCAGTCCTGGGGTTTACTGCCGGGTGAGGTGGGGTAACTGACGGCAACCCACCACGGTCGGGTTCTCAGCGGGGCCGCCAGTTGTGTCGAGCAAGCATCGCGACCGCGATGTTTCCTTGCGAGGAGGGATCTAGGTGGAGTCCGGGTAATCAGTGGTGAGGCGTAGTAACCGGGTGCGGTCCCGCAGGACCGCAGATCGGTCATCGGACATGAAACCAGGAGAAGGGACGGTTCGGCGCATGAGCGAGTCGACGAGTGTGGTAGTGGGTGTGTACGAGTCAATGAAGGACGCGGAGGCGGCGGTGCGCACCCTGCTGGAGCAGGGAGTGCCAGCCGGACAGGTGTCGATCGTGGGGCAGGACCTGCACAGTGAGACGCAGGTCCACGGCTTCGTCACCACGGGGGATGTGGCCAAGGCGGGGGCGAAGGGCGGGGCGTGGGTGGGTGGCCTGTTCGGGGTGCTGACCGGAGCCGCGCTGCTGTTCGTGCCCGGTGTGGGTGCGCTGGTGGTGCTAGGTCCGCTGGCCGCGGGAGCACTCGCCGCCGCCGAGGGGGCCGCGGCCGGTGGCGGGTTGGGTGCGGTGCTGGGGCACTTCATCGCCAAAAAGCACGTGCCCAAGTACAGCGGTCACCTGGAGGCGGGGAATTACCTCGTGCTGCGCCACGAGGCGCAGCCCTCCGACGCCCAGATGCTCCAGCAGGACACCACCCCTGTGGACGTCGAGCACCACGAGGATCTGCTCACCTCCGCGACCCCGACAGTCTAACAAGGTGCGCCGAGGGTGCGGCTCTGTGTCATCCCGCACCCTCGGCGCGCTCCTCATACGGCACAGCAGGAAGAGAGCAGTCCCGTGAGCGACCCGCAGCCCGTCACCGCGAACGACGTTGACACCCTCCGTGCCATCGCGCAGCGCTACGCGAACTACCCTGAGATCATCACGCACCTGTACGCTGCGGCTGACTACGTCGCTGTGCTTCAACGAGGAGACCAGCGGGAGCCTGTCAGAAGCGAGAGAGTTGAGATGCAGCCAGTCGGGGGTGGCACCTGCCCGATGCGATGGGCTGTCTCCGTGAAGTCCTTAGCCACGGGCAGTGACGTGAAAGAGGAGACCTGCGGGCGCCCCGCTAGTGAGCCGGTGGAATATCACGGTATGCAGTACGTGGTGTGCCCAGAGTGCAAGGACGAGTTGCTTAACATGGGCGGCAGGGCAGCTGAGGAGACAGCCTGAGACTAGGCGGGCTTGTCGGTCCAGGTCAGCCAGGGTTTGGTGTCGAGGTAGTGACGTACTCGCTGGATGTAGCGCAGCGAGCCGGCGTCTTTCCAGTCGCCGGACCAGTGCCAGCCCACGCAGTGCCAGATGTCGCCGGGGCCGTAGTCGCCGCCGAGGTAGCTGACCCAGCCCTCGTAGCAGGCACGGGTGCGGGCACCGTAGTAGTCGACGTTGAACGCGGTGCTTCGCTGGGACAGCGGGTAGGAGCCGATCAGGTAGGTGTGCTTGAGTTGCATGATTCCGAAGCTGGTCGGGCAGGGCGGCTTGGCGCCACCGACGCAGTCTTTGGTGTTGTCCGAGTTGTCGCTGACGGTGCTCTGCCGCCAGTGACTCTCCTGGACCGCGACGGCCCGCAGGATGTCGGCGTCCAGGCCCCACTTGCAGGCACCCCAGGTGAGAATCTCGCCGGTGGTGCCGGTGAAGTTGCCGTCAATGCGCGGCACGAACTGGAGGTTGGCCTGCTCGGTGAAGTCAGCCCAGATCGGCATCGACACCCGGGCGGGAACAACATGGTTAGCCGAGGTGTTCGCAGGCCGTGATTCCCGCTGACCGCGCTGGATTCTTGCGGCGCATTCCTGGCCCGAGGGCAGCGCGGCACCCACCGGAAGCGTGACGAAATCTTTCTCGCCGCTCTGTGAGGTGCATCCGCCTACCAGGACGAACAAGACAAGAAATACGATTGTTATTCCGTGTGGTCGTGAGACGGGTCTGACCCCGCCGCCCAGCGTCACTCGGCTCATTGTTTCCCCCCGAAGCATCCCCAACGGCCGGCGTGAATCTAGCAGTGCCGACGGGGACTGGTGGCAACGGGGCGAGGCGTCACGAGTACGGTCAACGCCGGTGCGGCTCCGTTGAGACACGTGACACCGAGGGTAACGACACCTGATGACCGGCCAGCCGATTCCAACGCGGTGGATGATGAGGATGGACTTATGGGTCGTAGGATCAGCCCGGCCGCGCTCGCTGCGGCGATCGGGCTCGTGCTCGCCCTCACAGAATGCACCGCGAGCGCCGGTGACTCTACCCGCCCCGCAGTCAAGGTCGGTGTCATTGTGTCGGATCCCGCAACCTCCGCGCGGTGGGAGGACGTCGACCAGCCGCTGCTGAATGATGCCATGGGCGCCGAGGGGTTGGCGGCGGACGTTCAGAACAGCGAGGGCGACGCGACGAAGTTCGCCACGATCGCCGACGGTATGATCAATGAGGGGGTCAAGGTACTGGTCATCGCCGCGCCGAACAACGAGGTCGGCGCGGCCGTCGCGCGCAAGGCCCAGGCGCGGCGCATCCCCACTATCGACTACGACGACGGCCGGCTCACTGTCGGCGGTTCCGCCGACTACGTCGTCTCATTCGACAACGTCAAGGCCGGTGACCTGCAAGGCCGGGGGCTGGTCCGGGGTATCCGGAGCGTCCGGGCGCGCGGCGCCACCATCATCGAGATTGACGGCCCGCAGGCCGACCCCACCACGCCCCTGCTCGCCCAGGGAGCGCGCGACGTCCTGCAGCCACGCTACGACACCGGCGCCTACCGGCTGGTGGCCCGCCAATCTGTCGACGACAACCAGCGTGCCGGCGCGGTGTTCGAGCAGCTCCTCACCGCCAACGGTGGCCACGTGGACGGCGTGCTGGCGGCCAATGACGGCGTGGCCGGCGCGGTGATCACGGTGCTGCGCAAGAAAGGGTTGGCCGGGAAAGTCCGGGTGACAGGCCTGGGCGCCACCCCGGAAGCCCTTAAAGCGATCCTGCGCGGTGACCAGTTCATGACGGTGTTCAGACCCGTCGAGCAGCAAGCCACGGCAGCGGCGAAACTCGCTGGTGCGCTCGCGAGAAACGATTACGCGGCTGCCAGCGGAATGGCGTCAATGATCGTGACCGACTCCTTCGGACATCGCAATGCTCACGCGGTACTGGTACCGCCGGTATTCATCACTTTGGACACGATCAAGCAGGTCATGGAGAGTGGGATGGTCGAGTCACGCGACATCTGTGACGACGAGCTGGCCCTCCGGTGCGACCAGCTGAGCATCCACCGATCATGAGTAGCGACGCCGAGCGAGCCTACTACGCCGCACAGACCGAGGGAAATCCCGTGCTGGTGTTTTCGGGCGTCAGCACGCCCTATATCGACTACGAGAGTATCGACGTCCTGCTCTCGCTGCAGAACCCTCGCTCAGGAGCACCGTCGGAACTGACTTTCTACATCCTCGGACAGGTCAAGGAGCTCCTTTTCAAGTTAGTGTACGAGGAGCTCGTCCGGGTGCGTTCGCTGCTGGACGCGGATCGGGTCCATGACACGGTCTGGGTAATGCGAAGGATATGCCGGGTGGTCGAGCTGCTCACCCACTCCTGGGACGTGCTCAGCACCCTCACCCCGAATGAGTTTAACGCGTTCCGCGATTACCTGGGGCAAGCGTCTGGGGTTCAGTCGTACATGTACCGGATGGTCGAGTACGGACTCGGTAACAAGGTGGCCGCGCTCAGTGACCCGCACCGCAATGTGCCACATGTGCACCCCCAGGTGCAGGAGGCCCTGCACGCCCCCAGTGTGTACGACGCGGCCCTGGGCTTCCTCGCTCGCCGGGGCGCCGACATCCCCGACAACATCCTCGATCGGGACTTCTCCACGCCCTACGAGGCATCTCCCGAGGTCGAGCAGGCGTGGCGGGAGGTCTACCAGAGCGCCGATCACGCCAATCCCGCCTATGCGCTGGCCGAAGCGCTGATGGATGTGGCCGAGGGGTTCTCCCGGTGGCGGTCGCTGCACCTGCTCACCGTCGAACGGATCATCGGCACCAAGCCGGGCACCGGTGGCACCCTGGGCGTGGCCTGGTTGCGCCGCATCAACGAGCACCGATTCTTCCCAGAGTTGTGGACGGTGCGGGGACTGCTGTGACGGCCAGCAGCCTCACCGGCACGATCTAATGATTCCCCGCTGCAGACCTCACGGGCGGGTCAGGAACCGGGTGACGACTGCGCGGCCCGCCGGGCCGTTAGCGTTGTTTTGGGTGATGTGCCCCGAGCCGGGGATGACGACGAGGTGACCGTGGGGGGCGTGGGTAGCCTCCTGCTGTGCCCACGCCAGGGGAGTGTCGAGGTCATGGTCGCCGGCCAGCAGCAGCGTTGGCACCGGCGGCAGGTCGGCATCGGAGGGGAACGCCACCACCGGGGTGGATGGCCACTCCTGGCAGGGCAGCACGGTTCCGTTGCCGGCCGCGGTGGCCCGGTCGTAGGGGAACACCGCCTCCTCCGACAGCGCGGCGACCGCCTTCATGGTAGCGCTGCCCCGGCCGGATACCGGGGTGTCGGCATCGCCCCACGGCCCGTGCATGTCCTCACACGCGGTGGTGTAGTGCAGTCCCTGGCTGAGCTTGTCGACCGTGATGGCCGGGCCGCGGTGCGCGGCGGCGATGATGGCGTCGAGCTGGGTGTCATCGCCCCGAGCAGCTTGGTGCAGCGCGACTGGTACGTCGGCCAGCTTGGGCCTGCCAACGGTCAGCGCGGTGAGGGTGTCGAGCAGCTCCGGGCCGTCATGTCGGCGGCGAACTACCTCGGAGAGGTCCTGCGCCGGATCGGTGGCGCACCCATTTTCTCTGCTTTCTCGGCAGACTGTTCGCAGCACCTCGGCGGTACGGCCGAGGACGGCGATCTGCAGCGGGTCTACGCCGTCCTGCGGCACGATCGAGTCCAGCACCAGGCGCGATACCCGGTCAGGATGGGTGATCGCGTAGCGTTCGGCGACGAAGGTGCCGTAGGAGGCGCCGTCGAGGGTGAGCCTGTCCACCCGCAAGGCTTGGCGCAGCATATCCAGGTCAGCGACGGTGTCGGCGGTGGTGTAGAACTGTCGATCATCCCCAATGGAGTGGGCGCACGCTCGCACGGCGCTGGACGGGGGCACGGCGCTCAGCACCTGCTGTAGTTGTGGGCATTGCAGCGCGCCGGTGCCGGTGCCGCGCGAGGAGATCATCACCAGCCGGTAGTCGCGCAGCACCGCCGGGTCGAACTGGCGGGTGATCACAGCGGTCAACCCCACCCCCGGCTCACCAGGACCGCCGACCAGCCACACCAGCACACCGCGCGGCGCGGTGGTGTTGTCGGCCATCGCGACCTGCAGCGAGAGCTGCCCGGACTGTGGGGGAGCCGCCCGCAGTCCGGCATGATCCAACGGCACGGACAGCGTCGCGCAGCTAAACGTGACACCCCCCGGACCCCGGAACACGCTACTCGCACCGGGTGTGGTGGCACCGAGAGCAGCCGGGTCGCAGGGATGGACGCCGGCCAGTGCCGGGGTCGGCTCGGAGACCGGTCCCCGAGGCTGGGCGCCGCAGCTACCCACACCCACTCCGACACCCATCAGCATGGCTACTACCACCACGGCGCGCCTGCCTGCGGTGCTCCTGATCTTCTGGCTCAAGCCGCCGTCCACCGACATCCCCCGCCCCCGCCGACTCCCACCCAGATTCTCTCAGGTGAGCTAACGACGGCTACGACGTGTAGTGACTGGACCTGCTGCTAGGCATGGAGTCGCCGGCCGTGCAGATTGACAGCTACGACTCGATGGTCGTTCTGGGTCTGTTCCAGACCCCGGCCTACGCCAAGGCGGTCATCCACGCCGACGAGCCCAAATTGGCCGACGCCGAGGTTGCCCGCCGCATCGAGTGCTGACCACCGCGCCAGGGTGGCGCAAGGCGAGCTACTAGCAGGGAGAAAACGGCTGCGTGGAGATCACCACCGAGCTGCTCGGCTGGGTCGGTGTCCGCGACAGCAAGCTCGGCACCGGCAGCCCGGTGCTGCCCATCGCCGGTTCCGAGTGGCGCGCGATACTCGCCGCCGCGCAAACCAACGAGCTCGGGCCTGCCCGCCGCAGGACCGGAAGGGGAACGACATGAGCAAACATGAGCGACAAGACGATGACGATAAAGACAAGTACGCAGGCAACGGGTACCAGTCCGGGCCGATTCCGGCCGAGGGTCCCGGCGGCAAGTACGGGAAGCCTGACGAGAACGACAACAAAACGGAGTGGAGGTGGGGCATGCCCGGGCTCGCGGCTGGTGCGGATCTCCTCGGGGCTGAGCTCGCGCGATGACATCGCGGGGTCGCATCGCCGGAGCGCCCCTAGTGGCCGAGCCGGTGTCGCGCCCGACTGGACGCGGGTGGCGCACCGCCCTCGCCGTCTACCGCGAGCCCCGGCTCGTGATCATCTTCCTGATGGGCTTCGCCAGCGGGCTGCCGCTGGCGCTGACTGGGGCGACCCTCGCTATCTGGCTGACGGACCTGCGGTTATCGCTCACCTCGATTGGCTTGTTCGCCGTGCTCGGCGTGCCTTACAACGTCAAGTTCGGGTGGTCCCCGCTCATCGACCGGGTGTCGATTCCGGTGTTGACCCGATGGCTGGGGCGGCGGCGAAGCTGGCTGCTCGTCCTCCAGCTCGCTTTGGTCGGCGCCATCGTGGCGCTGGGCTTCACGCGACCGGGGGAGGTGCCGTTGTGGACGGCGCTGGTCGCGCTGGGGGTCGCTTTCCTCTCCGCCAGTCAGGACGTCGTCATCGACGCCTACCGGATCGAGACGGCGGGCGAGCCTGACCAGGGTGCGAGCGCCGCCATGACGCAGTACGGCTACCGGCTCGGGACACTGGCCAGTGGAGCGGGGGCCCTGTTCCTGGCCGCGTTCCTGCCGTGGTCGTGGGTTTACGCGGCGATGGCGGGACTGCTCTTGATCGGAGTGATAACCACCCTGCTCGCCCCCGAGCCGAGGGTCGCTGCGGTGCCGGCACCGAGCGCCGATTTCTTGGACTGTTTCCGGGAGGCGGTCCTCGGGCCCTTCGTTGAGTTTCTCCGTCGGCGGGGAGTCGCGGTCGCGCTTCTCGTCCTAGTCTTCATCGTGCTCTACGCCCTCGGCGACGCTTTCGCTGGGACCATGGCCAACCCCTTCTACGTCAAAATCGGCTTCAGCAAAGTTGAGATTGCGACGGTGACCAAGGTCTTCGGCCTGGGCGCCACGCTGGTCGGTGTCTTCCTCGGCGGTCTCGCCGCCAGCCGGTACGGCGTCACGAAAGCGCTGATGGTGTGCGGGATCTGCCAAGCGCTCTCAAACCTGATGTTCGCCACCCAGGCGCTCGCCGGTCACGACGTCCGCGTCCTCGTCTGCACGATTACGATCGAGAGCCTGACCGGTGGCATGGCCTCGGCTGCCTTCGTCGCGTACCTCTCAGTCCTGTGTGACGTGGCCTACACGGCGACGCAGTACGCGCTGTTCACCTCGTTTATGGCCCTTGGACGGACATTCCTCGCCTCGCCCAGCGGTTGGGTCGCCGACCACGTGGGCTGGGTGGAGTTCTTCCTCATCTCGACCCTGCTCGCCCTCCCGGGGCTCGCGATCCTCGGATGGATGATGCACCGCTTCCCCGCCACTCCCGAGACCCGTGAGCGACGTTCGGGGCTATGACTCGCATCGCCACTCACGGGTTATCCACAGCTCATCACGTTGCACGGGGTCTCCGACGTCGGTCCCGGACGTCGGTGGCGTGACCAGGGCAGTGTGCGCCTGTACACCCGCCGGCTGGGCCGTGCGCTACCCTGCCTCCGAAATTAACATCGAGCCTGCACCCAGGCGCCGCGCACCAAGGGAGGTGATGCCGTATTTCTGCAACCAGCATTGAAACGCGCCCGGTTCCCTCCGCGACTTCCAGCGAGTTTTCTCGCAAGATTTGGAAATGGGCCATCTTCACGGTTCTCTTCACCGTGATGCCCCTTGGATTCGACCTGCTTTTCCTGGTCTTCGAACGTCAGTCGATCAGCTGGCAGGCGGTCTTCTCGGATCCGTCCACATACTTGATCGGATTCGGGATCGCGGCGAGCGGTTTCGGCGAGGCGGTGTTTAACAAACGCTGCACAGGTCAAGCCTCGGTAGGTTACATAATTGCAATTGTTTTTTCTATGCTTACCATGGTTATAGGGGTCGCGATGTACGAATTGGCTAAGGTAGTTGCGAAGGATGACCCGTTGCCCTTCTGGATACCCGTTTGCTACGGGCTTGTCGCGGTCATGTTTTCCTTCGCTGCGGTATGGGCCTCGGAGGGTTAGGGAGATATGGAGGGAGTCGTCCTCGTCATCCTTGTCGTAGTCGGCGCGCTTGCTGTCACGAGTGCATCCATCTTTGCCTTCGCCCGACGGAATAATGATCGACTTCGATCGGTGAGACTAGCAGTTTTTGCGGCGGTCGTGACCTGCGTTGCGGCTACCGCCGGTTTTGTCACATTAACTCGCGTACACTATTTTGACACCCTGGGGCACCCGCCGTCAACCGCCGGTGTCCATGTTGTTTTTACATCACAGACCTACGATCCTGGCACTTCCCTCTTTAGCCTCAATGGTTTCGTTCGTGGATTGAAGCCCGAGCAAGAGCTTTGGATCGTTTTCCGTGGCGTACAGCGAGACCACCTCTTTCCGGCTCCAGCGCCTTGCGTTATCTTGCCGGCGGATCAGCTCAGCTGCCGGCAAAGTTTAACTGGCACCCTCAGGCCGGGGACGACGAACGTAAAGGGATTTGTGGTCGCCGTTGTTCCCAAGGCGGCCGCCATGTTTAGGAAGTACGACTCGGGGTCGCTAGGAACAACCGGCTTGCATGAACTTCCTGATGGCGCGACGCTGGTTAGTCAAATCTCTGTAGGCGGCTAATTCAGCCCGCGCGAGCAGGCGTGGCGCCGAGCGGCCCGGCTATGACAAGGAGGTGGCCTTCACCCCCACCAAGGGACTGAAGGCCACCGTCGAGGACTTGCGGGGTTAGAGCCTCAGTCGAGGTTTAGCAATCCTCCGCCGTTAGTAACGTCCCCCGTAACGGCCGCCGTTGTGATAGCCATAGGAGCTGTGATTATAGCCCCCATAACCATAGTGGCCTCCGTAACCGTGACGACCGTAACCGTGACGACCGTAACCGTGACCACCGTAACCGTGACCACCGTAACCGAGCGAGAAGATCTCTGCGATCTTCATATGCCCCTCCTACATTGTATTCTTCTTTCCTATGAACTTCTGTTCCTAGGAAGACGCGCCCACTGGGATAAACGGTGAGACGGTCGGTGATACCAACCCGCCCGCCGGGTGTCCCGTCGTCAATCCCGTGTCATCGGAACGGATAACTGGGAAGACGTCATACCTGTTCTTTCGGTGCCCGGCGACATCCGGTTCGGTCTGAGATCAGATCGTGATGCGCTCACCGGGTGAGCGCGTGCTGGCGTGGTGTGCCCGGGGCCGGCCGCGCGCACCACCGGCTGTGGGCTCACGAGGCGCGTAGTGCGTAGCAGCGCAGGTTACGGATGTCGTAGCGGAAGATGTCCAGATTGGTGAAGCCGCAGCGAGAGACCAGGGCGCGGAGCGCCTCGGCGTCGAACATTGTGTGGTGGGCGTTGTAGATCCAGCGGGGGACACCGCGCGCGTCGACGCCCCGATGCGCGACTCGGTCGCAGTGGCCGCCGAGGATCCAGTAGTTCGCCTCAGCGGTGTCGATCTCACCACGGACCCACTGCTCGGCGACGAACCGGGCGTCCGGCACCCCGATATCCAGCGCCGCGCCGGGAAGCATCACCCGGGCCCACTCGCGCAGGGTCGGCTCGACGAGCTCATAGCTCTGGTGCTCGAGCACGTGGTTGGCGCGCAGCGCGTCAACCGAGGCGGTGGCGAAGGGCAGCGGGTTGATCCAGCAGATTACCTCGATATCGGGCAGCGGGAGGATGTCGACGTGCACGTCGTAGTCGGGGTGCGGCTTCTCACCTGCACCGATCTCGACCTTCACCGCTGGTCGGCTGGGGCGGCTTGGTCAGTCACGCTGATCTCCTTGATCACCTTCGCGGGACGCCCCGCGACGACCGCGTAGGGCGGGACGTCGTCCAGCACCAGGGAGCCGGCGGCGACCACCGCGTGCTTGCCGATCCGTACCGGCCCGAGCACCATCGCGTGGCTGGCCACCCAGACGCCCTCCTCAATCACCACGTCACGCCCGGATCGGGGGAAGGTGGTCTGGCGCTCCCGGCCGAACTTGGTGATGTCATGCGTACCGGTGAGCACCGCGACCTCGTGCCCGAAGAAGGCGTACTCGCCGATCGTGATCTCCCCGCCGGACACGTTGAACAACGCGCTGTTCACAATCGCGGTGGGGTCGATGTGCAGTCGTTCCAGGAGGCCGTGCACCCGGTAGCGGTAGAGCGGGTCCTCGCTGTCACCGTAGGTGAACCGGTTTCGTTCCTCGGCCAGCAGGCGCTGCACCGGGCCGCGTAGTACCCGGATCAGCAGGTCGTCCCAAATTGCCACAGTCGGACTTTAGCGCGGGCGCTGCAGCGTCAGCCCAGCACGGGCCAGCGTGTCGGACAGCCGCTTGGCCAGTGCGTCCGGACCGAAGTGGTGCCGGGCCAGGGCGCGGTTGTGGGCCAGCAGTGCCGGGTCGGGGTCGGCCAACCAGGCGGCCAGCGGGGCCGGATCGCCGACGGGGAACCAGGCGAAGCCCAGCCGGGCCACCTCTTGTGCCACCGGGTAGTCGCTCACCGCGAGCGGGCGCCCGGCCAGCGCGGACTCAATCAGTGGCAGGCCGAAGCCCTCCCACGTCGAGGGCAGCACCACCGCGTCTGCGGCGGCGTAGGCGTCGGCCATTCGCAGCCCGCCGGGCAACCCGCGGCGCACCGGGCAGCTCGCCCGGGCGAGCAGGTCGGCCAGCGCTAGGCCGTAGCCCTCCTCGGTGGCCCCGGTCAGCCAGTAGACCGCGTCGATGGCCGTCGCCAGCGCGATCCCGGCGGCGACGTTCTTGCGCGGGATTGCCCGGGTGGGCTGCAACAGCAGCCGCTGATGCGGCGTGAGGCCCAGCGCGGCCCGCCCGGCGGCCCGGTTGCCGCGGCGCGGTATGCGGGCGTAGCCGTGGTAGACGGCGGTCGCGTCGATGCCGCGCCGGGCCAGCTCCGTGGCGCTGTGCTGGCTGATCGCGACGTGCTGCCAGCTGGGGTCATCCGGTGGCCAGCCGCGTAGGTGTGCATAACGCTCCCGTTCCCAGGGCAGGTCGTGGTGGCGCAGGACCGCACGGCGTCCGCGTACCGCCTGCGCGACTGCCTCGGTCACTGGTGGGTTCATCGGCAACGAGCAGACGTTCTCCACCACGACGAGATCGACGCCGCGCAGCGCCGCTTCAACGTCCCCGCAGCGGGCTGGGCGGCGGGTGTCGAAGGAGAGCCCGGGAACCAGGTGATCCACCACGCCGGTGCCCGCGACGGTGCGCACCCGGGCGCCCATCCGGCGCAGCGCCGTGACCCACTGTTCCGCCGCGACCGACACCCCATCCGCCGCCCCGAGCCGGAACGACAAGATGGCGACGGTGACCGCTGCTCGTGAGTGGCACCCAGGGTCATGACCCTGGGTGCCACTCACGAGGCGCCCTTGAGACCGGTCCAGAGGATGTCTCGCAGCCGGGTGGCCAGGGCGTCCGGCGTTTCCTCGGGGTGCTCAAGTGCCCAGTCGGACAGCGCCTCGGCGGCCCCGACCAGCACGTGCGCGATGGGCATGGCCCTGGCATGCCCATCGCCACCTGAGGACCGGGCCAGCAGGGCGGCGACCATGACGATGATCCGCTCGCGCGCCGCGGCGATCTCCCCGGCGAACGAGCCGTGCACCCGGGCTTGGCGGTAGAGCATGATCCAGCCATCACGATATTCGGTGACAAACTCGAAGAAGGCTAGTAGGCCCCGATACAGCCGCTCATCCCGGGTGAGTCCGGTGGGCACCGCGGTGGCGACCAGCGCCATCAGCCGTTGCCCCTCCCGGCGGATGCACGCGATGAACAGGTCATCCTTGGAACCAAGGTAGGAATAGATCATCGGCTTGGAGACCCCGGCGACCTCGGCGATGTCGTCCATCGAGGCATAGTGGAAGCCGCGCCGGGAGAACACCGCGACAGCCGCGTCCAGTATTTGCCTCTCGCGTACCTGCCGAGGCAGCCGCCGACGGGGCGGCGGCGGCGAGGGCAGGCTCACCGTTGCGAGTCTACGGACCTAATCGTAAACTTACTCATGAGTAGATACGGGGGGTTAGCATGATGGACGCCAAGAACATCGATCCACAGACGCTGTCCACGGCGGAGTTCACGGGGTTGCTTGCGCCGGCCACCGACAATGGCATCGGTGGCATCGGCGCGATGGACCCGTGGGCCCTCACCCGGCTGATCAAACACGCCTCAACCGAGCAGCTTGACGCGGTGCTCGGCGATCTGACACTGCGCCGCGCGCTGCTGGAGGGAATCTTCAGCCGGATGGCTGACCAGTTCCGCCCGGAGAACGCGCCAGGGCGGGACTCCGTGATCCACTGGCGGATCACCGGCGGACCCGGTGGCGAGGAGGTGTACGAGACCTGGATCATCGGGATTCGAGGTTCCTCGACGCCTCGGTGCTCGACCAGCAATGAGCCATCGCATGAGGCACGCGTCACCCTGACAATGTCCGGCGAGCAGTTCCTCAGGCTGATCTCCGGCACCAGTTCCCCCGCCATGATGTTTGTCATGGGGAAAGTGAAGCTGGACGGCGACATCGGCTTCGCCGCCCGGCTGCCCACGATTTTCGACATGCCGAGCGCGTGAGCGGATGTTCTGCCTGGAACTGAGCGAGGGACACCGCGAACTGCGGGACTGGGTGCACGGCTTCGCCACCGACGTCATTCGTCCGGCCGCGGCCGAGTGGGACGAGCGTGAGAAGACCCCCTGGCCGATCCTCCAGGAGGCCGCCAAGACCGGGCTGTACGGACCCGAGACGCTGGCCGGCTTCTGGGCCGACGAGACTGGGCTGTCCCCGCCGATCGCCCACGAGGAGCTGTTCTGGGGCGACGGCGGAATCGGCATGACAATCTTCGGCACCACCCTGGCCGTCGCGGCGATCTTCACCACCGGCACCGCTGACCAGCTCGCCGAGTGGCTGCCGCAGTGCTACGGGGACGCTGGCGAACCCCAGGTGGCGGCGTTCTGCTCGGCGCAACCGCACGCCGGCTCGGATGTCTCGGCGATGCACCACATCCGCGCGGTTTACCACGAGGCGAGCGACGAGTGGATCCTCACCGGCCAGAGTACGTGGGCAACCAACGGCGGTATTGCCGCCGTCTATGTCGTGCACGCGGTGGTGGACGCCTCGCTGGGGTCCCGGGGGCAGGCCGTGTTCGTGATCCCGGTCGGCACCTGCGGGCTCCAGGCCGGCAGACCGCATCGCAAGCACGGGCTGCGGGCCGCCAACGCCGCGGACGTCTTCTTCGACGACGTGCGCATCCCCGGAGCGAACCTGCTCGGCGGCCCGGAGCGGCTGGTCGAGCGGCTGATCCGAACCCGCGAGAAGCGGGGTAGGGGCGGGCAGGCCGCCATACGGACCTTCGAGCTGTCCCAGTCGATCGTGGCCGCCCAAGCTGTCGGCATTGCCCGCGCGGCGTATGAGTACGCGCTGGATTACGCCAAGCAGGAGGTGGTCTCCGGGCGGCCAATCATCGAGAACCAGTCGATCGCGTTCACCCTGGCGGATATGAAGACCGAGATCGACGCGGCCCGCCTGCTGGTATGGCGGGCCGCATGGATGGGCAAAACCGGCGAAAAATTCACCGCTGGCGAGGGATCGATGTCCAAACTCAAGGCCGGCCGGGTCGCGATGTGGGCCACTGAGCGGGCCGTGCAGATCCTCGGCGGTGCCAGCTACAGTCGGGAGTACCCAGTGGAGCGGATGCACCGCGACGCGGAGATTTACGGCATCTTCGAAGGCACCGAGCAGATCCAGCAACTCGTCATCGCCCGCGCCATCTCCGGCCTGCCGATCAGGTAGTCGATCTGGCGGAGAATTCACTGTCATGGTATCTCGATACTGGAATATCAGCCAGTGTCGTCCGTTGTTGGCTCATCCGTCGCTGGGCGCGAATCCTGTTGCGCAGCGTGCTGATAGCTCTCCGTAATCTTCGCAATGTTTCAAGCTGAGTAGCCAGGTGGAGGTGGTAACGCCATAGCGGGTAACGGCCGCGACGTTTCCATAGTGAATAGGCGAACTGGGTGATCGGCTGATCGATGCAGCTCGGAACATTCTCGAACCATTCAGTGCTGCTCACCGCCGCGTCCTGCAAACCCATTATCTCCGCGCGCCGCTTCTCCTCGTAGTTCTTGAGAGCTACCTGGAGATCATCGTGGGTGTCCAGGCTCTCGGCGAGCTCGATTGCATCCTGCATCGCAAGCGTCGTACCCGACCCGATCGAGAAGTGCGTGGTGTGCGCCGCGTCGCCCATGAGGACGATGTTGTCGTGATGCCAGGAGGTGTTGGTGATGCGGGTGAAGTTGAGCCATGGAATCTTGCCGAGGTCGCGCATCGAGTTCATGAGCGGGTGGCCGTCAAGATGGTGCGCGAAGATCTTTTCCAGCAGCTTCATGCTCGCATCGGGATCTAGCTCGTCAAAGCCGAGCCCCTTCCAGGTCTCTGGCGAGCACTCGACGATGAAGGTAGTCGTGTCGGAGTTGAAGGGATACGAGTAGAACCAGATCCAGCCGGCTGCGGTCTTTTCGAATGCGAACATGAAGGAGTCGAAGACCCGGTGGGTGCCAAGCCAGATATATTTGTTCCGGCCCGAGTGCGTATTGGTCCGAAAGTGATCATTATGGAGCTGGCGAACATGGCTGTTCGCGCCGTCACAGGCGACGATCAAGTCGGCGTCGGCGAACTCGGGCAGGTCCTTGACCTCGCGTTGGAACTGGACATCCACGCCGAGATCCATCGCTCGCTTAACCAGGATGTCGAGAAGATGCTTGCGACCGATGGCGAACCCATACCCACCGAGATGAGCCCGCTGCGTGTCCCGGACGTGGACTTCCTGGTTGCTCCAGGACCCGGGACTGTCGAATATCTGCCGGGCGCTCTCCGGATCGTTGTCGTAGAGGCTGTCAAGGAGTGGGTGCGAAAATGTGACGCCCCAGCCGTACGTCACCCCAGCCGGATTACGTTCGACAACTGTGATATCGTGACCCCGATTACGCAACTTCGCGGAAATGGCGAAGTACAGGCCTGCGGGCCCCCCACCGACGCACACAATTTTCATATTCTCTTCCGCCTCCCTGATTGACGGCGAGCGAATTGACTCGGTACCGGTTCTGCGGCGACTACTCGGTTAGCTGGCGGGCACCCCAGGGCTAGCGCGGCCCGGGTTCACCGGGTGCGGGCCACGCGATCGGGATCCCCGGAGCAGACTTTGCGCCTCGGTGAACAACCGGCGGCCGGTCGCGGAGCGCCACGCGAGGTCGTAGGCGGTCCGCAGCGCCGCCGGCCTGATCATCTCGACCGGTGTGGGGTAGCGGAACGCGGTGCCCCCAAAGGTGATCTTGGGTTGGTCGGCGGTCGGCAACGCGTCAGCGCTGTGCTCGGTTCCCTCCAGCAGCGCTGCCAGGGTCTCCGGACGTAGCCCGCCGAAGTCGAACCAGCGGTACCCCTGCCCCTTGGCCCACTTGATCATTTCCCATCGGATGGCCGCCGGCACGCTGAGCCGCATCGCCTCGCCGGAGCGGTCGAACCCGGACAGCCGGCCGCGCACCATATCGCCACATCCGGTCATCAGATCAGCGGCGACCGGCGCACCGTCCACCTCGCCGACGTACAGCACGGCGTGACCAGTGGCGGCCAGCTCCCGGTATAGCGCGGTCATGTAGTCCAGCGGCAACGGGGTGTAGCCCTGGTGCTGCGCCGAACTGGTCATCAGCTCGGCGAGCAACGGAACGTCTCGCTCGTCCCCGGCCCGGACCGTGACACCGCGGGACTCCCAACGGTTGGTCCAGGACTTGAGCCGTTTCCCGAACCTGCTGCGGATCTCCGCCAGATCGGCCGTCAAGTCGATCCGGATCGAGCCCTGCGGAGCGATACCGGCCGACGATGGTCGGAACCCGCGACGGAGCAGCTCATCACTAGTGTTCTGGGCGCCTTCGGGTGGTTGGATGAACAGAATTCGCAGCCGCCGCTGGCCCAGCGCCACGAGGGCGTCGACCAGTGCGTGACGGATGTCATCGGGTGCCGGGGTGCCGGGGGGCACGAGTGGGCCGTAAGGGAGGTAACCCACCAAGCCCAGCACGGGCACCCGCCGGGTCAAGATCTGTGCCCCCCCGACCAGCTCGCCGGCCCGGTAGGCCAGCAGGTATAGCGGAGTGAAGCCCACTCGGCCACGCAACCCCCCCCAGACCGAGAGTTGGGTGACGTCTGTGCCTGGTGTGCGATCCACCAACAGGTCCCACGCATGCAGCGCCTCAACGCCAGGGTCTTCGCGCGCTACCACGTCGACGTCCCCGCCGGGACTGACGTCGAGGGTCGTCCCCATACCGGCTCGATCCTGTGGTCTCACACCTGCTGTAGCGTCTCTGCTCCCCGTCACCATCATCATGCCGAGTCCGGGCCACCACCCGAGTCCTCTCACATCACTCACCCCCAAGTAAATCCAGGAGCCGAACCAGCATCCCCTCGCTGCGCTGCTTCAACTCTGTGTTGCTCCCCGCCCACATGCCCCCCATCACCCTCAGCTATCTTGTCGCTACCACCCCCTCGGCCGTTACGTCACCACCCCGCTGAGTCTGTTGAATGCGGGGGGATCAGAAGGTGATTGCTTGGGCGGGGTCGGTGAGCAGGGTGGCTGTGTCGGCGAGGAATTGGGCGCCTTGTTGGCCGTCTACCACGCGGTGGTCTACGGACAGGGCTAGCTGGCAGACCTTGCGGGGCGCTACGGCACCGTTCACCACCCACGGCATGTCCCGGATCGCGCCGAGGGCGAGGATCGCCGACTCGCCGGGGTTGAGGATCGGGGTGCCGGTGTCGATCCCGAAGACTCCGATGTTGGTGATGGTGATCGTCCCGCCGATCATGTCGCCCGGGGTAGTGTGTCCCTCCCGGGCTGTCCTCGCCAGCTTGTCCAGCGCGATGGCAAGCTCGCGCAGCGACATCCGGTCGGCGTTGCGGATCTTGGGCACTACCAGCCCGCGTGGGGTGGCGGCGGCGATCCCGAGATGCACGGAGTCGAAGTAGACGATCTCGCTGGTCGCCTCCTCCCAGCTGGCGTTGACCGCCGAGGTCCGCCGCACCGCTAGGCACAACGCCCGAGCGGTGAACGCCAGCGGGGTCAGCTTCACGTCCTGAAACTGCGGTTGCCCCGCCAGGCGGGCCCGCAGCTCCATCATGGGCGTGACATCGACGGTGCGGAACATCGTGACGTGCGGCGCGGTGAATGCCGAGGACACCATCGCTGCCGCGGTGGCCTTGCGCACTCCGCGAACCGGCTCCCGGCGCTGCTGCCCAGCGCCGGAGCTAGCTCCGGCGCTAGCGGGGGACCTAGCGCCATTGCCGACAGGGTGGGCGGCGCGCTCCACATCCTGTCGGGTGATCACCCCGCCGGTTCCGGAGCCGGGCACTGTCCGCAGGTCAATCCCCAACTCCTTGGCTAGTTTGCGCACCGGCGGTTTGGCCTGCGGGAGGAGTCCCTGCGTGGTAGCGGGCGACGCGGCCGGGGTGGCCTTGCGCGGTCGGCGGGTCACAGTGGCGGCCCGCGGGCCGTAACCGACCAGGGTCGTGATCCGCCCGCTGGGTCCCTGCTCGCCGATCGTGCCCGCCGACGCGGGCCCCGACCCGGCCCTGGTGTCGATGGAGCTGGTGTTGCGGGGGCCAGCGTCGAGGGGGCCAGCCTCGCTGGGACCGGTATCGATCGCGATGATCGGGGTTCCCACCGCCACAGTGGCGCCAGGTTCGGCGAACAGCTCGCTGACCACTCCGGCGTAGGGGCTGGGCAGCTCGACGGCGGCCTTGGCCGTCTCAATCTCGACGATAACCTGATTGACGGTGACGGTGTCCCCGGGCGCGACGTGCCAGCCGAGGATCTCCGCCTCGGTGAGTCCTTCCCCGACATCGGGCAGCGCGAAGATGCGGGCCATCTCGGTCAGTACGCCAGCGCTCGGTCGACGGCGTCGAGCACCCGGTCCAGGTCGGGCAAGTAGTCCTCCTCGCACTTCGCGGGCGGGTACGGGGTGTCGAACCCGGTCACCCGCAGCACCGGGGCCTCCAGCGAGTAGAAGCATTCCTGAGATACCCGGGCGGCCACTTCGGTGGTCAGCGACACCTCGCCAGGCGCCTCGGACACGCAGATCAACCGCCCGGTGCGGCGCACCGAGTCGAACACTGGCGCCAGGTCCAGCGGCGACAACGTGCGCAGGTCGATCACCTCCAGGGTCTGGCCGTCCCGCTCGGCAACGGTCGCGGCATCCAGCACGGTGCGCACCATCGGCCCGTAAGCCACGACCGTCGCGGTCGTGCCGGCGCGCAGCACCCGCGAGCTGAACAGCGGCAGGGGCGGCTTCGCGAGATCCAGCGGCGCCTTGTCCCAGTACCGCCGCTTGGGCTCAAAGAAGATCACCGGGTCGTCGCAGGCGATCGCCTGCTGGATCATCCAGTAGGCGTCGACCGGGTTGGCGCACGCGACGACCTTGAGTCCCGGAGTGTGGGCGAAATAGGACTCGGGGGACTCCGAATGGTGCTCAACAGCGCCGATCCCGCCGCCGTGTGGGATACGCACCACTACCGGCATCCGCAGCTTGCCCTGCGAGCGGTAGTGCAGCTTGGCGAGCTGGGAGACGATCTGGTCGAAGCCGGGGAAGACGAACCCATCAAATTGGATCTCGCACACTGGGCGATAGCCCCGGACCGCGAGCCCGACCGCGGTGCCGATGATCCCGGACTCGCCCAGCGGCGTATCGAGCACCCGCTGCTCACCGAAGTCCTTCTGCAGGCCATCGGTGATCCGGAAGACACCGCCGAGCAGTCCGACGTCCTCGCCCATGACGATGACCTTGGGATCGGCCTCCATAGCAGCCCGCAGTCCCTGGTTGAGGCCCTTGGCCAGGGTGATTGTCTGTGGCACGGCGGCGGTGGTGATCAATGTGTACCGCCGGAGACGCTACCTGCGTCGATGAACGACGCGTGGTAAGCCAGGTAGTTGTCACGGGCTGCGTCAAGCTGAGGCGACGGTTCGGCATAGACCTTCGAGAAGATCCGCTCCGGGCCGGGGGAGATCATCGAAGTACAGTAGTTGCGCAGCCGGACCGCCAGCTCGTCGGCCTCGGCGGCCAGGCCGTCGAAGAACTCCGACGTCGCCAGTCCCTCGCGCACCAGGTGCACCCGGACCCGCTCCAGGGGGTCTTTGAGCTTCCATTCCTCCAGCTCGGTGCTGAGCTGGTAGCGGGTCGGGTCGTCAGAGGTGGTGTGCGCGTCCATCCGGTAGGTGCACGCCTCGATCAACACTGGCCCGTTGCCGGTGCGGCACTCCTGCAGTGCCCAGCGGGTGACGGCCAGGGTGGCCAGCACGTCGTTGCCGTCCACCCGGATCCCGGGAAAGCCGTAGCCCCGCGCCCGCTGATACAGCGGCACCCGGGTTTGGTGATCCAGCGATGCGGAGATCGCCCACTGGTTGTTCTGGCAGAAGAACACCACCGGTGCGTCATAGACAGCGGCCCAGACGAAGCCCTCATGCACGTCGCCCTGGGAGGTGGCGCCGTCGCCGAAAAAGCAGATCGTGGCCTCACCATTGTCCACGTCGCCGATCTTCCCATCCAGCCGTTGCCCCATCGCGTAGCCGGTGGCATGCAGGCACTGGTTGGCGATCACGATCGTGTACAGCTGAAACCCGGTGCTGATCGGATCCCACGAGCCCTGGTCGATGCCGCGGAAGATGCCGAACACCTCGGTGGGATCCACCCCTCGGCACCACGCGACGCCGTGCTCGCGGTAGGACGGGAAGGCCATGTCCTGCGGGGCCATCGCGCGACCAGCACCGATCTGTGCGGCCTCCTGGCCCAGCAGCGGGGCCCAGAGACCGAGCTCACCCTGGCGTTGCAGGGCTTTGGCTTCCCGGTCGGCCCGGCGGACGAGCACCATGTCGCGATACAGCGCCTGGAGCTCCGCTGGGGAGATCGTCAGGTCGAACTGTGGATGCGCGACCCGCTGCCCCTCAGGGTTCAGCAGCTGGACCAGATCCTCGCCCTCGCTGGTGGCGCGTAGTCCCGCGATCACCTGCTGCGGGGTGCGCTGGCCATCAACGTCCATCGCGGTCCCCACGATGGACGGTCTAGTAGCAGGGCTGGAGCGAGACGAGGGGGGCTTGCGGGGCGGCATGGACATCTCCTTGCTGTTACGCCCCGTTCCACTTGTGACGGATACGGGGCGACGTCCCCGAGCAGCGGGACTCCGGGGTATGGGGTCGCTGCTAGGAGCCGACGCTGACAAGTCACTGCACCCAATCTTGGCATGGGCAGAGGAGATCGTCACGCGGTATATGGGCCCGGTGGGTGGGTGAGCGGCTACGGTGCACGACCCATCGTGAAGAACTCGTCGTTGGGTCGCAGCGCCATCAGGTGCGCGAGCCGGTTGGACATCGCGAACAGCGCGGTGATCGCTCCGACGTCCCAGATCTCGTCATCGGACAGCCCCTCGGCGCGGGCTTGCTGGACATCCTGATCGGACAGCTCCGCCGGGCGGGTGGCGATCACCAGGGAGAGGTCGACGATGGCCCGTTGCCGTGGACCCAGCGCAGCGGCCCAGGGATTGCTGGCCACGTGGTCGGCGAGCTGCGGGTCCCGGGCCCGGATCCGCAGGATCGCGCCGTGCGCCACGATGCAGTAGGTGCAGTGGTTGGCTCCGGACGTGGCGACCACGACCAGCTCCCGCTCGGCCCGTGACAGCCCGTCGTCGGATTCCATCAGCGCGTCGTGGTAGTCCAGAAACGCCCGCAACTCGGCGGGACGCCGGGCCAGGCCACGGAAGATGTTGGGCACGAAACCGGACTTCTCAGCGATCACGCCGACTCGTTTCCGCAGGTCCGGGGGGAAGTCCTCCAGCTCCACGATGCCAAAGCGGCTCACCTGGCTCATACCCTGCAGACGCTACTGCAACGGTCCGGTATGTTTCGCCACCGAACTCGACGGCGCCGATGCACGTCGGGACGCGGATGCGGGGATCTGGGGATCCGCCGACATCGCTGAGGCCATGCGCAACTTCGTGGACAACTGGGACCGCCACCGAGGGAAGCTGGTGGAGTCGGTCAAGAACGTCGGCGGAATGTGCGCGAGTGTCCGGGAGGCCTTCGCCGCCGCCGACCAGGACCTGGCCAACACGATGGCCCACGCTGGGCAGGGATGACCGTGCGCCGACCAGCCGACTGGGCACCGTTGGAGCCCTCAGACCCGCTGCCGGGGGATCCGGACAGGATCACCGACGAGGCTCGGCGGCTGCGTGACACGGCCACCGAGATGCGCACTCAGATCTCCCGGCTGCAGGCCATCGGCCGCGACGACACCCTCAAAGGGCAGCACGCGGAGCAGTTGCGCACCGCCGCCGCCGACCTCGCCGGGCAGCTGCAGAAGACAGTCGGGCGCTATCAGCGGGTCGCCGGGGAGCTGTCCCGCTGGGCTCCGGAGCTGACTCACGCCCAAACCGAGTCGGTGCGGGCCCTGGAGAAGGCCAAGGCCGCCGAAGCCGCCCGCGCGGCCAACACCGTGATGCCCCGCCCTGGCGACCCCCCACCGAGCCCGGACGAGCAGGCCCGCGAACGCCGCAGGCGGGCCGCGCTGGACGACGCGACCCAGGACTTGGCCGCCGCGCGGCGGCAGCTGAACGATGCGCTGGAGCACGCCACGAGCGAGGGCCGTCGTTACGCCGGACGGATCAACGATGCCATCGACGACGACGTGGCGGACAGCTGGTGGGACAGCGTCAAAGACTGGGTCCACCGCAACGCCGGGTGGATCAAGACCGTCACCGACATATTAAGCTGGGTGGCCACCGGGCTGGCGGTCGTGGCGCTGTTCATCCCTGGCGTGAACATCATCGCGATCCTCGCGTTGGGACTGACCTTCACGGCCCTGGCTGGGCACACCGCACTCGCCCTCTCCGGTGACGGGTCCTGGGCCGACGTGGCTCTCGACGTCTTCGCGCTGGCTACTTTGGGCGTCGGAAAGTTCGTCGCTCGCGGCCTCAAGGGTGTCCAAGCGGTGACCCGCGCGGCGGGCGCGCGCTCCGCCGCACGAGCGGCCGAGAACGCCGCGATCCGATCCAGCCGCGCCGCCCGCAGCGCCGCTGGACGAACCCTGCAACGTCGCACCGCGACGGCCGCCGAGCGTCGTGGCGCCCGCCGCGTCATCGACAACGCGAAACGCGATGCGCGCCAGGCGCCGCGTCGGGCTGCCCGGCAGGTCCGCGACGCCCCGCTGGCCGATCCCACTGGCCGTGAGATCCTGCGGGCCGGCAACGACCCGGAAGCCGCCCGGTTCTACAAGGACGTCAACGCCATCCGCAGCAGGTTCCCCGGCGACGCCGATGTCGCCCACGCCAGCCGCCACGCTGACCTTCTCCGCAACACTAGCCTCGGGACGTGGGTTGCCGGTTCCACGACCGACACCGTTGACAAAGTGGGAGAGAAGATGGGCGTCAAGCCGTACAGCGAGGCGAAGGACCACTTCACCCATGAGGTGGGTTCCACGTGGTGAGGGGGCGTGGCCACGACTGGAGCGGCAGTGTTGATGCCGGCGGCTCTCCCAGCCCGGTCGATGCCCGAAGGGACGCCGCCGACCGGCTGGTTGGCCGGCGTGCCTTGTTCGCCCTGCAAGTCGTCGCGATCATCACAGTGATCATATTCGCAACGTGTGGCATGCTCGTAGACCCCCACATCGGGGGCATCGAGTCCAGGTTCCTGGGCGCAGCGGTCGGAGCTGTCTGGGCACTGCCTTCGGTGGCTTCCCTGGTCGTGATGATCGTATGTCGTCGGCCCGCGTGCCGCCAAGTTTTCGGGCTGAGGGAGGCCATCACTGCTGCCGCCGTGCTGGGAGCCTTCGCGGGGGGAATGGGAGTGGCGGCGGGATTCTACGGCGCACCGCCCGTTGCCGTCGTGATCTGCGGGGTGGCCGTGGTCTCTGGTCTGGCGACGCTGGTCCTGCATTACATCTTTCGGATCCGGCGGGTTCGGTGACGGCCGTCTCCGGGCACCTGCCCGCGCCGCCGGACCACGAGTCACCGGACCACGAGCCGAGAGCCCCGACCGGGTACACTATGGTGTTGCCTCCTGGGTGGTCGCGGATTCCGCTGCGCCGGGGCACCGAGCAGGCGATCACAAAGATCCTCGACCGGTCGTTCGCCGGCCTTCCCCGCGACCAGGTGGCCACCCTGCGCCATGAGCTGACGCCGGGCGCGGCGTCGAGCACAACTCCCGCCGGGTCGACTACGTGCTGCCTGTTCCGGCCGATCCCGACCGGTGGGTGGTCGTCTCGTTCAGCACATTGGGGTCAGGCGACCCCAACGACGAGCACGCCCGGCTGCTGGTCGAGCTCTTCGACGCGATGATGACCACTTTCCGATGGCGGCGACCGTGAGCGGATGGCCCGAGATAGACTACGACCCGGCGGTGTGGATTGAGCTGCCGGCCCTGTGGGGTGAGCAGACCTGGCCCGACCACCGCGCCTGGGCCCGCGATATCGCCGAGGCCTGCTGGGACGACTTCGACCTGGTGCCTGGGGAGTACCAGGTCGACAATCTGGCGCTGACCTTGACCCTGCTCGCCGAGCGACTGCAGTCCAATGAGGTGCCCGGCCAGTACGTCTTCCTGCACCTGCCTGACCCGAGGATCATGCCCCTGCAGGTGTGCCTCGGTGTGGGGGACGCCGCCGGTGAGCGGGACGCGGCACTGCGCGAGCTGGCCAATGCGGACGACCCCAGAGCAGTGGAGCCGCCGATCGTCGATGTCTTCCCGACCGAGCACTTGGGCGAGGGGCTGCGGACCTTGCGATACTGCCCGTCCGACCCCGACCCCGACCCCGACCCCGATCACCCGCCGGAGCCGGGAGCGCTCTACGCCGCGCTGAACTACGCATGGCGGGTCGACGAGCACGACACCGACGTCCGGCTGTCCACCGCATGCCCCGATCTCGCCCGGCTGATCCAGATCATCGACGACGTCGATGCCCTGGCCCGAGGCATCCGGATCGTCTAGCAATGATCGATGAAGTGTGGATGTCCGATCGGACAGCTGCCAGAGTAGTGGTCAAAGCCCCAGCTGAAGGTGGGTTTGAGGTCCCAATGCTCGCTGCAGAACGAGCGGTCACACTGGTGGCAGTAGAACGGGACCCAGGTCCGATCCAGCGCGTGTAGCGCGGCCGCGTCAATCGCGTGGACCGCGCCGAGGGTCGCGACGAGGTCGAGTATCCGGGTGGAGAAACTGGTATACGGCAGGAACCCGGTGACCCGGATCGTGCCCTGGGCGTCGGGAAAGACTCGGTAGATGATGTCTTGCTCCGCGTCGATGTACAGCTGCCCTCGTCGGGTCACCTCGACGATGGCAGCCGCGCGCCGGCAGTCTTTGTGCTGGCACGGAAACGTGACCCGCAGCCGTGCTGGATCGTCCACCGAACCAGTGTCGCAACAAGCGGCGAAACCGACTGCTTCGCCCATATGCGGCGGATGTCCCCGGGGCGCTGGGCACTCTGGGCGCCCTCCGGTGCCGGAGCTCGCGCCCGGTGGTCACCATCTTTCACCCGTACGGTTGATTACGTTCAGGTAGAAAAATATATTATATATTCACCCGTAAGGTGGAGCTGTCATCCGAAAAGGTGGATTCATGACTACTAATATGGAATTAGGTCTCCTCCTGTTCGGTGGAATCGGTGGGTGGGCCGGCGGGTGGGTCGTCGCGCGGTGGTGGGCGGAGTACCGTCGGGCTAAGTTTGACCAAGAGAGGATCTGGAAGGCGCGCAAGAACTACCGGAAGGGGTTCGGGTCTCTGCCCCCGCCCACGTTGTAGTTCGTTGCGTCGCCCAGCCGGTGTTGCTCACGCTGTGGCGCGGGCGTCTCGTCGGACCTGGTGCCGCACCCATGGCCAGGTGATCAGCGCCCAGGCTGCGGCGCCGAGGACCAGCGCGGAGAGCAGGTACCACGGCCAGGGACCTAGCACGTCCAGCAGCGACCACACCACCGGTTTGGTGTTGAGAAAGCCGTAGTTGGTGCCGGCGAGGCGGTTGAACGCGAACATCACCACTGCCCAACCGATCGTGACCGCAACCGCGATCCGGTAACTGCGCCAGTCCGGCCGCAACCCGACTCCCCAGGTCAGATAGATTGCCGCCCACAACACCACGCTGTGCATGCCGAAGAACGACAGGAACTGTAGTGACGGGAAGTCCGGACCGGACAGCTCCGGACTGACGAAAGCCTGCGAGGTGAGCGTCAGGCCCCAGAAGTAGGTCAGCGCGAACGCCGTCGAGGAGTACGACCACAACGCCCACACTGCGGCCATGGCTGCCAGGTCACACAGTTGCAGGGGCAGCGAGTACTTGATCTCCTGCTGCCCAGGCAGCAACCCGTGGAGCCACACCGGCACCAGGAACCCGGCGAACACCAGCGCCAACGCCTGGCTTAACCGCCGCTCGAGGGGAGTGCCGCGATACCGTCGGCCAACAACGACGAGCGCCGCCGCAACCACGACGAGTATCACGATCACCACACCGTGCGACCACCCGAAAGCGACGAACTGGCGCGCCGCCAGCAGCGGTTCCACATCAGGAAGCGTAACCACGTGCGTCGAAGACGGTCCGGTTCAGGGGCGGGCGAGCAGGGCGGCAGGGTCGGGGTTTCGGTGCGGCGGCGTCGAGCACTCGGTCCCACTCGGTCCCACTCGGTCCCACTCGCTCACGTCGAGCTCCCGGACCCGCACCGTCACCTGGTAGGGCTGGTCCCGGCTGCCCTGCACGTTCGCCCGCACCAGGCCAGGCATTATCTCCAGCGCGTCCACCGTGCCGCGCCGGGCGTAACCACGGCCCCGAGACAGCCGGCTGGGGTCCAGCCGGGCCCGCTTCTCGAGCGCGATCAACCAGGCGGTGCCCCACCAGGTCGCGCCGAAGGCCCGGCGGCCGCTCTGCCCGGTCATGACGGGCTGCCCAGGCGGACCAGATCAGCCAGCTCAGTGTTGGACAGCTCAGTGATCCAGCTCTCCCCGGCGCCGACGACCGCGTCGGCCGGTTCCCGCTTGGTGGACAGCAGGGTGGCGATCCGGTCCTCGACGGTCCCCTCGGTAACCAGCTTGTGCACCTGCACGGCACGCTGCTGCCCAATCCGGTAGGCGCGGTCGGTGGCCTGGTCCTCTACCGTCGGGTTCCACCAGCGGTCGTAGTGGATCACGTGGCTGGCCCGGGTGAGGTTCAGCCCGACGCCGCCCGCTTTGATCGACAGCAGCAGCACCGGCGCTGCGCCGTCCTGAAAATCGGCCACCATCTGCTCGCGGCGCTGCGCGCTGACCCCGCCGTGCAGGAACAGCGTCGGCACCCCCCGTGCGGTCAGGTGGGCTTGCACGAGGCGGCACATCTGCACGTACGGGCTGAACACCAGCACCGAGTCGCCTGCGTCGAGAATGACGTCGAGCAGCTCATCCCGGGCGGTGAGCTTGCCGGAGCGGCTCGGCAGCGGACCGTCCTCGTGCAGGTACTGCGCGGGGTGGTCCAGTCCAGCCAGGGTGGCGTGGAGCCCCTCAGGCGGCGCCAGATCGCTTTTCTCCGCCGCGGCGAGTCGCTCGATCAGCTCGGTGCCGGTGTCGAGCAGATCAGCGATGCTGCGCAGCGCGAGCATACCGGCGAAGGGCTCGTCGGGCTTGCCGGGCGGCTCGACCCGCAGGACCGGGCGGGCGCCAGCGGCCAGCGCCGCGTCGGTCTCGGCGAGCCATCCGGTCAGCTCCCCGGTCTCGACGGGCTCGCGGGCGGCGAAGGCGGGTGCTGTGCTGGCCCGCGCTGCGGCGGCGGTGCGGACGGTGACGTCGGCGATCGCGTCCCACAGCGCCCGGACCAGCGCCTGCGGCGAGCGGATTCGCAGCGGGCCGGCTCCCGCGACGGGCAGCGCGTGCGCGTGCGCGGGCATTGCGTCGGTGAGCTCGGCCAGCCACCGCGCGTCTGCGGGGTCCAGCGGCCCGGCCCGCCAGGCGCCGTACCCGGCGGGGGTGGCGGTGGGCAGCAGCCGCCCCCGCGCGACCAGCCCGACCCCGGCCGTCGCCGCGCTCGCCCAAGCGGCTAGCGCGGGATCGGTACCGTCTCGCGGCAGGGCGAGTAGCTCGGGCAGCGCGTCGCCGATCGGGATCAGCCGGGCGGGCACCGTCTTTCGCCTGATGGCGCTGCCCGCAGGCAGCGCCAGTTCGATCTCCTCCGGGCCCTCGCCGTAGAGCGCCAGCCGTCCCTCGCGGGGCGGATCGGCAGGCAGGAACACAGCAGGACGGCGGTGGTCGAGCAGCACGCGCGGCACTGTAGTGCCCGGGCACTACGCAGGTGCTCGAGCGGGGTGGCAGGATGCGCGCATCGTGAGCACCCGACACCGGGAAGCGGAGCAACGGCGGGTGGGACTTCTAGCGGAAAGGTGTGGCATACCGTGGCGCAACGTATGGTTCGCTTCTCAGACTTGACCAATAAGATTATCGAAGACGACAGTGTGGTCCGCATCGTCGTTGAACAGCATCCGGCTCTCGGCAATGGCCCCGTGGAGCTCGAGGCCGCCCAGGACGAGGTTGAGCTCATCCGCAAGGGTGCGCTGAGCGTCGTCAGTCTCAAGCTTTACCAGGGGAATGGCTCAGAGCCAGAGGCTGTTACGATGGAGATCGAGGAATTCAACAAGCTCGCGGGCGGCACGGATATGGTGGACGTCATCCGGCGGGCCCAACCGGCGTATCCGCCCCGCAAGCAAGCTAGGCCAGCCGCAGCATCGGCGATCGACAAGTTGGACTACTCGGCGCTGGAGCATGCCGGAAAGCCCCATCGAGGTAAGGTCACAGACGCCGAGAAGGAGGCCGTGCGCAATAACCTGCCGGTTATCAACGAACGGCTGAAGCAGGACGGCATCCGCACCATCGACCCGGATAACGCGGAGCACGTGGCGCGGTATGGTCTTGAAGATCTGGCGAAGGAGGCCGGGTGAAGGAGGCTGGGGCCCTTATGACCGTCGACCTTGCCCCGTCCGGTCCGACCGCACACACCTACGCGGGAGGAGCTGCCGATTCGTGCAGCATCATGAATAACCGTGTGTGGGCCTCTGACAGAGTCTCCGGACTCACCGATCCCACACGCTGCACGCACACTCGTTTCGGGGTGCTGTCGAGGTGGGCGGGCCACACGTGCCAGTCCCGCTCACCGGGAATCGGGAAGCTGTACGGGCCGCGTTCGTCCCTCACTTCCATCGCCAGCAGGTGAGGGAGCCCGCTGTCCAGGTTGAACATGTCGCTGGAGATCACGAGCACGCGGTAGCGGTCGCTGCCGACCGCGACTTCCCAGACCTCGCCCTTGCGGAACACGCTCACGCGGAGCCACTGTCGCGCCGGCTCGACCGGCGTGCCGCGTGGCGGGCGGCGCCGTGGTCAGCGTGCTCGGGATGGGCCGCGCACCACGCTGCGGACTCGGCGGTGAGCTGACGGAACACCTCGCGAGACACTGCGGACAGGATCCAGGAGTGCACGGACCGGTCGGCGCGCTCGGCCGCGTCCGTGACCTGGCGATGGAGCGCATCATCGAACTGAACGGTCATTCTCTTTGACATGCCACAATTTTACACCACCATCTTACAGTGTCTTCATGTACCACCAAGCCCTGAGGTCGGTGGCTAGTGAGAGTCGTCATCTGAGTGTCAGTGCGGAGGCGTCACGAGATCGTCAGTGACGCACCGGCGAGTGGGCCGGGGTTTGCACTGTTCATCGGTACAGTTTGCCGGCCGGGCGCGGTAGTTCCGGGTTGGGCGGAGAGTCACTCATGCCGCCCTCGCCCGGAGATCACCTTGTGGCGGTCCATCGGGAAGACCGCCGCGGTGCCAGCGGTGCCTGCCGGACGGCGCGAAGTGCTCGGCGACGGGTTGGGACCCGTGTCCGTCCAGGGCGCGCATCTTTGTCTCCCACAGGCTGGTCACATCCACGATCGCCGAGGTGCAGGGGGCGACCGTCACGGGGGCGGGCCGGTCTCGCCATTCGTAATATTCCGGCCTGGGCACCTCGGCCCACTCGCGCATCTTCACGATGGGAACCCAGCCTTTTGCGCATTCGTCCCATCAAGAGCTCCGGACTGTGACATTCGGACCCCTCTCCGCTTCGAAGAGGGGCATGCAGGCTTCTTGCGATCTTGATAACTCCCCGACCAACAACCCCACACCAAGTTGGCCATTGTACAAACTCCTGCTGAAGCCAGAAGGGAAGACGCCCACCGCGGCCCGATCGGCTAGCTTCCGTGCGCGCACCAACCATTCTCGATCGCCTGTATGCATGTAGAAATCGAGCAACGCATACGCTTGCCCAGCAAGACCGCAGCAGAGGTTTCCGAGCGTGTCGGCTTGCTCCCACGAATTTTTGGCGGCCCGCTCGGCAAGCGTTAGGTACCGCTGGTCAGCGAATAGCCGGTGCGCGAGAGTCCAAAGGTATATGAATCCCGCGCTACCGTTACACCAACCCACCATGTACTCGTTTGTATGCTTTCGATACTCGAGTCTTACTTTCCGTCGCCATCGGATGCCGCTACCATAAGGCTCGCCGCAGTCCGCCAGCTGTTCTAGGCGCGACCTAAGAGCGGTTGGAACCTTCTGGTTCGAAGCCTGACGCCACCGCATGGTTGCGTAAAGTACGCCCGCCCATCCGTGCGCAATCCCCAGGAAGGGAAAGTCATAACACTCCGCTATTGCAGGAAGAGATCCTAGTTCATCCGAGATACCTCGTGCAACATCATTTCCGAGCTGAATCAGACGAGCGGTGTCTAGCAATGGGTTGACTGGCATTGTCTCAAGCAGCAGTGAGCAGCCGATTAGCGTTCCGCATCTACCGAGCGTGACATCAAGATTTTCACAATCCGCTCCCGATGCGTCAACGAATGCTGTCGCTGCCGCCTGCAGTGAGACCATGTCGCCCATCGCTTGAGCCCAAGCAGGGCTTGTCAAGGGACACGCCGACCTGAACGGTGGCGGACGCGAGACGTGAACGGTGGTGGACAACAGAACTGAACGGTGGTGGCCACCGGCCGTGTGGTCGGGTTAGGTCAAGGCTTTGACCCCCTGTCCGGTGAGGGCTTGGGAGAGTCGGACGCTGTCGCCGTGTCCGCAGCCACCGGACGCAACTGGTGGGAATCAGTGCGCACCATGTCCGCCAGTGTGGAGAGCGAAACTTTTTGGGGGAGGTAGCGCTGAGCTGAGGGTTGGTGCTGGCGGGCCGGGTCGAGGGCGGTGCTCCTCCGGGCCAGGGCTTGTTGATCGAGGTGTGTTGGTTGAACCCGGGTTAACTGCGGTGGGAGGTCGTCGGCGAGTTGCTCGTGAGGGGGGCCCGGACACGGATCAGCATCGCCGCCGTGGGACCTGACACGCCGGTACTGACCCCCAGCTCAGCGCTACCTCCCCCAAAAAGTTTCGCTCTCGGATCAGGGGGAGGCCGGTCGCGTTTGCGGGGGGTGGGGCACGGTCGTTTCACGATCGCATAGGTGGGCCAGGAATCCGCGACCAGCCGCTGCCCAAGGATGATCCCGCCGGTGCCTGGGTATCTCGCCTGCGCTGGGGTTCCGCCTCCGGGTGAACTCGGAACTTCTTGTTGTGCCGCTCGGCGAGGATGTGATCCGTGACGACCAGGCGACCGCAGTAGATCATGCTGTCGCCGACTTTTCGGCGTCGAGATTCTGGCTCCACAACTTCGAGCCAAGCTTCCGGTCGTCGGGGTCGAGGTGACCCTTCGCCAGGCGTTTGATCATTAACTCTACGATGGCCGCGCCGTGTTCAACTAGGCCATCTAGCGCCGGGCCAAGCCGTAGTCCCCGCGGTGAGAGCCCGTTATTCGGGTCAACTCCGTACCAGTCGGCGGCCACCATCACAGCTACCTGCTTCGGGGTGGTATCGAACAGCTTCGCGATGCCTGCGAGTGCCTCTCGGTGTCAATGTCCGAAGTCATCTGCACGGCTGACCTGCGGTTTGCAGGGGATCGTGCAGATGAGTGTGGATATCTGTCTGTCTGTGCTCGTGTGCACTAATGTCCACTTTGTTCTGTACTCCTGTGCGCGACGGCGAGTGCCGTGGATGCAGGACGAGCTGCCTTCGTCAACGAAAAACCAGGTCAGCCAAGACGCATCGCGTGACGACCCCACATTGGCGCCCGCGGATCCGAACATGCGCAGGGGAGTACGGACATCCGTGCAGACAACTTCGGACATTGACAGCGGGACCTGGTTACCGACCGGTTCACCCAACACCAGATCAACGCCGACCCCCAGCTACAGGTCACCGTCGTGACCTGATCTCTGGCTGCTCAGCTCACCCGCGAGAGTCTCGGCGACCTCATAGGTGTTCAGCGCCGCGCCTTTGCGCAGGTTGTCCCCGCAGACGAAGAAGTCCAGCGTGTTGGTGAAGTCCAGGGCCTGGCGAATCCGGCCGACGTAGGTCGGGTCCGTGCCCACGACCGCAGCCGGGGTCGGCCACACCCCGGCCGCCGGATCGTCGGCCAGCACGATGGTCGGCGCCGCGGCGAAGACCTTCCGGGCCTGCTCCACGGTGACCGGCTGGGCGAACACCGCGTGCACCGCCAGCGAGTGCGTGGTGACCACCGGTACTCGCACGCAGGTGGCCGACACCCTGAGATCCGGGATGCCGAGAATCTTGCGGGACTCGTTGCGGACCTTGAGCTCCTCTGAGGTCCAGCCGCCGGAGGTGAGCGATCCGGCCCAGGGGACCACGTTCATCGCCAATGGTGCCGGAAACGGTGACTGGGCGGGCAGCCCCGCCGTGGCCAGTGCTTCGGCGACGTCTCCGCCGCGTATCCCGACGCCTTTGCCAGCCACTGCGGCGAGTTCAGCGTACAAGCGGTCAACACCGTCGCGCCCCGCGCCGGAAGCGGCTTGGTAGCTGGCTACGACCAGTTCGGTGAGGCCGAACTGGTCGTGCAGCGCACCCACCGCCGTCATCATTGACAGCGTCGTGCAGTTGGGGTTGGCGATGATCCCTTTCGGCCGGTGGGCGAGCGCTGCGGCGTTGATCTCCGGAACCACCAAGGGAACGTCAGGATCCATCCGGAACGCGCCAGAGTTGTCCACCACGATCGCGCCCCGCGCCACGGCAATCGGGGCCCACTGCTCGGAGATCTCGTCCGGGACGTCGAACATCGCGATGTCCACGCCGTCGAAGGCCTCCGGAGTGAGTCGCAGGACAACGTGCTGCTCGCCCCGCACAGCGATCTTCTTTCCGGTCGATCGGGCCGAGGCGATCAACCGGATCTCGCCCCAGGGCACCGACGGACGCGAGTCAATGACATCGATCATGACGCTACCGACCGCACCGGTGGCACCGACGATGGCGAGGGTGAGGGCGGTACCTTCCGGGGCACCCACACCCGAGATCATTTTCCGGTTCCGGCGTAGACGACGGCGTGCTCGTCGCCGCCCAGTTCGAACGCCTCGTGGATCGCGCGCACCGCGTCGTCCAGCTGTTCAGCGCGGACCAGCACCGAGATCCGGATCTCCGAGGTGTTGATGGTCTCGATATTGACCCCGGCTTGGGCGAGCGCCTCGCAGAATCGCGCAGTGACCCCGGGGTGGGAACGCATCCCCGCGCCGATCAGCGACACCTTGCCAACGTGGTTATCGCACAGCACGTCGGCGAAACCGATCCGCGACTGCATCGCACGAAGAGCCTTGACCGCGACGGGCGCGTCGAGCTTGGGCAGCGTGAAGGTGACGTCGGTGCGGCCGGTGTCGCTGTGCGAGATGTTCTGGAGCACCATGTCGATATTGAGCTCAGCGTCGGCGATCACGCGGAAGATGTGGGCGGCCTTGCCAAGCTCGTCAGGCACCCCAGTGACGGTGATTTTCGACTCAGAACGATCATGCGCGACGCCGGTGAGCATAGCTTGTTCCACGGTGAGATCCTCCACTGATCCAGATACCATGGTGCCTCGATTGCGGCTATACGACGAGCGAACGCGCACGGCAATGTGATTGCGCCGGGCGTATTCGACGCAGCGCAGCATGAGCACTCGCGCCCCGCATGCCGCCATCTCCAGCATCTCCTCGTAGGTGATGGTGTCGAGTTTGCGGGCATCGGGCACAATCCGCGGATCGGCGGAATACACGCCATCGACATCGGTATAGATCTCGCACACGTCCGCCCGTAGCGCAGCTGCCAGCGCGATCGCTGTGACATCGGAACCGCCACGACCCAACGTGGTGACGTCCTTGGTGTCTTGGGCCACCCCCTGGAACCCGGCCACCAGGGCCACCGCTCCCTGATCCAGCGCATCGCGCACTCTGCCCGGCGTCACATCGATGATGCGGGCCCTGCCGTGCGCGCCGGTGGTGATCACCCCGGCCTGTGAGCCAGTGAACGAGCGGGCATCCACACCCAGCGCCTGCACCGCCATCGCGACCAGCGCGTTAGAGATCCGCTCGCCCGCGGTCAGCAGCATGTCGAGCTCACGCTGATGGGGTTGCGCGGACACCTGACTAGCGAGCTCGAGCAACTCGTCGGAGGTGTCACCCATCGCCGAGACCACCACCACCACCTCGTTGCCGCCCTGGCGCGTCTCGACGATCCGTTTGGCTACCTTCTTGATCCGTTCAGCGGTGTCCACTGATGAGCCGCCGTACTTCTGGACAACGAGCGCCACGACGACCTCCAGACACACAATGATGGGCCGTGCCCCCTCAGTTGCAGGGGGCACGGCCCTTAGGAGGGCTGCAGCTTACGCGGTAGCGACTCGCCGGCCGCTCAGCACCCTCAGCAGGCCAGTACCGAATATCAGGGTCGCCAGAGCGGTCGCCAAGTGCAGGTAGTTGTCCGGATCAGTGGGAGTGATGGCCAGCAGTGGAAGGTAACCCAGGAAACCGATCACGGTTGCCAGCAGGTAGACGCCGGCGATAGCGATGTTCAGCCCCTCGTTCCCGGCAGCGGTAAGCGCGAACGCCCCCAGGAACCACAACAAGCCGACCGCGATGTGCACGATGTTGTGGTAGGGGTTCAGCATGAAGATCCCCAAGAAAGCACGACCGGGGATCATCTCAGTGGGGTTGTTGAAGCCGGTGGTCCAGAACCCGATGACCCCGCCGACGAAGTAGATGCTGCCGAGAACCATCGAGGCGTTCTGCTCAAGCGGCCTCGCCGGCCTGGTCTGGATCTTGATCCCGAACTTGTCTTCTGGAGTAGCAAACGTCATGTCCGTCCCCTTCCACTCGACACCGACTGCACTCGACATCGACGACTCAACGGTGAGGTGCGCAGGCATGCGCAGCGCCACGACCTCGTGTCCCTAGGTAGGCAGTTCGGCTCGCGACGGCCCACGGTTCACCTGCTGGCCGATGCACCACCCTATCGGATGCCGAGCGCCTCCGCCGCCGGGGTGGTCGCTTGACGGTCACTCAGCGCGAGTACCATGCTGCACTCCGTGACGAAACGTTGAGCTTCTGACGGAAGTGGGCACATATGGCTGACGCTATGGCTAATCTGTGGGACGTCCTACGCCGGAGACGGGTGCTGGTCATCGTCGTCGGGGCGCTGCTGGCGGTTGGGCTCGGCACGTCCGCCGCCATGTTGGCACCTGGCTTGTTCACCCGTGGTCAGTCCGCGCAGGCGACAAAGACGGCAAATGCGACAAGTCAGGCGGACGCGGCGACCAGATTCCACCCCGCTGGCTTTAGCGAGTTCCGCAACGAGCCAGTCGGTTTCGGGCTCGCCTACCCGTCCGGCTGGACCAAGCTGAGCCCCAAGGACCCCCAAGTCCTCCTGTTACTATCGCAGGGTTCGCAGGACTCCTTCCTGGTGCGCGCCAGTGAGCTGCAAGAGCCGATAGGGCCACCGCAGATGCCGGCCGCCAGGCAGATGACGGAAAAGATCGTCACGTCCAACAAGTCGGTTCAGCTGCTCACCGACCCGAAGCAGATCGAGCTAGGCGGCTTTCCGGGTTTCTTCTACTTCTACTCCTTCAAGGATGCTGCCACGGGACAGGAGGGAACGCACTCTCACTTCTTCCTGTTCACGGGTAAGACCATGATCAGTATGGTCTTCCAGAGCCTGCCCAGGGAGCATTTCTCGGAGTCCGCTAAAACGTTTGACCAGATCGCTGGCTCCTTTCACGCGCTGAAGAAGTGACACGTCACACAATCACGCCAGGACGGTAGGTGGCGGCTTCTGGGTGGCGCGCCACCACCGCCTCGACTGCGGCGAGCACTGCGGCGAGCTGCTCGGCGGCGGCTCCGGTGAACGGTAGGCCCTGCCCAAGCCCCTCATTGAGCAGAGCGTCCAGGTCGGTCCGGTCCCAAGGCAGTCTGTCGTCATCGGCCAGCCGCTCGAGCAGGTCGTTGCCAGCGTCTTTCTCCCGCATCGCCAGCGCCACCGCCACGGCGTGCTCCCTGATCACCGCGTGCGCGCTCTCCCGTCCCATCCCGGCGCGCACCGCCGCGAGGAGCACCTTGGTGGTGGCCAGGAAGGGCACATAGCGCTCCAGCTCTCGCTCGATCATCGCCGGGTAGGCGCCGAACTCCTCGAGCACCGTCAGGAAGGTCTCGATCAGCCCGTCGAAGGCGAAGAACGCGTCGGGCAGCGCAACCCGGCGGACCACGGAGTCCGACACGTCGCCCTCGTTCCACTGTGAGCCGGACAGCTCGGCCACCATGGAGGCGTACCCACGAAGCACCACGGCCAAGCCATGGACGCGTTCACAGGAGCGGGTGTTCATCTTGTGCGGCATGGCACTGGAGCCGACCTGGCCCGGCTGGAAGCCCTCAGTCACCAGTTCGTGACCGGCCATCAGCCGGATCGTGGTCGCCAGCGACGACGGCGCGGCGGCCAGCTGCACCAGGGCGCCGAGGACCTCATGGTCCAGCGATCGCGGATAAACTTGCCCGACGCTGGTGAGCACCCGGGGAAAGCCCAGGTGTTCAGCCACCCGCTGCTCCAGCGCCGCCAGTGTGCACGGATCCCCGCCAAGAAGGTCCAGCATGTCTTGAGCGGTACCCATCGGACCCTTGATTCCGCGTAGCGGGTAGCGGGCCAGCAGCTCCTCGAGCCGGGCGAAGGCCACCAGCAGCTCGTCAGCCGCGCTGGCGAACCGCTTGCCCAGCGTGGTGGCTTGGGCCGCGACGTTGTGGCTGCGCCCGACCATCACCAACTCGGCATACTCGGCGGCGCGGCCCGCCAACCGAGCGAGCAGCGCGACGCAGCGGTCCCGCACGTGCTCCAGCGAGCGCCGGATCTGAAGCTGCTCGACGTTCTCCGTGATGTCCCGCGACGTCAGCCCCTGGTGGATCGCCTGATGACCGGCCAGCGCGTTGAACTCCTCAATGCGCGCCTTGACGTCGTGCCGGGTCACCCGTTCCCGCGCCACGATCGATTCCAGGTCGACCGTGCCCGCGACTCGCTGGTAGTCCTCGAGTACCTGCTTGCCGACCGGCACTCCCAGATCGGCCAGATCGGCCTGGCCACGCAGAACCGCGAGCCACAGTTGTCGCTCAAGCACCACCTTGTGCTCGGGCGACCACAGCCGGACCAGTTCACCGGAGGCGTACCGCGTTGCCAGTACGTTGGGGATCACTCAAGCCAGCTTACGACCGCCGGTCGCCCGAACTCAGTCGGCTGGGGTGGCCTTCTGCGCCTGCGCCAGCGCGTCGATCACCATCTCCAGCCAGCGCAGGCTGCGACGGTAACTCTCGGTGTCCTGGGCTGAGGGCGCCGGTGGCAGAATGCGCTCCGGTGAACCGGTGATACTGACCCGGCCGGAGACATCCAGCACAACATGCAGGGTCTCCAGCATCCAGCCCCACTCGGCGGCGGACGGGTAACCCTGACCGGGGAGCTGGACCACGCCGCCGTAGCGGGGCAGCGTGCCGAGCACCTGGGTCAGGCTGTGCTCTAAGTCATGCAGGACCCAGCCTTCCCAGAGCTGACGGACCGGACCGGTCTCCTTCGTGCCGCACCAGTAGTCCACAACGTAGGCAAGCCGACCGTCGATGGTGCCGACGGGTACCGGCAGTCCAGTGACCTGGGCCAGCGGGTCGTCGGTGCAACCAGCGAGTTGCCAGCGCACCAGCTCACGCAGCCAAGACCACTGTTCACGCAAGAAGCGAACCCCTTCCGGCGACAGCGTCAGCAGCAGTTGCTCGCCTTGGCGGTCGCAAATGACCATCGTCTTGCTCAGCTCCCCTCCCGCGAATGATCGTCGGGAGGTTATCGCGTCAACCACCCGCGGACAGGTCATTGTCGCGGCGCGTCGCGAGCGAGCCGATATCATTTCGGTAATGCCCGCCCGGCAGGTGAACCCGCTCGACGCGCTGGTAGGCCTGCGCGCGCGCGGCAGCGAGATCAACGCCGATCCCCACCACGGACAGCACCCGCCCACCGGCCGACACGACGACCCCATCGTCGCGGCGGCGGGTGCCCGCGTGTAGTATTCCCTCGCCCGCCGCCCCGGTGATCACATCTCCGGTTCGCGGGGTGTCGGGATATCCCTGCGCGGCCAGCACGACGACCACTGCGGCGCCCGGGTTCCACCGCAGCGGCGGCTGCTGGGCCAGCGCACCGGTTGCCGTGGCGCTCAGCAGTCCAGCCAGTGGCGTGCGCAACAGCGCCAGCAGGACCTGGGTCTCCGGGTCGCCGAAGCGGCAGTTGAACTCGATCACCTGCGGGCCAGCGGGAGTCAATGCCAGACCGGCATACAGCAGCCCGCAGAACGGAACGCCGCGCCGGGCCAGCTCATCCACCACTGGCTGCCCGATCCGTGCCGTGACGTCGAGGGCTAGCTGCTCAGGGGCCCACGGCAGCGGGGCGTAGGCACCCATCCCGCCGGTGTTCGGGCCGACGTCCCCTTCGCCGACTCGCTTGAAATCCTGTGCGGGCAACAATGGCAGCACCGTGCGGCCGCTGTCGACCAGGAAGAACAGTGAGACCTCCGGGCCGTCCAGGTAGTCCTCCATCAGCACCGGGTGGCCGCTGTCCAGCAGGGTCAGCGCGTGCACCCTGGCCACTTCCCGATCCCCGGTGACCACGACTCCCTTACCGGCGGCCAGCCGGTCGTCCTTGACCACCCAGGGTGCCTCGAAGTGGCTCAGCGCGGCGTCCAGCCGGCCCGGGTTGTCCACCAGCTCGCTGCGGGCGGTGGGCACCCCTGCGGCGCTCATCACGTCCTTGGCGAACGCCTTGGATCCCTCGATCCGCGCCGCGCCAGCGGAGGGACCGAAGCACGCGATGCCGGCTGCGCGCACGGCGTCGGCCGCCCCAGCCACCAGCGGCACCTCGGGACCAATCACCACCAGGTCGGCCGACCATGACCTCGCCAGCTCCGCGACCGCGACCGGATCGGTGACGTTGATAACGGACTGTTCGGCCAGGGCCGCGGTGCCGGCGTTACCTGGCGCACAGGCCAGCGCGGTGACCGTCGGGTCGCCGGACAGGGCAAGCACCAGGGCGTGCTCACGGGCGCCGGCGCCGATCACGAGGATTCGCACGGTGCGTAGGTTAGGCGACGCTGACCTACACCACACCCTCTATATCTGTGTCAAGAGGCTACCCACGGTTTTCACCCAAAGAGGCGTCTCGCGAATCGTAGGTAGCACGTACCTTCGGGTGGTCAGGCAACGACCTCAACGACACCGGAGGTTCACCCCATGTTCGACATCACCACCGCCCAGCCACTCGCCACCTTCTGCCCCACCAACTGTGGTTGCGGAGACCCCGCTTGCCCGCAACTGTTCGTCGACGACGCCGCCCCGCCCGAGCAGCGCGTCGTGCTCACCGACGACTTTGGCTCCCGGGTCCGGATGAGCGCCGCGCAGTTCGGCGACCTGCTCGCCCAAGCCAAGAGTGGATCCCTGGACAGCGTCATCTGATCCGCACCACCGAAGACGTTCCCGAACCCAACAGCCATAGAACTTTCCCGCTCCCCGCGAACAGTTCTCCTGGTTGTTGGGGTCGGGACGTCGGGAGCGGTGCACCAGAGGGCGGTGCGCCAGGGGGCTCAGACCAGGCGGTGGTCCCGGTAGCACCAGCGCCAGGTCTCGCCCGGCTCAGCGGAGCGCATCACCGGGTGGTCGCTGCGGTAATAGTGCACGGTGGCGTGCCGGTGCGGGCTGGAATCGCAGCAGGCGACATGTCCACAGATCAGGCACATCCGGAGATGCGCCCACACGGACTCGCCGAGCTCGGTGCAGTCGACGCAGGCCGCCGGCTCCGGTGGCT
This sequence comes from Pseudonocardiaceae bacterium, assembly GCA_050699715.1. Classification (GTDB taxonomy): domain Bacteria; phylum Actinomycetota; class Actinomycetes; order Mycobacteriales; family Pseudonocardiaceae. Next base: position 55,774 of record JBOHFR010000019.1, read on the forward strand.
CGGGCGCCGGGTCGGGTAGCTGAGGCACGTGTTCACAGGTCATATTTGGCTGGCTCCCAGTGCATCCTGGCCTCATGGATGGTATGCCGCTGATCTTGCTCGTGCTCGGCGCGCTGGGGGTGACCGCCGTGAGTCGCCGGTTGCGCCTGCCCGCACCGCTCACGCTAGTCGTTTCCGGATTGGCCATCTCGGCGATACCCGGAATCCCGGACTACCAGCTCGACCCGAAGCTGGTGCTGTACGGGATCCTCCCGCCGCTGCTGTACTCCGCCGCGCTGGACAGCTCGGCCATCCGGATCAGGGCGAACATCCGGTCGATCGCGTTGCTCGCCGTCGGGTTGGTGCTGTTCAGCACCGGGTGCGTCGGGCTGGTCGCCTGGTGGCTAGTGCCCGGCCTGCCGTTGGGCGCGGCGCTGGCGTTCGCGGCCGTCGTCGCCCCACCGGACGCGGTAGCTGCGGTGTCCATCGGGCGGCGTCTGGGGCTGCCCCGCCGGGTGATGACGGTGCTTGCCGGGGAGAGCCTGTTCAACGATGCCACCGCGCTCACCGCGTTGCGGGTTGCGGTGGGCGCAGGCGTCGGGAGCCGTTTCTCACTGGCCGCTGAGCTGGGCGGGTTTCTGCTCACCGCCACCGGTGGCGTGGTGTTGGGTGCGGTGCTCGGCCGGGTGGTGCACCAGGCGCGGCTGCGATTGCGCGACCCCAGGTTGGAGAGCGCTCTGGGCCTGGTGGTGCCGTTCGCCGCGTACGCGCTGGCCGAGGAGATGCACGTGTCCGGGGTACTCGCGGTGGTGATGGCTGGGCTGTACCTGGGTCACCACGCCCCCCAGGCCGGTTATGCCACCCGGCTGCAGGACAAGGCGGTATGGCAGGCTGCGGACACCGTGCTCGAGGCGTTCGTCTTCGCCCTGATCGGGCTACAACTGCCAGCGGTGCTGCGTGGCGTGTCGGGCGACATCCGCCCGCTGCTGGTCGCCGCCGCCGCGGTGATCGTGACGGTGGTGCTGGCCAGGGTAGCGTGGGTGTTCCCGGCGACCTACCTGCCTAGGGTGCTGTTCGCCGGGCTGGCGGCGCGGGACCCGGCGCCGCCGTGGCAGGTTCCCTCGGTGATCTCCTGGGCTGGGATGCGCGGGGTGGTCACCCTGGCCGCGGCCTCGACGATCCCGAGGGTCACCAACTCCGGCGCCCCGTTCCCGGGCCGGCCCGAGATCATCTTTCTGGCGTTCTGCGTCACGGTCGCAACCCTGCTGCTACACGGCCTCACCCTGCCCTGGGTGATCCGCCATCTTGGGGGCGAGGGGCGCCTTGGGGGCGGGGGGCAGGAGTCGCACCAGGATGCGCTGGCCGAAGCGGATGCGATCCACGCCGCGACGCAGGCCGCCCTGGAGCGGCTGGAGAGCGCCTCGAACGGGGTCCCCGAGGCGGTGACCACTCGATTACGGAAGGTTGCTGAGCACCGTAGCCACAGCGTCTGGGAGCGGCTTGGCCGTCCAGAGACCGAACTGGGTGAGGCGCCCAGCGTCATCTACCGGCGGTTACGGCTGGAGATGCTCGCCGCCGAGCGCGAAACGCTGGTGGGCCTACGCGACACCGGCCGCATCAACGACGAAGTACTCTCCCGAACCCTGCACGAGCTCGATCTGGAAGAAGCCATGCTGAGCCGTTAAACGTGCTGGTTTGTTCCCTCGGGTGGTCCCGCAGCGCCAAAGGGCACCTGATGTCGGGGGCCGGGGCTCACACGCAAGCTAGCGATCGTTGCTGTGGCTTGCGCCCGCCAGGGTGATGGGGTTGTGACGGCGGCCCGGCACCAGGTGCACAACGAACATTGGCAGCTGTGACCGACGTGACGCTAGGGAATTTCCCGCGCGGGTTGTGGGGCTGTCAATGTGGTCGTCACCTCCTTAGGGTTGGCACATATCGACCGGCGAGTTCGACTGACCGTCGCGGCAAGTTTCTCGATCGGCAGAGGATCATCCCGTGTCGCTACAGCGCGCGAAGCTCGATTGTCTGGTCCCGGCCGGGTCCCACCCCGATGGCTGAGATACGGGCTCTACAGAGTTCCTCGACTCGCGTCACGTAGGACCGGGCGTTGGGTGGCAGCTCGTCGAGGGTGCGGCAGTGGGACAGGTCCTCCCACCAGCCGGGCAGCTCCTCATACACCGGGATCGCGTGGTGCAGCTCAGTCTGGGTCATCGGCATCTCCTCGGTGCGCGTGCCGTCGACCTGGTAGGCCACACAGACCGGCACCGTGTTCAGGCCGGAGAGCACGTCGAGCTTGGTCAGGAAGAAATCGGTGATCCCGTTCACCCGTGCGGCGTAGCGCCCGATCACCGCGTCGAACCAGCCGACCCGCCGGGCTCGCCCGGTGGTGACCCCGATCTCCCCGCCAGTCTTGCGCAGCCGCTCGCCCATGGCGTCGTGCAACTCGGTGGGGAACGGGCCCGAGCCGACCCGGGTGGTGTAGGCCTTGAGGATCCCCACCACGGAGGTGATCCTCGTTGGGCCAATGCCCGACCCGGCGCAGGCGCCACCCGCCGTCGGGTTCGACGAGGTGACGAAGGGGTAGGTGCCGTGGTCGACGTCGAGCAGGGTGCCTTGGCTGCCCTCCAGCAGCACCGTCTCGCCGCGCCGCAGCGCTTGGTCGAGGATCAGCCGGGTGTCAACGATGCGGTGCGCGAAGTGCGCGCCCTGGTCGAGCACGGTGTCCACCACCTGCTCGGCGTCCAGCGCACGCCGGTTGTAGACCTTGACCAGGACCTGGTTCTTGAACTCCAGCGCGGCCTCAACCTTCTGCCGCAGGATCTTCTCGTCCAGCAGGTCCTGGGCCCGGACCCCAACCCGGGCCACCTTGTCCTGATAAGCGGGCCCAATGCCGCGCCCGGTGGTGCCGATCTTGGCTTTGCCCAGGTAGCGCTCGGTGACCCGGTCTATCGCCACGTGATAAGGCATGATCAAGTGAGTGTCGGCGGAGATCAGCAGCCGGTCGGTGTCCACGCCCCGGGCGTGCAGGCCGGCCAGCTCGTCGAGCAACACACCGGGGTCCACCACCACGCCATTGCCGATGACGTTGGTCACGCCCGGGGTGAGGATGCCCGATGGGATGAGGTGCAGCGCGAAGTTCTGCCCGTCGGGCAGCACCACGGTGTGGCCCGCGTTGTTGCCCCCCTGATAGCGCACCACCCACTGGACCCGTTCGCCGAGCAGGTCGGTGGCCTTGCCTTTGCCCTCGTCGCCCCACTGGGCACCGATGAGCACGATCGCCGGCATGTGGTACTCCAACAGGTGGGATTCGCCGCGCTGGTGCGTCGAGGCGAGCGTAGCCCCAGGAGGTGGGTGTGGTTGGTGCTGTGGTGCTGAGTTGCGGGTCCGCCCGGTGGCCCGGTGCTGCCCGGTGGCCCGGTGCTAGGGGCCTCGCGGTGACGGCGGTGCCGGCCCGCCCCGGGCGTGAGGAGCTCGGTGAGATCCTGGCGGGCCTGGACGGCCGGCGCCTGGTGGTCTGCGGCACCGACGCCGACCTGGCCGCGGTGCTGCTGCGGTTGCTGCGCACCGACATCGTAGGGAGAGTGGCGGTGGGGTACGTGCCGTTCTCGAGGTCCTCGGCGGTGGCCCGGCTCTGGGGCTTGCCGACGGCGCCCTCGACGGCGGCCGACCTCGCGCTGCGGGGCGAGCCGGATCGGGTGCCCCTGGTGCGTGACGACTCCGGTGGTGTGCTCGTGGGGCTCGGCGTGGTGGGGCCGCTGGACGGGGTGGCCTACTGTGACGACGAGGTGGTGCTGCGCGGGCGGGCCACCCGGCTGGAGGTGGCGCCGGACCGCGCGCTCGGGCTGGTGGTCCGGGTGGTTCACGGCGCGCTGCTTGGGCGCCGGGCGCGGCGTGCCGCCGGGCGCGCTGTGCAACTGGGTTGCCGGCCTACCGGGGTGTGGCGCGACGGTGTCGCCGACCGCACCACGGAGCGCTGGACCTGGTACCGGCACACCGAGGACTGGCATCTGATCCGGCACCCCAGCTGACCCCTGGTGTGTCCCGCTCTCCGGTCAGAGCCGCTGAACCATTCGACGATCACGCCGACGGCCTCGCGGTGATGGTCAGCAGCACCGGCTCGGTGCCCGCCCGCTGGCAGACCTGCTCGCAGCCGGTCTCCAAGGTGCAGCACAGCGAGCACACCGCGGCGCCGTGGTACGAGCAGTCGACCACGTCGGGCAGCTCGTAGGCGACGTCGCACACCGTGCAGGTGTGGGTGGCGCTCAGGTCTCTCGCACCGGAATCGGGGCCGGACACCAAGTTCGGCCGGGCCAGGTAGTAGCGGCCGCCGGTCAGCGTGGCGGTGATCGGGACCAGCACCATCGCCAGCAGCAGGGCGATGAACGGGCTCCACGCGGCGGCCACCGGCCCGAACGCGCCGAAGTAGGCGACCACCGAGACGATCGAAGCCACCACCATCGGCCCGAACCCGGCCGGGTTGATCGCGTACAGGTAGGCCCGCTTGAACTCCACGTAGGGTGGACTCAGCCCCAGCGGCTTGCAGATCACCAGGTCGGCGACGACCGCGCCGATCCAGGAGATGGCCACGTTGGAGTAGAAACCGAGGATGTTGTTGAGGAACGCGAACGCGCCCAGCTCCATCAGCGCCAGCGCGATGCCGCAGTTGACCAGCACGTACCAGGCGCGTCCGGGGTGGCGGTGCAGCACCCGGGAGAAGAAGTTCGCGAACGACAGCGAGCCGGAGTAGGCGTTCGTCGTGTTGATCTTAATCTGGGAGACGACCACGAACAGCGCCGCCAGCGGCAGGGTGACCGCGCCCAGCACCGGCCGGACCGCCGCCACGTACGGTGCGATCGGCTCCAGCGCGGCGCTCGCGCCGACCGCCCCCAGCGCGCAGAAGGCCAGGAACGCCCCGCCGAGCTGCTTGAGCGCGCCCAGCACCACCCAGCCGGGACCGGCCGCGATCACCGCGGTCCACCAGGAACGTCGGTTGGCGTCCGTCTTGGCGGGCATGAAGCGCAGGTAGTCGGCCTGCTCACCGATCTGGCCGATCAGCGACAGGGCGACCCCGGCGCCGAGCCCGACGCCGGTCAGCGACAGGCCAGCACCAGCACCGGCGGTGCCCCCAAAGGAGGCGAACTGGGCGAAGCGCTCCGGGTGGGTGGCCAGCACGACCATGAACGGCAGCGCCAGTCCGACCAGCCACACCGGCTGGGTCCACATCTGCAGCTTGGCCAGGGCCCGCATGCCGAACAGCACGAATGGCAGCACGATCAGCGTGGTCAGCAGGTAGCCCAGGGCCAGCGGTAGCCCGAAGGCCAGCTGGAACGCCTGGGCCATGATCGAGCCTTCGAGTGAGAAGAAGATCACCGTGAAACTGGCGTAAATCAGCGAGGTCAGCGTGGAGCCGAAGTAGCCGAACCCAGCACCCCGGGTGAGCAGGTCCATGTCCACGCCGTAGCGGGCGCAGGCGGAGGCGATCGGGATGCCGGTCAGGAAGATCACCACGGCCGCCACCACGATGGCCAGCGCGGCGGAGGAGAACCCATGCAGCATCACGATGCTGGCGCCGATGGCGAAGTCGGCGAGGTAGGCGATGCCGCCCAGTGCGGTGGTGGCGACCGCGAACGGTGACCACGTGCGGAACGAGGCGGCCGCGTAGCGCAGCGAGTAGTCCTCGCTGTTCTCGTCGGCGGCGAGCTTGGCGTAGCGCCGTTTCGGTCCGCTGGGGGTCGTCAGGTTGGTTCTGGCGGCGACGTCAGTCATCCGTGCCTCCTGGGGGATCGTGAGCCACGATAGGAACCTCTGTTTGCGGTCAGATGCACTTTACGTTATCTAAACGCACACAATTGTTTCAAAAGAGTTAACCCACATGAGCTATCCATCATTCGGAGACTGTTCATAGGGTCATACGCCGGCCCTGGCGGCGGGGAAGTCGTCTACCGCGACAACGTGCGCCGGGTGTACCCGCTGCACTGGTACGGCAGCCGCAGTGCGTGACCCCCAGTGCGCCCGCAACGCTCAACCTCACAGGCAGACGGGCGAGGTCCAGAGCCGTGAACTCGACGAGACCGATGTGGAGCAGCCCAACAACGTCGGTGACATCGAGTTCACGGACAGCACCGACCGCGCACTGGCCACTCGTGTCTGACCGGCTGCCGCGCCACAATCAAGATGAAGTGACCCTGATCTGTTTATCGACGCCAGCGCGGAGACCGGGTTGTTCGATCTTGCCGGCTTCGCGCTCGGCATCGAGCAGCTCATGGCCGTCTTCACACAGGTGGTCACGGTTCCCGGGCTCCAACCCCGCATCCGGGATCGGGTCCTCGACTCGGCAGTACCACTGTGAGATCCGATGAGGAGCGGTTGCTCGACGACAGAACGTCATCGGGATGCCCCCCCGGGTGGTACACGACTATTTCTCCATTGACCTCTCGGCGGTGTGGCGAGCCTGCACGATCGACATACTCGCGCCTTGGGCCAATGCCATGAAGTGAGGGGCGGGGAACCTGGCGAGCATGTGGTGATGGTCACCTGCTTGACATCGCAGGTGCCGCCGCGCACTCAGCCGATCACAGGCGACTGTGGCCAGCCGACGGGACCACACTCTCCTTGTGATCACCGTTTGGGAAGATTCAGCGCGGCTGAATCTTCCCAAACGGTGATCATGAATCACAGGTGGCCTGATCCGGTGGAGAAACACCCTCGTGGGGGGTGCTCCGGGCAGTACCCCCCACGAGGGTGCCCAGCAGGTGTGGCTGCACGCTGTTCCGGCGCCGCCAACAACTCTGTTCTCCCAGGTCAGTTCCTGAACTGAGTGCCATTGCGCCTTGGGCCGCGCTGCTGCCTCCCCTGCGTCTGGTTCCGCCAGCTACATCTACACCGGCGCCTGCAGCGAGTACGTTCGACCACCCCGCAGTGCCCCCGAGTGGGCGGAACCACCAAAATGAGCGCGTGCAGTCACAGTCTGTGTTTGATCCGCGACTGAGCATCAGTGCCGAGGACGGCGACGTGCTCCGGTCTTTGCTTGATTGGTTGCGGCACGAGGACACCCTTCGGAGCCGGGTGCGCACGGCACGGACGCCAGTGCGACCTGGCGAGATGGGCGGGGTGCTCGACGTGTTGGAGGTGGCCCTCGGTTCTGGTGGGGCTGGTGCCGCATTGGCCGCCTCGGTGTCCAGCTGGCTGAGCCAGCCTCGTCGGACGGACGTGACGCTGACCGTGACCGCTGAAGACGGCCGTCGCATCGAGCTCGACGCCCGCCGTGTTCGGGATCCCGCTGTGCTGTTGCGCGAGGTCGAGCGGTTGCTCAGAACGGAGTCCGCTGAGCAATGAGCCAACCGCAGTTCCCCGACCCGGCCCGCTCCCGCGCACTGCTGATCGGCGCGAGTCACTTCACCGCCGCCGGGCCGGACCTGCCCGACATCCCCGCTGTGCAGGCGAACCTGACGGCGCTGCGGCAGGCGCTGACCAGCCCAGACACCGGGGTGCTGCGACCTGATTTCTGTCGCGTGCTGGCTGATCCGGCCAGTGTGGATGAGGTCGGCACGGCGCTGTCCGAGCTGGCGGCTACGGCCACGGACCTGCTGTTGGTGTACTACGCCGGGCACGGCCTCGTCGACGACCGTGGTCGGTTGCACCTGGCGTTGGCGCACACTCACCCGCACCGGGCTCGGTGGACCGCGTTCCCGCTGGAGCTGCTCCGTGAGGAGATCGCGAACAGCGCTGCGGCCACCCGGGTGCTCGTGCTCGATTGCTGCTTTTCGGGCCGGGCGATCGAGGCGATGGCTGATGATCAGGGGGTGCTCAGCGGTCAACTTGAGGTGGCTGGCACGTACACGCTGACCTCCACCACCGCGAACGCTCCCTCGCACGCCCCGGTGGGGGAGCGGTACACGGCTTTCACCGGTGCCTTGCTGCGCGCGCTGGATGAAGCTAATCCGCTCACCCTGGACCAGATCCATGGCGCGGTCGACCGCGACCTCACCGCGCGGAATCTTCCTCGCCCGCAACGTCGCGCCGTCAACACAGCCGGCAACCTCGCCCTCTCCCACGGCCCCACCACCAGATCAAACATCGAGCAGACTGACTCCGACGCGGTGCGCTTCACCGGGGCACACTCGGCCAGGCACGTGCTGTCATACATGTTCCGCGTAGTTTTCGGGTTGTTCTGGTTCGTACTCCCGGTGTTCTTCCTCTGCTTTCCCGTCTTCCTTATCTTGGTTCTCGGCGAATGGATCTACTCCACGGTTGAATCCGAGATTGAACTTGCCGAGCATGTCAATGATAACGCAGTCGGCTTTGCCGTCTTTGCCAAAGTCTTCCTTATTTTTCCTTTGCTTTGCCTTTTCTTTATTAGAGTTTTCAAGCGACTTAACCTGCGTCGTCGGTTCGGTTCCTTGCTTCGTTGGCTCACCGTGTTCAGCTTCCGCGGTTTCTGCAGGTTCGTCTCCAACCGGAAGAAAATTTATGTGCGGCAGCTCGCCGTTGGCCGGTCCGGCCTCACTATCCGACGAAAGGGCACGACAACCCACCTCCCCTGGCGGGACATTGCCCAGGTCGGTGTGGTGCAACCCGAACGCGGAGCGCTCAACTCCAGCTTATCTACCGCCCAGTACGAGCGGACGCACGTTCTTGCAGTGCGGCTGCGGCCAGAGATTCGCGTCCCCAACCTCGTGAGCATATTATCCGACGAACACCGACAGCTCGGCTATCTTGGTCTGTGCACAGTGGAGGGTGTCGGATCCTCTCGCCAGGAGATGATCAGCGCACTGGAGCGGTTCGCTGGCGGCAAGCTGGTTCACAACTCCCGGCAATTCCTCGATCGCGACCCCCGGCTGCGACCCGAAATGGTGTAGCAGCTCACCGTGTTCGCGAATGTCGCGTAGCAAAGTGAAGCCGGCTCAGTTGGTGACGCTGCGGCCGCAGTGGCAGCAGAAGTCGCGGTAGTCAGGGGCGGTGAACCAGTGGTCCCGCCAGTGCCTGGAGGCAGGGCGTTGCGACGTCGGGGAACACCGGTAAGGAGGTCCGTCCCGGGGGCGACACTCCGCGCCACGACCGTCCGATGCCTGCCACCACGTACCGACGTTACTGTCGGTGAGATCCGGGGAAGGACTGTCGCAGCGGATCCACCCCCCACCCCGTGGGGCAGCAGGGGCGGAAGAGATGAACGCCAGAGCGGCGAGGGGCCCGTGCCACCACCGCGCGCCGCGCCACACCAGATGGCCAGCGGCATCGCCAAGGCCCCGCGCCGGGATGCCCGATCGGGACGGGGAGACGTGACCACCGCGACTGCAAAAAATCTTGGAGCGGCCGTTGTTCGTATTTCGGTCCGTCGTCAACGGGCACGGCGCTCCTGGTGGCAGCGGCTCACGTATTCGCCTGACTTAGGAGCAACGCCAACTGTTCGGCGGTCTCGCGTGTGCTTCCTGGTACGTGCTCATGCTGAAGTTCGGGCAGTATCCGGGCGAGCAGGACGACTCCTCGGGTGGAGGCCACTTCGCTGACCATGGGCGCGATTTGGCGCATGGTCGTCTCGGCATCGCTCCAGGCGCCGACCTTCACTTGCGCATCCAGTAAGTATCCCAGGTGCAGATAGCGACCCCTTACGTGACGTGGTGAGATCTTCCAGACCGATTGTTCGAACTTTCCCACCGCTTCGCGGGGACGTCCGAGATCGACGAGCGCCCTACCCTCGTGCCAGGCTAGCTCGTGCTCGTTAACCCACCATGCCCATTTCGGGTCGGTATCCCGCACGCCGTCTTGGTAGTGTGAGCGCGCTTGGTCAAAGAGCTTGAGCGCTCGCTCGTCCCCGCCTTGGGTCAGAGCGCGGGCTTTCCGCACCAGGAATAGTGTTTTAACTCGGGGTGAGAGTCGGTCGCGGCTTTCCAGTACTGAGCGCGCGAGATGGAGGGCTTCGTGGGGTCGTCCCAGATCGCCGGCGTGCATACTTGCGTTTTGGAGCGTGAGCAGCTCCATGCTCCGGTCGCCGGCCAGGCGGGAGAAATAGAGTGCCTCATGGTTCATCCGCCGCACCTCGGCCTGTCGATCGGCGTCGTAGAGCAGCCATCCGGCTACTTCGGCCAGCTCGCCTGCGATGGCCTGCAAGTCACGTTCAATGGCGCTTTCGTAGGTGCCGGTGCCAAGTTGCTGGTGCACCGAGCGAAAGAATCGCACGGCCAAGCGAGCCAAGTCGGCGCCGCCGAAACGATTATCCAGCTCGACGATGTGCCAGATGTGTTGCTGGACGGCTTCGAGGTATGCGGTGTCCGCGTAGGAGCTGACCGGAAAGGAAAGGGGCGCCGTCGGCGTGCCAAAATCATCGCTGACAGCGTGTGGTGATGCAGGTGACCCCGGCTGCCTGGCCTGGCGCAAGCGCTGAGCGTCCGCCTGATGACGCGCCCGGCTGGACAGTCGCTGTTGTTCGGCGTACTCCCGTTTGCTGGCAACAAGCTCGTCATAGCGCTTCAGGAGTGCCCCGTCGGCGTGCAGCAGTTCATCGATTGTTTGCCAGAATGGCCGGTCCGGCAACTGCTGGCCGTGCTCGATCTTGTTGATCGAGGTGCGGTCGTACCCGGTGTGCCGGCCCACCTGCGCTTGGCTCTGCTCCGTTGCCATCCGGAAGGTGGCCAGTGCCGCGCCGAGCTGGCGGCGCTGCGCCATGATGGCTTCCGGTTCCCGGCTCATCTGGCCTCCTTCCTGGTCCGCTCAGGATTGACAGCGATCAGTAGAGCGTCACTCTGGTCTGCGCGCCATGTCAGCCCAGCCCGAGGGCCCCGGCCACGGGCTGGGTCGTATTCGTCGAGGAACTCCCGGCACCGCCGAGCCTCGACGTCCTCAGCCGGGTCTTCTCCCGGTGAGATGATCAAAGTGTTGGAGCGGTTCGCCGGAGCCAGGCTGGTCCATGGTTTCCGGTAATTCCTCGATCGTGACCCGCAGCTACGACCTGGCATGGTGTAGTACGAGGTCATGATCACACTGTAGTTTCTCACACCGGACCATCTGTACGGTTGGTGATCTGCGTGCGGCGATGGACTGCTCGGACACCGGGTACGGCACGCTCGCGGAGCGAGCCATACCGAGCCAGGCAACTGGGTTGCCCGCCTACCAGCGTGTAGCGCGACGTGCCGGCGGTCGCGCCACCGATCACTGGAGCTGGTACCGCCCAGTCGAGACGCCTGAAGCTGAATCGGCACGCGGTGGCCCGGACCTGGGCATATGCCGTTGCTGTGCTGAACGGCCCGGTTTTGTCGGTGTCGCGTTGTAGCGTGATCTCGTGTCCGATCAGCAGGTGGTTCCGGGGGACTTGGCGGAGATCCCGCCGGGGCCTCGGTTGTCTGCTGTGCTGTCCGAGATCGATCTGGCCCGGTTGTCGGGTTTTGATTGCGTAAAGGTGCTCAAGGCCCGGTATCGGCAGGTCAACCACGAGCGTGCCCAGTTGATGGCGGCCATGGTCGAGGTCGGATTGTGCGGCCCGGCACCCGCTGATGATGAGCTGAGACGGATGGCGGTTCCGGATGAGTTCTCCGCCGATGAGATCCGCGCCGCATTGGTGCTGACCCGCCGCGCCGCTGATGCCCAGTTCGGGCTGGCTTATGACCTGGTCACCCGTTTGCCTGGAGTGCACGCCGCGCTGGATGCCGGGCTCATCGACGAACCCCGAGCCCGGGTGTTGTCGGAATGGACTGTCGACCTGTCCGCTGACCAGGCCCGCGCGCTGTGTGGTGCCGTTCTTCCCCGGGTGCCGAAGCTGACCACGGGTCAGCTGATCGATCAGATCAAGAAGATGGCCATCGCCATCGATCCGGACTGGGCACAGCGCCGCTACGAACGCGCTGTTGCCGAGCGCAGGGTGGTCGGCTCGCGCAACTCCGACGGCTCGGCGAACCTGTCCGGCTTCAACCTGCCCGTCGACCGGGTTGCCGCCGCCTGCGGGCACATCGACGCGCTGGCCAAGGCCGCCAAGCACGCCGGCGACCCGCGCCCCATCGACCACATCCGCGCCGATCTGTTCCTTGGCATGACTGATGGCACCTACACCGGACTTGACGACCACACCATCCTCGAGCGTCTCCACGCCACCCACCGCAGCCACGAGCCGGACAACAACGGGGTGGACGACGCACCGGAAAGCCACGACCAACCCCGCGACAACGAACCCGGCGACGAGGGACCCGACCAGGACGGACCTGGGGACAGCGGACCCGGGGACAGCGATGAGGCGGTTCAGGACGGGCGCGGCGCAGACGGTGACCTCGTGCCGCAGCGCCGCCCGTCCGGCGCGGGCATGGAACTGCGGGTGCGGCTGTCCACCGTGCTCGGACATGACGAGTACCCCGGCGAGCTCGCCGGCTGGGGACCCGTCCATGCCGGGCTGGCCCGTGCCCAGGCTACTGCCATGGCCCGAGGGCAGTGGCGTTTTGCCATCACCAACGAGCACGGGCAGCTGCTGCACTGCGGCATCACCCAAGCCCGGCCCCTTGGCTGGCCCACTCGCACGGCAGGCTGCCGGCAGATCGTGGAACTACAGATCCCTGCCATCACCCTGCACGAGCTCGCCAGTGACCTCGCCGCGCTAGGCGGTTGGGCGCCCGTGGTCACCGACCTGGCCCACCAGCACACCACCGCGCAACAAGGTCCTACCGCCGACCCCACCCGGCGCTTCCCCGGCACCGCGTTGCGCCGGCATGTCCAGATCCGTGACCGGACCTGCATCATGATCGGCTGTCGCGCCCCCGCTGGCAGCACCGACACTGACCACACTCTCGACCACGCCTGCGGCGGAGCCACCACCGAGCCCAACCTCGGCAACGTCTGCCGCCATGATCATCGGCTGAAGCATGACGGCGGCTGGCGGCTGCACCAGCCCGAATCCGGCCTGTTCCGCTGGAGGAGCCGACTCGGTCATAGCTACCTCCTCCGCCCGTCCCCGATCATTGAACCCCTACCTGACCCCATCCCCCGGGATGGACCAGCACCACCACTGCTTGTCCCGCCAGACGACGACGGGGACACCTCGTGCATCTGGGACGACACACCTGCCGAAGCCGACACCAAGCCACCGCCGGGACCCCCGCCAGAGGCCGACCCCCACCACGACGCGGCACCGTTCTGAGCCCCGATACGTGCTGCGACGACGAGGTGCTGTGGGCCGCCGCCTAGCTGGAGGTGGCGCCGGACCGCCGCCGCCTAGCTGGAGGTGGCGCCGGACCGCCGCCGCCTAGCTGGAGGTGGCGCCGGACCGCGCGCTTGGGCTGGTGGTCCGCGTGGTGCGGCGAGGATTGCTCGGGTGTCGCGCGGTGATTGCTCGGGTGTCGCGCGGCGCGCCAAGACGCTGGGCGCGCCGCGCAACTGGGTTGCCAGCCTACCGATGCGTGGCGCGATGGCATCGCCGACCGCACCACCGAGCGCTGGACCTGGTACCGGCACACCGAGGACTGGCAGCTCATCCGGCACCCCAGCTAACCCTCGGCATGGTGGGCTGGCATGGCTGGCCAGCGGGTTGCGATGACAGATCGGAATAGCCAGCGAGGGTGGCCCTGGTTAGGGTCGCGCTGTTGTCACCCTGCGTGCAGGGCGGACGGGTTGGGTGGGTCTGGTGGGAGGGTCTGAGGGATGAGTCAGACGCTGGCGGGCAAGCGGATTTGCCTGGCCTGTCGGGTGACTGTGCTGTCCCGGTACAACTCCGATCCGGTGTGCGCGGCGTGTGCGGGGGCGTCTCGGGACTCGGCGGGGATCGTGCCGGCGTGGCTGTGGGACTCGCGCCCGATGCGCGAGGCGCTGGCCCGGGTCGATGTCCCGGCGGTTGTGGCGATCTTCCGGGCCGCGTCGGGGCTCTCCCAGCTGGAGCTGGGCAACCTGATCGAGGGGTGGTCGCAGTCGCTGGTGTGCCGGACCGAGCGGGGGTTGCGGAACACTGTGTACGACATTCGCCGGTTGTTGGCCTTCGCCGACACGGTCGGTATGCCCCGGGCGGCGCTCGCACCGCTGATCCTTGGCCATCCGGATGCCATCCTGGAGTGCGATAGCACCCTCGCACTCCAGGGAGTCGATATCATGAACGTGGGCCGTCGAGATTTCAGCTTCCTCGCCGCCGGGCTCGCTGCGGCGGCCGTGCTACCGGTGCCCGATCGGGTGGACCGGGCGCACGTGCGGTACCTGCAGGCGGTCTTGGCGCGGCTGCGCACCCAGGACGACACCATTGGTGGAGGTGCGGTGCTCCCGGAGGCTCTGCGGCATCTTGCGCATGCCCGCCGGATGCTCGACGAGAGCGACTACTCCGCGGCGATCGGTCAGGAGCTGCTGGTCGTCACGGCGGATCTGGGCATCGAGAGCGCCTGGTTCGCCCACGACGCCGACGAGCAGACGCTGGCCCGCCAGTTGTACGGGGAAGCCGCGCTGTTAGCCGACAGCGCTGGTGACAGCACCCAGCGCGTGCAGCTGTACACGAACATGGCGCAGCAGTACTCGTACCTGGCTCGTCACACCGGCGGCCGGGGCCTGGCCTGGCAAGCCCTGCAAGTCGCCGGCCGCGCCGCGGACGCCGCCCGGCACGAGCCCTCCCCGGCGCTGCACGCCTTCGTCTCGCTGCGCCAAGCCCTCGCGCACGCGCAGCTGGGCGATGAGGTGGCGTTCCGCTTGGCCATCACCAGCGCCCGCCGTGAGCTGGACCGTGGCCCGCACGAGACCGACCCACCCTGGACGAGAACCGTCAGCGACTCGGAGATCACCGTGTTCGAGGCGATCGGCAAAGAGGATCTCGGCACGCCCGCCCAGGCTGTTCGGCTCTACCAGGTCGTCCTCGACGACACCGCCCATTGGGCCCCCCGCGACCAGGCCAATTACCGGGCACTGCTGGCCGGAGCACTGGTGCAGGCCGGAGACCTCGACCAGGCGATCCACCACGGCCTGCTGATCCTGCCCGGGCTGGGCACCACCCTGACCTCAAGCCGGGTGCTCCAGCGACTGCAACCGGTCCGCGACGCCGCTAGTGCCGCCGCTGCGGCCGAGTTCTGCGAGAGGTTCGACGTGGCAGCCCGCGCGCTCCACGCGACCTGACGAAGGGATGCGTCACAATCAGGATAAGGAGAAAGGAGCTGTGATGACAGCTCATGTGGTCGACGCCCCTCGGCGCAAGGTGACGTTGGAGGAGCTACGGGCGCACCGGGATGAGATCGAGGAGATAGGCCGCCGGTACGGCGTCAGCAATATCCGCGTTTTCGGGTCGGTCGCCAGGGGCGATGCCCACGACAACAGTGACCTCGATCTGCTGATCGACGCCAGCGCGGAGACCGGGCTGTTCGATCTTGCCGGTTTCGCGCTCGGCATCGAGCAGCTCATGGCCGTTTTCACACAGGTGGTCACGGTTCCCGGGCTCAAGCCCCGCATCCGGGATCGGGTCGTCGACTCGGCAATACCACTGTGAGATCCGATGAGGAGCGGTTGCTTGACATCATTGATGAATCGGGCCTGGTGCTGAAGTACGTCCCGACCAGCCGGGAGAAATTTGATGCGGACGAGGTCGTCCAGGCAGCGCTGACACGGTGGCTGCAGAATATCGGGGAAGCTGCCAGTAGACTCTCGCTGGAGCTACGCTCCCATACCGCCACGCCGAGGACCGGCAGCTAGTCCGGGGTTGACCTCCGGCGTGCCTGACCCTCCTGCACCGCTGATCCTCGGACATCCGGATGCCATCGTGGAAACAAGCCGCCGGTACGGTGTGTGACACCCGCGTGTTTGACTTGGTCGCCATGGTTGATGCCGATGCCCACAGCGACCTCGACACGCCAGCTCGGAAGGAGGCGTCATGACCGCTGCCGAGCCACTGGGCGTACCCGGCCTGCCCCCTGTTCGGCTCCTGACCGCTGCGGAGTACGCCAAGCTCGGTGAGACCAGGTGGGGTTACACCGAACTCATGGAAGGCCGCATCCTGGTGTCGCCCAGCCCAACCCCGAAGCACAATATGGCCGGGCTCGCATTGGCGATGCAAGTGGTCCCGCAGCTGCCCAAGGGTGTGCGTGTCATTCAGGACGTGGATGTCGATCTGGGGCTGGTTCCTGTGGATCGGCCCGGCTTGGTGCGCCGACCTGATCTGGTGGTGGTCGATACCGTGGCGGTCAACCGGGTGGATCGCCACGGTGGTCTGCTCAGCGCTGCAGACGTGCTGATAGTTGTGGAGATCGTCTCCCCGGGTTCCGGGCGTCTCGATTACGTCACCAAGCGAGGCGAGTATGCCGACGCTGGCATTCCCCATTACTGGATCGTAAGCATTCGGTGATCCCGTAGCCGGGAAGGGTGCCTGGGTCGTCCAGCGACACGCCGGTTGGGTCGGGTGCTGGACGCGGGCCGTTGGTCGTGATCTTGTGTTCGTGTCATGGGCAGTGGTGA
>JBOHFR010000020.1:0-58963 GCA_050699715.1 Pseudonocardiaceae bacterium
GTGGGGTCATGGGTGTGCGCACCACCCGAGCTGGTGGTGCGCAGGCGGGGCGATGGGCAGCTGGTGGCTCACCGCCTGCGAGCGCCGTATCGATCGACGTTCATGACCTAACTTCAGGAGGTCTGGGGCAGCGGCGAATGACCAGCTTCGGGCGGCGCGGGAGCGCACCGCCTCACCCACCTACGCGGACACTGGCCTGTCCCGGCAGGAGCTCGCCGAGCTGGTGAACGCCTGGGTGTGGCACCACCACGACGAGAAGGTGGTGCTGGCCACGGCAAATTATTAGGCAAGTTGGAGTGCGGTATTATCCGCTGGCTAGGTGAGTTCTACGGGGAAGCCTTCCGGGCGATCTTGGGTGCCCCCAACGATGCCGCGCTAGGGTTCATCAACGCGCGTTCCCTTCGCGCGGCGGTGAAACGGGACAACGTGGACCGTCAACAGGCCATCCGCCGCGCCGCTGCCGTGGGCGCGGGCACGCTCCTCCTGGGGCCACTGATGGAGCTGCTGGAAGACACCGAGCCCGCGCCGACCCCCAAGCGGGTCAGCGCGACTGACATTGCGCAAATCCGCACCGCCACGCGGGAATTCGCCAGTTGGGGCTCCACGTACGGTAGTAGTGGGCTGGTCCGGGGCACCGTCATGACGTCGTTGCGCTCCTCGGCCTGGCTACTGGATGCTCAGTGCCCAGATCACCTACGCCCTGAGCTGCACTCTGCGGTCGGTGATCTTGCCCAGACCGCCGGGCGCACGGCCCTGGACGCCAACGCCCATGAGCAGGCCCGCCGGGTGTTCCGCTTCGCGCTGGGCTGCGCCGAGCAGGCCAAGGACTGGGCACTGCGAGCTGATGTCCTGGACAGCATGGCGCTGCAGGAGATCCGGACCGGGCACCCTGATGGGGCACTCACGTTGACCGAGCTCGCCCTGGTCCGCGCCGATGACCGGCTTACCGCGACCGTGTAGACAATGCTGCACGCCATCCGGGCCCGCGCGCTGCTCGGCCACCACCCCGAGCGGGCCACCGACCGGCTCACCATGGGAATAACCGAGGTCGCGCACCTGCTGCACCGGATCACCACCCTCCTGGTGAGTACCGACAGCCCGTAGGGAGGATCCACATTCCCGGCCCCGGCGCATCGTGGTCCTGCACCGCCAGCGCTGCGCCCCAGACACAGACGCTCCGGTCACCAGCCCCAACCCCGCACCATCTCGATCAGCGACCCCGTGAAATGAGTCAAGGGGAGCCGTGTGGCGAGAATCGGTAGGGAATCCGTCGGAAGTAGCTCGCGGAGGCATGATGGCCGGGGACGTGGTGCGCGCGGTGATCTTTGATCTGGACGGCGTGCTCGTGGATTCGGAGCAGTTGTGGGACGCCGTTCGCTGCGGTGTTGCCGCCGAAGCCAGTCGGCCTTGGCCCACGGAGGCGACTCGAGCGATGCAGGGCATGAGTACGGTGGAGTGGTCGGCGTATCTGACTGACGTGGTGGGCATACCGGCCGAGCCGGAGCAGGTGGCGGCGACCGTCGTCGAGCGGCTGGCCGCGCAGTACCACGAGCGGCTACCTCTGTTCCCGGGCGCGGTCGAGGTGGTCCAGCGGCTGGGACGCCGCTGGCCGCTGGGGCTCGCGTCGTCCTCGCCACGGCGGCTGATTGACATCGTGCTGGAGTCGGCTGGGTTAGCACAGTGGTTTCAGGTCAGCATCTCTACTGAGGAGGTGGGGGCTGGAAAGCCCTCGCCTGTGGTGTATCAGACCGTGGTGGGGCGGTTGGGTGTGGAGCCTGTGCAGGCGATAGCGATCGAGGACTCCAGCAACGGGCTGCGGTCGGCCGCTACCGCCGGACTGGGGGTGCTCGCCGTGCCCAATGCGGCCTTTCCGCCCTCTGAGGACGCACTTGCGCTCGCCGACGTCATCGTGGACTCGCTCGACGAGATCACCCTGGAGCTGGTGGCGTCGATGGGCCGACCGTGATGATCGCACAGGTGATCGGTGCGCCGGAGCGTTCGATCCGAGCGTCGGCGGTGAGCAGCGCGGTTGTGTGCCGCTCGGCGGCGGCAACATAGATTGCGTCGGTGTAGCGCAGCGACTCGGACGCGAGCGTCCATGCGCGGTGCACGTCGATCCATGGTGTCGCTTCGATCAAGATCTCAAACGACTCCGCGTCGTGCAGCGCCTGCGTGAGATCGGAGGTCCGGAAGGGATGGTTGGGCCGGTTCGCAGCCGCGCTAAGCCCGGACATGACCTCAATGACGAAGTGCCCTGGCGCGGAGAGCGGCTCGGCGGCCGGCTGGGTGGCCAACGCGTCGCGGGCTGCGATCCCTCGTGGCCCTGGGTCGGCAATAGCGTCGATGATGAGCGATGCGTCGACAATCACTGTGCCGGCCGGTCGATCAGCCGGTCGGCACGCTCGGAGTGCACGTCTGCGATGGCGTCGAGCACCGCTCGCCGCTCATCGGCCGGCACCTCGGGCCGACCGCCCAAGCGCTCTGCTGTCTTGGCGAGCGCTGCCTGCCGGCGCAAGTAGGCCGCCTGCGCGTGAACGGCGTCGCGTAGATAGTTCTGCAGCGACGTGCCCCGCTCTGCTGCTGCCGACCGGATCTGATCGAGATCGTCCTCGGGCACGTCGCGGATAAGGACGTTCGGCACACGATAATGCTATCAAGCGTGATAGCGCTGATGCAAGCGCTCCGTCGTCATCCTCAGCGGCGGCTGACGCTCGTGGGTGAGCCGTATGGTGGGTGGGCTGCTTGCGACCGGGGGAGTGGACATGGTCGAGCTCTACCCGTCCATCAAGCCCTATGACCAGGGGATGCTCGATGTCGGCGAGGGGAACCGCGTGTATTGGGAGGTCTGTGGTAACCCGGATGGCAAGCCGGCCCTGGTCGTGCACGGGGGTCCGGGATCGGGGTGCTCGACGAGAATGCGCCGGGGTTTCGATCCGGACCGGTACCGGGTCGTGTTGTTCGATCAGCGCGGGTGCGGGCGCAGTGTCCCGCACGCGAGTGATCCGAGCACGGACATGAGCTGTAACACCACCGAGTATCTGCTCTGCGATATGGAGCGGCTGCGGGAGCACCTCGGTATCGACCGCTGGTTGCTCTCTGGTGGTTCCTGGGGGTCCACGCTGATCCTCGCCTACGCCGAGCGTCATCCGCATCGGGTGTCGGAGATCGTGATCTCCAGCGTGACCACCACTCGACGCTCGGAGATCGACTGGCTTTACCGGGGTGTCGCGCGCTTCTTTCCGGAGGAATGGGAGCGGTTCCGGGCTGGTGTTCCCGAGGCCGACCGCGACGGCGACCTCGTCGCCGCCTACGCGCGGCTGATGGAAGACTCCGACCCGCTCGTGCGGTCCCGAGCCGCGAGCGCCTGGTGTGCGTGGGAGGACGCGATTGTCTCGCTGGAGCCCAACGCGAAACCGAACTCCTACAGTGACCGCTCACCGGCCGCGGTGCTGGCGTTTGTCCGCATCTGCGCGCACTACTTCGCTCACGGCGCGTGGCTGGAGGAAGGCGCTCTGCTGCGCGACGCTGGGCGCCTGGCCGGCATCCCGGGTGTCCTGATCCACGGTCGCCTTGACCTGAGTGGGCCGCTGGACACCGCGTGGGAACTCGCCCGCGCCTGGCCCGACGCGAAACTTATCGCCCTCAGTGACTCCGGGCACCAGGGCAGCGACACCAAGCGCGAGCGGATGCTCAGCGCGCTCGACACGTTCGCCCGGCAATGAGCGGGATTCTTCGGGTGCCCCCAACCAGATGAGCACCCCCACGAATAGGTGAGGCTAACCTTCTGGCCAGTAGTGGCGACGCTCCCCTCCTCATAGCTGGCATCCAGGTGTTTCACACGAATTTTCAGCCTCTTTTCAGCTTCCTCACAAGAAAATGGTGGAACGTGGAGTTTGCGGGGAAAGTGTGGTTTGCGGAGGGATACGTGTCGATGATCAGGTGAACCAAGTTGACTCTGCTGGCGGGTGTAGTCGTGCTGGCGACCGTTGGGGTGGGGACCGGCATGGCCTTCGCGCAAAGCTCCGAGCGCATCATCGATCGGGCCTGGTATCGGTGACAACCTCGACGGCGGCCGCTACCCGGGAAAACGGACTTTTCAGATCAACGCGGAACGTATTGATGTTGTCCGGGGGAGAATTTCCTACGAAAGTAAGAAGGTGCTGATATGAGGATCATGCAAATCTTCAGTCTTGGTTATGATGTCGCGGCCGACAGTGTCGGCTGGGGTCAGGGCAACTGGGGCAACTGGGGCCAGGGCAAATGGGGTAATTGGGGCAACTGCTAACAGTGTGGAGGGTTTCATCGGCTAGCTGGGGTCAGCTGCTCGGCGGTGTCTCGCGCAGCGCCGGGGGGCCACCTGCGTGCGTGGCCCCCCGGTTGTTCTTACGTTTTTGACGGTGCCGGTGTTAGCCGGTGCGCGTCACGCCCGCTGAAGCTGCCGGACGTTCATGCGGATCTGCCCCGCGTCGGTCTGGGCCTGCTGGGCGTGGTTGTGCGCCTGCTGGGCCTGGTCCTCGGCCTGCTGGGCCTGCTGGTTGGCTTGGTCGGCCCGCTCCTGGGCGCTCTGCGCGCCCTGGTTGGCCTGCTGGGCCTCGTTCTGCGCCTGTTGCACCTGGCTCTGGACCTGTTGCACCTGGCCCTGGGCCTGCTGAGCATGCTGGTTGGCCTGCTGGGCCTCGCCTTGGGCCTGCTGCAGCTGGTTCTGCGCCTGCTGGGCCTGGCTTTGGGCCTGCTGGGCCTGGTTCTGGGCCTGTCGGGCCTGGATCTGCGCCTGCTGGGCGGCGCTCCTGGCCTGCTGCGCCCCCTGCCGGGCGTTGTTGGCGTCCTGCTGTGCTATGCGAGTCTGGTCTTCCACTCGCTGCAGGTCCCGCTGTAGCTCGCGGACCGTCAGCTCAACGAGAGCCTGCTCGTCCTGGTAGCGCTGGCTCTGGGCTCCTCCCTCATCCCGCTCGGTGGCGGACTGCTGTCGTCCGGTCTGTGACGTCATCATTGACTCCCTAAGATGCATCGGTTAGTGGACTATTGGGCAGTGATACAGACGCGTCGCGGCATTCGTGATCGACCCGCAGCTCTAGGTCTGACAGTGTGGAGATCATCCCTGCTCGCGGTGCGTCTGTAGCAATACTTAACGCACCTGGCGCACGGGGTCAACCCTTACAATGGGTTTATTTCCACTGTGAGTTTAGCTCGGTAAAATCGAGGTAAGATCACTGAGACCGCCCCGGTCGCCGACCTGTCTCATATCGTGGAAAAACCTCGCTCCCTGGACTCGGATAACGAGCCAGCTATGTGCACGTGCTGCTGCAATTGCGGAGCGGCACGTGTCGGTGGCACGCCATATGCACGTGCAGCCGAGGTTTTCCGGAACCGTTCCATGATGTGCTTTTGTCAACATGTAAAGTTCATTTATTGTTCGTTTCTTGGGCGAAGAGTCGCACCGTGACTGGTGAAACAATTGGGCCCGAGAAACCGGGTGGCGCAGGCTCTGGACTCACCCCGTCGGGTTGTCGCCCATTCGTGGATAACAATATGTCAGGAACTATTGGTGGTTACCTCGTCGATATGGGTCAGCTCGACGCGGCCAGGGCTGGCACCAGCTCACTGGGACAACGCCGTGCTCGGCGGTGAGCTCGTCGACGATGTCGAAGGAGGTCGCGATCCGGTCGAGGGTGTCGATGATGATCGTCACCACGGGACCCGGCGACCCAGTTGCAGCAGGCGATCGCCGTGCGGGGGCCGCGCCGTGGAAACCCCACATTCCGCACGATAAAGGGCCCCGGCGTCACGGGGGCAACGCGACGCCGGGGCCATAAACCCGATCCGCCCGGGCGCGGTCGGACAGATCGGGGGCTTATTGCGGCAGGGTTGGCCGACATTGAGGATCGGCAAAGCCGGACCGGGGGACCGGTCGTCGGCAGGCCGTGACCTAACCCAGGTGTCTAAAGATCAGTCCGGTGACGTGGAGGGCTGCGCAGCGGGGGACCGTGGAAGGTCGCTGGCGCTGCGGCACAGCAGGCGATGGGTCGAGGCGAGCCCCGCCGTCGCCCAGCTGCCATTCACCGCGATGTCCGGGGTGCTCTTGGTGCCTGCACCGCTTCCGGTGCTAGCCGTCATGCATGACGAGGTGGTGCTTGCCGGGGGACTCGCTGGAACCGGCGCCGCTGGGTCGTTGCCGAGTGCTAACTGCCTGGCGAAGGGTTTGGTGGTGGGTGCGGCGGCCCGGGCCGGGGCGGCGTGGCCCACCGTGGTACGCACGGTGGGGGGCCCGAGAGTGGGCGCAGGTGCCGTTGCGGCCGCTGCCCGAACGGCGGGTTCGGCTGGCGGGACTGTCACAGGTTCGTTGACTGGTGTCTGCGACCGGATACCGGCGCCGTACTTCGCGGGCCCGGACAGCGTAGCCAGCGGGGTGGGAGCATTCAGGGCGTTCACGATGGGTTGCACAAGGCCGGGCCTCACCGGTGGTTGGGTGGGCTGCCCCGGTAGCGAGAGGATGGAGCGCACTGTCGTGACGGCCGAGGTGACCGTGTGCGACCCACCGCGCTGACCGCCGGGCCCATCATTGGGTCGCGCCGCCCCGGTACCCGGGTCACTGGCCAACTGGACCGGGCCGGCGCCCGAGGGCCCCAGCTCGTCACTCGCAAGGCCGATTCCCGATCCCAGCAGCCACCCCGCGACGACCAGGCCGCCGAGCACGACGACCCGCGAGAGCGCGCGCATCACCCCGAGTGGCGCGCATCGCGCGTCACCTGCGTCGGGGCTGGCGGCCACGGTTCCCCCTCAACCTTCCGCCCAATCCGGTCTTGCCCGGAGAGTGCTTTCTTCATACTACACGCTGTGACCGCTCAGCGTAAGATCTGTAATGTCGGAATACTTCCAGCCGGCACTTCCAGCCGGCGGGGCACAATCGCCAGTGTGGAGCTGACCAGCAACGAGCGGGCCAAACAGCGAGGGCTGCGCCGGATGAAGGCGGTCGCGCTGGCGTTCCTGCTGGGTGCCGCGGTGGTGTACGTGGTGGCGCGGCTCAACGAGAACCCGCTCAGCGAGAACTCTCGGGGGAGCTCTGCCCCGTGGGTGGGGTACCTGGCGGCGATGGCCGAGGCCAGCATGGTCGGCGCACTGGCCGACTGGTTCGCCGTGACCGCACTGTTTCGGCACCCCCTCGGGTTGCCGATCCCGCACACCGCGATCATCCCGCGCAAGAAGGACGCGCTCGGGGAGAACCTTGGCGACTTCGTGAGCGACAACTTTCTTGCCGAGGAGGTGGTGGCCGACAAGCTGCGCCGGGTGGGGATCGGCGGTCGGCTCGGTGGCTGGCTGGCGCAGCCCGGCAACGCCGAGCGTGTCACCGCTGAGCTCGCCACTGCGGTGCGCGCCGCGGTGACCGTGCTGCGTGACGAGGACGTTCAAGCGGTGCTGGAGAACGCGCTGGTGAGACGTCTCCTCGAGCAGCCGTGGGGTCCGCCATTGGGTCGGTTGCTCGGTCAGCTGCTCACCGACGGGGCGCATCACAAACTTGTCGACCTGGTCACCGAGCGGGCCTATGAGTGGGTACGCGACAACCACGGTGCGGTGTTGCGGGTGGTCAGCCAGCGCTTGCCGGGGTGGTCGCCGAGGTTCGTCGACGAGCTGGTCGCCGACCGGCTGTACGCGGAGGTGTTGGCGTTCGCCTGGGCGGTGCGCACCGAGCCCGACCACCCCATGCGGATGGCGGTGGACACCTTCCTCATGGAGTTCGCCCAGGATCTGCGCACGGACCCGGCGACGATCGAACGCGCTGAGGCGATCAAGCTGCAGGTACTGGCGCACCCCGAGGTTCAGATCCTGGTCTCCTCGGCGTGGGGTACCGCGAAGAAGATGCTTCTCGCTGCCGCGGAGGACCCGTCCTCAGAGCTGCGACGCCGGGTGCGCGACGTGCTGGTGGTATTGGGTAAGCGGCTGACCGGGGACGCGGAGCTGCGGTCCAAGGTGGACAACTGGCTTCAGGGCGTGGCTGGTTACGTGGTCTCGCACTACCGAGGGGAGATCACCACCTTGATCACCGATACGGTGCAGCGCTGGGACGCCCAGGACACCTCCCGCAAGGTGGAGCTGCAGGTGGGCCGGGATCTCCAGTTCATCCGGATCAACGGCACCGTGATCGGTGCTCTAGCCGGCCTAGCCATCCACGTCATCTCGCAACTCTTCCTGTGACGATCGCCGATACTGGAACGATCGCCGGAAGGCGGGCCGGCTGGCTGGCTGGAAGGCTCGCCACACCTCGGGCCGGCGGTTGTCTGCGTATCCTGGGCGGGTGCTGCTGCAGTCACTGGATGTCTGGGTCTTCGTGATCCTGTACTGGCTCGCGATCCCGGTCGGGCTCTTCGCGTTCATTCACGCTGCGCTCCAGCGAGCCGACGCCTACACCGCGACCGACAAGCTGACCAAGCCGGCCTGGCTGGGTATCACCGGCGGCGCCACCGCCGCCCTGTTTCTGTTCGTCCCCTGGGATAGCTTCTTCCTGATGCTCTGGCTGATCGCCCTGGTGGCGGTGCTGGTCTACCTCGTGGACGTCAAACCTGCGGTGACTGAGGTGCAGCGCGGTCCTCGCTGGTGACGTCGCTGAGCCGGTGAGAACTTGGGGCCGCTGCCAGCTCGTCGTCTCGGGGGTGACCGGATCGTAAACCATGCACGAGTATGCATGTATGGTGGCGCGCATGGCTGACCATGGGCATGGGCATGGTGGCGCACCGTCAGACCGTCGCCGGCTCGGCTGGGCGCTGGCGATCATCTCGGTGGTGCTGCTGGCCGAGGTCCTCGGCGCCGCTCTGACCGGCTCGCTGGCCTTGCTCGCCGATGCCGGACATCTGGCTACTGACGCGCTGGGCCTGGCCGCCGCGCTGATCGCCACGGTGCTCGCGCAGCGCCCACCAAGCCACTACCGGACCTATGGCCTGGGCCGTGCGGAGATCCTGGCCGCTGCGCTCAACGCGCTGGTGCTCCTGGTGGTGGGCGCGGTGGTGGCGGTGGAGGCGGTGCGCCGGCTGGCTGCTCCGCAACCGGTCGCGGGGATCCCGCTGCTGGTGCTCGGGACGCTCGGGTTGGTCGGCAACCTGGCCGCCCTGGCGGTGCTCACCCGCAGCGAGTCCCGCCAGAACGGATCGCACCAGCATGGATCGCACCAGCGCAGTCTCAACCTGCGCGGCGCGCTGCTGGAGGTGATGGGCGATGTGCTCGGCTCCGTCGCGGTGCTTGGGGTGGCGCTGCTGATGCTCACGACCGGCTGGCGTCGGGCCGATCCGGTAGCGTCCCTGGCGATCGCCGTCCTGATCGTGCCCAGAGCGCTGGCGCTGCTCCGTGAGGCGGCACACGTGCTGCTGGAGGGCGCCCCGCGAGGTGTGGACACCGCCGAGGTGGACCGGGTGCTGCGCAGCGTGCCGGGGGTGCGTGGCGTGCACGACCTGCACCTGTGGACGATCACCTCGGGCCGGCATGCGGTCTCCGCGCACCTGGTGGTCGAGGAGGCTCGGTCGCTGCGCTGCGGGGACGCCTCAGTGCTCGACGCCGCCGCGACGGCGCTGCGTAGTCACTTCGGGCTCACCCACAGCACCCTGCAGGTCGAGCACGCCGAGCACGGCGACCACGAGCACACCTGCTGAGCTCACCGGGCCCGGGTGGCGTCCACCAAGGCGATATCGCCGCTGACCACCGCGCCAGACGGGCGACCCCAGGCTGCTCGGTACAGCGCGTCGGCGAGCCCGACCACCGACGCGTCCGGTTCGGTCACCGCCTCCGCCGCGGTCTGCGGGAGCTGGCCCGCAACCAAACGTACTGTCCAGACCCGTCCAGCGTCCGCAGCGTGGTAGAGCACCGTGCCGCAGCGCGTGCCGGCGGCCCACGCGTCGGTGTGCCTGGGGATCAGCCGGGTCAGCACCTCGTCCACTCCGTCGGCGGCGAAGTCAGGGTCCACCGCTGCATCGGTGCCCGCCGCGGCCTGCGCGTCGATCCGGTGCACGGTGACCTCATGCGCCACCCGGCGAGACCAGAACGCGGCGGTCTTCGGTGCGGTCGGGGTGAAGTGCCAGACTGGGGTGGCCGGGTCGGTGGTCGCGAGCACGTCGAGCATCGCCGCCAACCGGTCGTCGAAGAAGGCGAGCACATTACCGGGCGGCGGCTCGACACGGCTCGGCGGTGACTGCGGGTCGGCCGTCCGCACCACCCTGATGACCATGTCGAAGACCCGGCCGACGTGCTGGAGCAGCCGCTGCACAGTCCAGCCTGGGCACGTCGGGACCGGGGTGTTGGCCTCGAGGGACAACGCGACCGCCCGCAGCAGTTCAGCCTCGAGCGCGATTCGTGTTTGGTAGCCCGCGAGCTCCACGGTCGACCAGCCTAGGCCCCCAAGACTCGACTCCGCTGCGCCAGTGCCGCCGGAGATACGTTGGGCCGCTCAGGTTATTTCGCGGGGAGCAGGTGGCGGGCGGTGGCCGCGAAGGTGGCCGCCGGGGGGTACTTCTGTTGTCCGAGCAGGTCCACAGTGCGGTGCAGGCTGGCGACAACCCGACCGGATCCCCGGACCGCGTGCACTGTTTGGATGGCCTCAGTTGTGACACTGATGGCCTGATCGAGTTGGCCACGCTGGGTCAAGACCAAGCCCAAGCCAGCGGCACATCCAACGGATCTTCCAAGAACCTACCGACATAACGCACCGTCGTAGCTTGAAGCACAAGCCCGAGCCGATGATGATCGCCCCGGCGGCGCCTGACCAGCGCCTTGTCGGCGTTATCCAGGAAAAAGAACCGGTTGAGCTCAGCCGGAGACGGCACACAGGCGTAACGGCCATAGGCCGCCACCTCACGGTCGAACAAGAACTCCACGGGCACGCAGGCACCGTAGAACCCGACCAACGACCGACACCGAAGACCGCTCGACTATCCAGCCACCGCTCCTGGGACCGCCGCTGGCGTCGCTACCGGGACTCCTCGTTCCGTTGTTCCTCCAGGGCCGACCCACCACCGACGACCGAATCAAAACCCTCAACCTTCTACCCACCGACCGCTGAGCAGCGTCGATGGCCCGATTACACGTATCTGGTTGCTACCCGCAACTCAGCGCTGTGCCGACCAGCGGTCTGCCTCCTCCACTTTGTGACGCTCTCCCTGGGAAGGGGTAGGTCCCTGGCGGTCGGCATGCGGCGGATTCTTTGGTAGCTTCCACCAGTGGTGACTGTGACCAACGATGAACTCATCGCCGCCGCCCAGGCGGTGCTCAATCCGCATAGAGTGGGCGGCCAGATCTTTGGTGATGTAGGGGCTGCGCTGGTCACCGATGTAGGCAACATCTACACCGGCGTGTGCATTAACACCGGCTCGGGCACGGGGTTCTGTGCCGAGCACGCGGCCATCGCGGCGATGGTCACGACTCGTGAGTACCGGATTTCGAAGATCGTTGCCGTGTGGCGAGACAATGTGGGCGTGCTGCACGTAATTCCACCCTGCGGACGCTGCAGGGAGTTCATTCGCCAGATTGACTCGGCTAATCTCGACACTGACGTGATACTGGGTAGGGATACCTCGGCCAGGGTACGAGACCTATTGCCCTTCAACGAATGGCCATGGCAGAGCCCGTGAGTCAACCGTAGGATTGACTAACCAGCGGTGGGAGGAAGCGGTGAGAAGAATGGGGTGCGGTTGGCCAGCCAGCCGAGCAGAGCGTCTTTGAGGGGAGCGGGGCGCAGCTCGAAGTCGCTGAACTGTTCCACGGGTACGACGAGGGTTTCGAGGTGGTCTTCGAGACTGTTGGGAACGTGGTCGCTATCAAGCGTGGCGGTGAACACGACGTTGATCTCATGGTGGTATTCGTCGTCTTCGACGTAAGCGTGCTCGACGACACCAGCTCGTTCGATGACTTCGGGAGCGAGAGTGAGTCCAGTTTCTTCACGGAGTTCGCGAATAACCGAGTCGACGGCGGTTTCGCCGCGCTCGACGTGTCCTCCCAATAAGAAGCCCCAGTTCTTGCCACGCTGGCGCACCACCAGCGCTCCGCCTGGGGTCAGGATCAGGAGGCGAGCGATCACCTCAATATTCGTAGTGACAGTGCCGGTCATTCCTTATCGCTCCCTCTCATATCGATGGTATTTTCGGAGTAGGAGGTAGTCTACCCTTACCGTGTGGCTGGTCTAGACGGCACGGCGATAGCGGCTAGCGCGCTTGAGGTAGTCCGGGGACTGGCTGGGCTTTCCGGGGTCCGCAAGCTGGTACCAGTGCTGGGCGGACACAGCCACCGGATGTGGTGGGCGAACACCGATGGCGGTGGTGTCCTGGTAAAGATTCCGATGCGACATCCTGAGCTGGCCACTGTGCGCCGTCATGTACTGATGCACCGATCCGGCTGGCTGCGGGGAGCCGAGCTAGCCGAGTTGCTGCATGTGGTGGAGCATTCCTCGGTCGGGAGGCCCGTGCTGGTATTCCGATGGTTGCCGGGTATTGACGGGCGCCAGGCGTGGCCGATACTGACCCCGGCACAGCGCCGGAGGGTAGCGACGAGGTGGGGGCGCGCGGTGGCCGGGCTGCATGCAGTGCGGGCATCGGCGTTCACTGGGCACCCGGCCGGGGCGTCGTGGGCCGAGGTCGTCGCGGCTCGGGTCGAGAGACTGGTGATCGCTCATTCGGTGGCGGGCGTGCTGGATCTCGGGACGGCCGCCGCGGCAGGGCGTCGGGTGTGTGTGGCGGCCGAGGAGGTTGGCCCGCTGGTACGGCCGTCGTTCACTCACCTTGATCTACACCTGCCGAATATCGTTGTGCGCAGTGGACAGTTTGCGGGTGTGCTGGATTGCGAACACGCCCGCTGGTGGGATCCGGCAGCTGATGCCGTCAAGCTCGCAATGTGGGTGTTCGAGCCACACCTCGAAATCAAGGAGCCGTTTTGGGACGGCTACCACAGCGCGGGCGGTGCGCTCCAGGATTTCGCCCGGCGCCAGTGGGTGTCTGCGGGCCTGGAATGGTTATCCGGATTGCTGTATTGGCAGCAGGTCGGTGACACTGTCATGTTCACCGACTACCAGCGTCGGCTAGCACAGTGGCTGGATGGAGAAGCATCCACGGTTAGGCTAACCGGGTCAGCGCAGTGACGTAGTCGGCGGCGGCGAGAGCGTAGTCATCCCACTGCCGCTCCGAGGTATCGATATTCAGTGTGGGCAGTGGTGAGTGGAGTACCCAGTGCCAGAGCCTGCGTTGCGCGTCACGGAAATACTCGGCGCGAGCCTCGTCATCCTCACCTAGCGTCCAAGGGTCGCTAGGAGGACCTGGATTGCGGCCTTGTCGCGGCTGGGGAAGGCTTGCCCACCGAGAACGGGCATGCCGTTGATCAGGGCGGTCCATCGCTTGGTGCGGGCGCTGCTGTAGGTGGGTTGGACGCTGCCGACTGTCACGCCCGCGATGGTGACCAGCCACGCGCCGCTGGTCGGGTAGTCGCTGGCGCGGATCAGGTCGCGCCGGTCATCGGCGGCCCACATGCCGCCAGCGGAGAGGGCCGTGCGTGGCGGCTCAAGCTGGCGTTGCGCGGAACACGGGGAGAGACCGTCAACACCGTCATTGACAGCCGGAACGCTCGGCTCCTCGTGTCGCGCGGGTTCGGGTGTTGGCTCGGCCACGGTGTCACCGTCGCTGGTGACGTCCACTCGCTGGACTAGGCGCTGGTAGCGCTGTTGGGCGGCTTGCCTGCTGACGGGCGGGTCTTGGGCCGCGCCAATCGCGGTCCACGATGCGCCGCCCGCTCGCTCACGGACCACAGCGGCGGTCATCAGCTCGCCACGCACACTTGCGTGGATCTCCCGGACGTGCCGCATCCAGGAGCCGACCGCCTCCGGCTGGCTCGACTCGGCCGCGTCGGCCAGTTGGTAGAGCAGTCCTGCCACGTGACGCGCGCGGGCTGCCAGCTCACGGCCCGGCGAGGTAGTGGTCTCGGCTGACGGCGTCGACATATGTCAACATTGTCATTGACAATACCGAGTGTCAATTCGCGAGTTGACACTTCTTCTAGAGACGTACCGCCGGTCACTGGCAGCCGCGACTAGGCCGTGTTGTTGCGGAACCTTGCCGATCCCACCCCCTGGTCGCGCTCGGCAAGGTGCGGGAAGGTGGCGGGTTGCTGGGTTTAGAGTGCTCACACCTAGCGCAGCCATGGTCACAGGCTGTGGTTCACGAGTGTTCAGGGAGGTAATGCCGGTGAGTGATTACTACTCCGACGGGGAGAAGGTCCAGGCGACCAGAGACACCGGAGGTGTCTTCGGGTCGGAGACCGCGAAAGGGCAGTCTGGGACGGTGCTGGGTTCCAGCATGTCCGGTGGTCACTTCAACGTGCGGTGGGACGATGGGCATGTCTCGGAGGTTTCTTCCGATGATCTGAAGCGGTGGAGCAGTTAGCGCCCGGTTGCTCGCAGTATGCGCAGTAGTGCAGTAGGGTACTGCTGTGCTGAGCTGGGCGTATGTCAACTTAAAGCCGGGAGTGGGGAAGACCACGTGCGCGGTGTTCACCTGCGCTGCGCTGGCTGAGCGGGGGTTTCGGCCGTTGTTGGCCGATTGTGACCCGGCGGCGTCAGCGTTGCGCTGGTCTGACCTGGCCTCCCGGTAGTAAGCACCGAAATACCAACGATCTGGCCCGTTTGTGCAGGCCACGGCGTTGTAGTCGATCTTTGAGCACTCCGCTCGGGCGATGTCGACCGAACCTTCTGACCAGCGTAAACGGGACAGATCGTTGTTTTTTCTCTGGAAGCTACGGGGAGGCCCGGAGGCTCGGCCGTTGATGAATGACCGGCCGGGGCCTGGTGTACCTGGGACTGGCCGGACTGGACCTGCCCCGACACAACCCCGACCCCGACAAGTGGACCGTGGCCGAGCGGTGCTCGGTCACCACGTTCCGGGTCAGCCTGAACTACGCCCTGCAACAATCCCGACACGTACGGCAGCTGAAGAAACTGGTCGCGCTCACCGAGCTGCACCTCATCACCGGCTACCCCGAGGGCAAAGCGTTCGTCGAATGGATCGCGCGAACCGGCCGCGCGCTGCAGACGTGGCTGCTGCTGGACACCCAAGCCGCCGTCGACCTCGCCGACCTGACCGGCCTGGTCGAGCAGATCGTCATGTCCTTCGCGTTCCGCGCCGACGGCCGCGCCGAACAGGACGCCCAAGCGGTACTACTCCAACGGCCCGAACCGGGGGAGCGGCTGCGGCAGATGCAGGCGTCGCTGGGCACGGGGGACTGCATCATGCTCGACCGCGACGGCCGCATCGCCCCCCTCCACTGGGACCTCATGACGAAATGGATCAAAGACGCACTGTCCACCGACGCCGAAGAAGACTCCGACGCCATCGGCGGATTCGACACACCCGCGAGCGTCTCGGCGAGCGCGAACGGCGTGGGGAGCGCGACCGGGCAGGACAGCAGCCATGACCAACCCGGATAACCCGAGGCTGTCGATAGAGGCGATCAAAAGGTACGCTCTGAGGATGGCCACCACGAAGATGTCCTTGACGCTGGAGTCCACCGCGGCGTTCTTGGCCGAGCAGGCCGCCCGCCGTGACGGGCTGTCGGTCTCCGCCTGGGTGTCGAGGTTCATCCACCAGAACATCCACCAGCACTACCCGCCCAAGCCCTATGACGGCGAGGCACTGGCCGTGGCCGAGCTGGAGCACCAGCACACCGTGGCCGAGCTGACCTCCGGGCGGGGCCGCCGTGCGGCGGGGTGAGTGCCGGCACTACCAACTACGCGCCATCCCCGTCGGCCCGATGGTCATCGTCTCGGCCCAGTACCTCATCGATGACCCCGCCGTGCAGATGCTCTACGGCGTCCCGGTGGTCCCCGACGACCCCGGCGGACTCACCGCCATCCCCGTCACGATCGGCGAGACCTCTGGCTGGCTCAACATCGCCCGCGACATCACCCGCGTCTACCAGGGAGCCCTCATGCAGTTCCTCGGCGCGCTGGACCCCGCCGACCTCGACCGCGTCGACAAGGCCATCTACAACACCTTCGGACTGCCCCTCTGACACCACGACGTCGCCGAGGCCATCGCCCGCGCCGCCCAAGGCGCGGTAGTGCACCTCGTCCGCGACGGCTGTGCCGTCGCCGACATCGTTCCCGCGACAGCGCGGCCCACTCAGGCGCTGCGCGACCCACGACACACCCAGATCAGCCAGATGATGGCCGACCGCTTCGGCGCACCCACTCTGGCCCACTACCGCAGGGCCTACGACAGCAACGGCACACCGTGGCCCGGCGATCCTTCGGCACCGCCAGGTGCGGATCATCCGGGCACGGACCGCGCCCCCGGAGGACTGCGGCGGACCAGATGCCAGGCCGCCCAGGTACACCGCTTCACCGTGCACGGGCGGGACTATGGCTGCAGGCGATCATCCACTCGCCTGAGGAGTCTCACGCCGGCTCCAGCGCTGGAATCGCCGTAGGCCCAACTTGCGCGCAAGAAAGAATCGCTAAATCCGGGATCATTACTAACTGCCAGGATGCGCATAATAGAATCTTATCTTCCTAGGATCCTTATGATCGTTCATCACCGCGCTGACAACAATGTCTGGAAGTGCCTTGTTGCGCTCAGGGGCAGTATGAGAACTTACTTGAACACGATGCCAATCCCGGCCGCTCCCAGAGACGGTAGTAACGATCATCACATGCTGCATAGGTCCGGCACTGTCCCAGTCGGCAAAGACTAGATCCCCGCGATTCACCACACCATACAGGGTTTCATTAGGAGCGTGAGGCTGATTTTCAGCACTACTGCTCCAATACGCGAATCGATGCTCCCCCTGGCGGGTCCCGTAATCCCACAACGCTCTAGCTTCCGTCCATGCCCTGCCAACGAAATTGAAAAAAGTTTGACCCTTGCTACCAGTTGCTGCGAGTAAAGAGGCGCCTGCGTTAATGTGCCATTCTTCATCTTCTGTCCAGCCGCCCGCCTTGAGTGCTTGCGAAGCAAAATTAGTACAATCGTCGTTATACTGAGGATAGTCAGGATTGAAGTTAGCCGCCCACAGTGTGGCATAGTCTGCCGCAGCATTCCCATCATAAGGATCAGGTCTGGGCGTCGGGGCTGCCACGAGAAATCGATCGGCCGGAGGTGGTACTACGATTCCATGGAGTAGACTTCCCGGTTCTGGGACAGTTTGGGGATCGATCGGACGGGCCAGATCCTGACTTACCGCCGATACATCATCATGAAGAACACCCACAACGGTATGCCGCGCATAAGGGGTCGGCGAAATATCGGCGACATCTCCGAGGTCATCTTTATCCATCTTCCACTCACCATTGACCAGAAGAAATCCGAAAGTGTGCTTAATGCTATAAAAGTAACTTTCCTTCAGATGTTTGTAGTGCAACTCGGTAAATTCAGTCGCTGTCAGTATCGCAGTAGTGCCCAATATTGTGAGCTTCGGATTCCGCAGTTCCACCTGTCCCCAGTCATGCTCAGCGGGCGTTCCTCGCAAAAAACTGCGAGCAAATTGAATCTTCGGCGCTTCTTGTTTCAACACCTCCGCCAAGGGATCGACAACCCTGTCCCATGCTAGCTGATTGGTACCCTGGCTTCTGTTGAAAGCCTCGTTTTCGGTGACACTGTTCACTTGATCCATCAAATATAGGTATGTCATCTGCAGAATCTCATGCTCCGTGTCAGGAGCTACAGATGCGGTCGCCAATGAATGCGGATACGTGGTAGGCATTACAATCCTACCCCCTGCCAGCGCTGGAATCGCCGTAGGCTCAAATTGCATGCAAGCAAGAATCGCTACAGCCGGGATTATCGCCGCAATTCTCATGATTTCCTTCACTGTTTAGCCGTACGAGCATCGCAGTCAAGTCAACGAGTGAAAGGCGTGGCGGATACGGGGGTCAGAGTGCAGAGGAACGAAAAGTCCCGTTGATGCCAAAACTGATCATTGATGCGTGTTGTTGACCGGCTCCACCTGCGGAAACGCTGAACTCTGTGGGGAACGTCACCGATGAGGGCTACCCGACATTATGTGACCGTACTGTCGCCAGTTCGTGTGTGGTCACCGGGGGTGTAACGGCTCCAGGTCGCACCAACGTGGGTAGCGATCTTGGCTGTGGTGACGGGGTGGTAGCTGAGGGCGTCGGCGACGACGGGTGCTGGCATCTCTAGGACGTGCTGGTGGATGGTGGCTGTGCGGGCGGTGCGGGTGGGGACGCCGAGTTTGTTGACCAGCCTGGCGAGTGTTTCGGGATGCATCGGCTGTTGTGCTCGGCGGCCGGGGAACAGCCACCGGGAGTCGGGGTTGGTGGCGGTGTTCATGTTGTCCCGCTGGCTGATCCAGGTGAGGAGGAGCTCGGCGAATGGGGCGGGCACTGGCGAGGGTGGCTCGCCAAGGCGCAGCAGGATCTGGTCGCCGTCGTGGATGACGTCCTCGACGGTGAGCCGGACGATCCGGCTGACCTGCTGGGCGTAGAGCAGGACGGTCACTCCGGCGACCCGTGAGCGCAAAGGAAGCTCGTGCCCGGCGAGCAGGTGAGCGAGTAGGGCCATGCGCTCGGGTTGGGGCAGCGCAGCGCCGTGGGTGGTGAGGGGTGCCGGTAGCCGCAGCGGTCGGGTGAGCTTGCTGGCCACGGCCCAGAGCAGGAAACCACGCAGGCGCCTGCGCCAATGCGCGGCGTGCGCGGCGTGCCATGTGTCGATGTCGGCCTGCTCGCAGGTTCGTAGGGTGCGCTGGCGGGCTGCGAGCCAGTCGAGGAACGCCGTGGCCTGGGTGATCTGCTCGCCGGCGAATTGTCGGCTGGCCGGGGTGATTGGCTTGTTCTCGGCGCGTGCGCGGAGTTTGGGCAACACCTCCCAGGTGGCGTACCGCTGGATGAGCTGGACGCGTTCGGGTTCGGGTTCGGTGATCGTGTCGAGGTGGGCGATGAGCCAGCGTTCGAGCAAGCAGATCTGCTTGTCGATGCGGGGCAGAACCTCGCAGGCCATCAGCAGCTCACGCAGGTGCGCTGCTGCCCGCCAGGGTTGCAGGGTATGAAACGCCTCGTGGGTCAACGCGATCTGTCCTCGGCCGAGCTGGCGCATCAGCGTTTCGGCGGATTCGGTCTTGCCCTTGCGGGTGTAGAGCCAGGTCAGGATCGACAGCGGTCGCTCGGCGGTGAGCAGCGAGCGCGCCAGCGGTGCCAGTTCCGGGCGGATCTCGCCGGAGTCGTCGCCGAGCAGCTCGCGTAGCCGGTCGCTGAGGGTGCAGCGGGTGCACAGCCTGCCAGCGTGCAGTTTGCCTTCCTCCGGGCAGCGGCTGCACTGGAACGAGGTGGTGAACCCCGCGCAGTCCGAACAGATCGCTGCCTGATCATCGGCGCGCAGCCCGGGAAGCATCCGC
The DNA here is from genome assembly GCA_050699715.1 of Pseudonocardiaceae bacterium. GTDB lineage: Bacteria > Actinomycetota > Actinomycetes > Mycobacteriales > Pseudonocardiaceae. Next base: position 19,363 of record JBOHFR010000020.1, read on the forward strand.
TCGGTTCCGCACCCGGGGCAGCGCCCTCGGATGCGCAGCGCCCGGTCGGCGCAGGTGCGACAGACGTAGCCATCCGGCCAGCTGCCGGCCTTGTTCTTACGGCGTCCGCAGCGGCAGCACTCGAGGAGGTACCAGCGTTCGTACTGCTCGTCGCTGGCGTAGGCGCGGCTCATTCCTCCGGCAGGATCCGGGCGGGCCGGGGCCGCAGCGTCGCCACCGTCGACGGTGCCGGCCGGTCGTCGGTCGCGGTCTTACGAACCCCAGCGTTCTCGGCGGTGGTGGCGACGAGCTCGGCCGGGGTGCAGCCGAGGATGTCACAGAACGCGGACAGGACCTGTAACGACAACCGCTCGGGCGTGCCGGAGACCAGGCGGTGGACCTGGGACGCGGACAGCTCGATGCCGCGCTCGCGCAGCACCGGAACGAGCTCAGTGGCGGTGAAGATGCCGCGGCTGGCCATCACGTCCCGCAGCCGCCAGGAGTAACCGATCTTCCGTGTCATGCTCGCGTCTCCTGTGCTTGAAGGGCCTCGGCGACCGCGGCGTCGAGGTGGCGGCGCAGCGTGCGGGTGCGGAAGTCCGAGGACACGCATAACGGCACCGTCGGATATCAGAACTGTCTGAATGCCTCGGTTTGATCATGCTTTTGCTGGGAGGTAGGGGCTGAAGTGGGTGGCGAGGATGTCAGCGATGCTATCCGTGCCCTGTGTGCCGTCGATGTCGATCACTCGGATGCCGGGACGGCGGGCGGAGTGGACGGCGTCGGCGGCGATGATGCGGTCTCGGGTGAGGCGATTGCGTTGGGCTCGGTTGGGGTCGCTGACCGGGGTGTCCAGGGTGCGGGCGCGGGCCAGGTGGCGAAGCTGGTGCTGGCGGAATCGGTCGGTCGCCGCCATGACCACCATCCGGCGTGGGCTGTCGAGGAGTGGGGCAACCAGTTCGGGGCGAAGTCCCCAGCCTTCGGCGATGATGGGGTGTCCGGAGACCAGGGCGCGCAGGTCATCCAGTGCCCAGGTGAACCGGATCGGGAAGCTGGCCAGGGTCGTGGTGGCCATGGCCTCGGGGTGGTGTTCACCCAGACGTCCTCGGGGTCGGGGTCATCGGGTGGCTCACCGCGGCGTAGGCCTCGCGCGATTCGTCGATCGTTGTGGGCGCGGGTGTCGTGGTAGTCGTAGTGGTAGGGGGGCGACCGGGATACGGGTCAAACCTGCCGCTGTGCGGGTTAGATCTTGGTAGAAGACGTGAGAGGACTCCATCTGGTGGGCGCGGCGGGTGGCTGGCTAGGGTGTCGGCGTCATTTTGTTGATCGTTTTCGGGATGTCTGTTGGCGTCGCGCGATCGCACCGCGTACCCGCGCTTCAAGCGGGTGGTGTCCGCGCGGGAGTTGATGGAGGCGTTCACCCCTACGAAGGACGAGATCGAGTGGGTGTCGGGCCGGACACAGACCGAGCCGCACTTGTTGGCGTTGGCGGTGTTGTTGAAGTCCTATCAGCGTCTGGGGTATTTTCCGAAGCTGGCCGAGGTGCCGGCGGTCGTGGTGGGCCATGTCCGTGTTGTGTTGCGGTTGGGTGAGCATGTTGGGGCTGAGTACGAGTCGGAACGGACGTTGTGGCGGCACCGGGACTTCGTGCGTGCGCGGGTGGGCGTGCGGTACGAGCCGGCGGAGTCTCGGCGGGTGGCCGAGGCGGCGATCCGGGCCGTGGTGGAGGCGAAGGACGACCCGGCCGATCTGATCAACGTGGCGTTGGACGAGGTGGTGCGGGCGGGGTTGGAGCTGCCCGGCTATAGCACGTTCGACAAGATGACCACGGCGATCCGCGCTCAGTTCAATACCGCCTTGTTCACCGCGGTCGGTGGCCGGATCATGGCGGATCCGGCGGCGCGGGACCGGTTGGCGCATCTGCTGGCGCTGGACCCGGTCTCGCGCCGTTCCGGTGTTGATCGGCTCAAGGTGCCCGCGAAGGCGGCGACGCTGGGCAAGTTCAAGCTGCGGTTGGCGTATTTGGCCGAGTTGGACGCGCTGGGACCCACTGAGGTGTGGTTGGAAGGTGTGGCGCCGCAGAAAATCGCGCATTTCGCTGGTGAGGCGCGGGCTACCGACGTGGGCGACCTGAGGGATATCGGCGAGGCGAAGCGGTGGACGCTGCTGGTCAGCCTGATCCACGAGTGCCGTACCGCGGCACGTGATGAGGTGGCGACCATGTTCTGCAAGCGCATGGCCGCCATCCATAAGAAGGGCCGTGAGCGGCTGGAGGAACTGCGCGAGGAGCACCGGGCGGAGTCTGAGCGCCTGCTCGGAGTGTTCGGTGATCTGCTGTCAGTCGTGCGGGACGCCACGGCCCCACTAGAGGCCGGCGTGGAGTCACCCGGTACGACGATGGCGGAGCCGATGACGGTGATAGCCGAGCGGGCCGGGCGGTTGGTGCTCAAGACGCTGGCCGCCGCCGGTGGCGTGGAGGAACTGTCGGCCTCGCACGAGGCGGTGTCGGCGCATCACGGCAACAACTACCTGCCGTTGTTGGCGCGGTACTACCGCAGCCACCGGGCGGCGTTGTTCACCTTGCTGGACATCCTGGGTCTGGAGGCGACCAGCGCGGATCGCGGTGTCCTGGACGCGGTGGAGTTCATCCGCGCCAACCGGTCACGCACCGGCGAGTACGTCCCGCAGCAGGTGACCGTCGAGCGGACCGACGAGCATGCGAGGGAGGCCACGGTGGCGCTGGCCCTTGACATTGAGGTGTTCGCCGGGGAGTCCTGGCGCAGGATCCTGCGGGATGCTGACCATCCTGGCCGGTTGGTGCGTCGGCATCTGGAAGTGTGCGTGTTCTCCTACCTGGCCGCCGAACTGCGCTCTGGGGACATCGCCGTCGTCGGCGCCGACTCCTACGCCAACCTGCACGCGCAACTGATGACGTGGGAGGAGTGCGCGCCGAAGGTCGAGGAGTTCTGTGAGCAGGCCGGCATCCCCGCCGACGCGACGGCGTTGACCGCGTTCTTCCGGGACAAGCTGACCGAGACCGCCGCGGCGGTGGACGCCGGCTACCCGCACAACACCGACCTCGTGCTGGAGGACGGCCGCCCGACGCTCAAACGCCGCAAGGGTGCCGACCGGCGGCCCAGCGCGTTGGCGCTGGAGGACGCGATCCACGAGCGGCTGCCTGAGCGGGGACTGCTGGACATCCTGGCCCGCACCGCGCATCTGACCGGCTGGCCCCGGCACTTCGGCCCGGCCTCCGGGCCGGACCCCAAGATCCGGGACACGCTGGGCCGCTACGTGCTGATGGTGTTCGCGAACGGGACCCTGCTCGGGCCAGCCCAGGTCGCCCGGCACATGCGCCGCACGGTCAGCGCACACGAGTTGTCGATCGCGGCGAACAAACACGCCACCTGCGCCAAGATCGACGCCGCGTCCACCGATGTGATCAACGAGTTCGCGAAGCTGGACGTGGCCGGCATGTGGGGTGACGGTCATGTCGTGGCCGTCGACGGCAGCCAGGTCGAAACGTGGGACAATAACATTCTCGCCGAATCTCACATTCGATATAGAGGCTACGGAGGGATCGCGTTCCGGCACATCTCTGACACGTATATCGCGTTGTTCAGCCACTTCATTCCGTGTGGCGTGTGGGAAGCCGTGTACATCATCGAGGGCTTGCTGCGCAACGAGTCCGACATCCAGCCGGACACCATTCATGCCGATACACAAGGCCAGTCGCTGCCCGTGTTTGGACTCGCCGCGTTGTTGGGGTTCGATCTGCTGCCGCGCATCCGTAACTGGCAGGACTTGAACTTCTACCGGCCGTCGGTCGCGGCCACCTACCAGCACATTGACGGACTGTTCGGCGACAACGTCATCGACTGGGGACTGATCGAGACCCATTTCCCGGACCTGCTCCGTACCGCCATCTCGATCCGGGAGGGCCGCTTGTCGTCGGTGACGTTGCTGCGCAGGCTGCGCAACAACTCCCGTAAGAACCGCCTGTACCGGGTGTTCCGAGAATTGGGGCGCGTGATCCGCACGATCACACTGCTTCGGTATCTGTCCGACCCAGGGCTGCGCGAGCAGATCACCGCCATCACCAACAAGGCCGAGGCGTTCCACGGGTTCTCCACGTGGCTGCGTTTCGGTGGCGAAACAATCGGCCGCAACGACCCCGACTACCAGGAGAAGGTTGTGAAATTTAACGAGCTGCTGGCGAACTGCGTGATCTACCAGAACGCCTGCGACATCACCGCGGCGGCCAACGTCCTAGCCGCCGACGGCCGCCCGGTCGATCCCGATGACCTGGCCACGATCTCGCCCTACATCACCCACACCATCCGGCGTTTCGGCGACTGGGTGCTCGACCTGTCCCCGCCCGAGCGACAGCCGGTGACCACGCTGGACCTGGTGCCAGGCGCGTTGTTCCCCTGCGGGGTCTCCGCACCCCCGGTGCTGGGTGGCTCCCGCCAGAGCACCCCGAAGGCGAGATCCTGATGGCCACCACCCGCTGGGTGCGCTACACGGTGCCGGTCATGGTCGAAGTGGACTGCGACAACGACGAGATCACGCGCCTGGTGGCGCTGCCGGAAGAGGCCCGCGAGGACCGCGACGACATGGGGCACTTCCTGTTCTACGACGAGAAGTTCATCCGCCAACCCGTCGACGGACAGATCGAGTCCCACGCCCTGTGGGTCGCCAACCCGCCGAACGGCCGGCTGCTGCCCGGTCCTCCACGGCACTGGCCCGACATGACCGAGTGGGATATCGGATTCGGCGACCAGGACGACGAGCTGTACGAGGAGATCAACCCGTACGGCTACCACGACGAGTAGCCCGACCAGCCGGGGTGAGGAACCGGCGTGTTTGGGCGCGGTAATACTCCGCGGTGCGCCCCACTCAGTCGTAGAACCCCAGGTCCGCACAGCGAGCGCTCGGTGGTACCCACATGACCGCCGAGCTCCCGCCACGATCCAACGCCCTGGCGACGACTCCGGTGGGATCGTGTCCGGGGTCCAGTAGGAACGGAACGGCGAGCCGGGGTTGGTGTCACATCTGTTGACACTGTGGGTCGGTTGGGGCCAGCCTTGCCGGGTGCACTCCGATGGTGTGGCGTTCCTACGGGCTGATGTGGAGCGGTTTTGCGGCGAGGTGGCCGGACTTGCGCCGGCGATTCGGTTGCGGGCGCTGTCGGAGCTGAGGGCGATGCTGGATGAGGTGAGTTCGGCGGCGTTGGTTGAAGCGATGGCCTCGGCCCGGTCTGAGGGGCTGGGGCTGCGGCGGATCGCGTCGTTCGTGGGTATCTCGCATGAGCAGGTTCGCCGCACGTTGGTCGCCGGTGAGTCGTAGGCCGGGTTCTACAGTCGCGACGGCGGTGTACGCAGTGGTCGGAGTCCTCCGCTCTGGACGATCTCCGGGAGTGAGAAGTTGTAGCGACCCAACATGTTCAGATGATCAAAGCCGAGTGGGGAGAGACGGGCGATGTCGGCTGCGGCGATCTGTGTGCCTTCGGCGCGGATAGCGTCCAACGCGCGGGCGGTGTAGACGGTCTTCCAGAGCACACAGATATTGGCGATCAGTCCCAACGCCCCTAGTTGGTCTTCCATGCCCTTGTGGTAGCGCTGGTGGAGTTCACCCTAATCTTCCCGTGGAAGATCTTCGCGACCAGTGAGTGGCGGCCTTTGTGCAGGTTACGAGTGGACTTGGGCAGGTTCGGGATGCTGCGGAGGCACTCGACTGTGGCGACGACGCCTCCCGCCCTGACTAGGGCTGTCATTCACCAGCGCAACCGTGCCCCCCACACAGAACTCGGTGTCAATCGGTATACCCCGCGTCGGCCACCATCCCCGCCACGATCGAGGTGATCTTTCCCGCCAAGTTGGAGCTCGCCGGAGTACCTAAGCTGCGCCAGTAATGTGTCCAGTCCGCAGGGCTGGGCCATGCGCATTACCGTTGCTAACCCCGCACACGGCACCGGATTCGGATCATTAAGTTCGTGCGCGTCCGCAATGCGCTACGCCACTATCGCATCTGTAAGGTGACCTGTCGCTAAAGGTGTTAGAAGCTTCAGTAACTCCCATCATCCCAGGTCAGGAGGCGCGGTTGTTTCAAGATCGTATTGGTGGGTCGGGAGTCCGGTGTCTGCCACGCCACGTACCGATGTCACTGTCGGTGAGGTCTGGGAAAGGACTGTCGCGGTGTGTGGAGTTGCCACAGGTGGCAACTCCACAACAGATCCCCCCACCTCCCCGTGGGGCGGTGGGGGCGGAGCGGCAGAGTGGACAGCGGCCCGTGTCGCGCCACACCAGGTGGCCGGCGACGCCCACCGAGGCCTCGCGCCGGGATGCCCGGTACAGGAAGACCTGACCACCGCGACCATAAAAACAATCTTGAAACGGCCGTGGTGGCACGCTGACTGAAGACTTCTGAATAAGGTTCCGTACCCCGCAGGGGGAGAATGAATAATCTTGCTGACATCCGACCGGATAGCAAGAATAGTATCAAGTGGCCGGTCTGACACTCTGGAGCATTGTTGAGAAAGACGCGACTGGGTGGCCTTTCGTTGGCATGAGCGACGGCCACCTGCGGTATTCACGTAATTTTCGAAGATCAATTATAATACGTGGCGGCCATCGCGGGTTGCGGCTGTGACAGGCCTGTATGTACGAGTAAGTCTTCGAGTTGGTGGGTCGGGTCGTGGTTGGCATCCTGAGCATGGGCGGCATGAGAGGGAACTGTTTCGAGGCGGTGACTGCCACGTTTTTCGCCTATCGGCATCATTGCAGACAGGAGGTCACCGGCGTCGTATTCGGGGTCAGCCAGCCCACGATCTCCCGGATGGTCAACACCCTGGATGAAGTCATCGCGGCAGTGCTGGACCGCGAAGTTCGGCGAGCTGTTCAACGTGATTACCGTCCGGTTGTCACCCCGGACGGCACGGCCGTTTCAAGATCACATAGATGGTTGGGGATCAGCCGCCAGATGCTTGACCCAGCGTCACCCCACGTCCCTCGTCGGCTTCTCTGTAGATCTCGCCGCCGTAAATCAACAAGCTGACTGCCAAGTGGAACCTTGGGCTCAACCGGCTCCGCCTCCGCCGCCGCACGGGGAGGTGGGGGGATCTGTTGCGGAGTTGCCACAGGCGGCAACTCCACACACCGCGACAGTCCTTACCCTAGATCTCACCGATAGTGACATCAGTCCGTGGTGTGAGTGGCATCGGACTCCCGGTCCACCAAATACAATCGTGAAACGACTGTGGACGGCACCCTGATACCCACCCGCAACGGCGCACGTCATCGGCGGCTATGCTCCTTGGGCGTTGTGGGTGACGACGAAGTCGAATGCCCCATACCCCAGTTAGGTCAATCGCGGATAACAGCTCAGGTGGTCGCAGCGTTTCGCAGCCACTCCAGGGTGAACCGGTACTCGGTCTCCATCAGCTTGGCGATGCCATCGGTGATCGCCTTCTCCACCATGCCGCCGATCAGCGGCAGTCCGACCTCGGCCGTGAGCTGGGCGCCGAGCACGCATCCAGTGGGGTCAGGCTCCAGGCGCATCGTCCCGGTGATCGTTCCCGGAACCCCGTCGACCGCCGCGTGTACGCTGCCAACAGAACTGGTCCAGGTCTCGGTACGGCGGATCGTCAGCCCGCCGGGCAGCGCGGAGCGCAGGAAGGACGGCAGCGCCTCGCCAGGCACCACCTGGTGCAGCACCACGGTGACGCCCCGCTCGCCGGCCTCCCACGACACCAGCTCGGCTTGGGGCCCGCCCACCGCGCGGAGCTTGTCCCGCAGGTACCGCTGGTCGGTGAGTACCTCCCGGATGCGCTCCGGCGGCTCGGGGTACCGGTGCCGCAGCGCCAATCGGCTGGCCATGAGCCCGGAGACTACCGTGGGCGCGCACGCGGAACTGGCCAGCCAGCGACACAAGGGAACACAAGGAGATCAGGGGAGGAGACGGGATGCGCGTCACCGGGCTCGGGCACGCCGGGTTGTTCATCGAGACGCGCGCGGGCAGTGTGCTGTGTGACCCGTGGGTGAATCCGGCGTTCTTCGGGGCGTGGTTCCCGTTCCCGGACAACAGCGAGCTCGACTGGGACCGACTCGGGCAGGCCGACTACCTCTACGTCTCGCACCTGCATCGGGATCATTTCGACGCTGAGCTGCTGCGCCGCCATGTTCGCCAGGACATCACGGTGCTCCTGCCGGAGTACCCCACTGACGAGCTGGAGCGCGAGCTGGTGGCGCTGGGTTTCACGGTGTTCCTGCGCACCGAGAGCGGTGCCCCCCTCCAGCGCGACGGGTTGCGCGTCATGATTACGTCGTTGACCGGGCCCAGTGACGGCCCGATTGGCGACTCGGCGCTGTCGCTGGATGATGGGCGAACCGTGCTGCTGAACCAGAATGACGCGCACCCCCTCGACATCGAGGAGCTGCGCGAGTTCGGGGACGTGCACGGCTACTTCACGCAGTTCTCCGGTGCGATCTGGTGGCCAATGGTCTACGACCTGCCCGAGGGCGCGAAACAGGAGTTTGCCCGGCGCAAGCGCGCGGGGCAGTCCGACCGGGCGCTGCGCTACATCGACTCGGTCGGCGCCGCGCACGTGTTTCCCACGGCCGGGCCGCCGTGCTTCCTGGACGAGGAGTTGTTTCATCTCAACGGGCACGGTGTCGATGAGGAGAGCATCTTCACCGACCAGATCGAGTTCCTCGCCGAGCTGCGCGCCGCGCGGCCCTCGGTGTCGGCGCATCTGTTATTGCCAGGCACGGTCGCAGAGTTTGACGGCCCGCACTGCACGCTGATCCACCAGCGGCACACTGACAGTGAGATCCAGCGTATCTTCCAGGAGAAGACCGCGTATCTGCGGGAGCTGCAGGAACGCAAGCGGCCCGCGCTGGCCAGGGAACGGTGCAGCCGCGCCGCTGTGCCCGCCGACCTTCTCGATCAGCTCAAGGCCTGGTGGGAGCCGCTACTCAAGCGCGCTGACAACATCTGCGCTGGGGTTGGCGGCCCGGTTCGCATCGACGCCGGCGAACTGTCGGTCGTCGTCGACTTTCCCGCCCGCGAGGTCCGCCATGACGCCGGGGAGAACTGCCGTTATCGCTTGTCCACCGCCGCGGATCTCATCGCGACGAACGTTGCGCGCCGCGAGGTCGACTGGTCCAACAGTCTCTTCCTCTCGTGCCGGTTCACCGCCAGCCGCGTCGGGCAGTACAACGAGTACGTCTACATCTTCTTCAAGTGCCTGTCCGAGGAGCGCATCGACTACGTCGAGAACTGGTACGACGAGCAAAACGACGACGGCCAGGACATCGACCTCGGCGGCTGGCGGGTACAGCGACGCTGCCCGCACCTGCGCGCCGATCTCGCCAAGTTCGGCAGCGTCGAGAACGGCGTGCTGACCTGCGCGCTGCACGGCTGGCGCTTCGACCTCGCCACCAGACGCTGCCTCACCTCCAGGGGCCATGAGATCCGCGCAACCCGCTTATGCTGACGCACCCGTGAGCCGACACCGTACCGCTGCTGACTGCGGTTGGTGCGACGGTAACGTGGGCCGCCGTGCAGACGATGCTCGCCGAGCTCACGACGATGCGCCTGGGTGGTCCTGCCAGTGAGTATGAGGTCGCGCGCACGACCGAGGGTCTTCATGCGCTGATCCGTGCGGCCGACGCCGTTGGCAAGCCGGTGCTCGTGATGGGGGGCGGTTCCAACCTCGTCGTGGGCGATCAGGGCTTCGAAGGGCTGGTCGTTCGGGTCGCGACAGAAAGTGTGACGGTACGCGGGGAGAGCGTCACCGTCGACGCCGGCGTCGAGTGGGACACCCTCGTCGCGGCCTGTTTCGACGCCGGACTCGCCGGTCTGGAGCCCTTGTCGGGCATCCCCGGCTCGGTCGGTGGCGCCCCCGTGCAGAACGTGGGTGCCTACGGCACACAGATCTCTGACCTGCTCAACGGCTTGACCGTGTACGACCGCGCCATCCGAGCCATCGAGCGCTGGACGCCGGATCGGTGCGGTTTTGGCAGTCACCGGCAGTCGATCTTTAAACACACCGACCGCTACGTAGTGCTCGACGTGACTTTCCAGCTGATCCGTTCCACTCGATCACGCCCCATCCGCTATGCGCGTCTCGCCGAACGGCTTGGCATCGCGCCCGGCGATACCGCGCCGACCAGAGACGTACGAGACGCCGTCCTCGCGCTCCGGGGCGAGAGTGGCATGATTATTGATGCCAACGACCATGATACCTGGAGTGTCGGATCTTTCTTCATCAATCCTGTGCTGAGCTCGGTGCCGGATAAGGCGCGAGACTGCCCGCAATATCCCGATCCAGCGGGGACTAAGCTGGCTGCGGCGTGGCTCATCGATCATTCGGGATTTCCTCGCGGGTACGGCCACGACTGGGGTCGTGGCACGGTCGCGCTATCGTCGAAGCATGCTCTAGCCGTGACGAACCGCGGCGCGGCCACGACCACCGAGGTTATGCGCTTCGCTGCCCACATCCGGGAAGGTGTTGAGCAGCGGTTCGACATCCGCCTTGGACCGGAATGCGACTTGGTGAACTGTCAGTTTGGTGAGAGTTGTTAGGCGCGCCGGTGTGCCCGCATCGCGGAGTACTGATCGCGCGGCTGGACGACGATCAGGTCCAGGTTGACGTGGGCGGGTCGGGTCACCGCGAAGGCGATCACCTCGGCGACGTCCCGCGCGGTCAGGGGGGTGAGACCGGCATAGACCTGGTTCGCCTGCTCGACGTCGCCGCCGAAGCGCACCAGGGAGAACTCGGTCTCCACCATGCCGGGAGCGACCTCAATGAACCGCACCGGCTGCCCGAGGTGCTCGCCACGCAGCGTGCGGTGCACGGCCGCCTGCGCGTGCTTGGCGGAGGTGTAGCCGGAGCCGCCGCCGTAGGTCTCCAGCGCAGCGATCGAGGTCACGGTGACCAGCACCCCGTCCCCGGAGTCGATCAGCTTCGGCAGCAACGCCCTGGTCATCCGGAGCGTGCCGAGCACGTTGGCCTCCCACATCCAGCGCCACTGGTCTTCCTGGGCCTCTTTCTGAGCCGCGACCACCGGCCCGAATCCCTTCGCGCCTCCGGCGTTGTTCACCAGCACCCGTGCGGTGGGCACCGCTGCGGCGAAGGTGGCCACTGAGTCGGGGTCCAGCACATCGAGCGCCACGGCGGTGCCGTCGATCTCGTCGGCGATCTCCTGGCAGCGTTGCACCCGGCGCGCCCCGAGCACCACATGGAACCCTTCCGCCGCCAGCGCCCGAGCAGTAGCCGCCCCAATCCCACTACTAGCCCCCGTCACCACGGCGGTCGGCCGCTCCGCACCCACAACCCCAACCTCCCACCCCCGCATTTAGCAGGGTAAACCGGGGGTCGGTAACCCCGCTGAGCCCGCTGAATACGGCGTAGCGGGGGTTTAAGGTTGGGGGTTGTGATCGGGCGGATCGGGGTGGTGTTGCGGCGGGCCGCAGTGCTGTCGGTGCACACCTCGCCGCTGGATACGCCGGGTACCGGCGATGCCGGGGGGATGAACGTCTACATCGTGCAGACCGCAACCCGGCTGGCCCGCCGTGGCGTCGAGGTCGAGGTCTTCACCCGAGCCACCTCCTCAGAGCTGCCCCCGACGGTGGAGCTCGCGCCGGGCGTCACCGTGTGGCACATCGCGGCCGGGCCCTACGAGGGCCTGGCCAAGAATGACCTACCCGCGCAGCTGTGCGCGTTCACTGCCGGGGTGCTGCGGGCCGAGGCGCGCCGCGAGCCGGGCTACTACGACGTGGTGCACTCGCACTACTGGCTCTCGGGCCAGGTCGGTTGGTTAGCCCGGGACCGCTGGGGAGTTCCGCTGGTACATACCGCGCATACCCTGGCCAAGGTGAAGAACGCCGCGTTGGCCCACGGCGATACCCCGGAGCCGCACACTCGGGTGATCGGCGAGCAGCAGGTGGTCACCGAGGCCGACCGGCTGGTCGCGAACACCCCGGCCGAGACCGCGCAGCTTGTGGAGCTCTACGGTGCCGACCCGGCCCGCACCGCCACCATCGCGCCGGGAGTCGACCTGGAGCTCTTCACGCCGGGATCGCAGGAAGCCGCCCGAGCTCGGTTGGGCCTGCCACTCGACGCCATCGTGCTCGCCTTCGTCGGTCGCATCCAGCCGCTCAAGGGGCCAGAGGTGCTGGTGCGCGCCGCAGCCGAGATGGTGCGCCGTGACCCGGCGCTGCGCGACCGGCTGCGGGTGCTCGTGGTGGGCGGACCGTCGGGTAGCGGGCTGGCCGAGCCCGCTGTGTTGCACCAACTGGCAGCCGAGTTGGGGATCTCGGAGCAGGTTGTGTTCGCTCCCCCGCAGGGCGGTTCCGCGCTGGTCGGGGTGTACCGCGCCGCCGATGTGGTGGCGGTGCCCAGCTACAGCGAGTCGTTCGGCCTGGTCGCGCTCGAGGCTCAGGCATGTGGGACGCCGGTGGTCGCCGCGGCAGTGGGCGGCCTGCCGGTGGCGGTGGCCGACGGAGTGTCCGGTCAGTTGGTGGGCAGCCACCGCCCCGTCGATTGGGCCGACGTGCTGTCGGCTGTCTCGCTGCACCGGCGGCGGCGCGAGGAACTTGCGGCTGGTGCCGCCCAGCATGCCCGGCGGTTCTCCTGGGAGCGCACCACCGAGGCGTTGCTGCGGGTCTACGCCGACGCGGTGGCCGCCTACCGGGTGGACGTCTTGGCGCGCGAGGTGGCGGTGTGAGCCCTCCGGCGCAGCTGGATCGGATCATCGCTGGGGTGCTGGGCGGGGCTGGGCTTGAGCACGAACACCGTGGCCCGGGCAGCTTTGCCATCACCTTACCGGGCACCAGGAAGTTGCAGACCACCTGTTGGGTGTTGGTTGGCCAGCATGGGGTGCTCGTGGAGGCTTTCGTGTGCCGGCGTCCCGACGAGGCCCACGAGGACGTCTATCGCCTGCTGCTGCACCGCAACACGAGGTTGTACGGCGTGCACTACGCGCTGGACAAGGCTGGCGACATCTACCTCATCGGTCGGCTAGCCCATCATGCGCTGACTGCCGATGAGTTGGACCGGGTGTTGGGCCAGGTAGTCGAGGCCGCTGATGGTGACTTCACTACCCTGCTGGAGATCGGGTTCGCCTCCTCGATCCGACGCGAATGGGCCTGGCGGGTGGCTCGTGGCGAGTCCCTGAACAACCTTGCCGCATTCGAGCACCTGGTGCGATGACTCGCTCTGGGATGGCTGACTCGCTCTGGGATGCATCTGAAGCTCGCCAGAGCACGTGGCCCAGAGCGGGTGACCCCAGAGCGAGTGACGGAGTTTGGTGGCGGGGCGGCCCGGGGGGAGTCACACACTCAGGCTCGCCCCGCCACTGTTGTCCCGCGTCAACGGGTCCTCCTGGGTGGGGGGGACACCCAGGGACCCTGGCGGGCCGCAGTCCGCCGGGGGAGGACGGGCCGCGGGCTTCTGCTCACCTGCCCGGAAGTGCGGTGGGAGCGGCGAGGAGAGCGGTGACACACTCTCAGTTGGGAGAACGGATCTCAAGGCCTTCGCGGTAATTAATTTCAGCGTGACCCGATTGGCCTAGGGTGGATGTCGGTGTCCGCTCAGCGATGACCCGCCCGACCAGCGAGAGGTCACAGCTGGACCGCACCGGTAAGAAGGCCCCCTGGGTGCTGAGTAACATCCAGGACGGCCAGCGCGACAATACAGTGAGTGACAGCGAGCGGCAGCGAGTGTTGACGACGGGCCGATGAGCGGAAAAAGGAGTAGTCAAGCGAGCCGTCACCCACCGTATCCTACCAGTTGCGCAGCGAGATTACCGTTCGATCGGCTGCATCTGGAACGGAATGTCGCTAGGTACTGAGGTGCGACCGGACCGCTGGGTGTAGCATACGTCGATCTCTGGGAGGTAGATGCACATGAGCATGGCAGCGATCCTGGCTGAGTTGCCGGACATGTGGCGTAGTGCGTTGACCACGCATGTGCCTGACCCGCAGGGTTGCTGCTGGGCTTGCCGCGACGAAAACGGTGTCGCGGCGGCTTGGCCGTGCCTGACCCGAGAGGTCGCCGAGGAAGCTAAGTATCTCTACGAGGGTGGGCTTCCGGGTACCTTCGGTGGTCGTCACGCCGCCCGCAGGGGTTGACTGATGCACGCTTAGCCCGGAATGATGGGTCATCACAGCAATACTAGGAGCCCCAATACTAGGAGCCCCAATACTAGGAGCCCCAATACTAGGAGCCCCAATACTAGGAGCCCGTTGCGCAAGGAACATGCGCAGGGAACCGCTGTGTAACCAGCCTGTCCCGGGGGGCGGGGGAAGCGGGCTACCAGCGGTTCCCTGCAACGACGGTGAGGGTGTCAGCAGGTTTTCCAGCACACCGTCGTCGTTGATTAATGTACGGGTAACCGGGCAGCCACGGCCAGTGCCCGATCGGGCCATTTGATTGAAGGTAGATTGGCTGTCTGTCATGGTGGTTCACCTTCCGGCTCCGCTGTGGGGACGCGTTGCCAGCCATACCTCGCGGGACCGCAGGTCGCGGCACCTGGCAGGCTGTCGATATGAGCGTGGGCACCCTGATCCTGCTCCGCCACGGCGAGAGCGAGTGGAATGCTAAGAACCTGTTCACCGGATGGGTGGACGTGCCGTTGTCGGCTCGCGGCGAGAGCGAGGCGGTGCGCTGCGGTGAGTTGATCCGCGAGGCCGGGCTGGCGCCTGACGTGGTGCATACATCGCTGCTGCGCCGCGCGATCAGCACCGCCTACCTCGCACTCGACGTCGCCGGCCGGCACTGGATTCCGGTGCGCCGCGGCTGGCAGCTCAACGAGCGGCACTACGGGGCGCTGCAAGGCATGGACAAGGCGCAGATCCGCGAGGAGTACGGCGATGCGCAGTTCGCGCTGTGGCGCCGCTCCTACGACACCCGGCCACCGCTGATCGAGCCCGGCAGCGAGTTCAGCCAGGACGGCGACCCGCGATACGTCGGCGTCGACGTGCCCAGGACTGAGTGCCTGGCCGACGTGGTGGCCCGAATGCTGCCGTATTGGGAATCGTCGATCGTCCCTGACCTGCGGGCCGGGTGCACCGTGCTGGTTGCCGCGCACGGCAACTCGCTGCGCGCGTTGATCAAGCACTTGGACGGGATCGACGCACAGGCCATCGTCGGCCTCAATATCCCCACGGGCATCCCGCTGCGGTACGACTTTGTTGATCAGTCGGGGGATGATCAGTTGCGGCCCCTCGCTCGGGGTGGGACTTATCTTGATCCTGACGCGGCGGCCGACGCCATCGCTGAGGTCGCCCAGCAAGGCCGGTAGTTCGCCGCTCCGATCACCCGCGTAGCAGCCGGGGGATGAACCCTTGGGTGAACCCCGGTTGAACGAAGGAGGAAGATTCGCCCTATTGCCGGTAATCTGGTCACGCCGGGTGCGCCGGCACTAGAGATTGTACCCAGTCCGGTGATTACCATTGACGCGTGACACTCGCAGCTGTCGTGTTCATCGCGATCGGCACGCTGGTGGTCGGGCTGGGGGTGGGGATCCTGGTCGGCCGGCGCGCCGGCATATCGGCAACGCCGTCGTCCGGGGACGGCGCGACGGTTGCCGAGTTGGTTCAGCGGGTTGTGCTCTCCTCACACAACGGCGTCGTGCTGCTTGACCGGATGGGTGACGTGGTGCTGGCCAACCCGCCGGCCGTCGAGCTGGGCCTGGTTCACGGGTCGCGTCCGGATGAGCGCGCGCGCAAGGCCGCCGAGCAGGTGCGCGACACCGGTGAGGTGGTCCACGTCGATCTCTCGCCATTGGACCACGGTGCGCGATCCGGTCGCGGGCCTACCGCGGTGCTCGGGGAGGTCCGGCCGCTGGGGGATGAGTTCACCGTGATCGACGCGTCCGACGAATCGGACGCGGTTCGGCTCGAAGCGACCCGGCGGGACTTCGTGGCCAACGTCAGCCACGAGCTGAAGACCCCGGTCGGGGCGATGGCGCTGCTCGCCGAGGCAGTGCTGGACGCCGCCGAGGACCCGCACGAGGTGCGCCGGTTCGGCACCAAAATCCTCAATGAGGCTAACCGGTTGGGCACGCTGGTTACCGAGCTGATCGCGCTGTCTCGGCTGCAAGGCGCTGAGCGGCTCCCCGAATTGGCCACTGTTGAGGTCGACAAGGTAGTGCACGAGGCGCTGGATCGTTGCCGGCTGGCCGCTGAATCGGCCAACATCCGGATCACTGTCGACCCGCCCAGTGGGCTGTTGCTCAACGGTGACGCGACGCTGCTGATCACCGCGCTGTCCAACTTGCTCAACAATGCGGTGTCCTACTCGTCGGGGGGCAGCCCGGTGTCGGTCAGCAGGCGGCTGGAGAACGGTTTCGTGGAGATCGCCGTTACCGACCGCGGCCTCGGCATCGCCCATGAGCACCAGGAACGCGTGTTCGAGCGGTTCTTCCGGATCGATCAGGGGCGCAGTCGATCGACCGGCGGCACCGGGTTGGGGTTAGCGATCGTCAAGCACGTCGCCGCCAACCACGGCGGTGAGGTTGAGCTGTGGAGCAAGCCCGGCGTCGGCTCCACCTTCACCCTGCGGATTCCGGCGCGTTCGGCAACCCACAGCGCGTGTTATCGACACCCGAGTACGTGAGAGGTTCGCCATGATCAGAGTGCTGATCGTCGAGGACGAGGAGGACTTCGCTGACCCGCTGGCCTTCTTGCTCCGCAAGGAGGGCTTCGCGCCGGCGGTGGCCACCACCGGGTCTGCGGCGTTGGAGGAGTTCGACCGCAATGGAGCCGACATCGTGCTGCTCGACCTCATGCTTCCCGGGATGAGCGGCACCGACGTCTGCAAGCAACTGCGGGCACGCTCCTCGGTCCCGGTGATCATGGTGACCGCGCGGGACAGCGAGATCGACAAGGTCGTGGGGCTGGAGCTCGGCGCCGACGACTACGTCACCAAGCCCTATTCGGCCCGTGAGCTCATCGCGCGGATCCGTGCGGTGCTGCGCCGTGGCGGGGAGGTCCCGGACGGCTCGGTTGCCACCATCGCCACGTCCGGGCCGGTAGTGCTGGAGGCTGGGCCGGTGCGGATGGACGTCGAGCGACATACCGTCACCGTGGCCGAGCGGCAAGTGGGGCTGCCGCTCAAGGAGTTTGACCTGCTGGAGTACCTCTTGCGCAACGTGGGCCGGGTGCTCACTCGCGGCCAGCTCATCGATCGAGTATGGGGAGCGGACTACGTCGGTGACACCAAGACCCTGGACGTGCACGTCAAGCGGTTGCGCTCCAAGATCGAGCAGGATCCCTCGTCGCCCCAGCACCTGCTCACCGTCCGCGGACTTGGCTATAAATACGATGCTTGAGCTCGGTTCCGAAAGGTAGCGTGGCCTCTCGTGCGGCTCGGTGTCCTTGATGTGGGTTCTAATACCGTCCACCTGCTGGTGGTGGACGCGCATCGCGGCGCTCACCCGTTGCCCCAGACCTCGGAGAAGTCGGTGCTGCGGTTGGCTGAGCAGATGGACGCCCGCGGGGAGATCACCCGTGCGGGAGCTGATCACGTGATCCGCACCGTGCACGCCGCCGTCGAGTCCGCGGCCGCGATGGGCTGCGAGGACCTGATGGCCTTCGCCACGTCGGCGGTGCGCGATGCCTCCAACTCCGCCGCGGTGCTGAACCGGGTGCATGCCGAGACCGGAGTCGAGCTGGAGGTCCTCTCCGGCGAGGAGGAGGCCATCCTCACGTTCCTCGCGGTCCGCCGGTGGTGTGGCTGGTCGGCGGGCCGATTGCTCATGGTGGACGTCGGCGGGGGGTCCCTGGAGATCGCCAGTGGGATCGACGA
Organism: Pseudonocardiaceae bacterium; assembly: GCA_050699715.1. GTDB lineage: Bacteria > Actinomycetota > Actinomycetes > Mycobacteriales > Pseudonocardiaceae. The sequence goes on from JBOHFR010000020.1 coordinate 37,157, forward strand.
GGAACCTGATGTGGCGGTGTCCCTGCCGCTGGGCGCCGGCCGGCTCACCCGGTCCTGGTTGACCCACGACCCGCCCGACCCGCCGCGCCGTCGTGAGCTGGAGACCTTACGCGAGTACATCGTCGAGCAGCTCGTGCAACCGGCCCACAAGTTGCGTGAGGCCGGCGCACCGGACCGGGTAGTGGGCACCTCGAAGACAATCCGGTCGCTGGCCCGGCTCAGCGGTGCCGCGCCATCCTCGGCGGGCCCTCGGGTCCGGCGTACGCTCACCGATGCCGGCCTGCGCCAGGTGATCGCTTTCATCTCCCGGATGAGCGCCGAGGACCTGGCCGAGCTGGAGGGAGTCAGCGCCAGCCGATCCCACCAACTCGTCGCTGGAGCCCTGGTGATCCAGGCCACGATGCGCGCTCTTGAGGTCGACGTGATGGATCTTTGTCCGTGGGCGTTGCGGGAAGGTGTGATTTTGCGAAGGCTGGACTGGTTGGATTGGTTGGACGGAACCGACCGGACGGCGCAGCCGGGGCGCCGCCCACCTCGACGGACTAGACGCGCAGCGGCACGGGGTGCACGCTGAGAGATCATGAGGCGCAGTAGCGAGCCTGAAGAGCGGGCGCAGTTCACCGTGGCTGAGCTGCTGGCCCGGTATGGCGAGGTGGCCCCGACCACCGGGCGGCGGCACCGCCGGGCTGCTGAGGACGCTCACCCAACGGCGGACACCGCCGCGCAGCCGGCTGTTGCGCCTGTCGTGGAGCGGAACTGGGTTGGCACCGGCGACCCGGACTTGTTCCGGAGCTATTCGCCCCAGCATGATTCAACTGCTTCAACGCAGCCGCACCTCAACGGTCGCGCCGGCCGAGGGTGGACCCCAGCGGTAGGCCCACCGTCGGTGGTCGCGGGACGAGTACCGGTCCCCTCGCCGCTGGTCGCCAGGCGACCACCGCTTAACTGGACCGCGCTGCCCGACGGCCCGGTCACCGACCAGTTACCGCGGCTTGATCCAGTCTCCGTAGACCCCGTCGCCCCCGCACCCCGTGCCATTCCTGAGCGCAATGAGAACGCCGCCGCCGATGCGGCCCAGGCGCGGGAGCCCGGCTCCCCGTTGTGGGAGTGGGCCGTGATGGTGAGCCAGATCGGAATCGGTGTCGTCGGGGGTGCTGCGCTGTGGCTGATCTGCGAGTGGCTCTGGCAGCGGATTCCGGTGGTGGCGCTGGTCGTGGCCCTGGCTGTGATCACCGGGCTGGTGTGGGTGGTTCGTCGGGTTCGCTGCGCCGAGGACCTGCAGACGACGGTGATCGCGGTGCTCGTCGGCCTGTTCGTCACGGTGTCCCCGGCAGCGCTGCTGCTTGTCGGCCGATAGCCGGTGTCTGCGGTCGGCTCGATCCGAGTGGCCCTGTCCACTGCCTCGGTGTGGCCCGAGTCGACCGCTGTGGCCTTCGAGCTGGCCGCCGAGCTTGGCTACGATGGTGTCGAGGTGATGGTCTGGGGCGATCCGATCAGTCAGGACGTCACCGCTCTCACGGCGTTGGCGACTCGCCACCGGATGCCGGTGCTCGCCGTGCACGCCCCCTGCTTGCTCATCACCCAGCGGGTGTGGGGGGCGGATCCGGTGGTTCGACTGGATCGCACTGTGCGGGCGGCCACCGAGCTGGGCGCCGAGGTGGTGGTGGTACACCCCCCGTTTCGCTGGCAACGGGACTATGCCACGGGCTTCGCCCAGCAGATCGCCGCGCTGGAGGCCTCCTCCGGGCTCACGATCGCGGTGGAGAACATGTTCCCGGTGCGCCGTGGCCGGTTGGCGGTCTCCAGCTATGTGCCCTCACCGGACCCGACCGACGTCGGGTACTCGCACTACACGCTGGACCTCTCGCATACCGCCGCGGCTGGCGTCGACGCGGTGGCGATGGCGCAGCGGATGGGGTCGCAGCTGGCGCACCTGCATCTGGCCGACGGCAGCGGTGCGCCCCGTGACGAGCACCTGGTGCCCGGTCGGGGTAGTCAGCCGTGCGCCGAGGTGTGCCGGGCGCTGGGGGACTGCGGGTTCACCGGCACCGCGGTACTCGAGGTGAGTACTCGCCGGGCCCGCACCCGCCCGGAGCGCCGCGCCGTCTTGACCGAGGCGTTACTCTTCGCACGCCTGCACTTGTGAGCGTGCCCAACGACGAGTCACTAGGCTCCACACGCCTGTCTTGTCATGTGCTGCTCCGGGCGGCGGCGGATATCACCACTGGTCACAAAGGAGTGTGAAGGCTTGTCATGAACATGGTCATCGTCCTCGAGATCGTCCTCGGGATCCTGCTGCTCGCGGCGGCTGTGCGGTTCGCGGTGCGGGATGCCCAGCAACGCCGCCCTGACAGCTTGCAGCAAGAATTCGAGCCTGAGCACACACCCGAGGAGCACGGCGGCGAGCGTCAGGCCGAACAGCACCCGAGTGGGGTCGCAGACCGGGCGTGACGGTTGAGCGGGGCCTAGCTACCGGCCCCGCTCAACACACGCGCCAACCTCCGCAAGTGGAGGGTGTGGTGGTCCTGCTCACACGATGACCAGACACACCATCCGGGCTGCTGGGTCGTTCTTCAGTCGAGACGACACGGCGGCGAGGGTGAGTATGGCAAAAATAGGTCGGTTGAGTGATTGGCGGCAGCGTTCGCCCCAGCGCCTGTTGAGATGGGTGGTGGCGATGATTGTGGTGCTTACTCCCTGCACCACAATTCTTTTCCTTCCCACGGCCCATGGCGAAGTGCCGGTGCGGCCAGCTGGGTCAGTATTGCCGGTGGTGCCGGTCGTGTCGGCTCAGGTGGTCACACAGCCCAGCGATGGAGCCAGCGGTGTCACCCCGACCGCCCCCGTGGGAGTGTCAGTTAGTCATGGTGTGCTCACTGCGGTGTCGCTGGCCGATCCCCAAGGCAAGGCGGTGGCCGGGCAGTTCTCATCGGACATGTCACGTTGGACGACCACTGAGCCCCTGGGCTACGCCAAGACCTACACCTGGTCGGGTACTGCCACGGGAATCGACCGCCAACCCCGCGCGATCACCGGATCGTTCCAGACGGTCAACCCCGAGCGCCTGATCAGCGGGCAGCTCAACGTCGCCGACAACGCCACCTACGGCATCGCCATGCCGATCGCGCTGACCTTCAGTTCCAAGGTTGTCGATAAGGCTGCCGTGCAAAAAGCTTTGTCGGTGCACCCCTCGGTGCCCACTGAGGGGTCCTGGGCGTGGCTGGATGACACCACGGTGCACTGGCGGCCTAAGACCTACTTCGCCCCCAACACCCGGGTCAGCGTGACCGCGAAGCTCTACGGCTTAGCCATGGGCGGCGGCGCCTTCGGCCGCGAGGACATCGCCTCCACCTTTGCCATCGGTCGGTCTTACATACTGCGAGGCGATACCCGCACTCACCGGTTGATGGCCTACGCCAACGGGGTCCAGGTTGCCGACTACCCGGCCAGTTACGGGTTGGACTCCGATGCTGGCCGAGTGACCCACAGCGGAACCCACGTGGTGCTGAGCAAATACCCGGTGTTCTACATGAGCAACCCGAGGTATCATTACAAGAATGTTGAAGCCCGGTGGGCGGTGCGGGTCTCCAACAATGGTGAGTTCATCCACTCGGCGCCGTGGTCGGTGGGCCAGCAGGGCAGGACCAACGTCTCTCACGGTTGCGTCAACCTCGCTCCGAATAACGCGGCGGCCGTCTTCAACGCGGTCTTGCCCGGAGACCCCGTCGAAATCATTGGTTCCCCCCGGCAACTAGTGTCCCGAGACGGCGACTATTACGACTGGACCATTCCCTGGGCGACCTGGGAAGCTATGTCCGCCGCTCCGGCTTAAAAACAGGCGGCGCAACGGGCGATACGCTCACCGAGTCCAGTCGTGTTGCATTTTCGCCTGTGCAACCGCCAGCGTCATCTGACCCGAGCACACTGCCTGGTGTAGGTGGTCCTCGAGGTCTTCCTGCTCGGTGGTTTTCGCTGTGGGCTGCGGGAAGAGGTTGTTCGGGTCGCGGGGGGCTCCGCCGAGAGACAGCGGAACTAGGTGGTCTTCTTTGTAGTTCAGGGGTGAGCCTGTTTCGCCGAAGTCACGCATCTGTCGTAGCTTGAGTGCGGTGGTGTAGCTGGCTGGTGGCTGCACTGTGTCGGTCCACCCCGGCGCGCAGATCGTGCTGTGGATGGTGTCCTGAGTGACGTCCGGGTTGAGGGCACCCGGTGTGCAATGCGCATCAGCGCGCCCATCGACCACCCGGCATGACGTGGACGCCAGCACAGTGGGCCCCGCCGTTGACACCCGCCCGGGCGCGGAAGTCGCGGGAGCGAGGCCAGCGGGAGCGAGGCCAGCGGGGGAGAGGCCGGCGGCAGGAGTGGCGCCGCAGCCAGCCAGCGCCAGCAGCGCAGCCAGACATGAGACTCGTTGGATCAAGGTTCCCTCCTCGTCAGATAGCAAGAACGATCCCGCCTCCGGGATAGGAGGGGGTCGCTGAGTCACGGAAACAGCCACCTCCCAGCTGTCAGTCGGCGCCCCAGCGCGACGGTCGGATCTGTCCTTGACGGCCTGGTACCCGCTTCGGAAACCATGACCCTGAAGGTGGTTGCCGTCAGTTACCCGATCTCACTCAGGAGTAAACCCCCTCGTGGGCTTCCATCCCGGCACCATTGCGGGCCGCGCGGACTGCACACCAGGTGCGCTCAGCCCACCGCGCTCTGGCCGATATCCAGTGGCGGGCTCCCGTACCGCCGCCACACCCAGTTCAACGTCCTGACAACAGCCTCGATCCATCCCGGCCGACGCACCAGCCAGGTAGGCACCGGCCGTCGCATAGCCAGCTTCTCTGCCGCCACACATTCCGCCTCGATCAACTCTTCGTAGGCGACGATGGCACGTTCCGTTACTGGCGACGGTGCGAGGCGGCACGGACCGCCAGTCTCCGGTCTGACGATCGCGTTCGCTAGCCAGCGGCAGGTCATCACCACACCGGCGCCGTACCAGTCCGGTACACCCCGCCGGACTTGTTCGTCGTGGAGCCGCTCAGCCCGCTGCCACAGCGCAGCGAACTCAGCCTGCGGAACCCGCACGTTGGCCGCCGGAATCTTGGCGATATCCGCAGCTGACACATCCACGCCGTCGATAATCACACGCTGGGCCGACAATTCCAAGCACAAACCCGCAAGTTTTTCCCGATGACACAGCTTCGACCCGCAGTCACCGGGGAATTGCAGAGTGTGGTGTCAATGCTACTTTGGGGCTACTGTGGAGAAAAACTTTCGCGGGAGCGCACCGAATGAGGCTGACGTGCCGACGGACCGTCGGGATAACGCTTCCGCCCCTGCTGCCCCATGGGGAGGTGGGGGGATCTGTTGCGGAGTTGCCATCTGTGGCAACTCCGCACGCTGCGACAGTCCTTCCCCGGACCTCACTGACAGTGACATCGGTACCTGGTGTGGCAGGCATCGGGAGATCGTGGCGCAGGGTGTCGCCCCGGGCAGTAGCTGGCCGCACACTCTCGGCCCACCTATACGATCGTGAAAAGACCGTGGTGCCATGCCATTCAGTCTGCATACATTCAGACTCGGCTGTCTGTGTTATCCGTCTCCTTGCATTGTGGGAGAGTGTCGTGGGGAAATTGATGCGCCGAGTGTGAGGCTGCCTCAAGTTCGGCGCAGGCGCGCACCACGGCCGCACGCTCGGCGGAACTGGTGCCGCTGACCGCGAGCTGCACCCGCCGGGTGGCCTCGGCCTCGTGCCGGATGGCCGTGCGGTGGGTGATCCACCTACGAAGGACGCCGCATTTCCCGCTACAGTCGGGAAACTCCGGGAAACTCGACAGCGGCGAGGGATCAATGCCTGGTGGCCGGCCCCCCGAGGGCAAGCAGCAGCGGTATCCGGAGCTCGAAGAGCTGGCGTTGTGGTTCCGCCAGGCCCTCGTCGGCGCCGGCTACCGCAGCGTCAATGAGTTTCTCGCACGGGGGCTGTTCGAGAAGAACGCGGTCTACGGGGTCTTCAATGCCGCCCGGCTGCCCCCGCTGGAATACACCCGGGCCCTGGCCGAGGCGCTGAAGCGCAACCCCGTTCAGGTCGTGCCGATCTGGACGCGCGCCAAGGCGGCGCTGGACCGCGCGACGCTCGCCACCCTGCGCGCTCAGGCACCTCTAGTTACCTCGTGGGCCGAAATCCCGGTGTCGTCCCCGGCTCTGCGCGATCTTCTGGAGGCCCAATGCGCGTCGGCCGAGCGCCTGCCCTACGAGCTGCTTGACGTTGCGGAGCCGCCCCTGTCAAGCGTGTACGTGCGCCAGCAGGTGCGAGTCCGAGTGGCGCCTGAGCGAAGCGAACGAGAGGACCTGACGGCTGGGAGACCCACTGCCGAGGAGTCCCCCGCCTCGAGTGGGCCGCGGCTGGCGATGTCGGTTCCCCACGCGCTGGAGCAGCACAGCCACCTGCTGGTCACCGGGGAGCCTGGCGCGGGCAAGTCGACCATGAGCAGCTACCTGGCACGTAGCCTGTCCTTGCTCTGGCTGCGGGAGGACAGCGCGGTCGACCCACCCATCACCGAGCCGGTGGTGCCGCTGCGGGTGTCGGCCCGTTCCCTAACCAGTCCTTCGCCGAGTTCCTGTCGGCACAATCGCACGCAAAAACTATCGGCGACGACTTCGACGAGCTGGACACCTGGATTCGTCGAGGGCTGCGGGAGGCGGAACGGACCTTCGCGTTGTTCACCTTCGCCATGTGGGCTGACCGGCCGGGACACGACATCAGCATCGTGATCGACCGGCTCTTCGCGCTGGTTCGCAACGTGACTGGTCGCGGGCCCGATGAGGGGTTCGAGGTGCTCAGTGCACTATTCGACTACCCCGCCGTTCCCGCTCAGTTGGACGCACTGGCTGGCGACATAAACGTTCGACTGTCCTGCCGGGTTTCGGCCTTGGCAGCGTTCGAGCAGCTACAGGGCGGTGAGCGTGCCCAGCTACTGCTAGCTGAGCTGCTGCCCTCGGTGCATGGCCAATCGCTGCAGCAGTGCGCGCGGATCGCGGTCAGGCTCGGTTCAGCAGCTATCGATATGACCCGGTGGCGAGCACTCCAGACGGTTGAGGAGCCGTATTCCGACGTGGAGAAGCGAACCACCGCTGCCGAGGTAATGCGGACTCTCGGCCTGGTGACGAACGTGGCCGACCTGGCACGCTCGGTTCTTGAGGAAACCAGGGCCATCCCTGGACAACTTGAGCGGGCCACCGAGGCATGGCTGGCCGCGCAAGGCGAAACGGCCGTGCCCGAGATCGCTGCGCTGGCCAGCGGCCGACCCGCGCACGACCATGAGGGCAGAGTTCGGCTCGCCGCCTTCTTGCACAAGGCAGGCGACGGGAAGACCGCCGAGTCCCTCGCCGGCGCCGTACTGGACAGCGAAGTGACTGACCTGGAGGGCGAGCGGGCCTGCGCGTTCTGCGCCCGAGGGCTTGTCGCCCACCCCCGGGTCGATGGCAAGGAGCTTTGTGACGCACTGACCGTTCTGCTGTACTTCGAGAGCGCGTCGGAGGCGCAGTCTGTGGCGGAAGCCGCCTGGACGCATCCCGAACTGAGCTTTGGCCAGCGCAGGCTACTTGTCCGCTTGCTCGCGGCCGTCGGACAGCTGGACTTAGCCCAGTCGGTCTGGGCTCATCTGCTCACCTGGCAGGGCTACAGCGACGGGGATGATGTCGTCCTGATCGCGGATTTCCTGAATGCGGGCGTGGAGCAATGGGCGGCAGACCGGATCCGAGAGCTGATCGACGACCCGGCGACAGCTCCGCTGCGCGTGCAGCGGCTACGGCAGATGCTTGCCTGGCTTACGGCCGGACCTCCATCCTGCGCTGGGAGCCGCTGACGTTAGCCGGTGATGGCGTGGACGGCGCTGATCACGCCTAGGACGGTCATCACCAGCGCGGCGGCACGGATGATCCAGGTCAACGGAATCCAGCGCAGCAGCTGCCGGCCACCCAGGATGGCCAGGCCGCCGACAGCCCACAGGCCCAACACCGCGCCGGCTCCGACGGTGAGCGGATCGTGGTACTTGGCGGCCAGGTTGGCCGTGGCGATTTGGGTGAGATCGCCAAACTCGGCGACGAACAGCACCCCGAAGCTCGTCGCGGCGATTTTCCAGAACCCCAGTGGCCGGACAGTGAGTGGGCTGCGGACCTGGGTCAGGCTAGCCGCCGCGCCGTGGCGCCCGGACTCGTCGCCAGCGGACATCGAGCCCGGTGCCTGTTCCCGCTGCGCACCTGATGACGCGTGGTGATCGTCGGGCCCGCCTCCGCTGTCGCGGCGCAGCATCAGCGCTGCGGCGGCCAGGAACAGTGCCGCTACGATAGCGTCCACAATCCGGTGCGGTGCCAGGCTCAAGGCGCTGCCTGCGGCCACGGCGATGATCACGTGTAGCGCGAACGCCGCCGCCACCCCGATGAACACCGAATCGGGCCGGTAGCGGGTGCCCAGCACCAGACTCGCCAGCGCGGTCTTATCGGGAAGCTCGGCCACGAAGATGATGCCGAACACCGCGGCCAGCAGGGTCAGATTCACCGTGGAGTTCTCCTCGTCGCTGGCCCCGCCCATTGCCGCCATGCTCACACACGATCAGTTGGTCTCGCCACCGCGAGCCAGCACCTGGGCGAGCGGCGGAGGTTGCTGGGCTACGGTTAGACAACCGCAAGGGGGCCCTAGCCCGGAAGGTGCGACGTGGAGTTGGGTCGTAAGCCAGAGGAGCTCTCGAAGGAGCAACGCCAGCTGCTTCATCGAGCTCATCAGCGCATGCGCAATGCCTCGCACGCGCTGGAAGCGTTAACGGTGGTCGAGCCGGTCCGAGGTCGCTGGGTTGCCACGCCCGCTCCCGTCGAGGCTCTCCAGGCGGCCCAGGATGATCTCCATGACGCGTGCCAGGAGTTCTGGCGGGTTCATCAGGAGCTGCTGTGCTGCGACCTTCCCGCTGGCGCGCTCCGCGCGGAGCTTGGCAAGTCAGAGCCCGGTGAACTGTAGGGAACCAGCCAGCTTGTGCAAAGTTTGGTCTAAGTCTACCCTCTTTCAGGTAAGCCTTACCTTAGTTATAGTGACGTATTGTCACCAGATAGCGGTGCTCGTCGCACGCCGAAGCACCCAAGTAGGTGATGAGCATGCGGGCCCTATCCACCCGAGGAGGCGAGCATGACCGCCACTCCAGCGTTGTACAACGTCGCTGTGCTGGACATGGACACCCGCAACCCGGAGGGAGGTAAGTGGTCCAGCCAGCTACACCGAGTTGACTGCTATGCGCTCGGGTCGACCGACCTGACCCGGTATGCGGCACTGATCATCACGCCGACCGTCGACCAGGAGCACCTCGCGCGGCGGCAACGCGTGATCCGCGACTACCTCGACGGTGGCGGCGTGGTGGTCTTCGGTGGCCACCTGCACCGGGATTGGCTGCCCGGCGCGTCGGCGTTCGTTCCGCTGACGAACCGGTCGCTGGCCGGTTACCGCGTCGTGGAGGTCGCGGATCATCCGATTTTCCGCGGGATGGGCGACGAGTTGACCTTCCGGCGCGGGGTCGCCGGGTTTTTCGCCCGCGGGCATCATCCGATCCCGGCTGGCGCTGAGGTTCTCACCCGGCTTTCCGGCGGCGAGCCGTCGACCTATCTGGACCGGGTCTCCACCGCGGGCACCATCGTCGTCCAGGCAACCAGCGACCTGCTGAGCTACTGTGGCGAGGCGCTCCTCGACTGGGCCGTCGCCGAGTCGGTTCAGCGCCGAGCCCAGGCCGCTCACCAGTCGCTTGGGTTGGCCGCCGTCTACGGTGGCATGGCCCAGCACCATCGCACGCTCACCGAGCCGAAGTACGCAGTACACCTCACCGGCGGGCTGATTTATCTTCCCGAGCTGGCCGACACCGACCTGACCGCGTACCGCGGGCTACTCATCCCGGAGCGCTTGCATCGCGGCCTGCTCGACCGCGCCGCTGACCGGATCATCGAGCTGCTCGACGCCGGTGGGACGGTGATCGCATTCAGCGGCGGCGAGCCGATCCCGGAGTTCCTGCCGGGCGTGTGCTGGCAGCATCGGCCGACCAACTACTGGTGGTGGCTGGAACGTGGCGCCGACCTCGGCGTCCGCCTGACGACCGATGAGCACCCCCTGTTCCAGCGGCTCACGCTGCGGGACTGCACCTGGCATTACCACGGGGTGCTCGAACCGCCGGATGGCGCCCAGGTATTGGTGGAGCTAGCTACCGGTGAAGCGCTTCTCTATGTCGACCGGATCTCCACCGCAGGCACGATCATCGTGTCGACACTGGACCCGATCAGTCACTACGGCGGCTATTTCATGCCGGCCACCGGCCGGTTTCTCGACGGCTTCCTACCCTGGGTCGCTGATGAGGTCTATCCGGTCATCGCCGGAGGGCGTGGTTCGCGCCGCGAGAAGTGAGCGAGAAGTGAGTCGGCGGCCATGCATCGTGCGCCCAACGTCCTACCTGGCGCCGGCCACCCACATCACCGCCACGAGGATGCCGGCAAGCCCGGCAAGCAGAGCCACGCCTACCGCCAGCAGTGCCCAGGCGACGGCCCCACCCCGGGGATCGTCTGTGCGGTCCAGCTCCGGCAAGTCGGACGCGAGGTGTTCCGGCTCGATCATCGCTCCTCCTCGCCGGCCTCCTGCCTGTGGGTCAGGCAAAGACCGCTCAACGCCTCAAAGCTATACCCGCTACTGAACGTGGTGAGACGCGCGTCGCTTGGTGGCCAGCACTGCTCGCCAACTGCGCCGCGGAACGGGTAAGCCCAGCTAGGGTCCGGTCAGCCGCCGAAGGTCTGGGTCCAGTAGAATCTGCCAGAATCACTACTGGCCAGCGCCAGGCCAGTCTCTGTGAACACGCAATTCAGCATGTTGGCGCGGTGCCTTGGGCTGTGTGCCCAAAAATTCACCGCTGCGTGAGCGCTCTGGGCCTGGGCGACGTTCTCACCCCACCGTGAATAGCCTAATCCGCCCAGCCGGCTGGCGGACGTGCTGCCGTTAGCCCCGTCGTGACTGAAGCTGTCGCGATCGGCCTGGTCCTGGCTTTGCTGTTCGGCGGGATTCTGGAGTTTCCGAACGACCCGCAAGGAGACGCATCCGGCCCTGGCCCGTTCCTGGTTGACCAGCGCGAGTGCCTGGCTCGCGGAAACTGTGCCAGCGGTACCGAGCGCCGCAGCGGTCGGCGTGGCAACGATGGGGCCGGCGCTCGCCGCCATGATGACGAGCACTAGGCGGTACTTCCAGGTGCTCTTGATCACCGTACGCTCCGTATCGCCTGGGCTTATTGTCCGCCCTTTATTGTCCGTCCTGCTCAACGAGCAGCATCACGTCCAGCTGCGGCTCCGGTGGTGGGGCTCCGGTGGTGGGGCGGGTCGGGCGGCAGGTGCCAGCGATCAACGGATTTTACCTGCGGCTAACCCAGCTCAGGCCGGGCGGTAACCAGGTGCTCCGTAGTGTCTGTCCCATGACCCCGCAACTCACCCCCGCGTCCGGCCGCGAGGACAACGGCTTCTCGTGGTCATGCACGGGGAGCAACAGCGCTCATGCCGAGGAGCTTTGCCGTGATCTGGGCGTGTGGCCAGGCGAGTCGGATCCGGCCCGAATGCTGTCTGGGGTGCTGCTGCTCGTGGCCGCGACGATCACCATGGCGCTGGCGCTGGCGTGGTGGCTGATCTGAGATCCTTTCAGACGCCACCGGTGTGGCCATCTGGGCGGCTAAGGTTAGCCGCTGCCAGCGGTGCTGCGACGTCCTCCAGGGACCGACCTTCGGCCGCCACCCCGAAGACCACCGCGACCAGACCACCGGCGATCATCACGAGCGCGCCGAGCAGGTAGCCGAGGAACAGCTTGAACGGTTGCGTGCCGTCACCGATGAGGGCGCCGTAGATGGCTGGACCGAGCGCACCGAAGCACTGCGCGATGGCGAAGAACACCGCGATCGCCTTTGCCCGCACCTCGAGCGGAAAGATCTCGCTGACTGTCAGGTACGCGGCGCTGGCACCGGCCGAGGCGAAGAAGAAGATCACGCACCAGGAGATCGTCTGGGTGGTCGCGGTGAGCAGCCCAGCGTTGAACAGGAAGGCGCTGACGCCGAGCAGGACACCGGAGATAATGTATGTGCCGGCAATCATGGCCTTGCGCCCGATCGTGTCGAAGAAACGCCCGATGGCCAGCGGGCCGATCAGGTTGCCGACGGCGAAAGGGATGATAAATAGCGGTGCGGACGTCGGCGCCACGCCATAGAACTTGCTCAGCGCCAGGGTATAAGTGAAGAAGATAGCGTTGTACAGGAATGACTGGCTGATCATGAGTGACGCGCCGAGCACCGCCCGGCTCGGGTACTCGCGGAACAACACCCGGGTCAATGCGAGATAACCAATCTGATCGGCCGGTCGCAGGTCGATCGCCCTGCTCTCATCGACCGGAGGCAGCGTCTTCCCAGACTTCTCCACCTCGTGCTCGATGGCGGAGATGGACTCCTCAGCGGCCTGCTCGCGACCGTTCATGAGCTGCCATCGAGGGCTCTCCGGCAGGTTGCGGCGAACCACCAGGATCACCAGACCCAGCACTGGGCCGATGAGAAAGCCGATCCGCCAGCCGATGCTGGGACTCAGCACGTGCAGCAGGATGAATGTGCCCAGCGTGCCGAGGAGCGCGCCCGCCCAATACGTGCCATTGACCGCGATGTCGACCCGCCCACGGTATCGGGCCGGAATCAGCTCATCGATCGCGGAGTTGATCGCGGCGTACTCACCGCCGATGCCCATGCCGGCGATAAAGCGGGTGAGGTACAGAAAGACGATCCAGCCCGCGGCGTTGCCCAACGTCAGCGCGGTGAGGCCGCTGCCGACCAGGTAGACACCCAGCGTGATCATGAACAGGTTGCGACGGCCCCACTTGTCCGACATCCGGCCGAACACCAGCGCGCCGAGGACTTCGCCGGCCAGGTACACCGTCGCGATGAGCCCGACCGCGGTGGAGGACAGGTTGAGCGTCTCGGGCTTGTTCAGCACATCCGCGACAGCGCTGGCGACCGTGATCTCCAGGCCGTCGAGGATCCACGCCACCCCGAGGGCGATCACCATCCGGGTATGAAACGGCGACCAGGGCAACCGGTCGATCCTCGCGGGGATCAGGCTGCGTACCGCGCCAGGCGTCAGGTGACTTGCGGTGGTCATCAGTGCCTCCCAGTCGTGTGCGGTTACGCCGGGCATACCCGGATGGATCATTCATATAACGTCTAGTCAGCCATATGGCGCGCGAGGGGCCCACCCGCCACCTACCGGTGAACATCCTTGCCGGTGCCGAGCGGGCCGGGAATGCTGGAGCCAGACAGTTACTTGTATGCGACATACAGTGAGGGGGCCCGATGCCTGCTTCCCCGCCGGTGGCCGATGATCTCAGAGCCGTGAGCCGGATCGACACCGGGCTGGCCCGGCTGATCCGGCTCATCGAGCGCGCCGCGCTCGCCCGAGGGGAAGACCTCGACCGGCCGTCGTTCATGCTGCTCCACACGCTGGTCTGCGCCGGGCCGTCGCGGGTCACCACGCTCGCCGCTGCGGTGCACTCCGACCCGTCCACCGTCAGCAGGCAAGCCGCCCATCTTGTCGGTATGGGGCTGGTGGAGCGGCGCGCTGATCCCGGTGACGGGCGCGCGTCGCTGCTGGCCATCACCGACGCCGGGACAGCCCTGCTGGAGCACGCCCGGCAGCGCCGCGACGACCGGACCGCGGCGATCATCGGATCGTGGCAGCCCGCCGAACGCGAGCAGTTCGCCGACCTGATCGACCGCTTCACGGCCGGTTACGAGGCGAACTGGTGTTCCGGCCGGCCGGACCCCGCACACTAAATGGCGTACGCCGTGAGGTCTTCGAGGAAACCGGTATCAAGGTACGGGTGGAACGCCTCAGTGGCGTCTATAAGAACATGTCCCGAGGGATTGTCGCTCTCGTGTTCCGCTGCTCACCGGTAAGCGGCTGCCTCAGCACGACCGATGAGACTGTTTCGGTGCGCTGGCTCAGCATCGACCAGATCCGGCAGCGCATGGATCCTGCTTACATTGTGCGGGTAACCGATGCCTTCACCGAAGGAGCACCAGCCCGCGTTCACGACGGCATCGATCTGGTGCACGTCTAGGCTAGGGTGCGAGCCCCTCAGTGGGAGAGCGATTGTCGCTGGCAAGAATACTCCAGTCAATAGTACCAGGGGAACGATGACCAGTCGGGGGCGCGTTTCTCTAGGAAGGAGTCGCGGCCCTCGATGGCCTCGTCGGTCAGGTAGGCCAGTCGGGTCGACTCGCCGGCGAAGAGCTGCTGGCCGACCAGCCCGTCGTCGATCATGTTGAACGCGTACTTGAGCATCCGCTGCGCGGTGGGCGACTTGGCGTTGATCGCGCCGGCCCACTCCAGCGCGGTCGCTTCCAGTGACGCGTGTGGCACCACCGCGTTGACCATGCCCATCCGGTGCGCGTCGGCCGCGCTGTACTCCCGCCCCAAGAAGAAGATCTCCCGGGCGAACTTCTGCCCCACCTGCCGGGCCAGGTAGGCCGAGCCGAACCCGCCGTCAAAGGAGCCCACGTCGGCGTCGGTCTGCTTGAATCGGGCGTGCTCGGCCGAGGCCAGGGTCAGGTCGCAGACCACGTGCAGGGAATGCCCGCCACCGGCCGCCCAACCCGGCACCACCGCGATCACCACCTTGGGCATGAACCTGATCAGCCGCTGGCACTCCAGGATGTGTAGCCGCCCGGTGCGCGCTGGGTCCACGGTGTCCGCCGTCTCGCCAGCTCTGCCCGTGGCCGCCTCCGGCAGCGTGTACTGGTAGCCCGAGCGGCCTCGGATCCGCTGGTCTCCGCCCGAGCAGAAGGCCCAGCCGCCATCCCGCGGCGAGGGCCCGTTGCCGGTGAGCAGCACGCACCCCACGTCCGGGGTCATCCGGGCGTGATCCAGCGCCTGGTACAGCTCGTCCACCGTGGACGGGCGGAACGCGTTGCGGACCTCCGGCCGGTCAAAGGCGATCCGGACCGTGCCGTGCGCCACCGCCCGGTGATAGGTGATGTCAGCGAAATCAAAGCCCTCAACACGGTGCCACGCGGCGGGATCAAACAGCTCGGAGACGTTCACGGCGGCGAGCATACGAACTCCGGCATGCTGGGCACCCGTGAACCCGTCCACCGCACTGGCCACCGTCCTGGTCGATGAGCTGGTGCGCTGCGGGGTGCGCCATGCTGTGCTCTGCCCGGGCTCACGCAACGCGCCGCTGTCCTTCGCTGTGCACGCGGCTGAGCGGACCGGCCGGCTGAGCCTGCACGTCCGGATCGACGAGCGCTCCGCAGCGTTCCTGGCGCTGGGCCTGGCGCTGCGTTCGGGCCTGCCGGTGCCGGTGGTGTGCACCTCAGGCACGGCGGCGGCGAATCTGCATCCGGCGGTGCTGGAGGCCCACCACGCCGGGATCCCGCTGCTGGCGGTCACCGCTGACCGCCCACTTGAGCTGGTCGGCACGGGGGCTAACCAGACGGTGCGCCAAGCTGGGCTCTTCGGCGTCGCGGTGCGCGCGGCGCCGTTCCTGGCGGCGCCCTCGGACTGCGGCCGGCAGGAGCATAGGGGGCAGCAGGCGCACTGGCGCTCCACTGTGGATCGCGCGGTCGCGGCCGCCCTCGGCGCGCTGGGCGGCGGGCCGGGGCCGGTGCATCTCAACGTGCCGTTTCCCGAGCCGCTGATGCCCGGTGATGTGCCCGGAGCACCGTCAGATTCGCCAGCGCTGCGTGGGCGTCCGGGTGACCTGCCCTGGACGGTGGTGCCCGCCGCGGCACCGGTGCGCGCTGAAGTGGAGCTGGACCTGGGCCGGCGCACCTTGGTGGTCGCCGGCCACGGCGCGCCAGCGGCCCCCCCGGGGCTGCCGCTGGTGGCCGAGCCCACCGCACCCGACTGGCCGGACGGGCTGGCGGCCGGGCCATGGTTGCTCGGCTCGCCAGTGCTCGAGCGGTTGCGACCCGAACAGGTGCTGGTGCTGGGCCGCCCCACGCTGCACCGGCCGGTACAGCAGTTGCTCGCTGACCCGACGGTGGCGGTCACCGTCCTCACCGAGTGCCCGGAGTGGACCGATGTGGCGGGCACCGCTGTCGCGGTGGGCACCGCGCTGCGCTGCACCGGCTCACCTGATCCGCAGTGGCTGCAACGCTGGCGGCGGGCCGATGCGCGGGCCGCCGCTGCGGTGCGGGCCACCGTGCGGGGCCACCCCCGCGCCACCGGTCTTGAGGTGGCCCGCCAGCTCGTCGCCGCGCTGCCGGCTGGCGCGCTGCTGGTGCTCGGCTCGTCCAACCCGATCCGGGATGTGTCGCTGGCCGCCCAGCCGCGGCGGGGCCTGACCGTGCTGGCCAACCGGGGTGTCGCCGGTATCGATGGCGCGATCGCCACCGCGACCGGGGCGGCGTTGGCGCACAACGGGCCGAGCTACGCCTTGGTCGGCGACCTGACGTTCCTGCACGACGCGAACGGGCTGCTGGCCGGCCCGGACGAGGCCCGCCCAGACCTGACCGTGGTGGTCGCCAACGACGACGGTGGCGGCATCTTCGGGCTCCTGGAGCAGGGCGCCCCGGAATATGCCGACGCTTTCGAACGGGTCTTCGGCACTCCGCACGGCACCGATCTGGCTGCCTTGTGCGCGGCGCATCACGTGCCGCACGTGCTGGCCCCGAACCTGGCCTCAGACTTAGCCCCGGTTCTGACCCCAGCTCGAGGGTTGCGTGTCGTGGAGGTGCGCACCGAGCGGACCGGGCTGCGGGCGCTGCACAATCGGATCCGGACCGCGGTGGCGACGGCTGTCGGTTCCGTCGACTGGTGATGAGGCCTAAGGTCGGTATCGGGGAGGTGACCATGCGAAAGTGGGTCCTGATCGGGCCGGTGCTGGCGCTGGTGCTGGTGCTGGTGGCGCTGGTCATCCCGTGGCGGACCGCACCATCGGCCCCCGTACCAACAATCTTGCGACCGCCTTCCCCAGCCGTGGCGCCGCCGGTTGTCGGCGCCGACAGCTTCGGGGACCCGTACTTTCCGCGGGCAGGTGACGGTGGCTACGACGTCACTGGCTACGACATCCAGGTTCGCTACGACCCGCCCACCGACCGGCTCGAGGGGAACACCACCATCACCGCCCAGGCCACCGAGAGCCTGTCCCGTTTCGATCTTGATCTGAGGTTGCCGGCCTCGGCGGTCGCGGTGGACGGCCGGCCGGCCGGGATCCATCAGGACGATGGCAAGCTGGAGGTCACCCCGGCTGTGCCAGTGCGGGCCGGAGCGCCGATGACGGTGCGGGTGGACTACGCCGGGGTGCCCTCAGGCGTCCCAGACGGGCCCGGTGTGCCCACGCCGTGGGTGCGTACGCCCGACGGCGCGGTCGCGGTGAACGAGCCGGAGATCGCCGCCTGGTGGTACCCGTGCAACGACCACCCCTCGGACAAAGCGACCTTCACGATCACCGCGATCGTGCCCGCCGGCCTGCAGGTGATCTCCAACGGGGCGCTGCTCGGTGGCCCCGAGCCGGCCGGGCCGGGCTTGGAGCAGTGGCGCTGGCAGGAGACCGAGCCGATGGCCACCTACCTGGCGTTCGTCGCGATCGGCCACTACGACATCGTCCGCCGGGACACCCGCTTCGGCCTGTACCTGGCGGCCTACGATCGGGGACTCGACCCGCAGGTCGCGGACGCCGCTCGGGCCTCGGTGGAGCGGACACCGGAAATCATCGAGTTCCTCTCCGGGATCTTCGGCCCCTACCCGTTCCGCCAGCTCGGCGGGGTGGTGCCGGACGCCCCCACCCTGAACTTCGCGCTGGAGGACCAGACCCGCCCGGTATACGGGCCGACGTTCTTCGCCTCCGGCCAGGACATCACGGTGGTGGTGCACGAGCTGGCCCACCAGTGGTTCGGGGACAGCGTCTCGGTGCACTACTGGCGCGATATCTGGCTCAACGAGGGCTTCGCCACCTACGCCGAATGGTTGTACACCGAACGCACCGGCGGTCTCAGCGCAGCGCAGGCCGCGGCGCAGGACTACGCCCGCTATCCCGCCGACGACGACTTCTGGCGGATCCCGCCCGGGGCTCCCGGCGGTGCGGCGCAGACGTTCAACAACGCGGTCTACCAGCGCGGCGCCATGGCGCTGCAGGCGTTTCGGGTGGCGTTAGGGGACGACAACTTCTTCGCCACGCTGCGCGCCTGGGCCACCGAGCGGGCTGGTCGCAACGGTTCGGTGCAGGACTTCCTGGCCCTGGTCAAGCATGTCTCCGGCAAGAACGTTGATGACGTAGCCCAGACCTGGCTGTTCACCCCCGCTCGCCCGCCCGCACCCCCCGCCTGACTCACGACCCCTCCAGGGCGTCGCGGATCGGGACCAGCTTGGCGGCGGCCTCCGCGACCTCGGAGTCGGGGTCGGAGCCGGCAACGATTCCGCAGCCGGCGAACAACCGGGCGAACCGGCCAACGACCTGGGCGCAGCGCAACGCGATGCCCAGCTCGCCGTCCCCGGCGGCGTCGACCCAGCCGACCGGGCCGGCGTAGCGGCCGCGGTCCATCGCCTCCAGCTCACTGATCGCGCTGACCGCGTCCGGGGTGGGGGTGCCGCCCACGGCGGCGGTCGGATGCACGGCGTCGGCCAGGGTGAGCAACGGGGGGCCCGCCGGATGCAGCACCCCCCGCACCTCGGTGGCCAGGTGCGCCACGTTGCGCAATTGCAGCACGCTGGGCGCGGTGGGGACCACCAGGTCGGTGCAGAACGGCCGCAGCGCCTGGGCCAGCGAGTCCACCGCGTAGCGGTGCTCGTCGCGGTCCTTCGCCGAGTCAAGCAGCTCGGCGGCCAGCGTCTCGGCGTTGGCGCCGTCGTGCGGCCAGGTGGTTCCGGCCAGTACCTGCGAGAGCACCTCGGTGCCACGCCGGCGCAGCAGCAACTCCGGGGTCGCGCCCACCAGCTGGTCCACCGCGAACGTCCAGCAGGACGGGTACCGGGCGGCCAGCCCGTGCAGCAGGAATCGGGGATCCAGCGGCTCGTCGGCGACCGCGAGCAGGTCGTGCGCGAGGACCACCTTCGCCGGTGCCGCTCCGTCGCGCATCCGCGACACCGCGCGGGCCACCGCGTCACGCCACGCGGTCACCGGCAGCTCACCGTCGCAGTAACGCAGCCCGCGGGGGCGGCTCACCGGCACGACCGGCCTCGTCGCGACACCGGTCTCGAACTCGGTGACCCAGGTCCGGTCGCCTCGTCGGCCCACCACCACCCGCGGCACCATCAGCACCGAGCTGCCCGGGGAGTCGTCGAAGGCGAGGCTGGCGAAGGCAACCGGGCCGCTGCCGGGCAGCCCGACCTCATCCCGGGTGTCCAGCTGCTCGCAGAAAGACTGCCACCAGTCCTGCGCGCGGGCAAAGCGGTGCGGCCCCTCGGTACACACCCGGGCCACCTCGCCCCAGGCCACCAGCCCCTCACCGGCCCGGACCCAGGAGAGCACGCCGCGCGGAGAGGGCAACATGTCGAGCAGGTCGGTACTACTCTGCACCAGACGCGAGCGCACGACCAGCCGGTCGGTCAGCGGGGCGATGGTCACGGCGTCAGCGTATTAGGGCCGGCCGCTGAGGGCCCGCCGCGGTATTACGGGCCGGCCGGGCGCCGCGCGCGTCGATCCGCCGCCGCGCCTGCCCGCTACGCTGCGCTGGATGACCGCTCTGGTGACCTCCTCCGCGCCCGGCGCGCCACGACAGGTTCTCGGCCGGTGGCGCTGGCCGGCGTGGTGGGTGTTGCCTGCGGCGGCGGGCCTGCTGACCGGGCTCATCACGTTGGCGCTGGCTGGGGCGGCGGTGGATGACGCCGAGATCGCCGCCCGCACCGGCCACGCCACCGCCCAGGTGCTCGCGGTGACCTCGATGCGGACACTGGTGCAATTCGCCGGGCCCGACGGCACGGTGTACCGCCCGGATGCGGGGCTGGCCTATCCTTCGGGGTCGCAGGTGCGGCAGTTAGTGCGGGTGGAGTATGACACCACCGATCCCGATCAGGTACGGATCGCCGGGCGGAGCTGGGCGCAAGGGGTGGCGCCAGCGTCCATCACGCTGATGGCGCTGTGGGTGCTGGTGGCCCCGGCTACCTGGTGGTTGCGCCGCTGCCAGGGCCACCCTGGGTAGGGCTGCGCGCGAGGAGTTCGCCAGGAGTTCTGCGGTGTGACATGGCTACGTCGCCTGCCAGGAGACCACGCCCGTCACGGTCAGCGGCATGCGCGTCGCGATCGTGACCGAGACTTTCCTGCCGGTCATTAACGGCGTCAGCAACTCGGTGCTGCAGGTGGTGGAGCACCTCCTCCGCTGCGGGCACCAGGTGCTCGTCATCGCCCCGGGCGCGGGCCCGGACAGCTACCAGGGCGCTCCCGTGGTGCGGGTTCCGGCCCTGGACCTGCCCGTCGTTGACTCAGTGCCGGTCGGTGTTCCCACCCGCAAGGTCGTGACCGCGTTGCGCGACTTTAGCCCCGACCTCGTCCACCTGGCCGCCCCCGTGATTGTCGGGGCGCGCGGGTTGTGGGCCGCCCGCAGGCTCGGGGTGCCCACAGTGGCCGTGTACCAGACCGACATTGCCGGGTTCGCCGCCTCCTACGGGCTGGGTTTCGCCGCACGCACCGCGTGGCGCTGGACCCGGCGAATGCACAGCGGCGCCGACCGCACGCTCGCCCCGTCCACCGCTGCGGCAGCCGCCCTGATTGCGCACGGCGTGCCACGGGTGCACCGCTGGGGGCGCGGCGTGGACACCGCGCATTGCCGCCCATCCCGCCGGGATGAGCGGCTGCGCGCGCGGCTGGCCCCGCACGGCGAGGTGATCGTCGGCTTCGTCGGCCGGCTGGCGCCGGAGAAGAAGGTCTTGCGGCTCTCAGCGCTGCGGGGCATCCCCGGTGTTCGGCTGGTCGTGGTGGGGGACGGACCGGACCGCCGCCAGCTGGCCAAGCGGCTGCCCGAGGCCGCCTTCCTGGGGTTCAAGACACCGGCCAGCCCGACGCTGAGCAGACCTTCGGGGACGCGCTGCGCGGCGCGGTCCTGGCGTTGGCCCACGATCCAGAGCTACGCACCCGGTACGGCAGCGCCGCCCGCCGTTCTGTGCTGCGGCGCACCTGGCCGGTGGTCTGCGACGAGCTGCTTGGGCACTACGCCCAGGTCACCGGGTTGCGCACGGACATCCTGGCTCCCCGGGTGGCGTGATGCGCATCGCCCAGTTGGCGAATTTCTACGGCCCACGATCTGGCGGGCTGCGCACCGCCCTGCACCATTTGGGCGCCGGGTACGCCGCCGCAGGTCACGAGGTCGTGCTGGTGGTACCCGGACCCCGGCGGATCGACGAGATGATGCCCAGTGGGGTCCGGCGAGTCACGCTGCCCGCCGCGAGGATCCCGTACACCGGGGGGTATCGTGCGGTCGATCCGTGCCGGGTGCGGGCGTTGCTGGAAGGGCTGCGCCCAGACCGGATCGAGGTATCTGACCGGCTCACCCTGCGCGGGCTCACCCTGCGCGGGCTGGGCCGGTGGGCCACAGTACACGGGGTGCCCAGTGTGGTGATCTCGCACGAGCGGCTGGACCGGTTGCTGCATCAGTTCCTGCTGCCCGATTCGGCGGCCCGCCGGGTGGCCGACTGGGCTAACCGCCGGATGGCGGCCGGCTACGACACCGTGGTGTGCACCACTGCCTTCGCCCGTGCGGAGTTCGACCGGATCGGCGCGCGCAACGTCGTTCAGGTCCCGTTGGGGGTGGACCTGGCCACGTTCGCGCCCGCTCACCGGGACGCCGCGCTGCG
>JBOHFR010000020.1:59063-71375 GCA_050699715.1 Pseudonocardiaceae bacterium
TGTGCCCAGAGCCGGGTTGGACAAGGACCCTCGTGAGGTCGCCGCGATGTTCGACGGGGTGGCCCGCCGCTATGACCTGACGAACACGGTGCTCTCGGGTGGCCAGGACCGGTGGTGGCGGCGGTGCACCCGGGCCGCGGTGGCCGCCGGGGCCGGGGAGCGGGTGCTTGACCTCGCCGCGGGCACCGCGGTCTCCACCGTCGAGCTGGCCCGCTCCGGAGCCTGGTGTGTAGCCGCGGACTTCTCGCTGGGGATGCTGCGCGCGGGCCGGCACCGCGAGGTCCCCCTAGTCGGGGCTGACGCGCTGGCGCTGCCGTTCGCCGATGGGGCATTCGATGCGGTCACGATCTCTTTCGGGCTGCGCAACGTCGTCGACCCGGACGCCGCGTTGGTTGAGCTGGCCCGGGTCACCCGGCCCGGTGGTCGGCTGGTGGTCTGCGAGTTCTCCACCCCCACCTGTGCGCCGTTTCGCACCGTGTACCTGGAGTACCTGATGCGTGCGTTGCCCGCGCTCGCCCGCCGGGTGAGCAGCAACCCGGAGGCCTACGTCTACCTCGCCGAGTCCATCCGGGTCTGGCCCGACCAGCGGGCGCTGGCCGGGCGGGTGGCCGCTGCGGGCTGGACCGACGTCGGGTGGCGCGACCTCACTGGCGGTATCGTCGCGCTGCACCGGGCCGTCAAGCCCGCTGGTTGAGCGACTCCATCGCCGCTGGAGTGAGCCCGGCGCCTACCGCGCCGACGATGAGGTGATCAAATTGTCCCTGGGGCACGCAACACCCCAGTTGGGTGACAAGGTGGGTGTTGTTGGGGAATTTGTCAGTGGTTTGTCAGTGGATAGATTTATAGTCACCGTGGGAGGTCATCATGCAAAGCCGCGAGGCGACGATCCGCAGTCGGGAACTCGGTGAGGCACTGCGCCGGGCGATGGAACAGGCCGAGCTGACCGGCCAGGAGGTGGCGCGCCTGCTGGAGTGGACACCGAGCGGGGTGTCCAGGTTGCTGTCCGGCAAGGGCGGCGCCAGCCAGGTGCGGGTGTCGGCGTTTCTGGCGATCTGCCGGGTGACTGGTGCGGAGCGTGACCGGTTGCTTGAGCTCTGCGAGAAACAGAGCACCCCGGGCTGGCTGCAGCAGCACGGCTCCCGGCTGCCCAAGCAGCTGGTGACCTTGATCGACCACGAGAACAGGGCGGTCACGATCGACGATTTCCAGGCGATCGTGGTGCCCGGCCTGTTGCAGACCGGCGACTACGCCCACGCGGTGATCGGTCGCGTCGCCACCGTGCCAGGCACCGAGATCGACGATCGGGTGGCGCTGCGGCTGGCCCGCCAGATCCTGTTCAGCCGGGAGCAGCCAGCTCGCTTCACTTTCTACCTGCACGAGTTCGTGCTGCGGTTGCCGGTCGGCGATCCGGGGGTGATGTCCGAGCAGCTGCACCACCTGCTGCGGATGTCAATGCGCCCCTACCTCAGCCTGCGAGTCGTGCCGGCGGCGTTCGGCGCCCACTCGGGGTCAGCGGGCTCTTTCTCGCTCATGGAGTTCGCCGAGTTCAAGCCGGTGGTGTATCTGGAGAGCGAGACCTCCAGCCTGTTCCTGGAGAAACCTGTGGAGATCGCCGCCTACCGGCACGTCCTGGGGGCGCTGGCCGAGACCGCGCTGGACGAGGAACAATCGAGGAAGCTGATTGCCAGCCTGGCAACCGAGTTCGACGTGGATCGTGAAGACTGACGTGGATCGTGAAGACTATAGTCGTAGAAGCTGACCCGGCTACTCGATGGTGCCGGGTCGTTGGGTAGCCATCCTTCGACTCGGTAGGTGGTGGGGGCTGTGTCACCGGGGAACTGGATGGAGATCTTCCCGGCGGGGTCCTCGAAAGATTTCGTGGAGATACAGGTGCCCGGGTGGCTGGGCGTGGTCGTCCACGTCGAGCCGCAGGACCCAGGGGTAGGGGTTGCGCCTGGCCGGTCGCCGCAGGTCACCAGGGTGGTCAGCGACGGCGGCGGTTGGCCCCCGAACGGGGCTTGCGCGGAGTTAATCAGGAAAAGTTGCTCACCGTCGGGTAGACCGGTGAGGTCGACGAGGACGTCGATCCGGTCGGAGGACGCCACGGTGAGGGCCTGGTCATTGCCGAGCCGCCAGCCCCGCCACAGCAGGCCACCGCCGGTAGACCATCGGCCGCAGCGCCAACCTTGGCCACAGCCTGCCATCGACGAGCGTCAACGGGCCGAAGGCCTCGGCTTCGGGAGTTGAGCAGGTGATCAGCCGTCAACGGCCGGCGAGGGTGAGCGGTCGTCGGCCGTGGGACGATAGCAGCATGGCCACCAGGGACGAGGTTCACCGCTTGGTCGACGTGCTACCCGAGGACCGAGTTGCGGCGATTGGCGAGGTGCTACGCGCTGCCGTCGAGGCCGGTCTGACTGGGGACCAAGCGCACCGGCTCGCCGAGCAGTTGCGATCGGAGCCGGACCCGACACGGTTGGCATCGGAACCGGTCCGCACATTCGCTAGCGCGGGCACGCTGTCAGCTGAGCCGACCCTCGCGGAGCGCGTCGAGGAGATTCTGCGAACCGAATCCGGCACTGCCGCGTGATCCTCGTCGACACCGGGCCGATCGTGGCCGTCGTCAACGACCGCGACAACCACCACCAGGAGTGCAAGCATCTGCTGGAACGGCTGGCCGGCCCGTTGTTGATTACTGCCACCGTGGCCACTGAGGTGTGCCTCCTGCTGGAGCGCCGACGGGGCACGTACGCCGAGCTGGCGTTCCTGTCGGACGTGCGAGCTGGCCGGTACACGCTGATCGAGTCGTTGTCCGCCGACCTGGAGCGGGTCGCCGAACTCGTGGCGAAATACGACGACCTGCCGTTGGGCACCGTTGATGCCTCGGTGATTGCGCTGGCCGAGCGGCTGAACATCACTACCGTGGTCACCCTCGACCGCCGTGACTTCGGGATAGTGCGCCCGGCCCACGTGCCCGTGCTAACTCTGCTGCCCCTGACCCGTTGACGGCAGCCAGCTGTCGGGCGACAGGTGGTGGCGGGCCTGCTGCGCCACAGAACTGCTGGTAACGAGTAGCGTAGAAATGGTGCACCGCCAGGGACTCGAACCCCGAACCCGCTGATTCTCGGACTGTTGTTTCGGTTGGTGGCTGATAGATGTGATGACCTCGAAGTTGGCCTGCCGCGGGACGGGATACCCGCGACTCTGGTGACCTCCCACTGTCCGCGCCCAGCGCTGGGGTCATCCCGGAGCGGAGGCCCGCCGGAGGCAGGGGCCGACGTGCCCATGCTCTGATGGTGGTTAGTTCGCACCCTGGGGCATGGTGGGGTGCTGTTTTTCGCTGATCCAGGGGGAGGGGTGGTGGCTAGGGTATTCGTCAGCTATGCCAGCGAGGACCGTGCCTGTGCCGGTCGGCTGCACCAGTGGCTGATTAGTGAGGGTCACGAGGTGTTCCTGGATCGGGATCTCCGCGATGGGATCCCAGTCGGTGACGAGTGGGACAAGCGGCTGCATGAGCGGTTGCGCTGGGCTGACGCGGTGCTCTGCGTGGTCACCTCCGCCTACTTGGGGTCGTTGTGGTGTTCGGCCGAGGTGGGTATTGCGTTGTCGCGGGGTAGCCGGGTGTTGCCGGTGCGGGCCGAGCCGGGAGTCGTGCACCCGCTGTTGAGGTCCCTTCAGCATGCTGATCTGACCGTCGATTCCACCGGGGCTCGTGCGGCGTTGGTGGCGGAGTTGCGTCGGGTGGATGCCACCGGGGGTTGGGGGTGGCCCGATGACCGGTCGCCGTTTCCGGGGTTGCGTGCGTTGGACGTCGAAGATCATCGGGTGTTTTTCGGTCGCGGTGGTGAGGTGGAGCAGCTGGCGGGCCTGGTGCGGTCTCCGGCCGAGCGTGCCGAGGCGGCGGTGCTGGTGGTGGTGGGCCCCTCGGGGTGTGGCAAGTCGTCGTTGGTGCGGGCTGGACTGCTGCATGTGATGGCCGGGGAGCCGGGGTGGTGGACGCTGGCCCCGATGCTGCCCGGGGCTGACCCGGTGGCTGGGTTGGTGAGGGAACTGGCCGCCGCAGCACACCAGTTGGGGTTGGACTGGACGGTGGCCGGTGTAGAGCAGCGGCTTGATGCCGGTGGTCTGACGGGACTGGTTGATGAACTGCTGCTGGTGGCGCGGGCGCGGCGGTTGCTGGTGGTGGTGGATCAGTTCGAGGAGGTGCTGACTCAGGCCACCTCTGCGGCGCGGGCCCGGTTCGCGCGGCTGCTTCATCCGGCGTTGGGTGGTTCGGTGCAGGTGGTGGCCACGTTGCGGCCGGAGTTTTTGGACCAGCTGCTGGTCGATGCTGACCTGGCGGTGTTGCCGGCCCGCCCCTACTCGCTGCGGCCACTGCGCCGTGAGGCGCTGCGGACTGTGATCCAGGGCCCGGTCCGGCTGGCCGGGATCACGGTCGCTGAGGACCTGGTGGCCCGAGTGGTGGCTGATACCGACAGTGGGGAGGCGTTGCCGCTGTTGGCGTTCACCTTGGCCCAGCTGGCTGAGGGGGTCGGCCGTGGTGGTGAGCTCTCCCCACGACGCTATGACCAGCTCGGTGGGGTGCAGGGTGCCCTGACCCGCCAGGCCGATGCGGCCCTGGCCGAGGCGAGTGGCCGGGGCCGTGAGGAGGTGATTGCCGGGTTGTTGCGGTTGGTGACTGTGGATGAGCAGGGTCGTCCCACCCGGTGGCGGGTCCCTCGCGATGAGCTACCAGGACCGGTGATCCGAGAACTGGACGCCTTTGTCCGGCGGCGGCTGCTGACCACGGACACCACCCAGGGCAGCGTGGTTGTCGGGGTGGCCCACGAGGCGTTTTTGTCCGCCTGGGCCCCGCTGGCCCAGGCGATCGAGGAGAACGCCTCGGCGCTGCGGGCCCGCCGCGCGGTCGAGCAGGCTGCCACCGACTGGAACACCGAGGATCGCCCACCGGCTCGGTTGTGGGAACGCGGGCAACTCGCCGCTGCGGTAGCCGACACCGGCGCCCACCTCCAAGCCCGCGACCTGGTCACTGACCGCGTGGAACTCAGCTCGACAGCGCGGGCCTTCCTGCGCGCCAGCATCCGCCGGGACCGCATCCAACGGGGGCGCGCCATCACCGTGTTGTCGGTGCTGCTCGTTCTTGCCCTGGTCGCGGCTGGCTTCACCGTGATCCAGCAGCGCGCCGCGCAGCACCAACGGGATGTCGCGGTGTCCCGTCAAGTCGCCGGGCAGGCCCTAGAACTCCGCGACACCAACCCAGCCCTGGCCGCCCAACTCAGCCTGGCCGCCTACCGGCTCGCCCCCACCACAGAAGCCCGCAGCAGTCTGCTCAGCACCCTCGTCACCCCCTACTCCACCCGACTGACCGGCCACACCAACACCGTCTCCTCGGTGGCCTTCAGCCCGGACGGGCATACCCTGGCCACCGCCAGCGCCGACACTACCGCGCGGTTGTGGGAAACCACCGCCGATCGGGTCGCCGCTCGAATCTGTAGCATCACCCGCACTATCACCACCAGCGAGTGGGATCACTACCTGCCAGGCTTGGCGTACCGGCCCCCGTGCCCGTGAGCTACCCGATCGGCAGGCCACAGATGACGCGAGATGTCAGGGAGATCCTGGAGGATTTCCCTGACCTGGAGCCAGCCGACATCCTGGCCGCAAGGAGCTCACCAGGTCCGTCGCCGACTGTTATGCGTCGCAACCCGGACAGACATCCATCTTTTCGATCTTGTCCCGCCAGTCCACGCAGATACCCAGCCTTCCGAGCGCCTGGACCCAACCCCCCGAAGGATTAATGCGGTGCAGCACTAGGGCGGTACTCGCCTTGGTAGAGCAACTCCATCGCCGCTGAGGTGACCCTGCGGCGCAGCGCGCCGAGGACGCCATGGTCGGCCAGCGCGGCCCGGGCCGCCAGCCATCCGCACACGCCGTGCACGCCGCCGCCGGGATGCGCGGCGGCGCTGCCCAGATACAGCCCCGCCACCGGGGTCTCCGCTCGTCCGAGACCCGGCACTGGGCGGAACACCAGCTGCTGGTGCAGCTGCGCGGTGCCGCCGTTGACCGCGCCGTGCACGAGGTTGGCGTCCTCGCGTTGCAGCTCGCCAGGGTGTTGCACGCTCCGCTGCAGCACCCGGGTGCTGAATCCCGGCGCGAAGCGCTCCATCACCTCCTCGACCCGCTGGGCGAGCAGGTCCGCCGATTCGTCGTCGGAGACGCCCCGGGGCAGGTGGGTGTAGGCCCAGGCGCTCTCGGTGCCTGCGGGCGAGCGGCTGGCGTCGGCTGTGGTCATCTGCCCGACCAGCAGGAACGGGGTGCGCGGGATGGTGGCGCCCTCGATGTCAGCGCACCAGTGCGCCATCTGCTGCTCGTCGCAGCCGAGATGCACCGTGCCGGCACCACGCACGCCGGGCGCCCGCCACGGGATCGGGCTGTCCAACGCCCAGTTGACTTTCACGACCGGGCTGTCCCATTGGAAGCGCCACAGATCCTCGCGCAGCGCGGCAGGCACGGCGTGCGCCGGCAGCAGGTCCAGGTACAGGCTGGGTGCCGACACGTCGGCGATGACGGCACGGCGGGCGCGCACCGTCAGTCCGGTCGCGGTGCGCACTCCCACGGCGCGGCCGTTGGCCACGTCGATGTGCTCCACCCGTTGCCCGGTGCACAGCTGCGCGCCCGCGGCCTGCGCCCGCCGGGCCAACGCGGCCGCCAGCTCGCCGGCCCCACCGACCGGCACCGGGAAGCCGACGTCTTGGCCCAGCATCGCCAGCAGCCAGCCGTAGACGCCGCTGATCGGGGCGTCCACCGGGACATCGGCGTGCAGCGCGTTTCCGGCCAGCAGCAACCGGCCGGACTCACCGCGGAACAGCTCGTGGCCCATCCGGCGGGCAGGCAGCGCCAGGAAGCGGGCCAACCGCAGCGCGCCAGCGGCGCCCAACGTGCGCAGCAGCTCGGCGGGCCCGCGCACCGGCGGGAACGCGGTGAACAGCGAGCGCAACACCGGATCCCGCACCCGCTGCCACTGCTCGACCAGCGCAAGCCAAGCCTTGCCATCGGCTGGGTGCTCGGCCGCCAGCCCGGCGGCGGTGTCGCTGGGATCGCGGTGCAGCACGGCGGCGGTGTCGGCGTCGAACCTCGGCGGGTGGGCGAGCACCGTCGGCGCGTGCGACCAGCGCAGCCCGTGCTCGTGCAGCCGCAGCGAGCGCAGTACCGGTGAGACGGCGGTGAGCGGGTAAAACGCGCTGTACAGATCGGTGACATACCCCGCTCGCAGCTGCGCCGAGCGCACCGCGCCACCTACCCGGTCAGTGGCTTCCAGCAGGCACACGTCCCATCCCGCGTCGGCCAGCACCGTCGCCGCGACCAGACCATGATGCCCGCCACCGACGACCACGGCATCCACTTGCGCTGCCATAAGGCCACTATTGGCTATCGCCCCGTGCATGGCGACGTATGGCGGATGGCACGACATGATGTCGCCATGGACCAGCGCATCAGCCTTGTGACCCTTGGCGTTGCCGACCTCGCCCGTGCCCGAGCGTTCTACGAAGCGCTCGGTTGGGACGGCGCGCAGCAGCCCGACAACGAAGTCTGCTTCTTTCAGGCTGGCGGCATGGTGCTCGGATTGTGGACCCAGCTCGGCGGTCACGGCGCGCCAGGCATCGAACTCGCCCACAACGTGCGCTCACCCGAGGAAGTTGACGCGGTGCTAGCGCAAGCGCAGCGCGCCGGCGCGACGATCGTGCGGCCAGCGGCTCGCGCGGAGTGGGGCGGCACGTCCGGAGCATTCGCCGATCCCGACGGTCACGTGTGGGAGATCGCCCACAACCCCGGGTGGACGCTGAGCGAAGACGGCACGATCCGCATCGTTTCGCTGGAGCCATGAACTCGACGAGACCGACGTAGACCGGCCCAAAAACGTCGGTGACGTCGAGTTCACGGGTAGCGTCATCCGCGCTTCACCTGGTATTGATGGGTCTCTACCTGTGAGCCGTTGAAGAAGTTTTTTGCACTGTCCCGGAATGCTTGGACGGACGGATCCTTGCTGCTGTCGAGCTGTCCTGCGGCAGCCACGTAGTTGCCGTCGAGCGCATGATTTCCGCTCGCACTGTCTGTCTGGTTGTCAAACGTCACCGTGGTTCGGTTGGCGGTGGCGGGGTTGTCCCTGGCGTCGAGGTGGGGAACGATGCAGTATCGATGGATGCACACTGCGCTGGTCGCCCTCGCCCTCGAGCACGCCGCGGGTGGCTCCGGCTGTCCGCCGCCAAACCAACGAACCACCCCATGGGCGATGTCAGACACCAGGTTGTCGAACTCGTCTACCGCCTGGTCGAATGCCGTGACCGCATTGCTGAACCAGTGGGCGACTGCCCGCTCGAACATGGTGATCTTTGCGATGGTCTCCCGGACCTCTTGCGCGTGCCGCCGCAGCACCGCAGCCGCCTCATCCAGCTGGTGCGCGGTCTCATCGAGCTGGCGGCGATCGAGCTCATCTGGGTCCCCGTAGAACAACATGCACCCCTTCGCTGACGCCTGGCTGCGGCACGCTATCAGGCGCTGGTACACCGAATTCGGTTTCCCTCTTAGGTAGTCTTGCCGTTTCTGCCCGCCAACCTTGCCAGGACGCCGTGCATCAGCTTCGCCTGCCGATCCCGACCCGGGTCGTTGTCTTGGTGTCCGGTACCGGGACGCTGCTGCAGGCCTTGCTGGACGCCGCCGGCCCGGACTATCCCGCTCAGGTCGTCGCCGTCGGCGCGGACCGGACTGGCACCGTGGCTCTAGAGCGCGCCGTGGATCGCGGGCTGCCCACCTTCGTCGTCGAGCTGGCCCAGCATCCCGACCGGGCGTCGTGGGACGCCGCGCTCACCGGGGCGGTCGCCGCGCAAGCGCCGGATCTGGTCGTCACCGCCGGGTTCATGAAGATCCTGGGCCCGGTTTTCCTGGACCGCTTCGGTGGTCGCGTCCTCAACACTCACCCCGCGTTGCTGCCCGCGTTCCCCGGCCTGCACCCGGTGGCCCGCGCGCTGGCGCACGGTGTTCGGGTGACCGGCGCGACCGTGCACCTGGTGGACGCTGGCGTGGACACTGGTCCGATCCTGGCCCAGCGCGCCGTCGAGGTGCTGCCTGATGACACTGAACAGCGGCTGCACGAGCGGATCAAGATCGTGGAGCGACGGCTGCTGGTGGACGTCGTTGCCGACGTGGCCCGCTGGGGGTGCACCGTCACCGGACGATAAAATCTCACTGCATGACCCTCGACGATCGCCGGCCGGTGCGCAGGGCGTTGCTGAGCGTGTCGGACAAGAGTGGCCTGCTGGAGCTGGCCACCGGGTTGCACGCGGCCGGGGTGGGGATTGTCTCCACCGGCTCGACGGCGAGCGTGATCGCTGACGCGGGGGTGCCGGTGACCCGGGTCGAGGAGCTCACCGGTTTCCCGGAGTGTCTGGACGGGCGGGTCAAGACCCTGCACCCCCGGGTGCACGCCGGGCTGCTCGCCGACACCCGCAAGCCTGCGCACGTAGCCCAGCTGGCCGCCCTGGACATCGCGCCGTTTGAGCTAGTGGTCGTCAACCTGTATCCCTTCGAGGCCACCGTGGCCTCCGGGGTCGGTGCTGACGAGTGCGTCGAGCAGATCGACATCGGTGGTCCGGCGCTGGTGCGGGCCGCCGCGAAGAACCACGCCTCGGTGGCCGTGGTGGTGGACCCGGCGGCGTACCTCGACGTGCTGAACGCGGTCCGAGCTGGTGGGTTCACTCTGGCGCAACGCCAGGCGCTGGCCGTCGCCGCGTTCCGGCACACCGCAGACTACGACATTGCTGTGGCATCCTGGATGGGGTCATCAGCCCCTGGAGATGCCGAAGCTCCTGGAGATGCCGGGTTTCCCCCGTGGGTGGGCGCCTCCTGGCGGCGCGCGGCGGCGTTGCGTTACGGGGAGAACCCGCACCAACGGGCCGCCCTGTACGTCGCTGGTGGTGGGCGGGGGCTGGCGAGTGCGCGGCAGCTACACGGCAAGGAGATGTCCTACAACAACTATGCCGACGCCGACGCGGCGTGGCGGGCCGCGCATGACCACGACGGTGCCTGCGTGGCGATCACCAAGCACGCCAACCCGTGCGGTATCGCGGTGTCGCTCACCGGGGACATCGCCGACGCGCACCGTAGGGCGCATGCCTGCGACCCGGTGAGCGCGTTCGGTGCGGTGATCGCGGTGAACCGTGAGGTCACCGTCGAGCTGGCCGAGCAGGTGAGCGAGGTGTTCACCGAAGTGTTGCTGGCGCCTTCGTATGCCCAGGGTGCGGTGGACGTGCTGGCCCGCAAGAAGAATGTCCGCCTGCTGGTGGCCTCGCCGCCGGAGCGTGGCGGTGTCGAGTTCCGGGCGCTGTCCGGCGGACTGCTGTTGCAGACCCGGGACGCGATCGATGCCCCCGGTGACAATCCGGCGTCCTGGACGCTGGCCACCGGCGTACCAGTGGACGCCCCGACCCTGGCTGAGCTGGCCTTCGCCTGGCGGGCCTGCCGCGCGGTGCGCTCCAACGCGATCCTGCTCGCCGCGCGGGCGGCCACCGTCGGCATCGGCATGGGGCAGGTGAACCGGGTGGACGCGGCCCGGCTCGCGGTCAGCCGAGCCGGGCTGCGGGCGGCCGGCTCAGTGGCCGCCTCCGATGCGTTCTTCCCATTCCCCGACGGGCTGGCGGTGCTGCTCGGCGCGGGGGTTCGCGCCGTGGTGCAGCCCGGGGGATCGGTTCGCGACGCCGAGGTGATCGCCGCCGCGCAGGCCGCCGGAGTGCCGCTCTACCTCACCGGGACCCGGCACTTCGCGCACTGACGCTCATCCGGCACTGACGCTCATCCGGCACTGACGCTCAACTCGACCACCGCGCCGGGCCGCAGGCCAGTGTGGCGGGCCGCCGAGCCGCCATGACAGGCCACCGCGAGACGCCCTGCGGAGTCGAGCAGCGTGACGAGCTCTCCGTGCGCCACGTCGGCGAATGTCCTGCCGAGGCGCACGGGCCGCGCGCCAGTTGGCCAGCGCAGCGTCGCCGATTCCCCGGCCCGCAGGCCGATCGCGGCCAGCTCGGCCGCTCCGGCGGCCAGCGCCACGTTGCCGAAATGGTCCACGGTTAGCACCTCCACCCGGATCCGGCCGCCATCCACCTGGCACACCGGCGCCGGAAGGCTGACCAGCGACGCCGGGTCAACTGCGGGCCCCAGCGCCTCTGGGGGCACGCCGAGGGCCAGATGCGCGGCGGCCGGCGCGAACACGTCACGGCCATGAAATGTCGCACTGACCGTCGGCAGCTGGTAGCTGGGCTCGACGAGCTGGTAGGCGGCGCGCACCGCGCCCAGGGCCCGCGCCGCGGGAATCAGCAGCCCGTTGTCCGGGCCGACCAGCACCGCCTCGCCACTGACCAGCGCGACCCCGCGCCGCGCCGTACCAACCCCAGGGTCGACGACCGCGACGTGCACCGCCGGTGGCAGCCAGGGCAGCGTGTCGGCCAGCACCACCGAGCCGTGACGCACGTCGCCTGGTCCGATCGCATGCGTCACGTCCAGCACCCGCGCCTGCGGCGCGATCCGGGCGATGACGCCGTGGCAGGCGGCCACGAACCCGTCCCTCCAGCCATAGTCGGTGCACAGGGAGATCCAGCCGAAGCCCGCCACGACATCCAGTGTGCCCCGTCGGCAGAGTTCGTCACTCGCGTACAGCGACGAGCGAGGCGATAGGTGTGCGTCCCCCGTTTCTCCCCTCACCTCGACACCCCCGAAATCGTCGACGGCGCGGATCTGTCCATGAAGTGAGGGGCGGGGAACCTAGGCGCTTGGGATCATCCGATCGACAAAAAGTTGTCGATGTCGCGCCCGTGTGCCACGCTCGGAGGCGATCCCTTTCCGTCGCTGGGGGAGACAGCCGGCTCGCCGGTACAACCCATTATCACTGGCTGTCGCAGATCCGGCCAAAAGGGACGCAGAGACCTCGTCTCCAGCGGAGACCATAGGGCGACCCATCGGAGAGGTGGCCGCTGGAGCGAATCGGCCCGTGCCGTCTACGTGCGTAAACGTAAGGAATGCGCGGGGAGGTGAGGGTTGTGCCCTACCTGGCCAACAACGCCAGGCTGGTTAAGCGCGCCCGTTGACCAGAGCTGCCCCGTCAGGGGCCATCCCGTCCGAGCGCAGTCTCGGACGGGACGTAGGGCTCCTTGGACCCTGAGACTTTGACACTTGAGCTGAGTTCTCATGAGTGTGTCGTGTTCTGCTCGTCCGTTTCCCCACCGGCGTTTCGGCCGCCTGACCAGCCGTGATGGGTGGCACAACGAC
>JBOHFR010000021.1:0-69754 GCA_050699715.1 Pseudonocardiaceae bacterium
CGGGCTGATTGCTGTACGTGGCAATAGTGGTTTTGGCATCCATGGCCCAAGCGCAGATTTCATGGTCCTCCGCTTGCCAACCATGCTCCCACGCGTCCAGACAATGCGCCTCAGCCGTGACGAGATCACCGAGGTCGATCGACAGCCAGGCCAGGATAACGCTCAGCGAGCCGGCGTGGCGGTATAGTTCCCTGCCTTCGCGTAAGGTGTGTTGCCCAGCAATAAGATCCTCGACCTGATGGCGGTACCAGCGGGCCTTGAGAAACAGCTCGCCCGGCGGCGTGTTGGGTAGTGATGGCCGCCAAGTCAGAGACCACAAAGTCGAGATGTTCCAGTGTCCTCGGGCCGAGCTGACTGGCTTCGGCACGGCGGGTGAACTCCATGGCTTCCACGGCCGACTGCGCAAACTGATCAAACTCAGCGTGCGCCGCTCCCACCCCTGCAGCGGAGGTGCCCATGAACGTCAAAGCCTGCCTACGGTGCGTAATACCACCTCCCGGCGGGAACGGCAGCAAACCATCCCCACCTACTTGATGATCACTACCAGTGTCGCAGCACCGGGGCGCAGTCAGGAAGCCTGGCGTGGCTCGGAGCTGGTCATCCGAGCAGGGTTGGTCTTCCAGCAGCTCAGCCAGCGTAGCATGCGAGATGTCGCGTCGAGCTAGGCCGGACGGGAGTACCAGTGCGGAGGTGCTGGCCATGACCAACACGGATCTGACCGCCGAGCAGACCAATCATCGGCTCATCTGGAACGCCCTACGGCAGACCCTGCAGGCTGGGCCCGACGCCATCGAGAAGGTCGGCTCACTTCGGTACCGGGCCAGTGCCGTGTTGTACCTGCTGCTGCTCGAACATCCCCTTGATGAGCGGGGCCGCTGCTGGTCCTGCCCCGGTCTGCTGCGTTGGCTGCGACCCCGACCGTGCCAGATCCACGTCACGGCGAACGACTGGCTGCTGCGCCGCTCCGATGAGGCGCTGCTGCGCCTGGCGCGCGAGTTCGGAGCCGGCAGCCTGCTCTCACGCAGGATAACAGGGACACCGCCCCGATCCGACCTGACCGTGAGAGCCCGCCCGGATCATCGCGACACCGACGTACCGCCCGCAATTGTGGGCGACCCGCGCCCTGATCCCGCCCAGATCCCAGTCCACGGGGCAACGCCCCCTTCCCTCGCCGGCTGGTCCGTCGGTTGAGCACGCGCTCCTCCGACGCACCCGCTCCCGACGGCCAGCCGGCCACCACCCCCGACATGAGGCGAGCATGCCCACTCCACCAGCACGACCCACCCACCACCGCTGGCGCGACGTCGCAGGCACCCACGCGACCGACCATCAGCTGATCAGCCCGCTACTCACCATCCCAGCGAGAACCCCAGATAGGCGGATCCTCCTTCGAAGATGAGCCACGCCACCGCCAAAAAGTAATCCAATAACAAAGTAATCCAATAACGGGGCCCGACAATGGGGGGAGACACATCGGGCTATTGACCGTCTCGGGAGCCTGATACGTCTCGCTAGGGGGAGGCTTGCGGGGAGGTGAGGTAGCGACGCAGCGACTCGGTGCAGGCGGTGATCTGGTGAATGCGCACATGCTCGTCACGGGTGTGCGCGAGGTTGGGGTCGCCCGGTCCGTAGTTCAGCGCGGGGATCCCCAGTGCGGCGAAGCGGGACACATCCGTCCACCCGTATTTCGCGACTGGGGCCAGCGCGATGGTGGCCAGGAACTCTCGGGCCGCCGGCGCGTCCAGTCCCGGTAGCGCCCCGCAAGCACCATCGGTGAACTCCAGCTCGAACCCGTCGAGCACCTCCCGGACGTGCCGCTGGGCCTGGGACAACGAGCGGTCCGGCGCGAACCGGAAGTTGACCTGCACCTGGCAGGTGTCGGGCACCACGTTGCCGGCAACTCCGCCGGAGATACCTACCGCCTGCAGCCCCTCCCGGTAGGTGCACCCGTCGATCTCGACGCTGCGCGGCCGGTAGCCAGCCAGCCGGGCCAGCACCTGACCGGCAGCGTGGATCGCGTTGTCCCCCAGCCACGACCGGGCGCTGTGCGCGCGGCGCCCGGTCGTGCGCACCGCGGCCCGCAGGGTGCCCTGGCAGCCGGCCTCGACCAGACCGCTGGTGGGCTCGGCCAGAATCGCCAGCTGCGCGGCCAGCCATTCGGGATGCTCCCGCTCGATCCGTCCCAGCCCATTGCGGGCCGCCTCGACCTCCTCGCAGTCGTAGAGCACCACGGTCAGGTCGCACACCGGCTCGGGCACCGTGGCCGCGAGGTGCAGGATCATCGCGTCGCCCGACTTCATGTCCGACGTGCCGCAGCCATAGAGCAGCTCGCCGCAGCGCTGGCTGGGCAGGTTCCCGGCGACCGGCACCGTGTCCAGGTGCCCCGCCAGCAGCACCCGCCGCGAGCGGCCCAGCTCGGTGCGGGCCAGCACGGTATTGCCGCAGCGCAGCAATCGCAGGTGCGGCGCCTGCGCGGCCAGCGCCCGCGCCACCGCATCGGTCAGCGCGTCCTCCTCCCCCGACACGCTGGGCACGTCCACCAACGCGGCGGTCAAGTCCACCGGGTCAGCCGTCAAGTCCAGATCCAGCTCCACGGGTGTGACGGTAGCGTCGCCACACCGCCCGCTGCCGCCTGCCCGCTGCTTGATTACCGTGTGTGTGCCGCAGGCGACATTCCTTGTCGCTTTCGGCACATAAACAGTGATCAGTCGACGAGCCGCACGCTCGGCGCGCTACCGTGGGCCGTCGTGAGCCATCCGCAGAACGCTTGCGCCCACGGCGTGGGGCTGGCCACCCTGACGCACACCGGCGCTGTGCTAGACACCTGGTACCCGAACCCGACAGTGGGCCTGCCACCAGAGTCCGAGGCCGGCACCGTGTGGGTAGCGTCGGCGGAGGTGCCCGAGGAGTTCGCCGCGCTGCTCGGCCCGGATCCGGCCCGGGGCGTCGAGCTGGTGGTGGTGCGCACCGCAGTGGCGGACCTGCAAGCCCCACCAGTCGACGCGCACGATGTCTACCTGCGCCTGCACCTGCTCTCGCACCGCCTGGTCACCCCGCGCAGCATCAACCTGGACGGGGTTTTTGGGCTGCTGGCCACCGTGGTGTGGACCAGCTTCGGGCCGTGCCCGGTGGCGGACTTCGAGGCCACCCGCGCCCGGATACGCCACCGTGGCCCGGTCACCGTCTACGGGGTAGACAAGTTCCCGCGAATGGTCGACTACGTGGTGCCCTCGGGGGTCCGAATCGCCGACGCGGACCGGGTGCGGCTGGGCGCTCACCTGGCCTGCGGCACCACAGTGATGCACGAGGGGTTCGTCAACTTCAACGCCGGCACGCTCGGCACGTCGATGGTGGAGGGCCGAATCTCCTCCGGGGTCATCGTCGGTGCTGACTCCGATCTGGGTGGCGGTTCGTCGATCATGGGGACGCTGTCCGGCGGCGGCACGGAGCAGATCTCGATCGGCCGGCGCTGTCTGGTCGGCGCCAATGCTGGGATCGGGATCTCGCTGGGCGACGACTGTGTGGTGGAGGCCGGTCTGTACGTGACCGCGGGGACCAAGGTGACGCTGCCCGATGGCAAGGTGGTGAAGGCCCGCGAGCTGTCTGGCACCGACGGGGTGCTGTTTCGCCGAGACTCGGTCACCGGAGCCGTGCACGCGGTACACCGCGCGGGCAAAGCCGGTATCGAGCTCAACGCCATGCTGCACTCCAACGATTGACCTTTCGACCTCCAACGATTGACCTTTCGACCAGCTTCGTACCAGCAATGACCGTGGTTCACTAGAATTGAGGCGATGAGTGCCCTCACCCATGACCACCGCGGCAGTCCCCAGCGGACCAGCCGAACTGGCAGGCTCGTCAAGCTGGGCGACCCGGTCCGGTCCCGGCCCTCGGATCCGACCGAGCACCTGTTGCGCGCCGCGCTGGACACCCGGCTGCGGGCCCTGCTCGCCCACGACCCCGGCACCCGGGTGGGTACCGACCCGGAGGAACTGCATCAGATGCGCGTCGCGGTGCGCCGGATCCGGGCCATGCTCAAAGCCGCCCGTCCCCTGCTGGACCAGGCCTGGGCCGACGATCTGCGCGCCGAGTTGGGCTGGCTGGGCCGGGCGCTCGGGCCGGTGCGGGATGCCGATGTGCTCATCGAGCGCCTGCGCGGCCGTGCGGTGGCCTTCAACGACACCAGCCGCGAGGCGGTGGAGACCCTGATCGAGGCGCTGGTAGCGGACCGGGAGACCGCTCGGGCCGAGATGCTCGCCGTGCTGGGCAGCCGCCGCTACACTGCTTTGCTGCGCCGGCTGGCGACCGCGGTATCTCAACCGCTGCCCACCCCGCGCGACCACGTCGCGGCTCCCCCACTGGTCGAGCTGGTCCGCACCGAGTACCGCAGGCTGTCCAAGGCGGTGCGGGCCGCTGGCGAGGACCCACCCGACGAGGTCC
This sequence comes from Pseudonocardiaceae bacterium, assembly GCA_050699715.1. GTDB lineage: Bacteria > Actinomycetota > Actinomycetes > Mycobacteriales > Pseudonocardiaceae. Next base: position 4,441 of record JBOHFR010000021.1, read on the forward strand.
TGCATGCCCTGCGGATCCGGGGCAAGCGGCTGCGCTACACCGGCGAGCTGGCCGCCACCTCGGGTCGCAAGCCGGTGCGCAAGCTGGTGGAGTCAACGGTGGCGCTGCAGGACGTGCTGGGCGAGCACCAGGACGCCTGCGTGGCTCAGCACCGGGTGAGGCTGCTGCTGGACGACCTTGGCGACATCGTCGACGTCAGCGTGGCCTTCGTCGCCGGGCGGTTGGTGGAGCGCGAAGAGGTCAACCGCATGGCGACGCGGCAGGCCTGGCCGGCGGCGTGGCAACAGGTGCAGCACCAAGCGCGATCGTTGGAGCCCGCGGTGTGACGCGAAGGGCAGGCACAGCGGGGCTATTGCTGGTCGAACGCGTCAAGCTTCACCGGTAAAAGAGGGCAGTCAGCTGGGCATGATCCCGACCGGGGTTTCCGCTGAAGTCCTTTATATCGACGACCAGCAGGGCTCGGTAAGGTGGGAGTTCCGCGACATTACCGCGCGATGAATGGGTACTCATAGCGATGCTCCTTCTGGTACACGGCGTGGTCGTGTTGGCACCCCACCCTGGCGAAGGAGAAACGAGCCCGGTCGGTAGCTGCGCAGAGTGCCCGCCCCCAGCAACGCTTGCCACTTCTGATCACCGAGCAGCTCCTGAAAGCCGCGCCGGCTGGGGCCGGTAAAGGCGTCATTCACGATCAACTCGATACCGGGGGTACGAGCGCCCACCGGGGGATCGTGGACCGAAATCCCCCCGATCAGCCCAAGCGGCAGTGGCGATTCATGACTACGTCATCGTTGCCCGCAGCTTGGCCAATCGCTGTACTGCGGCGGCGATCCGCTCGTCGGTGGCGGTCAAGGCGACCCGGACGTGCCGGGCGCCAGCGGGGCCGTAGAACTCACCAGGGGCGACGAGCACGCCGAGCTCGGCCAGCCGGGTCGCCGTGTCCCAGCACGGCTCGCCTGCGGTGCACCACAGGAACAATCCACCCTGCGACCGCCGCACCCGCAGCCCGGCTTGCTCCAGCGCGGGCACTAGCAGCGCTCGGCGCCGCGCGTACCGGGCACGCTGGCGCGCGAGGTGCGTATCGTCGGACAGCGCGGCCACCATCGCCTGCTGCACCGGCCGGGGGACGATCATCCCGGCGTGTTTGCGTACCGCGAGCAGGGCGGCGACCAGCTCGGGGTCACCGGTCACGAAACCGGCCCGGTAGCTGGCGAGGTTGGACGACTTGGACAGCGAGTGCACCGCCAGCAGCCCACGATGATCCCCACCGGACACCTGCGGGTGCAGCACCGAGACCGGCTGCGCCTCCCATCCCAGGGAGAGGTAGCACTCGTCGGAGGCGACCACCGCGCCGATCTCGCGAGCTTGGCGCACCGCGCTGGCCAGCACCCCGGCAGGCGCGATGTCGCCGGTGGGGTTGCGCGGCGAGTTCAGCCAACGCAGCCGGGTGCCCGGCGCAGCCGGCTCGTCATCGGCAAGGCGCACCACGGTGGCACCGGCCAGACAGGCACCGACCTCGTAGGTGGGATAGGCCAGTTCGGGCAGCGCGACGGCATCACCGGGGCCAAGCCCGAGCAGCGTAGGCAGCCAGGCCACCAGCTCTTTGGAGCCCACCGTCGGCAGCACCGCCTCGGCCGGCACACCAGTCACGCCGTATCGGCGGGCCAGCGCCCCGACGGCGGCTTGGCGAAGCTCTGGCGTGCCATGCGTGGCCGGGTAGCCCGACAGCGCCGACGCGGACTGCAGGGCATCTCGCAGCACGTCAGGAACCGGGTCCACCGGCATGCCAACAGACAGGTCGACCACACCGCCCGGATACTCCCTCGCCCGGCGAGCTACCTCCGCGAGGCTATCCCAGGGAAAATCGGGGAGGACCAGGCGCCTAGCGCCGGTGTCTTGCGGGACACCCGGACCCGGGTCTTGCGGGACACCCGGACCCGGGTCGTGCGGAACACCCGCACCCGGGAAGCTCACTCCTCGTTCTGCGGTGGCAGCTCGGCGATCATCGGCGGGTCGTAACTGACCGGACCGGCCTTTGCCGCTCCGCCGGGAGAGCCCAGGTCGGCGAAGAAATCGATATTGGCCTTGGTGTAGTCCTTCCACTGCTCCGGGACGTCATCCTCGTAGTAGATGGCCTCCACTGGGCAGACAGGCTCACAGGCACCGCAGTCGACGCACTCGTCGGGCTGGATGTAGAGCATCCGGCCACCCTCGTAAATGCAGTCTACGGGGCATTCCTCGATGCACGATCTGTCCATGACGTCCACGCAGGGCTCTGCGATCACGTATGTCACGGGGTTTCTCCTGCTCCTCACTCGCGGTACCCGGACGGGCCGTCTAACTGCACAGTATCTAGGCCCGCCGAGGTGTCGCCTAACGGCCCCGCCACTGACGAGTGGGCCAGTGACCGGCCCAGCACCACAGCGGCCGGAATCACGCCGCCACCCAGCAGCAGCACCGGGCGCCAGTCCACGGGAAGCACCACGTCGCCGCCCAGTCCACCGACCCCGAGCACACCGAACGCCAGCACCCACACCACCAGCGGGACCGCAGCCACCACCCGGGGCCCACCCAGCTCCGCCGCGCTGGCCACCAACCATGGCGTGCTCACCGCGGCGAGCAGGATCGTGATCGGAAGCGGCACCGCACCCACCCGCAGCGGGAGGTACAGCACCTCCACCACGGCCAGGGCAAGAGCATCGAACACCAGCACCACCAGGATAATGCGAGCGAGCAAGCTCACTGAGACATCCCTTGAGACGGCCCACCGAACAGGTCGTCGTGCGCGCCCTCGGCTGCACCACGCGCGAGGGTGAAGTGCTCGATGTCGAACACTGGCCGGGCCACCCCGTCGAATAGCGCGAACGCGGCGTGCGGGCCCGCAGTCCACACCGTGATCTGGGTGGCGTGGGCGCGCATCGCCGCCAGCATGGCGCTGCGGTGCGCGCTGACGTCCAGGGCGGTAGTCACCTCGGCATCGGACACCCCGGGCAGCCCGTGGGATCCCGGCAGTGGAAAAGGCAGCCCCGGCATCGCTCGCAGCGCGGTGATCCCCTGCGCCACCGCCGAAACCGGCCGCACCGCCCAGAACACCCGGGCCACCTCAGGGATCTGAGCCGCCGCGGCCATCGTCACCTGGTGGGCCCGGACGTGATCAGGGTGCCCGTAACCGCCGTCCGGGCCATAGCTCACCACGACCTGGGGGCGCACCTGGTCGAGCACCTCGACCAGCGCGTCAACCTGCTCGTCGAGCATCCCGGCGGCGAATGCCCTCGGATGCAGGTCAGCCGGCGCGCTCGCCCGCGCACCGGGCTCGGAAACCATGCCAGAGTCGCGCCACCGGCCGATCCCGCCGAGAAATCGCTGGTCGATGGTACTGAGCGCGGCACAGGCCGCCCGCAGCTCGGCCAGCCGGTAGCCACCGAGCTGGTCGGCACGGTCGGCGGCCAGGCCGCGCAACTCGTCGATGAGCACCTCACCCTGCTCGCCGAGCGTGCACGTCACCACAACCACCGCAACCCCGCTCGCAGCGTAGCGAGCGATCATCCCCCCAGTCCACAACGTCTCGTCATCCGGATGCGCATGCACCACCACCACCCGCCGCGCGGTCATCCTCCCTCCCGCCCCCGCACTGAGCGGGGTAAACCAGCACAGTCAGTAACCACGCTGAGCCCGCTCGATGCGCAAGGGGACCAGTGGCAGGCGACGTTGTTGGTGAGCGGGGGGATCTCGTGGGTGCAGCGGTGGCGTTGGGGGGAAGTGAGCTGGGTGAAGAGGGGGCAGCGGGTCCGGAACCGGCAGCCTGATGGTGGACTCGCCGGGTTGGGGACGTCGCCGGTGAGGATGATTCGCTCCCGGGCTCGCTCCTTGCGCGGGTCGGGCAGCGGGATCGCCGAGATCAGGGCCTGGGTATACGGATGTGCCGGCGCGCTGAACAGCTCATCGGAGGTGCCGGTCTCCACGATGCGGCCCAGGTACATCACGGCGATCCGGTCGGCGACGTGGCGCACCACCGACAGGTCGTGGGACACGAACAGGTAGGACAGGCCCAGTTGCGCCTGCAGGTCCGCCAGCAGGTTGAGCACACCAGCTTGGATGGAGACGTCCAGCGCGGACACCGGCTCGTCCAGGATGAGAACCTTCGGGCGCAGCGCGAGCGCCCGGGCGATGCCAATCCGCTGGCGCTGCCCCCCGGAGAACTCGTGCGGGAATCGGTTGCCGTGCTCGGGCTTGAGCCCGACCAGCCCGAGCAGCTCCCGCACGTCCTCGCGTCCAGAGGCGCCGTAAAGACCGTGGACGCGCAGTGGCTCAGCAATGATCTCGTGCACCGGCAGTCGAGGATCGAGTGCGGCGTAGGGGTCCTGGAAGACGATCTGCAACTCGCGCCGCAGCCGCTGCATGGCCTTGCGTGGCAGCGCGGTCAGCTCGGTGCCCTGGTAGTGAACATGGCCAGCCGTGGCCTCCTGCAGGTTGAGCAGCACTCGTGCCGTCGTGGTCTTGCCGCAGCCCGACTCGCCGACCAGCCCCAGCGTTTCGTGCGGGTACAGGTCGAATGACACGTCGCAGACGGCGTGCACGTCGCCGACCCGGCGGCGGAGCAGGCCGCGGCCACGCACCGGAAAGTGCTTGACCAGGTTGCGCACGGACAGCACCGGCTGCCGGGTCACGACGCGGTGTCCCGGGAGAGGGGGCGGAACACGTCGCCGGGCTGCACACCGTCTAGCTGGTCGCTGAAGTGGCACGCTGAGAGATGCCCGCTGGTGCCAGTCGCCACCAGCGGGGGCTCCTCGGCCTCGCAGATCGGCGCGGCCAGTGGGCAGCGGGGGGCGAACGGGCATCCTGGCAGCATCGTGATCGCCGAAGGGGGCCCGCCGCTGATCGGATGCAGCCGTGGCGTCCGCACATCCAGCCGGGGCTGGCTACCTAACAGGCCCAGCGTGTAGGGCATTCGCGGGGTGTAGAAGATCTCCTCGACAGTGCCGACCTCGACGACCCGGCCGGCATACATCACCAGCACCCGGTCCGCTTGCCCGGCGATCACACCAAGGTCGTGCGTGATGAGCAGCATGGCCGCTGCGGCCTGCACCTTCGCGGTGTGCAACGCCTCCAGGACCTGGGCCTGGACGGTCACGTCCAGCGCGGTGGTGGGCTCGTCAGCGATGATCACCCCAGGGTGGTTGGCCATCGCGATCGCGATCACCACCCGCTGGCGCATCCCCCCGGAGAGCTCATGTGGGTAGTTGTTCACCCGCTCGGTCGGGTTGGGGATGCTGACCGCCTTCAGCAGCTCCACCGCTTGCGCGCGCGCCGCGTCTCGGCTGACGTCATGGTGCGCCCGGATCGCCTCGGCGATCTGGTACCCGACGGTGTAGACCGGGTTGAGCGAGGTCATCGGATCCTGAAAGATCATCGAGATGCCCTGGCCGCGCACCCGGCACAGCTCAGAATCCGACGCCCCGAGTAGCTCGGTGCCTTGTTCGGGACCCCCCGAACAAGGCACCGAACAGCTCGTGAAGCGCACCGACCCGGACACCCGGGCCGAGCCGGGCAGCAAACCCATCACAGCCAGCGAGGTCGCCGACTTGCCGGAGCCCGACTCACCCACGATGCCAAGCACCTCACCGCGACGCAGCTGGAAACTCACCCCGCGCACGGCTTGCACCCAGCCTTCGTCGGTGTGGAACTCCACCCGCAGGTCCGCGACCGCGAGCACGACGTCGCTCGTGGAGGTCATTTCTGCACCCTCGCCTGCTGGGGATCCAGCGCGTCGCGCACACCGTCGCCAATGAAGTTGATCGTCAGCGCAATCAGGATAATAAACAGTCCCGGAAAGAAAAACAGCCACGGCCGGGTCTCTACCGCCGTCTGCGCCTGGCTGACCAGCAGCCCCAGCGAGGTGTCCGGGGGCCGCACCCCGAAGCCGAGGTAGGACAGCGCCGTCTCCAGCAGGATCGCGACGGAGACTAAAACGGTGGCGTTCACGATGATCGAACCGAACGCGTTGGGCACCAGATGCCGGAAAATGATCCGCACGTCGCTGGCACCGAGCGCTCTGGCGGCCTCCACGAACTCCTTCTCCCGCAGCGACAGCACCACACTGCGGGCGACCCGGGCGACGTAGGCCCAGTACAGCCCGCCGATGACCATAGCGATCAGCCACCAGCTACCCCCGACATTGTGCCCGAGCACCGCAGCAACGGCGAGCAGTGGCAGGGTGAGAACCAGATCGGCGATCCGCATCAGCACACTGTCGAGCCGGCCCCCGTAATAACCCGCGACGGCCCCCCAGATGGTTCCCACGACGGTGGCGAAGACCGCGACCAGCACCGAGATCCCGATCGAGATCTGCGTGCCGCGCAATACCTGGGCGAACGTGTCATGCCCCGCCGCGTCGGTGCCGAATGGATGGCCCCACGACGGCGGCACCGACTCGTCAGAGGTGAGATCGGCAACGGAGTAACGCCACAACCAGCCACCGACGAAGGCCAGCAACACCAGCGCCAGCAGCACGACCAGGCTGGTCACGGCCAGCCGGTGTTGCCGGAAACGGCGCAGGACCAACTGCGCCTGGCTACGCTGCGCAACGGTGAACTCCCGGTCACGCATAACGGATCCGCGGGTCGAGCACAGCGTAGAGCAGGTCAGCGGCCAGGTTGAACCCGATGACGAAGGTCGCCGAGATCAGCAGCCACCCCGCGACGGCGTAGACGTCGTCGTGCTGGATCGACTCGAGCAGGTAACTGCCCGCCCCGCGCCACTGATAGACGTTCTCGGTGACGACGGCCCCGGAGATGATCGAGCCAAGATCCAGCGCGGTGACCGTGACCAGCGGGATCATCGCGGTGCGCAGCGCATGGCGGGTCATCACCGTGGCACGGGGGAGCCCCTTGGCCCGGGCCAACCGGACATAGTCGCTGTCCAGCACTTCGAGCATGGCCGCCCGCTGGAAACGGCTCCAGGCCGCGAAGGACAGCAGCGCCAGGGATATCGTGGGCAGGATCATGTGGCCCAAGATGTCGGTGATCGACGCCCACGCGCTACCCTGGACGTACACCGAGCTGTCACCAATGGTGAACAGCACTTGGTTCCCGATGACGTCATTGACGCTGATGCCGGCTTCCTTGAGCAGGATCGCGAACCAGAACGATGGCATGGCCAGGAAGAGGAACCCAAAGAAGGTGAACGTGTAGTCGGTTCCGGAGTACTGCTTGACGGCACTGACGACCCCGACGAGCACGGCGAGCACCAGCGCCAGCAGCATCGCCAGCCCGATGAGGCGAAAGGTGACCAGGAATCGATGAGCCAGCTCGGGGCCGATCACCTGCGTGGACTGCACCGATGGACCGAAGTCACCATGGATCACTCCGGTGATCCAATGCCAGTAGCGGGCCAGCAGCGGCTGGTCCAGATACAGCCGATGGGCCTCGAGCGCGAGGGTACCCGGCGGTGGCGGTGGGTTGCGGGTCTTGAGCTGTGACAGCGGGTCGCCAGACAGTGACACCATCACGAAGACCACGAACGTGGCGATGAGCAGAATCGGCACCGACACGAGCACCCGGCGAACCGCGTAAGCGAGCATGGACGTCTTCCTGCCTCATGGTGAGCGGTACACAAGCATCCATGAGACCGATCAGCCGGTGGGGCGCAAGGCCCACTGGCTGACGTTGTAGGGGGGGCCGTCTAGGGAGGCGTCGTCGCGCACGTTGGCGATGTTGTCGTACAGCGCGATGAACGTCGGCTTTTGGTAGAGCGGCAGCACGTAAGCATCCTTGGTCATCCGCCGGTCCGCCTGGTTGAGCGTCTCCTTGGCGAGCGACTCGTCCGGCTGGCTGGCGGCTGCGGCGATCAGGCGGTCGACGTCGGGATTGCTGTAGTGGCCGAAATTGTTGCCCTGCCCGGTGGACCAGAGCTGAACCGCACCACCGTAAGGAAACGGAGTCATGATCCAGGCGAAGACAACAATGTCATAGTCCCCGCTGGACGTCGTGGCGCCAAGGTCGTCAGTCGGCACCACCTGCACAGTGATCCCCAGCGGCTTGACCTGCTGAGCGAACAGCTCGCACTCGACCTGGCGAACCTGGTTTCCGATGGTGTAGCGGATCCGCATCGGCGGCACCGGCATCCCGATGGGTGTCTTGAGCTGGCCACCGTCGATCTTGTACCCGGCGGCGACGAGGATTTGTTTGGCCCGCGCAAGGTTGCCGGAACCCTGACCCGTCTCGCTGACCACGTCCTCGTAACCGCTCTGTTGCGGAACGAAGTTGTGGTTGTTCAGCGGTGTGACCTTGTTGGTGAACTGGTCGACGGTCTTGTTGATGATGGCCTGCCGATCGACCGCAGTGAACATGGCGGTGCGCAGCGCCGGGTCGGCGAGGTAGCTGTTTTGCAGGTTGAAGTCGACGTGCTCCCAGCTCAGGCCGAGCCCGACGAAGGACGAGACGCCCGGGATCCGGCGCACCTGCTGCACGAGATCGACCTGCGGCTGCGGGAAGATAACCTGGACCTCACGATTCTGCAGCGCCGTTGGCTCCTGGTTGGCATCGGTGATGATCCGGTAGATCAGCCGGTCGAGCTTCGGGCGCGGCCCGTACCACCTGGGGTTGGGCACCAGGGTGACCGATTTGTTGTTCGTGAAATTATCGATCCGAAAGGGGCCACCGGAGTAGATCGGCACGTTTTTCCCGAACCAGGTGAACGACGCGGCCAATCCCTGCGGGGTCGTGATGTCACCGTGTTGCGCGGCGATGCGCGCCGGGTAGATCGGCGAGCCGCCACTCCAGAGCTGCTTCCAGTCGGTGAACGGCTTGGCCAGGGTCGCCGTCACCGTCTTGCCGTTGTCAGCACCGACGACCGATTGAACCTGATCATAGCCGGAGGTGGTGAACACCGGGCAGCCCGGGCAGTCCCGCCCGTTCTGGATCTTCCAGTTGTAGCTGAAGTCCTGCGCGGTAATCGGCGTTCCATCCGACCACACCGCGTTCTTTTTGATCTTGTAGACGATCGTCTCCGGGTTGGTGTTGGTCACCGTCGCCGAGTCGAGCAGATCGGTGTTCATCGCCACGGTGAAATCCGGCTGGGTGACGAACGTGTAGGGCAACACGGGCTTGAGAACCTCGCCGATATCGAACACGTTGCCGTCGTTGGACAGCACGTTCCAGCTCACGACGTTCTTCTCGATGGCGAAGGTGAGCTGACCACCTTGGCGCAGCGTGCCGGGCTGCTCCGAGTTGCAGGTGTTCGGATTCGCCTCGCACCCAGCGAAGGCTGACCCCGTCTGACGCTGACCGACTCCACCTGCGCCACCACCGCAGGCCGCCAGCAGCACCGTGGTGCCCGCGACAAGCGCCACCGCACGCCGCACCCCTGATCGACTCCTACACCCCATGGCTAGGTGACACTACGCTCATCCGGTGATACCGGTACGGCGCGGGCGGCGTCGGGTCCGTCGCTGAGCAGGATCCGGAACCCGTCCTCGTCGAGCACCGGCACCTTGAGCGCCAGAGCCTTGTCGTACTTGGTGCCAGGCGCCTGCCCGACGACCACGAACGCGGTCTTGCGGGACACCGACCCGGCCGCCCTCCCTCCCCGCTTGGCGATCGCCTCGGCGGCCTCGTCCCGGGAGAAGCCCTCCAGCGAGCCGGTGACCACGATCGACAGTCCCTCGAGGTGGCGCACCACCGAGTCGTCGACCAGCTCAGCCAACCGCACTCCCGCGGCGCGCCACTTGGCCACCACCTCGCGGTGCCAGCCCACCGCGAACCACTCACGCACGGCAGCGGCGATCGTCGGGCCGACGCCGTCGACGGCGGCCAGCACCTGCTCGTCGGCGGCCGCGGCGGATTCCAGGGCCTGCACCGTGCGGAACTCCCGGGCCAGCGCCTGCGCCGCGGTGGGCCCGACGTGCCGGATCGACAGCGCCACCAGCACCCGCCACAGTGGGCGGTCCTTCGCGGAGTCCAGGTTGGCCAGTAGCTTGCGCCCATTGGCCGACAGTTCACCCGCCTTGGTGCGAAACAGATCCACCGCCAGCAGCTTGCGCTCATCGAGGGCGAACAGATCCCCCTCGTCGCGCACCACACCAGCGGCCAGCAACGCCACCGCGGCCTCGTAACCGAGCATTTCGATGTCGAAGGCGCCACGCCCGGCCATGTGGAAGATCCGCTCTCGGAGCTGGGCGGGGCAGCAGCGGGCGTTGGGGCAGCGGATATCAACGTCGCTTTCCCGCTCGCGCCGCAGTGGCGTGCCGCACTCCGGGCACCGCGTGGGCATGACGAACTCGCGCTCGGCGCCGCTGCGCAGGTCCACCACGGGGCCGAGTATCTCGGGGATGACGTCGCCGGCCTTGCGGATCGTCACGGTGTCCCCGATCAGCACCCCCTTGCGGCGTACTTCGTCGGCATTGTGCAGCGTCGCCAACGACACCGTTGACCCCGCAACGGTTACTGGCTCCATGAACGCGAACGGGGTGACCCGTCCCGTGCGACCGACGTTGACCCGGATGTCCACCAACCTGGTGGTGGCCTCCTCGGGCGGATACTTGACGGCGATCGCCCAGCGCGGCGCCCGCGAGGTCGAGCCCAACCTGCGCTGCGCCACGACCTCGTCGACCTTCACCACCACACCGTCGATTTCGTGCTCCACGTCGTGTCGGTGCTCGCCCCAGTAGGCGATGTGCCCGATCAGCTCATCGATCGTGGACAGCAGTCGGGTGTGCTCGGAGACCGGCAATCCCCAGACCGCCAGCGCCTGGTAAGACTGCGACTGGAGGTCCGGCTCGAACCCGCGCCGGCGACCCAGGCCGTGGCAGAGCATCCGCAGCGGGCGAGTCGCGGTCACCCGCGGATCCTTCTGCCGCAGCGAGCCGGCTGCGGAGTTGCGGGGGTTGGCGAAGGGCGGCTTGCCCGCCTCAACGAGTGCCGCGTTGAGCTCAGCGAAGTCGGCGAGGCGGAAGAACACCTCGCCCCGCACCTCGAGCAGCTCGGGCACCGGGTACTCGGCGCAGCCATGCAGCCGGTCCGGGATGTCACGCAGGGTGCGCAAGTTGAGCGTGACGTCCTCGCCGGTGCGCCCATCACCGCGAGTCAGGCCGCGGACCAGGCGCCCGTTCTCGTAGCGCAGGTTCACCGCCAGCCCGTCGATCTTCAACTCGGCCAGGTAGTGCACCTCATCGCCCACTTCGCGGGCAACCCGATCGGCCCAGGCGCGCAGCGTTTCGGTGTCGAAGGCATTGTCCAGGCTGAGCATCCGCTCAAGGTGGTCATAGGCGCGGAACTCGGTACTGAAGCCGCCGCCGACCAGTTGCGTCGGAGAATCCGGCGTCACCAGCGCCGGCCAGCGCCCCTCCAGCTCCTGCAACCGAGCGAACTGTCGGTCGAACTCGGCGTCGGAGACGGTGGGGGCGTCTAGCACGTAATAGCGGAACTGGTGCCCGCGCACGATGTCGACAAGCTCACCGTACTCAGATCGGATCTCAGCAGGCGGTTCGGTCATGATGCTCGCCCCTGCGAGCTGGTCTTCGGTAGCCACAACCAGGGAGACTAGCTCCGGACACCGACAGTGGGCGTACAGCACGCGGCCCCGCACCGGGGCTGGTGCGGGGCCGCGCGTGACACGCTCTAGATGGCGCGAACCAAGTCAGCCTGCGGGCCCTTGGGCCCCTGGCTCGATTCGAACTCCACCTTCTGGTTCTCGTCCAGGCTACGGTAGCCGTCACCCTGGATGGCAGAGAAGTGGACGAACACGTCGGGGCCACCACCGTCGACCTGGATGAAGCCGAAGCCCTTCTCCGCGTTGAACCACTTCACCGTGCCTTGTTGCATGTGCTCTCCCTGTGGAATCTGATGCTTGGGCCGGCACCGTGCCGGCCCGCGGTTGCGCAGACCCCGCGCACCCGCTGGGAGGCATCCCCGACGGGCGCGCGAAGCCCGTAGTCAGACATTCCACGGACGCTTCACAACGATCGGGGAACTACACGACCACAACCTGGTGTCACGTTATCACCTTCCGGTGCCACGATCAGCACGCGACATTCGCCAGATCGGCTGTAAATCGGGTGTTTCACACATCGAGCTGCCACTCACCCGTTCGGTGGTGCGACCGGAACCCCATCGCCTCGTTGATCCTGACCATGTAGGGGTTGGAGTCAGCGTTGCAGGTGTCGATGACACGCAGCTCGGGGCGCTGGGCTCGGGCCAAGTCGAGATTGGCCACCTTGACCAGCGTGCCCAGCCGGTGGCCGCGGTGCTCCGGCGCGACGATCGTGTCCTCTTGGCCGGCGAACCAGCGCGACGTGGCGTAGCCGACGATCTGGGTGCAGGCGACCAGCTGCCCGGTGTTGTCCGTTGCACCGGTAGTGACCATGTGGCGTGGCAAGACTCAGTGGCCGCTCAACCATGGCAACAAGCCGGATCCGGCCCCGCCGGGTGGCCTCGGCTCGCAGGTGGGCGAGCAACACCCGACCGATGCCGCGCCGCCGGTGCTCGGGCGCCACCAGGATCTCCCCGTGGGCGTTGTGCTGGTTTTCCAGCATCGGGAGGTTGAGCAGGCAACCGCCCACTACCGAGCCAGCTACCCGAGCCACCCATACGATCTCGACCTCACCCGGCCACGGGTGCGCAAAGCAACCGAGCTCGTAGACCCAGCATGGCGGTGGGTCATCTGGCCGATCCGCGCGCACCACCGAGCAGCGCAGCTCGTACCACTGCCGGATGGCCTGCGCACCGGAGGGCTGGACCAGCGTGAGCGAGGCTCCACCGAGGCTGACAGTGGCCATCCCCCTATCTCGCCACGATCCGGCACCGCGCGCCACCGAATTTCGGCATCGCACCGCGACTATCACGACGACCAGGAGGCGGGCGGGTCGACGAAAGCTTGCCCCAGTTCCCGGGCCAGGGTGAGCGCTCGCCGGGCCCAGCCCGGAGTAGCGCCGGCCAGGCCGCAGGAAGGGGTGGGCAAGCAGCGCTCGGCAAGCATGGCACGGCCGAAACCAAGCCGGTCCACCAGATCCAACGCGGGCCGGGCCAGACCGGCGAGAGTGTGCGGCCCGGCGGCCTCTACTGGGGCCTCTGCTGCCGGCACCAGCCCGAGCAGCAGCGACATCCCGGAGTCCCATCCCTCACCGAGAGCGTCGACGGTGGCTCGAGGCGCGCCGGCGAGCAGCTCGGCGTCAAGGGCCAACACGTCAGCCCCCGCGCGGCGCAGCAGCGCCACTGGTGGCCGCGGCGCGCAACAGTGCACGATCCGCGGTGCCGGCAACACCTCGAGCACACTGTGTAATAGCTCGACCGCCTTATCCTCGGGTACCGCAGGCACGGTGCCGAACCCCGACGGGGTGGGCACGCTGCCGGCGAGCACCGCAGGCAGGCCCGGTTCGTCAAGCTGCACAACGGCCTTCACCCCGAGCCGGCGGGACACCTCCGCCGCGTGCACCCGCAGCCCCTCGGCCAGCGACGCCGCGAACTCGCGCAACGCGCCGGAGTCGGTCAACACCTTATGCCCGCGGTGCAGCTCCACCGCGGCGGCCAGCGTCCACGGCCCGGCGGCCTGCAGCTTGATCATCTCCGGTCGGGCGCCGGCGGAGCCCACCGCCTCCTCGAGCGCGTCCAGGTCGGTCCGCAGCAGGTCGACGCCACGGCGGTGGTCGCGGCCGGCCCGAGCGGTGACCCGGTACCCGGAGGGCACCAGCTCGACGGCGAGGTCGACAAGCAGCGCCGCGGTGCGGCCGATCATGTCGGCACCCAAGCCCCGGTCGGGCAGCTCGGGCAAGTGCGGTAGCTGAGGTAGCTCGCCGATCACAGTGCGAGCGGCTTCGAGGGTGTCGGTGCCGGGCATCGAGCCGATACCGGTGGCGCTACCAGCAGGCCAGGGTCGTAGGTCAGTCACCGGGAATGTCTACCAAGGTCGTCGACGATAACGCGGAGGTGGTGCCCAAAAGAGCCCCAGGAAGAACACAGCGAGCATCAGCGGGGTGATCGATGCGCCACGCTAGGTAGCAGCTCTGGGGCGGTTACGTGCGACTACCAATTGCCACCGGGCAGCGCTGTTGGGCACTGTATGTGATGCCGAGCCGGCGCTGCCGCCGATGAGGCGCCTTCCGCGCCCGGAGCCACCGGGACACCTTACCCTAGGGGGATTCGATGTCTGACACACCGAGCTGTGCCGAGCTCGACGAGCAACAAGTGGAGCTGCTGCCGGCCCGCACCGTTCTGTCAATGTTCGCTCAAGGCACCGATGGCGGCTACGGCACCGGTGGCGCCCCCGGCATAGGTAACTTCGGCCTACGTATCCTCGGCATGGACATTCCCCCCGGCAGCAACGCCGGTAACGGCGTCGGGGGCGCCGGCGGCGGCGCCAATGGCGGCGCCGGCTGAGCCCAGCTCGCCGCCCCGGCCGCGTCAGCGTTATCGGGAGTTATGGGAGAGGAGGCTATCGGGTGGCGGTGATGGTGGCGCTGCCGAGGACGACGTCGCCGTCGGGGTCGGGACGGTAGAGGGCGACGGCCTGGCCCAGCGCTACTCCACGCAGCGGCTCCCGCAGCGCCACCAGCATGCGATCGTTGACGGCCTGCGCCACGGCGCTGGCACACTCGCCATGCGCCCGGACCTGCGCGACGCACTCGAGGGGGCCATCGGGCACACCCGCCGCCCACACCGGACGATCGGCCTCGATCACGTCGACGTCCAGGCGCTGCGCAGGTCCTACCCACACGGTCCCGGTGGCCGCCTGGAGCCCCAGCACGAACCGAGGGCGACCATCGGGGGCCGGCCGGCGCAACCCCAGCCCTCGGCGCTGGCCGACCGTGAAGCCGTGCACCCCGTGATGGCGTCCCAGAACCTCACCGGTCTCCTCATCGACCAGCTCCCCGGGACGGGACCCCAGCCGGTCGGCCAGGAATGCCCGGGTATTGCCCGAGGGAATGAAGCAGATGTCATAGCTGTCCGGCTTGCCCGCGACGGCCAGGCCGCGTCGGGTCGCCTCGAGGCGAATCTCGGCCTTGGCGGTGTCCCCGATCGGGAACAGCGCATGCGCCAGCTGGTCGGCGGTGAGCCCGGCGAGCACGTAGGACTGGTCCTTGCCAGCGTCCGCAGCCCGGCGCAACACGCCGTCAGCCAGACGCGCGTAATGACCTGTGCAGACCGCGTCGAAGCCGAGGTCACGCGCCCGGTCCAGCAGCGCGGTGAACTTGATCCGCTCATTGCACCGCAGGCACGGGTTGGGGGTGCGCCCGGCGGCGAACTCCGCGACGAAGTCGTCCACCACCTCGGCGGTGAACTGCCGCGCGAAATCCCAGACATAAAACGGGATGTCAATCACGTCGGCGACCCGCCGCGCGTCGGCGGCGTCCTCTTTCGTGCAACACCCTCGAGCGCCGGTGCGCAGCGTGCCGGGCTGGGCTGACAGGGCCAGATGCACCCCGACCACCTCGTGCCCGGCGTCCACCGCGCGGGCGGCCGCCACCGAGGAGTCCACCCCACCACTCATCGCGGCCAAAATCTTCACGACGCCGCCGCCCGCCGCAGTCCCGCGCCCCGGGCCCGGGCGACCACCGGCTCGATGGCATCGAGCACGTCAGCCACATCCGCGGCCGTCGAGGTACGCCCGAGGGAGAAGCGCAGCGAGCCGCGAGCCGCCGCCGGCGCGGCACCCATCGCCAGCAGCACGTGGGAGGGCTGCGCCACGCCAGCGGTGCACGCCGCGCCGGTGGAGCACTCGATGCCCCGGGCATCGAGCAACATCAGCAGCGAGTCGCCCTCACAGCCGGGGAAGGTCACGTGGGCGTTACCCGGCAACCGCGAGGGACCGCCGTCGATCACGTGCTGGCCCGGATCCCCGTTGAGCACCGCATCGGGCACCTTGGCCAGGATCCCGTCCGCCAGCTCGTCTCGCAGCCGCCCGAGCTCGATCGTGGCCTGCGGCTGCGATGCCACGGCATGCCGGATCGCGGTGGCCAGCCCGACGATCGCCGGGACGTCCAGCGTGCCAGAACGCACATCACGCTCCTGGCCGCCACCATGCAGCAGCGGGGTGGCCGCGACCTCCCGGCCTAGCAGCAACACCCCAACTCCGTAAGAGCCGCCCAGCTTATGCCCGGTCAGGGTGAGCGCCGCAGCACCAGAGCGGCCAAAGTGCACCGGGAGCTGGCCCACCGCCTGGACCGCGTCGGTGTGCAGCGGCACCCCGTACCCTGCGGCGACCTCGGCCAGCTCGCGCACCGGCGCCACGGTGCCCACCTCGTTGTTCGCCCACATCACGCTCACCAGGGCCACTGAGTCCGGGTCACGGGCCAGCGCGGCGCGCAGGGTCTCGGGGTGCACCCGGCCGTCGCTGTCCACCTCAAGCCATCCCACCTGCGCACCCTCGTGATCGGCCAGCCAGGACACCGCGTCGAGCACCGCGTGATGCTCGATGGTGGAGGCGAGCACCCGGGTGCAGCGCGGGTCAGCGGCACGCCGCTGCCAGAACAGGCCCTTGACAGCGAGGTTGTCGCCCTCCGTGCCGCCTCCGGTGAACACCACCTCCGACGGGCGCGCGCCCAACGCGTCGGCGATGCTTTCCCGGCATTCCTCAACGGTGCGCCGAGCCCGGCGGCCCGAGCCGTGCAGCGACGAGGCATTGCCCAACGTGGACAATGCCTGACTCATCGCCGCCACCGCCTCCGGCAGCATCGGCGTCGTTGCCGCGTGATCAAGATAGGTCATTGAGACACCAGCCTAACGGCGTTCTCACCTACGCAACGGCCCGGCTGTCGTTACCACGTCGCCACCACGTCGCCGATCGAGCACGATTACCTGTCGCGGTCCCCGTACACCAGGTCGGCCACATTTACGAGTCTCATGGGTGGCGGTGATGGTGGCGCCGACGAAAGCGGCCACCGGAGCGGTTGCCATCGGAGCACAGTCGGGGTGTAGTCAACCCTTGCGTTGGGTGATGGCGTCGGTGAGTTGCGGGGCGATGGTGAACAGGTCGCCGACCACACCGAAATCAGCGATCTCGAAGATCGGCGCCTCGGGGTCTTTGTTGACCGCGACGATGGTGGTGGACGTCTGCATCCCGGCGCGGTGCTGGATGGCGCCGGAGATGCCGAGCGCGACGTACAACCGCGGCGAGACGGTCTTGCCGGTCTGCCCAACCTGGAACTGAGGCGGGTAGTAGCCGGAGTCGACCGCCGCCCGGGATGCCCCAACCGCGGCGCCGAGCGAGTCGGCGAGTCTCTCGACCACGCTGAAGTGCTCCGCCGAGCCGACGCCACGACCACCGGAGACCACCACACTGGCCTCGGTGAGCTCGGGCCGGTCACCACCCTCGATGGGCCGACGCGCCATGATCCTCGCCGTCCTCGCCACGCTCACCGCGGGGATCGTGGCGGTCTGCTCGGCAGCCGCGCCCGGCGCCTGGCGCGGTTCAATCGCGCCAGCTCGAACAGTGATCACCGCGACCGGCGTGGTGGCCCGAGACGTGACAAGGTAGGCGCCGCCGAGCACGGAGTGCGTAGCGGTGCCGTCCTCGGCCAGCTCGACGACCTCGGAGAGCAGGCCAGATCCGGTGCGCACCGCAAGCTTGCCGGCGATCTCCTTGCCATCCGGCGTGGCGGCCAGGAGAACCGCGGCCGGCCGGGCTGAGGCCACCAGTGCCGCCAGCACACCGACGGCAGGAGCGGTGAGGTACTGATCCACCTCCTCGGACTCAGCGACGTAGATCTTGGCGGCACCGTAGGCCGCTAGCCGATCCCTGAGCTTGCCAGCGGTGCCAGGCGTGGCCACCACCACAGCGGCCGGCTCTCCTAGCCTCGCTGCCGCCGTGAGCAGCTCGTTGGTCACCCTTCTGACCTCACCGCCGGAGTGCTCGACGAGGACCAGTACCTCTGCCATGACGGTTCTCCTCCGGGACTCTCGACGTAGCTGGCGTGGCAAAATCAGATCAGCTTTTGGCTGATGAGATAGTCGGCCAGTTTGGCCGCACCAGCACCCTCATCGGTCACGATCTGTCCAGCCAGCCGCGGCGGACGTGGCGTGGCCTCGATCACCGTCGAGGTGGCGTTGGCCAGTCCGACATCGCTGCGCTCGATGCCCACATCGGCCAGCGACAACGTGGCGACTGGCTTCTTCTTCGAGGCCATGATGCCCTTGAACGTCGGGTAACGTGGCTCGTTGATCTTCTCGTTCACGCTGACCACGGCAGGCAGCTCCGCCCGCAGGACCGTGATCGCGTCGTCGGTCTCCCGCTCGACGGTCACGGTGGCGCCCTCGACGGTGACCTTGCGGGCGTAGGTCAGCTCCGGCAGGCCGAGCAGGTCAGCGACCATCGCCGGCACGGCACCCACGGTGCCGTCAGTGGCAACGTCACCGGCAATGATGAGGTCGACATCGCCGAGCGTGCCGATGACCTTCGCCAGCGCTGTGGCGGTGTGCACCGCGCAGGATCCGTGCAGGCCCTCGTCGGACAGGTGCACCGCCTTGTCTGCACCCATCGACAGCGCCTTGCGGATGGCCTCGGTGGCCCGCCGCGGACCCATCGTGACGACGGTGACCTCACCACCGGCCGCCTCCCTGATCGTGAGCGCCTCCTCGACCGCACGCTCGTTGATCTCGTCCAGGACGACGTCTGCCGAGGCACGATCAAGGGTGTGGTCGGAATCGGCCAGCGTGCGCGCGGACCAGGTGTCCGGGACCTGCTTGATCAGGACCACGATGTTCATGACAACAATGTTACCGATCGGTAGCCTCGCAGCCTACCGCAAGTGACCGCCCTCACCGCGGCGCGGCGGCGGATCACCGGTCGCGGCGAGCTTGGCTTGCAAGCCGGCAAGCAGAATGTCGAGGCCGTAGTCGAATCGTCCCGGTCGGCGCACGCCGTCCAGATGCGGGCTCACCGCGGTGAGGGCGGGAATCCGCTCTGGCGGAAGCGGTGGGTAGTACCCGGTCTCCTCCCGGGTTGCGCTCTCACGCTGCGGGGCAATATTCCCCATCAGTTCAAAACCAACGGTGTAGTTGAACAGGGCGCAGAACGCGTCGGACGCCTCCGAAGGGGAGAATCCTCCCTCAAGCAGGAGCCCGAGTGTCCGCTCGATGACCGACAGGCCGTGCGGACCGATCCCGACCCGGTTACCGTAGGCCCGCGCTAGCTGGTGGTGGGCGGCCAAGGCCCGGTGATAGCTGCACACCACCGCCCGGAGCTGGGTCAGCCAGTCCCCTTCGATGGCCGAGGTGTCCACCTCGCCGAGCATCAGGTCAATCAGGAGATCTACCAGCTCGTCTTTGTCCCGCACATGGTTGTACAGGGCCATTGGCGAGACCTCGAGTTCGTTGGCCAGCGCCCGCATCGTCAAGGAGGGCAGGCCTTTCTCGTCGACCAGGCACATCGCAGCCCGCACGATCCGCGGCCGAGACAGCGGTGGCGGCCGCGTGTAGTCCTTACTGGGGTCGACACCAACCCAGGTCGTGGGGTCGGAACAGCCACGAGAGGCACTGGGCTGGTCGTTCAACGGTGATCCTCCTCGCCTACCACTACCACGTGACGTACAACGTACACCCGGTTGGGCGATAGCAACTTTCGCACCCTAGAGTAACACTGTACTCCACAACGTACAACGTAATGTTGAGCATACATTGTATCCCGTTATATCCCGTTGTATCACGCCGCACGTCACCAGGGGTACCGATGACAACCACCACCAGCGCGCCGGAGACCGCCCGAAGCACCACCGAGCTGCTCGCAGCCGCGTGCGACCAGGATCCGAAGGCCTGGGACGAGATCGTGCGCCGGTACCGAGGTGTGGTGTTCGCGAAGGTGCGCTCGTTCAGGCTGCAGGACGCCGACGCGCTCGACGCTGTGCAGATGACCTGGTTACGGCTGGCGGAGCACTGCCACCGGATACAGTTTCCCGAGCAGCTCGGCGGGTGGCTGGCTACCACCGCGTGCCGGGAGTGCCTGCGCATCCTTCGCCATCAGGCACAGCACGCCCCAACGTCGCCCGACACGGCGGCGCAACGGGCGGCTGACCCGTCCGTGGGCCCGGAGCAGCACGCCGTTGACGCAGACACCGCAGCACGACTGTGGGATCTCGTCGCGACGTTGCCACCCCGCCGCCAGACCCTGATCCGAGAGCTGTTCATCAACAACCCAGGACCGTACGCCGAGGTCGCCCGCAATACTGGAATCCCCACCGGCGGCATCGGACCCACCCGGGCGCGAGCCCTGACCCAACTGCGGCGCAGACTCCATGAGCGCGGGCTGGACCAGCGGACCTGACCACGACCACTGACCTCCCGAGAGGAAGACACCCCATGGCCGAGCAGCCACCACAGCCCACCCAGAATCCGCTGACCTTGGTGCTGAAAGCGAAGTCTCCGGACGACTCCGCCGCGCTTCGACAGCTCGTCGAAAAAATCCAGTCTCTGCCACCGGATCAGAACCCGGTCACCATCGCGCTCAACAAACTCGGCAATGTACACTTCGCCAGGTTCGCGTTCCTCGGCCCCGACCAGCTCGGGGTGATCACGACTTACGACGGTGACTTCGACGCGTACATCAACGAGTTCATCGACACTATCGGCGACGTGTTCAACGCTCTCCTGGCGCACGTGGAGAACGCGCCGCCACTGCCGGTCCAGACCTACCGCCAGGAGTTCCTGAGCTACATCCGCACCGTCGACTGTCGCTGCGTGGGACTGTTTTACAGCGCCTACCCCGAGCGCACCGTACTTGACATCCTCGGCTCGACCAGCGCCCCGAGCTGATCTGGCCGCAGGGAGGGAGTACCGCGATGGCAGACGTCGAGCTGGCGGAGGTGCAGGGGCTCATCCTGCGGGGCTACACCATGCCAGTGGCCCGGTATCTCGGCTTGAGTGTGCGCGAGTCGGCTGGTGCCCGCGCCCTGCTGGCCGCATTCATCGATAGCGATCCGGCTGCTCCCTCCATCACCACCGCGCAGCCCTGGGCGGTGAAGCCGAGCTGCTGTGTCAACCTGGGCATCACCTTCCCGGGCCTGGCGGCGCTGGGGGTGCCGCCAGCGTCCCTAGCCAGTTTTCCGGTGGAGTACCGCGAGGGTGCAGTGCAGCGCGCGGCCAGCGTGGGTGACATCGGTGCCAGCGCACCTGAGCACTGGCTGCCCTGGCTGGCGAACCCGGAGCTGCACCTGGTGGTGGCGCTGTTCGCCCAGTCGGACGACGCGCTCGACGCGGCGACCAGGCGCCTGGAACAGGCCTGGTCCCCCGGCTGCGTCGAGCTGGGCCATCACGACGGTGCGGCGCTGCCCGGCAATGTCGCGCACTTCGGTTATCGTGACAGCTTGTCCCAGCCGATCATTGACGGTGTCCCGCTTGCCGGGCTGTCAGATCACCTGCCACGGGCTCCCGTCGGCGAGTTTCTGCTGGGGTATCCCAGCCAGTTCGACCGGTTCAGCTATCCGGTACCAGAGCCGCCCGAGTTGGGCGTTAATGGCAGCTTTGCCGCATTCCGCGTGCTCGAGCAAGACGCCGACGCATTCGCGGAGTTCATCGCGCAACAGGCGACCCACACCGGGATGTCACAGGAGCTTATCAAGGCTAAGCTGTGTGGACGCTGGCGCAACGGCACGCCGCTGATGCTCTCGCCGGACACCGACACACCCAACCCGCCGATCCCGCCCGAAGCACTGAATGACTTCGACTATGTCGGGGAGTATGGCGACGAGCAGGGTTACCGGTGCCCGATCGGATCACACATTCGCCGGATGAATCCGCGCGGGCAACTCGTCGCCGGCAACGGCGGTCAGCAACACCGCATCGTCCGGCGCGGGATCGCCTACGGTCCACCCTATGACCCGGCCCACCCAAGGGATGGGCAGGCCCGTGGACTGCTCGGCCTGTTCATCGGGGTTAGCCTGCACGACCAGTTCGAGTTCCTCATGAGGCAATGGGCCAACGACGGGACCTTTACCGCCGGGCTCGGACGCACCAACGATCCGCTGATCGGCGCCCAGGTCAACGGGGTCGGAAGTTTCTCGATACCGCGACCGGAGGGAACGGTGGTCCTGCAAGGCCTCACCCGGTTCGTCTCCACCCGCGGCGGCGCCTACTGCTTCCTGCCGAGCATCTCCGGGATCCACTACCTGGCAAGCCTCGGCTAACCTGGCCGGCGCCAGCCCGTGCCGCTCCACAAACGCCGCCGTCCGCACCACCGCGAACTCCGCCCAACCACTGGCCACCACTCGCGTCTCATCCCGCGCGCACACATCCCACCGACTCACCCGACCCCGCACACTGACACACCGCGCGGCCACCGCCAGCCTCGTCCCCACACACACCGGCGCCTGATGTGAAAGACACACCCCCATACCCAGACTGTCCTCATCATCACCAATGACCCGACGCAACGCATCCATCGCCGGCCACTCACACAACGCCACCAAGATCCCGGTCGCCAACACCGCAGGCTTCCGCGCGAACTCCGACACCCCAGGAAACAACGACGTCACCAAATCCCGCGGCTGCACCCGATACGTCACCGTCCGCCCGATACCAGGAACAAGAACCGGGCTCACCATGTCGTGGAACCCAGCGCGCAGCGGCAGGCGGCGCAGCGCGGGAGGCGCGCCAAACGGGGATCTGGGGCCAGTCTGGTTCGTGTGAACGCCACCATGGCAGCAGAAAGTAACGGTCAAGCTACGGTAAGTCAACCATTTGCTTCATCCGAAAGGACTAAATCTGCTCAGGAACCCAGGAGCCAAGCATGCTCAGCGATAGATCGATCATGCGCAGCGCTCCGCGGAACCGTCCCGGATCACCCGCAGTCGGCTCAGGTGAGCCAGCGGCTGTCGCCGGGACCGGGCAGACGGCCTATCGCCGGTCGCCACATCTAGGACGGTGGCGTCATCACTGCCTGCGAGCTCGGCCGACACGGCCACCGCGATCACGTCGTGCCCCTTGTCGCGCAGCGCCTCATCCACGAAGAGGTTGGTCACCGCAGAAACCGAGGTGCCGGGATGGCTGCGAACGTAGCCGTCGAGACGCCGGAGCACCTCGCCGTCGAATCGCACGGATCTTGGCGACGTCATGACTACAGTGTAGTCATGCTCCCTCGGCGGTGCGCTCCTGGATCATCGCGGCGATCGAACGCGAGAACTTCCGGCAGCTCTGCTCGCCGACTACCACCAACGCGAGGAAATCCGGGCGAGCGTGCAGACGACCGGGGCTCCTCCGCCGCATAGGGGCAGGCGTGCGCGGTGACTGGCGAGCTGATGGAGCGGATCAACACCAGGTTGTTCATGGTAATCACCACGCAGTGATCAGTGTTGACGTTGGTAGTGCGCGCCAACGGACGATGCCACAATAGACACCATGGACACCTCCAGGAACCTCACTGCCGCTGTGCACCAGGAAGAGGACTGGTATGTGGCGCAGTGCCTTGAGGTCGATGTGGCCAGCCAAGGCCGCACGATCCCCGAAGCCCTGAGCAATCTCGCCGAGGCAGTCGAGCTGTACCTCGACGAGGTCGAAGACCCCCAGCTGCACGTGACCGCCACTCCGCTCGTCACCTCGTTCCAAGTACCCGGCGCCGCGTGAGCCCTGCACTATCTGACCTGCCGGTCCGCAAGGTCACCCACATCATCGAGTCCCTCGGTTTCGCCTACGTTCGGACCAAGGGCAGCCATGCCGTCTACCGGCACCCGGATGGACGGGCCGTGGTCATCCCGCAACACGGCACCGTCAAGCGAGGCACTCTCGCGTCAATCCTGCGGCAAGCCGACGTCAAGCCTGACGAGTTCCGCGACCTGCTCGGCTGAGCCCCCATCCGCACCCTATATGCCTTTGATGCATACTTTTTCGCATACTGTGGCATACTCAACGCTATGGCTACCACAACGGTTCGTCTGGACAGCCGCACCCGGGACCGGCTCGCGACGGTGGCACGCGAGCACTTCGGAGGTGTCAGCCAAGAAACCGCCCTCAACCGGCTGATCGACGAGCACGAGATGCGGCAGATACACGCGGCTTATGCACGGCTGCGCAACGACCCCGAGCAGTGGGCCGACTACCAGCAGGAACTCCGACTTGTGGAGAACACGGCCGCGGATGGGCTCGGCAACGCCCGCAACGAGTACCCCGAGTACAACCGATGACCCTGCCGTCATGATCGAGCCGTGGCAGGTGTGGCTGGCCGACTTCAGTTCGCCAGCCGGAAGCGAGCAGGGCGGGAACCGACCTGCGGTCATCGTGGGTTCTGAGGATCATTGCCGGTTCCCGATCCCGATGGCACTGGTGGTACCTCTCACCACGCGTGATCGCGGTTTGCCACACCACATTGCAATCAGTTCGACCGAGTCGGGTCTCAAGCAGCCAAGCTGGGCCCGCACCGACGACATCCGCGCCATCTCGACCACACGCTTCACCCAGATCACGCCTCTCGGGCGGCTGTCTGACCAGGAGGTCGAGCAGGTACGCCGGTGGGTACATCGAATGCTCGCCTGACACTTAGGAGCGCGTAGCGACCAGCGCGGGAATGTCGATGCACAGGTCGAACGGCACTGTAGTGACGAGCTGGCCGGCGGTCGCCGGGCCCTCGACGTAACCGTCATCCGGCGCGCCTAGGTGGAAAACCGTGATTGACGGGGCCGGCGGGTCGAGATCGACCAGCCAGTAATGCGGGATTCCCGCCTCCGCGTACTCGAACAGCTTGAGGTGCAAGTCGACGTTGCGTGATCCCGGCGGGATGATCTCGACCGCAAGCAGCACGTCCGACGCCGCCAATCGGTCCTCGGGTCCGCCGACCCTCGTGACCACTACATCGGGCACCCGCACGATCGGCGGATGCTCGGCGCGAACTACCACCTCCATGTCAAGGACGCTCTCCCAGTCCACCGGCAGCTGCCCATCAAGTTGTTGCGACAGACGCTGGGCAGCAAGCTGATGACGGCGAACAGGCCGTGGAGACACCAGAAGAACGCCTTCCTGGAGCTCGTACCGATAGGTGTTGTCCTCGGGCAGCGCGATCCACTCATCCAGGGTCATCAGGGACCCCGGGTGGCGCAGCGGCATGGCCATGGGCACGTCCTCGACGGTGTCAGCGGGCAACGGCGGGTAGAGCGCTCAGTATGCCAAGTCAGACCGAACGCGCACTGTGGGTCCGGCCGGTCGCCGGGAGCTGGGGGCGGGGGCTCAACCAGCGACCGGCCGGGGTCTGGGTGGACAGCGAGAAGTCAAGCGGTCTGGAAGCGACCGACGAGCACGAAGTCGGTCTGCGATACTCCGAGTCGATCACAGCTACTGTGGTAGCGGTGGCCGAACGCGGGTGGACTCCCGGTTGCGCTCGGTGATTCAGCCGCAGTCCTGGGTCGGCGCAGAGGCCGCCTCGGTGATCCCTGGCGTCCCAAAACCTGCCTGGTTGCAGTCGGCCACCTGGGCCGACGCCAGCCGCAGGCGGGTCTGGCGGGCCGAGGAGATGGAGCTGGTCACCGAGCCCGTCGTGGCCACGACCGGGCACTATGCTTACCGCCGTAGTTGACCTGCCAGACAGCTGGTGGGCCGAGTTGCGCGCCGCCCTGGCGGCGCTGGCGGGCTTCCGGACGTTGCAGGTGGCCGGCCGCCAAGAGCTGATCACCCGGCGGGTCAGCCAGGTGCTCGGTGGTGCGATAGACACCACTGTCACCGAGTGGGCCACCTCCCACGGCGACCTGCACTGGGGCAACCTCACCGCCCCGGGGCTGTCCCTGCTGGACTGGGCCGACTGGGGACTGGCCCCCCGGGGCAACGACGCGGCCTGCCTGTAGGCCAGCGCCCTGGCCGTCCCCAATACCGCCGACCGAGTGCACGCCGAGTTCCGCGCCGACCTCGACTGCCGCTCCGGGAAGATCGCGCGACTGTGGGACCGTCGCACCCGCAGGGGCAGCATGAGGGCGGCAGCCGCGACGCGGGCACCAGCTCCCCGCAGAAAACCAGGTAGGGCCCGCAGAGCCCCCAGACCAGCGCGTTGTCCGCCGCCATCAGGTGAATAACAACTGCGGACTCCGGAGCGCTCGCCGCGCACGCGCCAGGATCTTCTCGGCCAGCGCGACCATCCTGGCCCCCGGCAGCCGCACCCGGCGACGCCTCCTCACCTCACCGTCCCGATCGCCCCCGGTCTGCGCCCAGCCTCGGGCGATGTCGAGGTGCAGTCCGGAGCGGCGTTCCGCTGATGCGAGCACCGCAACCAACTGCGGGATGTCGGCCGCGACCCGCTCGACGGCCTCCGGGCCGCGCTGAAGCTCCACCCCGATCGCCACCGACCACGCCGTGACATTGGCCGGTCCGAAGTGGTAGTTCAGCTCGTTGCACTCGCCGGTCGCCTTCGCCAACTCCGCCGCCAGCGCCAGGTGGGTCTCCGCGTCACCGCTACGACCCTCGCGCGAGGCCAGCTGCGCCGACATCGGCGCTCAGGCCACGCCGAGAGCGGATCTTGCGAACGCGCGCGCCGATCGTCAGCGCGTCCTCAGCATCCACAACAATCCCCTTCTCGCCACAGCCCCGGGGAGTAACAGGCTACTACTGAAGCTTCCCTCCCGTGGTGGGATGGACGCCGTGGGCGTGACCGTGGTGGGCAGCGTCAACCTCGACCTGGTGGCCGCACTGCCGCAGCTGCCTGAGCCCGGCGAGACCCTCACCGCCACCGGCTTCACCCGCCTGCCGGGAGGCAAAGGGGCCAACCAGGCGCTGGCCGTCCGCCGGCTGGGACTTGCGGTCCGGCTGGTCGCCGCAGTGGGCACCGACCCCGAGGCCGACACCGCGCTGGAGCTGCTGCGCCGCGAGGGAGTCGGGCTGGACCGGCTGCAACGGGTCACCCAGCCCACCGGGCTGGCGCTGATCGCCGTCGATACCGAGGGCGAGACCACCATCGTCGTGGTACCCGGGGCGAACGCGGCACTGCGAGTGGACGCGCAGGATGTGGCCGGCGCCGATGCGGTGCTCACCGTGCTGGAGGTGCCCGAGCAGGCCGTGACCGCCGCCGCCCAGCACGCCACGGGGTTGTTCGTGCTCAACGCATCCCCGGCCCGTCCCGTGCCGCCTGAGGTGCTGCGGCGCGCCGACCTGGTGGTGGTCAACCGTGCCGAGTACGCTGCGCTGCCCGGTCTGCACGCCGCCCGAGCCCTCGCCGTCACCGACGGGCCGCGCGGCGCGGTGCTGCTCCGCGCCGGCCAGCAGGTGGCGACCGCGGTCCCCCCGCCGGTCAGCGCCGTGGACGGCACCGCTGCCGGTGACGCGTTCCTCGGCGCCGCGGTAGCGGGCCTGCTGCGCGGGCTGCCCGACGCCGAGTTGCTCGCCCGGGCGTGCGCGGCGGGCGCGCTGGCGGTCACCCGGCCGGGTGCTCAACCGTCCCTGCCGACCGCCGCCGAGATCGACGAGGTGCTTGCCCGGTCACCATACCGATGATCACCGCCAACAGCACCCCGAGCACGCCACCCACGGTGTTGTGCACCAGGTCCCGGACCTGGCATTCGCCGCCGCCGGTAGCGCCCTGCACGAACTCCGCGAAGGCGCTGACCAGCGCGCAGGATGCCGCGATGAGCACCGGCCGGCGGGTCGCCAGGGTCCCACATATCGCAAACGGCATCAGCATCACCACGTTGAGCTGCTCGTAGAGGTGGGCCAACGACAGGCTGCCGACCTGGCACAGGCGCAGCGTCCGCAGCGGGTTGAGGCCGCCCGCAGGGTAGTGCCCGAACGGCCGAACGACGGTGAGGGCCAAGGCCAGAGCCAGACCACACGCGGCCAACACTGCCGGCACGCGAGCCCAACCCCGACGCGGCGCGAGCCACCAGGCGAGCCCGCCGAGGAGCAACGATCCAGGGATGAACGAAGCGGGCACCTCGAGGTGGTGCAAGAGGATGTTGAGGAGGTTGTGTGGGTTAAAGTCTGGTCCGTCCGACACAGCCGCCCACGCTATCGGGCGCTCAGCGGCGGTAGGCGAAGAAACGCTCCCCGAAACGCCGCAACACGAGATCGACGCCGAAGGTCTTCGACAGGTTGTCCTCGGTCAGCACCGCTTCGAGCAAACCCTGAGCGACCACCGCCCCGTCTCGCATCAGCATGGCGTGGGTAAAGCCCGGCGGGATCTCCTCGACGTGGTGAGTCACCAGTACCGTCGCGGGGGCGTCCGGATCGAGCGCCACCGTGGCCAGCCGGCCCACCAGATCCTCCCGAGCGCCCAGGTCCAGCCCAGCCGCAGGCTCGTCCAGCAGGAGCAGCTCCGGGTCGGTCATCAGCGCCCTGGCGATCAGCACCCGCTTGCGCTCTCCTTCGGACAGGGTGCCGAAGCGCCGCCGCGCCAGCCCCTCGATACCGAAGGCGGCCAACAGCCCGGCGGCCCGCGCGCTGTCGAGGTCCTCATAGCGTTCCCGCCACCGGCCGAGCACCGCGTAGCCAGCGCTGACCACCAAGTCAAACACCCCCTCATCATCAGGGATCCGGCTGGCCAGCGACGCTGAGGAGAACCCGATTCGCGCCCGGAGCTCGAACACGTCGACACGGCCCAGCCGCTCCCCCAGCACATGCACCGTCCCCCAGCTCGGATGCAGCTCGGTCGCGGCCAGCTGCAGCAGGGTGGTCTTGCCGGCGCCATTGGGTCCCAGCACGACCCACTTCTCGTCCAGCTCCACCCGCCAATCCACCCCCTCGAGCAGCGTGCTGGCGCCGCGCCGAACGCCCACGCCGTCCATCCTTACCACCAGATCGGTCAGGTCGACGGGGGTGTTGTTGGGTAGTGGCTCATCCCGCGCGGTCACCGGGCCATTGTGCTGATCGGCACAGTGCTGATCGACACTGGCGGGCTAAATGTCGGACCGGGCAGGCAGGATGACTGGCTATGAACCGCTTGCACGTTGCCCGGCCATTCCCGCTCGGTGCACACGCCGAGAGCGGCGGGGTGCGCTTCGCGGTGGCATCCTCGGTCGCCGAGGCCGTCGAAGTATGCCTGTTGTCGGCGAATGGCGAGGAGCACCGGGTGCCGCTGACCGAACGCACCTTCGGGGTGTGGCACGGGCTGCTGACCGGCGTGGTTCCCGGAGCGCGCTACGGCTACCGGGTCCACGGGCCCTGGGATCCCGCGCGTGGCCTGCGGTGCAACCCGGCCAAGCTGCTGGTCGACCCGTACGCGCTGCGAGTCGAGGGCACCGTGACCGACCTGCGGGCCGCGCTGGGTTACCGGGGCGATCCGGCCGGGCCACCCTGCGATGTCGACTCGCGAGGCAGCGTCCCGGTGTCGGTGGTCACCGCCCGTGGCGGCCCGGACACCGGCACCCGGCCGGACGTGCCGTGGGAGCAGACGGTGCTCTACGAGCTGCACGTGCGCGGCTTCACCCGCACCCATCCCGAGGTGCCGCCCGAGCACCGTGGCACCTATCTGGGGCTCGCGCACCCTGCGGTGATCTCCTACCTCACCGATCTGGGTGTCACCGGCGTGGAGCTGCTGCCGGTGGCCGCGTTCTGTCCCGAGCCGTCCCTGCTGCGCGCGGGGTCACCCAATTACTGGGGTTACTCGCCGCTGGCCCTGCTCGCGGTGCATCCGGGATACGCCGCAGCGCCCGGCGCTGAGGTGGAGGAGTTCCGCACGATGGTGGCCGCGCTGCACGCCGCAGGCCTGGAAGTCATCGTCGACGTGGTGGCCAACCACACC
This sequence comes from Pseudonocardiaceae bacterium, assembly GCA_050699715.1. Taxonomy (GTDB): domain Bacteria; phylum Actinomycetota; class Actinomycetes; order Mycobacteriales; family Pseudonocardiaceae. The sequence goes on from JBOHFR010000021.1 coordinate 34,060, forward strand.
TGCGAGGGTGACGTGGATGGCCCCACCCTGGCCTACCGGGGGTTGGACGCGCCGGCCTACTACCTCCCGCACGACCTCACCGGTTGCCGCAACACCCTGGACAGCGGCTCCCCCACGGTGATCACACTGGTCACCGACGCGCTGCGGTACTGGGCGGCTGAGCTGGGCGTCGACGGGTTCCGCTTCGACCTGGCCAGCGTGCTGGGGCGGCCCCGGGGCGGGCCGTTCGACCCAGCCGCCCCGCTGCTCACGGCGATCGTCTCCGACCCGCTGCTGCGCACCCGCAAACTCATCGCTGAGCCGTGGGACGCCACTGCCGAGGGCTACCGGGTCGGCGGGTTCGGCGTGCATTTCAGCGAGTGGAACGGGCGCTACCGGGACGTGATGCGCGACTTCTGGCGCGGCGTCCCCAACGTGAGCCAGCTCGCCTCCCGGCTGGCGGGTAGCTCGGACCTCTACGCGGCGAGCGGGCGCCGGCCGTGGGCATCGATCAACTTCATCACCGCGCACGACGGGTTCACGCTGCGCGACCTGGTCTCCTACCACCGCAAGCACAACGAGGACAACGGTGAGGGCGGCGCCGACGGCACTGACGACAACCGGTCCTGGAACTGCGGGGTCGAGGGGCCGACCGAGGATCCGGCGGTACGCAGCCTGCGCGCCCGTCAGGCCCGCAACCTGCTGGCTACCCTGGTGCTATCCACCGGCACCCCGATGCTGCTGGCCGGCGATGAGCGCTGGCGCACCCAGCGTGGCAACAACAACCCCTACCGGCTCGACGACGAGACCTCGTGGCTGGACTGGTCCGCGGATCCGGACACCGAGATGATGACCGCGTTCACTCGCCGCCTCCTCGCGCTGCGCAACACCACGCCCGCGCTGCGCCAACCGGAGTTCTTCGAGGGCCGCAGCACCCCCACCGGCACCTCCGACCTGGTCTGGTTTCGTCCCGACGGCCACATCATGGAGCTCGACGACTGGCGAGATGGCCATCGCCAGACGCTGGGCATGTGGATCGACGGCGCCGACGTGCGGTCCCATCCACCGTCACCGGCCACCGACTCGTGGCTGCTGGTGCTGCACGCCGGCCCGCACCCGATCATGATCACGCTGCCGGGCCCGGAGTACGGCGAGCACTACGTGCCGGTGCTGGACACCGGCTCCCCGGACGGTGGGCCCATCCACCCGCGAAGCAGACGCCCCGGCACTCGGACGACGGTTCCGGCCCGAAGTCTCCTGGTCTTCCGCGCGGTCCGGCGCTAGGTGGCCACATGGAGCAAGCCGAACTCGGCGGGGGTGGCCATCAAGGGGTGCCGCGGCAGGACGCGCACGATGTACCCGAGCAGCCCGGCATGCGGCAGCCGCACGATCGCCTCGAACCGCTGCCCCTCGCCGTCCGCGCCGCCGACCGGCGCCATGGCCACCACGAGCGGGTCCCGCAGCTCGTCGCGGTCATCGACCCGACCGACGACGGCCTGCACATCCACGTCGCGAGGCTGCAAGCCGGCCAGCGTGACGGCGGCCCGGACGGTCATCTCCGAGCCCAGCTCCGGGATGTCGGGCAGGCCAGAGGCGTCCACCTGCGCGACCCGCACGTGCGGCCAGGCACTGCGGACCCGCGACCGGTACTGCGCCAGCACGCGCGCCCCCGCGAAGGAGTCGGCGCGCACCCCCGCGGCCGAGCTGGCGGCTGGCGCGTAGAGGCGCTCCACGTACTCCCGCACCATCCGACTGGCCTGGGCCTGTGGGCGCAGCGAGGCCAGGGTGTGGCGCACCATGGACACCCAGCGGGCCGGCACGCCGTCGGCGCCACGGTCGTAGAACCGGGGGGCCACCTGCGTGGCGATCAGCTCATAGAGCGCGTGCGCCTCCAGGGTGTCGCGTCGCTCCGGATTCTCGACACCGTCCGCAGTCGGGATCGCCCAGCCATTCTCGCCGTCGTAGAGCTCGTCCCACCAGCCGTCCCGAATGGACAGGTTCAGCCCACCGTTGAGCGCGGACTTCATCCCCGAGGTACCGCACGCTTCCAATGGCCGCAGCGGGTTGTTCAGCCACACGTCGCAGCCCCAGTACAGGTGGCGGGCCATCGACATGTCGTAGTCGGGCAGGAATACCATCCGGTGCCGCACGTCCGGCGCGTCGGCGAACCGCACGACCTGCTGGATCAGCGCCTTGCCCCCGTCATCGGCAGGGTGTGACTTACCAGCGATGATCAGCTGCACGGGGTGCTCGGGGTCCAGCAGCAGGGCCCGGAGCCGTTGCGGGTCGCGCAGCATCAGGGTGAGCCGCTTGTAGGTGGGCACCCGGCGGGCGAAACCCATGGTGAGCACGTGAGGGTCAAAGACCCGCGACGTCCAGCCCAGCTCCGGCGCGGAGGCACCGCGCTCCAGCCACGCGGCCCGGACTCGCCTGCGCACCTCGTCCACCAGCTTGGCCCGCAGCACGCGACGCAGGTCCCACAGCAGGGTGTCCGAAACCGACAGGGCGTCGGACACCGGCGCGGCCGCGCCGTCAGTGTCGCTATCGTCGGACTCGTCGTCGCTATTGTCGGACTCGCCGAGCAGGCTAGCGACCTCCCGCGCCGCCCAGGTCGGGCCGTGCACCCCGTTGGTGACCGAGCCGATGGGCACCTCCTCGACGTCGAACCGCGGCCACAGCCCGCGGAACATCGCCCGGGACACCGCACCATGCAACCGCGAGACGCCGTTGGCGCGCTGGGCCAGCCGCAAGCCCATATGCGCCATGTTGAACATCCCTGGGCTGTCCTCAGCACCCAGCTCCAGCACGCGGTTGACCTCGACCCCGGGCAGCAGCGCAGCCTGGCCTGATGACCCGGCGAAGTGGTAGCGCACCAGGTCCACCGGGAAGCGATCGATCCCGGCGGGCACCGGGGTGTGCGTGGTAAACACGGTGCCGGCCCGGACCGCCGCCAAGGCCTCGTCGAAGCTCAGCCCTTCGCCGCTGATCAGCTCACGGATCCGTTCCAGACCAAGAAACCCGGCGTGGCCCTCGTTGGTGTGGAACACCTCGGGTTCGGGATGGCCGGTGAACTGGCAGAACAGCCGGACGGCGCGGACCCCGCCGATCCCGGCGAGGATCTCTTGGGTGATCCGGTGGTCCTGATCGCCACCGTAGAGCCGGTCGGTGACCCCGCGCAGGTCCTCCGGATTGTCCTCGATGTCACTGTCCAGCAGCAGCAACGGCACCCGCCCGATGTCGGCCCGCCAGATCCGCGCCCGCAGCACCCGCCCACCGGGCATGCTGACGGGCACCAGCAGCGGCGCGCCGGTGGTATCGGCCACCAGGTGCAGCGGCAGGCCCTGCGGGTCCAGCGCCGGGTAGTGCTCTAGCTGCCAGCCATCCAGCGACAACGACTGGCGGAAGTAGCCCGAGCGGTAGAGCAACCCGACCCCGATCAGCGGCACCCCCAGGTCCGAGGCGGCCTTGAGGTGATCGCCCGCCAGCACGCCCAGGCCGCCGGAGTAGAACGGCAGCACCTCCGAGACACCGAACTCCATGGAGAAATACGCGATCGCCGCGGGCAGTGTCTCCAGGCACTGCTGGTACCACCGGGGTTCGTCCAGGTAGTGGCGCAGGTCCTGGGCGAGTGCTCTAGTGCGGGCCACCACGGTCTCCTCGGCGGCCAGCGCGGTGAGCCGCTGAGTGGGGATCTCCCCGAGCAGCCGCACCGGATCCCCGTTGACCGCGGCCCAGGTGCCCTCGTCCAGCGAGGCGAACAGATCCTGAGTCGGCGGGTGCCAGGTCCACCGCAAGTTGGTGGCCAGCATCTCCAGCGGTGCCAACGGCCCCGGCAGCTGGGCGCGGACGGTGAACCGGCGCAATGCTCTCATGCGCGGACTTTACCCGGCCGATGTCAGGGCTGATCAGCTCAGGGCGTGAGGCCAGCCCGGTTCGGTGAAGTAATTCCGCGTCGCTACGCTCGCTGGCCATGGCTGTTTTGACAGAGATTGACCGCGTAAGAACCGCACGGCAGCGGGCCTGCGCGACGATCATCCACTCTCGTGGGCGCTCGTCGCGGCATCGTCCACTCCGGTCGGTCCTGCACCACCACGTTGGGGCGGCCCGCTTATCCGTGACGCCGAGCCCTTTCCTGAAGGCGCCGAACGACCCATCCTGCCAGCAGGGCTATAAGTGAGGAGTTCCCGTGACCGCACAGCGTGGTCAGGCCAGCTTGTTTGACAGCGGCGATGCTCAGGCCGTTGCCGAGCGGGCCACGAACGACATGAAATGTGACTTCTGCGCCGTGCTCAGGGGTGAACAGAAAGTGACACTCATTCATGAGAGCAATCGCCTGATATCTTTTTTGGATCATCGGCCGCTGTTCCACGGTCACGTCCTGCTCGTCCCGAAGATCCATGTTCTCCTGATGAGTGAGCTACCAGGGGACCGGGTGCAGGAATTCTTCATGGAAGCACAACGACTTGAGCGCGCGGTCGAAGCCGGCCTCGAGGCGGACGGATCGATGATCCTCATCAACAACATTGTGAGCCAATCCGTCCCACACTTACATCTGCATGTGATCCCTCGACGGAAGAAAGACGGGTTGCGATTCTGGCTGGGACCGCGCCATCCATATGACGCAGAGCACCCGGCCGAGTTCTACGCTGACAAGATTCGAGTAGCACTCGCGACTGCCTAAACCACTCCACTCCGGCCAGTGGGGACCAAGTCCTCATACTGTCTTGTTTTCGGCGTCCTCGCGGTCGTCCGACTCCGCACGCATTCCGCGAAGCGCGTCCGTGCTTATGTTGACAAGTTTTTCTAGGACCTCTTCCGTGACGATCAAGTGCAGCACGGTGGAACGCGCTTCGCCGAATTGAAATTGCACCTCGTCATCTACAATGCTACAGGTAATCCCACAGTGATCTTCAATATTCACCCAAGAATCAATGCAAATCCCACGCACAGGGAACACCTCAGCCTCGCTTATGTTCTCGATTCCGCGTCTTGTCGGGAGTTGTGACTGGCGCCACGCGGCCACATGAGGCCGGCGATGGCGATTAGCCCGTTTCTATCCTGAGGATCTTTATGTCAGCCAGCGGCAGGGGCGTACGCACGGCTACCAGCGCCGCCGCGTAGTCCAGGTCTATGAGCGTCTCGCTCCGGACGTCCACCTTCAGCTCTTGGTGCCGAGCGTGCGGATGCTGGTGGCTTGCGTACACAATGCGCCGAGTCACCAGGCCCCGCCGCGCCTTGCTCTTGCTGTGCTTCATGTGGCTCTCCTCGGGAAGGTCAGGTGCTGTGAAGAGCTTCGCGTGGACGCACGCGCGAGGGAACTGACACGGGCCGACAGGCGAGGTAGGAGACTTTCTCGGAGGATTGCCGCATTTCGCCCACCCGCCGTGCCCGCTGGGCTACAGTGCCCGGCAACGGCAAGTGGAGGGGGTCGGCTATGGGCGCTTGCCCGAACGTGGCGTTTCGACGTGCCCGGCGCACCCGGGCTCTCACCCAGGCTCAACTCGCCGCGAAAGCTGCTGAGCTGGTGGAACAGGCCACCGAGCGGGGTTGCGGGATCGACGCCGACTACATCTCCAAAGTCGAGCGAGGCGAGATCCGCTGGCCGAGTGCCGCGTACCGGGCCGCCTTCCGGACGCTGCTCGGCGCCACCTCCGACGCTGACCTGGGCCTGTACTGCCCCCGGTCAACCGACGCGACGCTGATCGTCGCATCGTCGATCGTCGCACCGGCTATCGTCGGGGGTGAGCCGACCTGGGCGGAGGACGCGATGCTTGACCGGGAGCTGATCCGCTATGCCGGCTCCGCTGCGGTCGGCGCGTTGTCGGCGCACCTCCCGGGCTTGCTGCGCGGCGCGATGCACCGCACCGCCGTCCCCACCCGGATCAGCGAGCACCACGTCGAGCAGCTCAACCAGATCGTGGAATTATTCCAACATTCCGACGTGCTGTTCGGCGGCGGCATGTCCCGAAACGCCGTCGCTGGGCAACTGGAGTGGGCCTGTGACGTACTCGCCAAGTCGTCCATGTCGGATGAGGTCCGCCGGGCCTGGCAGTCGACCACCGCCCGGCTGGCCGACGTCGCGGGGTACATGTCGTTCGATTGTGGCGACCACATCGCCGCCCGCCGGTTCTTCCTCGTCGCGCTCCAGCTCGCCGCCGAGGCCGGTGACGTGCAGCAGCGGGTGCATACTCTCACCAGCGCCGCTCGCCAAGCCGTCAAGCTGAATCGCAGCGATCTCGGCCGGGACCTTATGCGGCTCGCGCATGGCGACGACCGGCGCCTGTCCCCGGTGGCGCAGGCCGTCCTGACTACCGTCGAGGCCCGCGTATTCGGCAAGGAGGCTGACGTCGCCGGAGTTGAACGCGCCGTCGGGCAGGCCGATGACCTGTTCGGTCAGCGGGCCGACGACCCCGACGACCCGACCTGGGTCTGGTACTACGACAAGGGCCAGATAACCGGCGATGGCGGCGCCGCCCTGTTCGACGTGGCCATGCGCTCGGGCGAGGCACGCATCGCCACGATGGCGCAACAGCGGCTGCAAGCCTCCTATGACCTGCATCCAGCTGACAGGGCCAGGGCCCGCAGCTTCGACCTGCTCCAAGTCGCCTGCCTGGTGTTGCGGTTCGACGACCCCCATCACGGCCTCGCCCTCGCCGGGCAGGCCCTCGACGAGGCCGCACCCCTGCGGTCCAAGCGGATCGCTGACCATGTCCGAATTCTTGCCAAGACCGCCGCCCCACTGGAACGCGATACGGCGTTCCGGCCGAGGGTGCGCGAACTGCGACGCGCCGCCCAGCGCGTCGCCCAAGCCGTCGCTTGAGTCAGCACCCGGGGCCCTCACCTTCCGCGACCCTCGATAATCAACGGTGGATCCAGGCTGAGTGGTCACGGGTTGGAGAACTGTCACAAGGGCTTGGCGGCCACGAACACAAGGTCTCCGGGGTAGACGCCTTGACCGAACGGGGTGCCCTTGAAGTCACCATGCACCGCGTCGATCGAGAAACCCCCACTGAGGAGAAGCGGCTCGACCTCACCCTTGAAGAAGTAGCGCGTGTCGTACACCCATGACAGGTTGCGGGTCTGCCCGGGAGCGTCGAACACACGGTAGTACTCCTCAATGTGCTGGATCTGGTCGAAGTACGAACGCTCGTTGACGTAGACCGTGCGGTTGATCTCGGTCCCCGCTGCGTCGACGAAGTCCTGGGATACTACGAGTCCGGAATGCGCCAGCGCGGGAATGGAGGGGTTGAAGAGGTCGAACGCGAATGTCCCGCCAGGCTTCAGAGCTGACCAGATCCGGGAGAACGCAGTCGAGAGGTCTTCTGCGCTCAGGCAGTGCTGCAGTACGCGGAATGGTGCCATGACGAGGTCGAAGTGCTCCTTCCAGGCCATCTGGGCCAAGTCCAGGCAGACGACCTCGACATTAGGTATCCCGGCGCGGCCGACCTTCCCCTGCAGGACCGCCAGCTCGTCATGATCCATGTCCAGGGCTGTGAACGAGACCTCGGGGTGCGCTCGCGCTATCGGCAGGAGCACCCGCCCGGTCCCAGCTCCGATCTCGATAACCCGCCGCGCTCCGGAGCCGGCGACCGAGCGGGCCACCACGGAACCGTAGAAGGCGGCGTCGTCAGTCCGTTCACGGTAGACGAGGTCGTACACCTGTGAGACGTGGGAATAGCTGCTCATCTCTCTCGTCCACTCTCCCCTTTCCCGTCGCGCGTCCGACAGACGGCCGCCTCGATCCGCTCCGCGTTGACCGAGAGGTGAGCAACGAGTTCGTGGGCGACGCGGGCCGAGCCCTGGTACGCGGCCCCCTCGTAATGCGCAATCACCTTCTCGAGCCCGGTGAGCGACAGGCCGACCCCGTCACTCACGTGGTACAGCGCCCGCACGTACTTGGCGAGCAGCATACTGCTGGAGTCTCGGCTCGAGGGCCTGAGGCCTTCCCTCCACAGTGCCACCGAGACCGCGACGGTGTCCTCCAGAAGGCGTCCATCGGCCAAGGATACAATCCCCAGCGAGGGGAACGGAAAACAGTCTAGGACATGATCGAGGTTGTACCACGCACGCAGGATAGTCGTGTCCCCGAAACCAACCTCCAGGAACGTATGGTCCCGCTCCGCGTCCTCGAAGACGATGAAGTTCCCTACATCTCGGTACTCATCACTGCGCGGGCGGCGCAGGGCGAAGTTGAAGTTTCGGCCGACGACATCCTTCATGCCGATCCGGTGCCGATAGTACGACGACGCATGGGTGTCGATCTCCAATTCGATGGGTCGTCCCGTGCTCCGGCACAGCTGTAGCAGGTCGGCATCGACGGTCGAGACACGAAGGCGCAGATCGCCTGGCGCGAATCCCAGGGCGTCGAGGAAGAAGGACAGCGTATGATCCATTAACGGGACCATGGTCTCGATCGGGGCGAGAAGCGCGAGGTCGGTGAAAAGACCTCCCCACTCGAAACTGAAGCCCGGGCGAAGCAGGCTTCCCGCATTGTGGGTCCGGAGCGAGGGTTGCGCTAGGGCGATACCTTGCTCGGGGATGGAGCGCTGGACGATCAGCGGCTTCAGCACGCTGATCGCCGACCCGACGAAGATCACGGACGCATCCACACCTGAGGTCAGGGGGACAGGGGCTGCGCGCCGGCATCCGACCTCCGCATAATGCTCCAAGAAGATCAGGGCGATTGATTCACGTACCCGGGCGCCCTCGGAGCGCGTGAAGTGGGCCGGAAGGCTCACCACCTGCACGAACCGCTCAAGGAATGTCCCGCTGCCCGTTGGAGCGGGGGAGCAGCTGCAAGTCGCGAATATCGTCGTGATCGAGCACCCACAACAGTAGCCGCTCCACGCCCATGCCGAAACCCGACGTCCGCATCGGAGCCTCCCGCTTCAGTACGCGATACCACTCATACGGTTCGTCGTCCACAGAGTGCAGGCGCAACGCCTGGGTGACCGCGTCTTCGTCGACGTGGCGCTCCCCGGCTCCGACGGTCTCGCCGATCCCGAAGAGAAGATCGGCATTCAATGCGACGTTCTGGGAGCCGTCAGCGAACGCTTGGTAGAAGGGCACGGCGAGATGATCCCAGTGCGTGACCCAGACGTAACCTCCGAACATTTCCATGAGCCGCCTCTCCCCGGACCGGGTGAGGTTCCGCCAGGCATTCCCAGGACCGATGCTTAGGTGGTCCGGACGGTCGCCCAGAGCGGCAGCCGCCTCGTCGAACGTCAGACGGCGGATGGAGAGCTTCGGCGCTTGGCCATCTGCTCGAGATGGTCCAGGTTCCCGGAGAACACCCGGATGTCATCGGCCGCCTCCTGGAGGAATGCGGTGGCAAGATGGGAAAGATACTCCTCGACGACATCGATCATGGCGTCCAGGTTGCCGGCAATTTCCGCCTCGCTGTGGAAGAACTGGCACAGGTGAGTGGAGTCGGCCGCCTCTCCCCGAAAGGAGGGCATGATGTAGTACGTCCCGTCGGGGTTGAGTCGGCATCCGTACTCGAGCATGAACTGCATTGAGTCGGCGAGGTACGTCCTCACCCCGAAGAGATCGATCTCGACCGGGAGCGAGTCGCTTCCCAGGCCCATCGGTGACGAGATGGACGACGTGGTGATCGGCAGGTACAGGTTCCGCACTCCCCGGCGCCGCCAGAAATCGGCCGAGGCGTGGGTGATGGTGTCCTGAAGCCTGGTGATCAGCTGGTACCAGGGGCTGCGCATCGCGGTCAGGTAATGGTTTTTCCTGTTCCACGTTCGTGAAACGTTGCCGTCGAGAGCGGCAATTCTCTTCGCGTCCATGCGGTCGGGCTTTTCATGTGAACTCTGCCCCAGGTTCACTGCCGTTCCGCCTCGAACTGCGTACTGCCCACGGCAGGCACCCGTTGCAAGGGTGAGAGTCTCGGCAGAGCGTCCAGGTGGAGCACGGCGTCCAGGACGCTTTTAGCCAGGTGGCGCGCGACACCGGCCCCCAGGCAGGAGTGGTGTCCTACGCCGAAGGTGAGATGTCTCCGGTGTCGCCGCCCGGGGTCGAAGACGTCGGGGTGTCCCCACACGAGTTCATCCCGGTTGACCGACGCCAGCACCACGACGACGCGTGAATTCTCCGGCACCACGACGTCGTGGAAGGTGAAGCGGTGTGAGGCAGTCCGCGGAGCGAAGTGGAAGGGAGCATCGAAGCGTAGCGCCTCCTCGACGACGTCCTCGATGGTCACGACGCCCTCACCGAGCAGAGTGATGATGTTCGGACTCCGGCGCATGCGGTCGAGCGTTCCGGCCACCAGTGTCGCGGTCGGTTCTATGACGCCGGTCAGGATCTGGGCCACGGTCGCGACCGCGCTTCACAGCGAAATTTGCTCAAGCTCCACGAGGTTCGCCAGGGTCGGCATGATGATGCCTCGTCTCTTCGGCAGGACGTCGATCACGAACTGCTCAAGTTCGCCGATGGCGGTCAGTGCGCCATGCGCGGCCGCTACCTCAAACTCCGCTGTGGCAAGATACCCGATCAGTGCCTGGGACACTCGGGTAAGGCACGCGGCCTCACCAACGCTAACTCCGAGCACCTCCTGCAGCGCTCGTCTCGCCAGCGGCCCGGCGATCGTCGTCAACGGGTCACCCGACGCCTCGGACACGGTCGACCATACAGATGAGCTGCCGAACATCCCCACCTCCGTCACGACCGATTCGAGCGATCGTATTCACGATCATAGGAGGTTTCCGCGCCCGACGGGATCGGCGATAATGCCGCCCGGGTCGGAGGATCTGGTCCGCACCTCGTGCGAGAGACGTGCGAGCAGCTCGTCCACCGGCACTGATGTGGATCGGTTGCCGCCGAGCACTCTCAGCGAGACCGTGCCATCGCTCACCTCGTTGTCCCCGACCACGCCGACCAGGGGAACGCGTGCCTGCGAGTGGTCACGGATCCGCTGCGAGATCCTGTCGTCGTAGTTGCGGTCCCACGATGCGCGCAGCCCCGCCGCACGGAAGCGCTCCGCGAGCTGGCGGCTATGCTCGGCTTGTCCCTCGGAGATGGCGGCGAAGCTGATCTGCATAGGCGAGATCCACAGTGGCAGCCACTTCGCGTGCTGTTCGAGAAAGATGCCGAGGAAGCGCTCGATCGTGCCGATAATGGCCCGGTGAATCATCACGGGGCGCTCGCGCGAGCCGTCGGAGGTGACGTACGTGGCGTCGAGGCGCTCCGGGAGGTTGAAGTCCAGCTGGATCGTCCCGCACTGCCAATCACGGCCCAGTGAGTCTGTGAGCACGTACTCGAGCTTGGGGCCATAGAAGGCGCCTTCACCGGGGTTGGGCACCGTCTCGAGTCCGGCCTCCTCGCAGGCGGCCAGCAGAGCCGCTTCCGCCCGGTCCCAGGTCGCGTCGTCACCGATGCGTCGAGGCGGCCGGTCGGCGAACCGCACGTAGTAGTTCTCGAAGCCCAAGGTGCGGTAGATATCTTTAATCATGGAATTGAGCACCAGGATCTCGTGGCGCACCTGGTCCATGGTGCAGAACACGTGCGCGTCATCCTGCGTCATCGACGTCACGCGCATCAGTCCGTGCAGGGCGCCGCTCAGCTCACGCCGGTAGCAGTTGCCGAACTCCGCAAATCTGATCGGCAGATCCCGGTAGCTGTGCTGACTGTGTTTGTAGACAGTAATGTGGCTGGGGCAGTTCATCGGCTTGAGGGCAAAGGTCTCGCCGTAGGCCTCGGTGGTGAACATGTTCTCGGTGCCAAACTTCGCCCAGTGTCCCGAACGCTCATAGAGCTGCTGCGACACCAGACGAGGAGTGTTGACCTCGTCGTACTCGTACTGGCGCAGCTTCTCGCGGATGAACCCGGTCAGCTCCTGGTACATCGTCCAGCCCGCTGAATGCCAGAAGACTTGCCCCGGGCTGTCCGCAGAAAAGTGGAACAGGTCCATCTTGGTCGCGAGGAGCCGGTGGTCCCGGCGCTTGGCCTCCTCGAGACGCTCCAGGTGGAGGCGCAGTTCTTTACCGGTACGCCAGGCGGTACCATAGATCCGCGTGAGCATCGCGTTGCGGCTGTCCCCGCGCCAGTAGGCGCCGGCCACACTGGTCAGAGTGAACGAAGAGACGTCGATCTGCCCCAGCGACTCCAGGTGCGGGCCCCGGCACAGGTCGACGAAGTCGGTGCCCACCTGCTCGTAGATACTGAAGGTCTTCGCCTCGTCGTCCTCAATGATCTGCACCTTGAAGGGCTCCGACCGCGCCTCGAACAGTGCGATCGCCGCATCCCGGTCGATCCAGGTCTTCTCGATGGACCGGCCTTCGGAGACAATCTCGCGCATCTTCTCCTCAATCCGCGACAGATCCTCGGAGGAGATCGGCGTTTCGGTGCTGACGTCGTAGTAGAACCCGTCTGTGATTGTCGGACCGACGGCGAGCGAGCTGCCCGGGTAGAGAGACTTGATCGCCCTGCCCAGAACCTGCGCGACGATGGTGTGGCGCAGGGTGTCGACCCCGTCAGCGTCATCGAGGGTGACCTCCTCGACATCGGCGCCCGGTTCCACCGCGTCCGACAGATCCTGGAGGCGCCCGTCCACCCTCCGAGCGACGACGCCGCGTGGCGACCTGCCTCGTGACTTCTTAACGGGCGCCTCGGAATGCTGGTCAGGCCGTCCCGATGACCCGAGCGGGTCCATCATGTGTTTCACCTTTCGGGCATGTTGAAGACGTCGGGCGACGCGGTGGCCGCTAGGCTATCGTCCGTTTCGGTGGCCCTGGCAAACCCCCTGCCCAGAGTGCCCGGAGCCGAGTCCCGCAGGAGCAGCGTTCCGGCGGATGGCCGCTCTCGCGAGGGAGGTGTGGTGCGCAGCAGCTCCCCGCAAGAGGGTTCGGCCGGACCCGAGCTCCCGTTGCGGTTTCCAGCTCCCGCGCCTCGCGGCGGTACCATCGTCCTCGTCTCCCCCTCCTCAGCCACACCGGGCATGGTGCCCGCTCGCCTGCTCCGGAGCATGCTTTTCCTGCGCGATCAGGGATTCCGGGTCCGCCTGTCTCGGTCCGCCACGTCCGCTGTGGAACCAGGCCCCGCGACGGTTCGTCACCGGGTCGAGGATTTACATGACGCCTTCGCCGACCCCGAAGTAGACGCCGTCGTCAGCTGTGTCGGCGGGTGGGCCTCTTACCAGCTCCTCCCGTTCCTCGACTACGAACTCATCGCGCGGAGTCCGAAGTGTTTCATCGGTTACAGCGACACAACTTCTCTGCACGTCGCACTGATGAGCCGCGCGGGGCTCTCGACCTTCTACGGGCCGGCTGCCCTGCCGCAGTTCGGTGAGCAGGGCGGGCCGGACCCGTACACCTGGAGCGCGTTCTCAACGTTCGCGCTCTCGGCGTACGCGCCGCATGAGATCGAGTTCCCCGACTACTGGGTGACGGAGTATCTGGCGTGGGACCGGGATGACACGCGTCCCCGGCGACGGGAGCGGGTCGGCCCGCCCCGGGCGATCCACTCGGGGGAGGCATCCGGCCCAGTGCTCGCGGCGAATCTCGAGACCCTGATGACCCTGGCCGGGACGCCTTACTGGCCGCAGCTGGCCGGGTGGATCCTCCTCGTCGAGCTGTCCGACTCGATTCGGCCCTGGCAGGCCTACCGGGCGCTCGGTCAGCTCTCGCAGACCCCGGGCTTCGCGGAGGTTGCCGGGCTGGGGCTCGGGCGCATCCCCCCGGCGACTGATGTGCCCGCAGCGAAGCTCCACGACTACCTGCTCATGGTGGCGCCGGAGGTTCCGATCGCGGTCGATCTTCCCTTCGGCCACACGGACCCGATCCTCACCGTGCCTCAGGGCAGCCGCGCCGCCCTCAGCTGCGACGAAGGTGGTGTGCGGCTGTCCTTCCTTGCGCGACCGACCGATGGCGGGCGACGCTAGCGCCTTCGGTTCGGCTTATCGGCGTTGCGCGGCGAAGACGTCGACAAGCCGAGCGACCACCCGTTCCCGTACGCCCTCAGCCTCGCGGGTCGTCAGGGTGCGGTCCCCGGCGTTGATCGTCAAACGGAGACCGACCGCTTTGCGCCCCTCGGGCAGACCAGTGCCGGTGAAGATGTCGAACACCGACACGTCCGAGAGCTCGTCGCCCCCGGCCGCCATGGCCTGGCCGACTACGTCACCGATGGCCACATCCGTGGACACCGCGACGGAGAGATCCAACAACGCTGAGGGGTACCGGCTGGGGAGCAAGGTCAGGTGCTGTGAAGAGCTTCGCGTGGACGCACGCGCGAGGGAACTGACACGGGCCGACAGGCGAGGTAGGAGACTTTCTCGGAGGATTGCCGCATTTCGCCCACCCGCCGTGCCCGCTGGGCTACAGTGCCCGGCGACGGCAAGTGGAGGGGGTCGGCTATGGGCGCTTGCCCGAACGTGGCGTTTCGACGTGCCCGGCGCACCCGGGCTCTCACCCAGGCTCAACTCGCCGCGAAAGCTGCTGAGCTGGTCGAACAGGCCACCGAACGGGGTTGCGGGATCGACGCCGACTACATCTCCAAGATCGAGCGAGGCGCGATCCGCTGGCCGAGTGCCGCATACCGGGCTGCCTTCCGGACGCTGCTCGGCGCCACCTCGGACGCTGACCTGGGACTGTACTGCCCCCGCTCGACCGAGGCGACGCTGATCGTCGCATCGGCCCTCACCGCACCGGCTATCGTCGGGGGTGAGCCGACCTGGGTGGAGGATGCCATGATCGACCGGGACCTGAGCAGCTATGCCAGCGCGGCCACGATCGGCGCCCTGTCAGCATACCTGCCGGACCTGCTGCGTGGGGCGCTGCGCCGCACCGTCGTCCCCGCCCGGATCGAAGAGCACCACGTCGAGCAGCTCAAGCAGATCGTGGAGTTCTTCGACAGTTCCGATTGCCTGTTCGGCGGCGGTATGTCTCGCAACGCCGCTACCGGGCAACTGGAATGGTGCTACGAGGTGCTGGCCAAATCGTCCATGTCCGATGAGGTCCGCCGGGCCTGGCAGTTGAGCACCGCCCGGCTGGCTGGCAAGGCAGGGCACATATGCTTCGACTGCGGCGACCACATTGCCGCACGCCGGCTCTTCCTTGTCTCGCTCCAGCTCGCCGGTGCGGCCGGTGACGTGCAAGAACGGGCAAGTACCCTTTTCGATGCCGCTCACCAAGCCATCCGGCTGGGCCGCTACGAGCTAAGCCTGGACCTCGTCCGGCTCGCGCGCGGCGAGGACCGGCGCCTGTCCCCGGTGGCGCAGGCCATCCTGACCACCGTCGAGGCTCAGGCACTCGGCCACCAAGGCGAAGTCGCCGCCGTCGAACGCGCCGTCGGACAGGCCGATGACCTGTTCGCCCAGCGGGCCGCCGAGCCCGACCACCCGGCCTGGACCTGGTTCTACAGCGATGCACAGATGACGTGCGAGGGCGGGCGGGCCCTGTTCGACGCGGCCATGCACGCTGGCGACGCCCGCATCGCCACGATGGCCGAACACCGCCTGCAATCCTCCTACGACCTGAGCCCGGCTGACCGGGCCCGGTCCCGCAGCTTCGACCTGATCCGGGTCGCCTGCCTCGTGCTGCGGTTCGACGACCCCCACCACGGGCTCGCCCTCGCCGAACAAGCCCTCGACACGGCCGCGTCCCTGCGGTCCACGCGGATCGCCGAGGACGTCCGCATGCTCGCCAAGACCGCCGCCCCACTGGAACGCGACCCAGCCTTCCGGCCGAGGGCGCGCGAGCTGCGCCACGTCGCCCAGCGCGTCGCCCAAGCGGTCGGCTGAGTCAGAACCCGTCCCAGCCCATGTCGTAGCCTGAGGTGTTGACGGACGCCGCGTCGTCGGTCGCACGCCTACGGACTAATGCCGACACATGACTGTAACCGATGAAGGGTTTCCTCGATGGACCAACGGATGCCAGTCTCTAGTCGAGACGATTTTGTACGTGATTTCACTGTTGGTGGTCGTGTAGATGAGCTTGGCGGTAAAGGATATCGCTTAGCGGGACTTTATCGAGCTGGCTTTCCGGTGCCGAACGGGTTCGTTCTGACGGCTAAAGCCTTTGAAGTCTCCCTGGCGTCAAGTGGAGTGTCGGATGCTACTGTTTTGGTTGGACAGAAGCCCGATGCAAGCCTGGTCATTCCCGATGACGTTTTTGGTGTGCTGCGCACGGCGTATAGAGATTTTTTCGGTTGCGAGCGGGTGATTGTCCGTAGCTCTGGCGTGGCAGAGGATACCGCGCAGGCCAGTTTTGCCGGCTTGTTTCGATCGGTGTCAGATGTAGACGAGGCCGGCTTACGTGCAGCGGTTGCTGATGTGTTGAGCTCCGCAGTCTCGCCAGAGGTTGCCGATTATGCTCGCCGCCATCATCTCGCAGCTACCGGTTTGCGTATGGCGGTTGTTGTTCAGCGACAGATAGAGCCCTGGATTTCGGGAGTGTGTTTTACCGCACATCCGGTCACAGGCGAGCAACAGTACATTGTGGAATTTGTTCCTGGTCGCAGCCTTGATTTGGTGTCAGGCAAGCAGAGTCCTCGGTGGATAGTCTTTGACAGTGCACTTGAACTGATAGAGCAGGCCGATAGTCCACATGTCGTTGATGTGCCCGTGTCTGTGCTGTATCGCGTTGCAGAGATATCCGAAAAAATCGCAACCTTCTTCGGGGAACCGCAAGATATCGAATGGGCTATAGATCACAACGAGTCTCTCTTTGTCCTCCAGAGCAGGCCAATCACCGTGGCCAAACAAACCGAACGGCAAGCGGTCCACGAGGGGCAATTGATTGCTCAAGGGGTGCCCGTCAGCACTGGAATCGCCAGCGGTCCCACTCGCCGGGTGCTCAGTGATCTGACTGGGGCAGAAACGGATCGTCTGCTGCAACCTGGAGACATTGCGGTGGGCCATGCCTTGTTTCTTGAACATCTGCCAGCTTTAGCCAAGTGTGCGGGCGTGATTTCTGTTGAGTCCAGCATGTTGTCCCACGTGGCGATTCGCGCGCGTGAGCTTGGCATACCTTGCGTCGGAGGGATCACCAATGCGCTGACGCTAGTTCCCGATGGACAACTAGTAACTATCGATGGTACGCGTGGAGGCGTTTACGGAGGTAGCGTTGATGAACCCACAGATACTATAGGTTTGGTGTCTACAGGGTTCGATCCAGACAGAATGGAAATTTTGGATACACCGGCTGGGCGAATCATCTACCAAAATATCAACAACGATATTGTGATCTTCCTCAGAAAACCGCTGGACCCCACGGTACGTGCAGACTCAGTGCACGCAATTGAGACTGCGTTGAATATAAGTCCAAGCCAGATAAAAGTTGATGAACACCTGGCCTGGGAAGGTGTTCGCGCTCCATCTATTGTCTACATGCAACAAGAAACTTTCGAGTCCATAGGTCACAACTTGAAATTCGCAGATCAACTTATTCAGGCACAAGAAATAACACGTGATCTTGATGCGCGAGCATTGCGCAATCTTGTTGATAAAGCCGATTCGGAAGCGAAAACATTATTCTCGAAAGCGGTCAAGGAAATTGAAACCTTCAAACTCGGCAAAGATCGTGCGTCTGCGACACAAGCGGCACGGTTATTTGATGAAGCGAAAAGGATGGCTGTTGACTTCGTAGGAATTTCCATCATCGATGTGCTTGGCGAGTCCGCCATTCGACATCGCGCAGAAAAATTCAGCGCCACATACGGAATCTCACTCATAAATATCTTTACGCAGAACAGTGATCCAAACCGCCCGAAAATCGACACTTCCCTACCACCGTCGAGCGAGGAGGACAAGAAAGAACTTAGCCAACTGGCTCTCTACGCTTACACTCTCGGCGAATTAAAAAACCGACGTCCAGAAGTGCTGAGCGTCGGCAACTATACGGGAATGGACATTATTCGTGATCTCATCGCACACAACCTAGAAGATCTAGTAGAACAATACGATTGGTAGATATCGATAAAAATCCTATTTCAAGCGAAGCGCATGAGAAGAAGTAGCGGTTGATCTTTTGTCAAGTATTTTCGTATTCAGGATGAAACGCGGCTCGTCGTCAAAGTAGCTAGCTTCACCACTGATCTCAAAACTCAACGGGAACGGTAGTGTAAAGTCATGCGAAAAGAAGACCCGATCGTAGTAACGTATCGATATTCGCTCACCGTTAGCGCGGACAACTTGACGCACACTAAATCCTTCGGCGAAGCCAGGTTTAACGGAAGTCAACTTGATATCAAATGGCAATTGCTCAACAATATCGAACGGACCGGTGTAGTTTCCCAATCGTGTCTGGTAAATTACCTGAAGATTGGGTTGCGGGCGTTCGCAAATTGATGTAACCAGTATCTTATCTTCAGCTTGTGGGTACTCTATCGTCGTGTATTCCATCACGCGGCCACCTCTATCAAGGAACTCGGCTAGGGGGTTGACCTCGGAGGGTGACATGCGGGCAATATGAAAATGATGCTTGCAGGTCCAAGACTTGCAAAGCATTGGAGTAAATTTAGGTATTCTCTTGTCGAACCGGAGTTCTCCGTATGATCGGCCTGGCTCCGGGCATTGACCTTGACCCTCAGCGCGAAAATCAGTCCCGTTTATCTTTCCAACTACAGTCGTAAAAAGTTGCATTTCTACTCTCCTCACCAGAGTCCAGAATGTCGGTTCTAAAACCAGATTTCGCCCGGCCGTCTCTCCGGTTATAGTGCCCCCTCTTTTGATCCCGCCCACTAATTTAAAGGCAGGGCGACTGAAGGTTTCTCCGTGGAGAATTTAGATCCAGAAATCTGAGTGATCTTTATAGCGAGAAGTCAATTTTGGTCAGTCTGGCAACAGCTGGATGCTCAACACAAGACCCCAGACGAGTGCTCAATATTAGGCGCCTTGATTACAAAAAGCGGCGAAAGGCTCCCTGACCAGCGGCCGGACAACGGGGAGGCGAGCTCCCGCCAGCCAGGTCGCGACCCGCAACTCCCGCCGTACCGAGTCCGACGAGGTGACGCTAGCGCCTTCGGTTCGGTTTATCGGCGTTGCGCGGCGAAGACGTCGACAAGCCGAGCGACCACCCGTTCCCGTACGCCCTCAGCCTCGCGGGTGGTCAGGGTGCGGTCCCCGGCGTTGATCGTCAAACGGAGACCGACCGCTTTGCGCCCCTCGGGCAGACCGGTGCCGGCGAAGATGTCGAACACCGACACGTCCGAGAGCTCGTCGCCCCCGGCCGTCATGGCTTGGCCGACCACGTCACCGATGGCCACATCCGTGGACACCGCGATGGAGAGATCCAACAACGCTGAGGGGTACCGGCTGGGCAGCGGTGCCACGTACTCGGTACGACGCAGCGTCACCAACGCGTCCGCGTCGAGCTCGGCGGCGAACACGCGCTGGCCACCGAGACCGAAGGTGGCGGCTACATCCTCTCGAAGCATGCCGAGGTGGCCGAGCACCTGCTCGCCATGAACGACCGCTGCGCAGGCGGCGGGCAGGTAGGGAGCGGCTTTCGCCTGCACCAGCCGCACTCCGTCCATGTGGAGATCCTCGACCAAGCCGAGGACGACGTCGGTGACGTCGTACAGATCAACCGGACGTCGCGCATCCGACCAGAGGCCCTTGGGCTCCGCGTCACCGACCATCGCCACGGCCACCCGCTGTTCTTCCCGGGGTAGACCCGGGTCTGTGCCCTCATACTCGGGGAGTACGACGACGCCGTGTTCGAACACGTGCACGGACCGCTGGGAGCGAAGATTGTCTTCCACGGTCGTCAGCAGGCCCGGCAGGAGCGAACGACGTAGGGAGGTCAACTCCGAGGACAACGGGTTGAGCAGGGGAAGAAGCGGGTCCTCAGCAGGTCCACCGAGCGCCGCGTGCGCCGCGGGCGAGCTGAGTGTGTAGCTGATCACTTCGCTCAGGCCGCCCCGGATGAGTGACTGGCGGATCGCGGTGTGGCCCTCCCGCGCTATGGCACGGACTGGGGCGGGCATCGCCTCGTGCGGCATCGTCGCCGGCACGTGCCCGAGTCCGTGGATGCGCACGACCTCCTCCATGAGATCGTGCGGGATGCGCAGGTCGGCGCGTTCGTCACCCACCGAGACCGAGAAGACCGTTCCCGTGCGGTCGAACGTGAGCCCGAGCCGGTCCAACACAGCGGCCACGTCGTCAGGCGGGTACGTCGCACCGATCGTCGCGCGCAGCGCGTTGACGTCGAGCTGGATCGTTCGGTGGTTCGGCGGCTGGAGCCGGGTCTCGCCGTAACCGTGCACCTGAACGTCAGGGTTGATCTCGCGCAGCAGTGCGCAGAACCGGCGTAGGCCGGTCTTCACGAGCTCCGGGTCGACACCGCGGCTGAACCGGGCAGAGGCGTCGGTCACGAGTCCGAGGGCGGTCTGCGCACGGCGGATGGAGCGGAAGTCGAACGACGCCGCCTCGACGACGACCGACGTGGTCGACGGCGTCACCGCCGTGGGTCGCCCGCCGACGAGGCCCGCCGCCGTGACCGGCGTGTCCTGCTGGTCGACGATCACCGGTACTCCGACCGGCAGCGCGACGGGTGGCGCTGTCTCCGGCCGCGTCAACAGCTGCAGCGAGTCGCCCTCCCGGGCAGCTCGCACCCCGAGCCTGGGCCCGCCGAGCCGGTCTTTGTCGTACACATGCATCGGCTGCCCGATTTCGAGCATGACGTAGTTCGCCAGGTCGACCAGACCGCTGACCGAGTCCATCCCCGCGGCGCGCACCCGGTCGCGAAGCCAGTCCGGCGCGTCCCGGTCGTCGACCCCGTCGATCACCAGGACCGCGAAGCGTCCACACAGCGTCGAATTGGCGATGGTCGGCGCCAGCTCCGGCCGGGGCGATGGTAGGTCGGCCAGGTCGACGTCGATCCGCAGCGGAGCTCCGGTGATGGCCGCCACCTCGCGGGCGATACCGACCATGGCCAGACAGCGCGCCATGTTCGGCAGGATGTCAATGTCCAGAACGGCTTCCCCGTCGGGGAGTGTGTCGATCGACTCGACTTCCAAGCCGGCGACGCTCAGCTGTTCCGCGATGGTCTCCTCGGACTCCGAGAAGGCCACGAGCTCACGGAGCCAACGAACCGGCGCCTTCATTGTTGTCACTCCTGTCGGTCGTCATCGTGTTCCGGAGAACCGGCCTTCTGTCACCCGTGTCCGCTGCCGCTGAGGGCAGGGTCAGGAGAAATGGTTCAGGAAGCGAAGGTCGCCCCGGTAGAACAATCGAATGTCGTTGATTTCGTGCCGCAGCAGGAGCTGGCGCTCGACACCCATTCCCCAGGCGATACCCGAGACCTTGTCCGGGTCGTAGCCGCCGTTACGCAGCACGGTCGGGTGCACCACACCCCCGCCGAGCAACTCCAGCCATCCCGTGTGCTTGCACACCCGGCAGCCCGCTCCGTGGCACGGGGTGCACTTGATGTCGATCTCGACGCTCGGCTCGGTGAACGGGAAATAGCTCGCCCGCATGCGGACTTCGTCGCTGCCGTACACGTGGCGGGCATACGCGAGCAGTATTCCCTTAAGATCACTCAACCGAACATTGTCGCCGACCATCAGTCCTTCGACCTGGAAGAACTGAAGCTCGGAGCGCGGGGTGACGTCCTCGTTCCGGTAACACAGCCCCGGAATGACCACACGCAACGGTTCCGGTGCGTGCGCGCGCATCGCGCGAATCTGGCCCGCCGACGTGTGGGTACGCAGCACCACCTGCGGCGTGACGTAGAACGTGTCCTGCATGTCACGGGCGGGGTGTTGGGGCGGCATATTCAGCAGCTCGAAGTTGTACGCGTCCAACTCCACGTGGGGCGACTCGAAGACGGTGAACCCCATCTTCTCGAAGACGCCGATGATCTCCTGGAGCATCGACATCACCGGGTGCGCCCTGCCCCGATGTCTCCGCCGGGGCGGGAGCGTCACATCAACCGCGTCCTTGGACGAGGCCGACTCATCCGCTTGCACCTCCTCGGACCGTCGGTCGAACGCCTCGTTCAGCGCCTCCCATGCCTCGTTGACCAGCCGCCCCAGCTCGGGTCGGTCCGCCGGGTCGACCCTGCCGATCGACTGGCGCCAGCGCGCGATCTCACCCGAGCGTCCGGTGTTCTGCCGGCGCCATGCGGCAAGGTCGTCCACCGTGCCGGCCGCCTGCAGCTCACCCAGCGCGCGTTCCAGGTACACGGCCAGGGCCTCGCCGCCCGTCCCGGCCTCAACCTTCATCAACATCCCCAATTGTCTCATCGTCTGACCGCTGGCCATGGCCCGCCGAAGCGACCGACTCTGCCAGCGCGGCGCCGCTGGAGGCGCTACCCGAACCGGGAAACTCTAGCAAGACCCGGTCACGGCGAATCAGGGTCGAGGCCATCGATGCCAACGCCTGCGAGCGCGTCGCGCAGGCGCCGCAGGGCGACGCTCCAGTCCCAACCCGCCGGAATCGCGGTCGCAGCGAGCATACCCTTGGCGCGAGCTTCACCGAGGTCCGTATAGACACGCCACATCGTCTCTTGCAGATGTTCCAGGTCGGCATCGACTTCCTCCGCATCGGCGGTCGGCACTGGCCACGTCGCCGGGCGCAGAGTGCATCGCAGCGGATAGGAGTACGAGTCATCCAGCCAGACGCCGTGGCCGCCAACTCGGGTGGCGATGACGGCTCCGCCCGTCGCCATGAACTCCAATGCAGCCAGGTTCTTACCCTCACCGCGGCTTGGTGCCACGAGGCAGTGCATGCTGGCGTAGAGGCGGAGAAGCGCCTTCCTGCTCCAGGTTCCGACGTGCGGGAAGACCCGGTCCTGTCCCCGCGCTTTCAGCAAGTACTCCTGTGCAGGCTCCGGTACCACTGCCGCTTCGTCGAGCACCTCGGGTCGCAGAGGCGGGTCACTGATCAGCGGGTTCATCCGGTCCACGAACTTGATGTGCAGTTGCGCGTCGAACCGCGCAGGCCCGTGCTGGTCGAGGAGTGCGGCGAACGCGTTGAGCACCGCCATCGGATTCTTGCGGTCGGTGAGGTATCCGATGAGGAGGAACCGGACCGGTGGCCGCCACCGACGCTCTAGATACGGCCATGCCGCAGCGTCGAAACCGCCCTGCACGGTGAGCACGGGAGGGACCGATGGGCCGAGTGATCTGAAGGCGCCGGCGGAGACCGGATCGTACGCGACGACTGTGTCGTACGCCGACACGTTCCGACGGATGTCGTCGATCTCGGGATGGTTCGCGAACGTCGTCCACTCCCACATGCTCCACAACACGCGATGGCGTGATGCGGCCAGCTCAACCGAGGATAGGCCGCTGCGATCGGCCGAGACGTGCGCTAAGAGAAGGTCGAACGGCGGTCGCAATGGCTGAACGAGCAACCGGGCGACGGGCTGTCCCTCGACGCGGAGAGACTGCGCGATGCTGAGCAGCCCGAGTGCGGGGAAGTGCGCCGCGAACCGCTGCCGGGTCTGTCCTCGACGTACGGACACCGTCCGGAAGCTGTGGTGGACGAGTGCGATGCGAGCCGGCTCAGACGGCGAGAGCGAGAAGGCAGCGCCGTCCCTTAGCAGTGACAGGTCATGCATCAGAGCCAGCCCACGCCGTCTGTCGGTACGCCGATACGAACGCCGCAGCGGCGCGAGCGGCGAGTGCAACCGCCTCGGGAGGTGCGCCCAGCCCGATCCGCAGGCCCTGTGGATGGCTGGCCGAGCGGCTTTCGCGGAGGACCACCAACGCCGTCCCCGGCATCACCGCGATGTCCTGCGCCAGCAACGCATCTGCCACTTCCCTATCGGTTGGAGCGCCGTTCCATTCCATCCACAGGAACAAACCGCCCTCCCACTCGGCGACCCGTAACCCAGACACGCCGACTTCCTCAACCGCCCCGCGACCCGCCTCCCACCGCAGCCGGTACGCGCTGACCACCATCTCGCGAAGGCTGGGTTGAGCGCGGAACGCACGGAGCAGGCGCATGGTCAAGAACTGGCCGACCTTGGGCGGCTGGATGATGAACGACCGTTGTAGCCGCGACAGCGCAGTCACGACCTCTGCCGAGGCCACGACCACACCAACGCGTTCTCCCGCCAGCCCGAGCTTGCTCATGCTGAACAGGCGTACGACGTTGGGGGCATCGACCGGAGGACGATCCTCCTCTGTGATCGGCGCGAAAGGTGGTGCATACGTTTCGTCGAGCACGAGTAGTGCATCGCAATCAGCCGCCTCTGCGGCGAGCGCGGTCAACTCCCCGGTGCTCCAGTCGCGGCCGGTGGGGCTGTGCGGTCGTGACAAGATCACGGCACCGACGCCGGACCAATCGCGGATCGCTGTCACGTCGATGACCGGCCGCCAGGTTCCATCGTCGGCTGCGACCATCGTGTATGGCCCCACCGCCGGATGGTGTGGCGACGTCCGGTCGACGGCACCGGCGAACTCCAGCCCGATCGGGTAGAGGGCCCGGCGGCCTTGAGCGGTGAGCCACCGATGCAGATAGCGCAACGCCGCCTGGATACCTGGAACGGCGATAACTTCCGCTCGACAGACCCGTCGTCCGTACTGCTCGGACATCAGGCCGGCGATTTCTTCCCTAAACTCGTCGAGCCCATCGAGCTGCGCGTAGGACGACAACACCACGTCCCGCTGATCATCGTCTGCGAGGTCGCGCAGACCGGCGCGCAGGACGTTACGCAGCTCCGGCGGCACCAACGGTGATCCGGTGGAAAGGTCGAGAGCCACCGGCGACGCAGCCAAGCGGTGCAGGATGTCATGGAAATCCATTCGCTCCCCGCACTCTCTCATTGGTTTTGGCGGGCGTCGACACCGGGACGACGTGCGGGCGCAGCAACCCGGCGAGCTGTTCGGTCACCGCGAAGACGTTGTCAACGTCACGCTCCACCCGTCCGGCAACTCCGGCCGTGCCCAGCCGGTCGCTGGCGATCGCCGCCGTCACGCGGGCCAGCGCGGCCACACCGTCGCCACCCGGTCCCAGCTCGATGCACACCTCGTGCAGTCGCTGCAACAACGTCTGGAGACCATCCTCCCACCCGAAGAACAGGTCAGACTCTGTTGTCGACCCTCGCGCGGCGGAGTAGTCGTCGGAGAACAGCCGACGGGGAAGGCTTGCAGAGTCCCACACCCGGACCTTCGTCGCAGGGCCCTTACCCTCCACCAGGTCGCGGACAAACTCGAAGTTCTCCTTGGAGGAGACTTCGCTTCCCGCCGCTCGCCGCGCAACCGCGAGGGCGTCCTGCACAGAGGTGTAGTAGTCCTCGCGCTCGTCGCGCAACACGTCGACCACCTCGGGCGGACTACTGGCCAGACCGTCAAGTGGTCCTCCATACAGGCTGGCTTTAGCCACGATGTGAGTCGGAGTCCAATCCGTTGGCGCGGCGTCGTAGTAAGCGGGAACCAGTGCCTTGAGTCGACTGGCGACGTGCCCCAGGACCCGCCCGGCAGCGTTGATCTGACGTCGCCCGAAGTCGCGGTTGCCAGACGGGTCCTCTCGGTACTCGTACAGCAGCCTCGCCGCCTCACGCAGATGCGCGGAAGAATCGGGACTCTCGCGGAAGTACTCGAGAGCACCCTTGCGGCTCGTCACCCGACCGTTCACCAACGAGTATAGGTGGAACAGCGCCGAACTCGCGATGTTCCACGTGTAGCCGCCGATGAACGGGTAGAATGAGTGATCGTCCGGTGTAAGTACGTAGAGGGACACTGCCCGCGCGAAGTTCTCTGCCAGCCATCCGATGCCACCCACCGAGTGTGTGTATGCAGCGGCACCAACCGGGCGCCATCCGCGGACGTCTGCCGGGTGGTCACCGTAGACGACTCCGCAGCGGACGTACATGTTCGCTGCGAGTATCGGGTTCACGTGTACACGTCGAAAGTGATCGGCCGAGTTCAGCAGTGTGGCATGGACGCCGACGTTCCCGCTGCGAGAACGATCCGGAACCATCTTCCAGTGCCGGTCCTTCACGTGTGCTTCCACCAGGAAGCCGCCGCCACTCAGGTCACGGCACCGCTGGAGAAGATCGGCCAACCAAGCCAGTGTCTTCGGTCTCAGCGCGAGCCCGTCGAACAGGAAATGGATGTCAAAGTCCTGGTACCAGTCGTCTGGGACCTCGTCCGAGCAGCTGCCGATAAGAAAGACTGAGCGGAGCGGGTCAAGACGATCGTCACCGACCGCCACGCCGGCGGAGTCGCGGATCATCGTCCGGAGCTTGACCACCCGGTCCCGCACGTCGGAAGCGGGCTTCGGTTCACACACACCATGCATACGAATGCCCATCTCGCAGTCTGCGCCGCAGCGGCCTACATGATCTCCATGCAGGGCTTTCGCTCCCCTGGGTTCATGGGAAATTTCTCCCGGTGTTGGTACCAACAATCGAATAATTCACGATAGTCGACGAACAGCACCTCGACCATCTGACGGATCTGCTCGTACAGCTCCGGGCTCAGCTCGTGATGCGCAACATCCTGCGGTTTCACGGAGTGCGCGGCCTCCTCCTCGTAGTGCGCACGTCCCAGGTACTGAAGTTCCTCGTCCATCCCGAGAGCGATAGCCGCCTTTCGAGTGTGACCGATGAACACCACACCGGTCGCCTCGAACACGAGAATGAGAGCGAGCTGGTAGAGAAGATCACGTTGAGACATCGCAAAGTGGATCAGATGGAAGATGGTCTTGCGGTTCACCTCCGTCGCAGGGCTCCACGCCTCGTTGCACCATTCAAAGATCGTTTCTCCCCAGCACGTGAGGTCGAAGCCAACTTTATCGAGGTCGGTCAGGTACCAGCGCCAGTGGTCAGCGTCCTCAAAGCAGTACGCGTTGATGTGGTGCTCAAGGTCCGTCTGGGGACTGTCGCGGCCCAGGGTCGCAAGAACGTCCTTGAAACCCATCAGATAGTACAGCATCGATGGCAGAAAACTGAGCCTGCGGTACCCGTCGACAGACTCATCCGACAACCACTTGAAGAGCAGGCCCTCTGCGAGCGCTTCTCGCTCAACATCAATTTGACGAACTATATCGGCCATCGAATGCACGATCGGCTCCTCGCCCACGGGACTCGTGCCCTTCCAGCGGTGACGCGTGCTCCTCGCCTCCACTCGGTGTCCTCCTCGATCGGTTCCAACAATCAAGCTCATGACCCGTCGGCATGTCAAGTGCTTGTAGCTGTGGGTGGCAACGAACGCCGCGTAGGCGGTCGCGCAGTGCCAGCCGCGCTCGTGGTGGACCGCGGTCAAGGTCCGGTCTCACTCCGGTTGCCCGACGCCGACCCGCTCCCGGTCACGAACACGATCCGTCCATCACTGGTTCGCGCAAGGTTGTGGTTGTGGGCGTCGCCCTGCACCACGGCCAGCGCCATCTTGCACCGCGTCTGCCCCCACTGGGCGACTAGGTCAGCCCGCAAGTCACGCAAGAACCGACGATCGGCCTCGGCCAGCGCGGGAGCGGACTTGATCCGTTCGGCGATGCGGCGAAGTAGCGTGCGATCGGCGATGCTCATCCAGCGCCCGCGGCGGGTGCGCTGCAGCGCCGCCGCTACGGTCTCCGGGAGCAGATGACGACGGATGGGGGCAGGCCTGGATGGGTTACTGGCTCGGGATTGACGTGGGTAGCACCTTCACCACTGCGGCCATCTGCCGCGAGGAGCCCGGGCGGCGGGCGCTGCCCGAGGTCGTACCGTTAGGTAACCGGTCTGCGGCCGTGAGCTCGGTGGTCTACTTGGGCCCGGACGGCCAGGTGGTCGTCGGGGAGGCCGCCGAGCGCTGCGCCACGACCACCCCCGATCGGGTGGTCCGCGAGTTCGCCCGGCGCATCGGCGACAAGGTGCCGATGGTGATCGGCGGTGTCCCGCATTCGGCACCCGAGGTCGCTGCCTTGGTGCTCCGCTGGGTCCTCGACCGGGTCGCGCAGCGCGAGGGTGGGTCCGCCCTGGGCATCACGATCACGCATCCGGTCGGCTGGGACGCGGAGGCGATCCAGGCCGTGGCGGATGCGCTGCACGGCGCCGATCTGCCGGAGGTCACGTTCTGCACCGCGCCGCAGGCGGCGCCAGCCTGCTACTCGGCCCGGGAGCGGCTGCACACCGGCGCCACCATCGCGGTCTATGACCTCGGTGGGAGCACCTTCGAGGCGGCTGTGCTGCGCCAGACCGGCACCGGAACGTTCTCCGTGCTCGGCGTCCCGGAGAGGATCGAACGGCTAGGCGGCGTGGACTTCGACGACGCCGTGTTCGGGTACGTCGTCGCCGCAGTCCCCGCGTTGCGCGAGCTCGCGGCGACCGATCGGGTGCAGCGCAGCATCGCGCTCTGCCGGCGGGAGTGCACCGAGGCCAAAGAAGTCCTCTCGGCCGGTACCGAGGTGACGATCCCGGTGCTGCTGCCGGAGGTCCAGGCCCAGGTGCGGCTGGTCCGGGCCGAGTTCGAGGACCTGATCCGCCCGCAGGTGGCCCAGACCGTGCAGGCGTTGCGCCGGACGCTGCGATCTGCCGGCGTCGGACCGGCGGACCTCGATGCGGTGCTGCTGGTCGGTGGGTCCTCGCGGGTGCCCCTCATCGCGCAACTCGTCTCGGCTGAGCTCGATAGACCGGTCACCGTCGACGCCGATCCCCAGTCCGCGATCGCGCTCGGCGCCGCCCTGTCTGGGCTTCCGGCCGACAGTAGCTACAGTGCCTATCCTGCCTATGCTGGTACTGCTAGCGCGGGCGTCGAGCCGGACACGCTATACGCCCCGGCCCCAGCGATGGTCGGGGCGCACGGATTCGCCGGGTCGGACGTCTCCGAGTTCGCCCCGACCGGGTCCCCCCCGACCGAGGTCCCCCACCAGCAATCGCCGACCGCCATCCCGTGGCACGTCACCAACATCGACGTCGACGTACCACAGCGCCGCCGGGCCACCTCCCGAAGGTTCCCGCAGTTCGCGGCAGCCGGCGGACTCGTCCTGGTCGGGGGCGTGGCGGCCGTGCTGTTCGTGACGTCGCACAGCAGCCCCAGCACCCCGACCACCGCCAGAACCCCTGCACCCGTGATTACCACCCCTGCACCCGTAATTACCACCCCTGCACCCGTAATTACCACCCCGACACCCAACCCCGGCAGCGACAGCAGCCCCCGCAGCCCAGAGCTCCCCGGACCCATCCCGACGACACCCGCCGACGCACCCCAGCAACCGACCGGCGACACCGCCGAACCAGCTGCCGCCCCAGTGCTAGCACCGCACAACACCCGGGCGCCCACCCGCAGCCGGACCACCAACCGATCCACACCGCCGGCCGCCGCGACACCCCCTGCTCCTTCAGGACCGCCCCTCCCGACGTGGGTGACCCCGCTGCGCAGCGAGCCTTGATAGCGCGCACCCCGCCGCCTGACGGAAAGCGGCCAGCTGCCCACCCAGCACCCGACGCATCTCCACAAGCTCCTCCGGCTCACGCGCCACGCCCCGCACCCTTCCACCATGCGTCGTCACCCTGACCGACCCAGCGCAATCCGCCCCTATAACAGTGCTGTGCCTCCAGTGCCACACACCCGTTCGCGCCACGAGCCGCCATTCGGAGCCGACGGGGTTGCCGACATGGTATGCGAAACAAGCCGGGGCAAGGTTCTCGCTGACGGATCGATTATCCTGCCCGCGCAAATCGTAGAACTCTAGCACCGTGAGCAACGTCGATGAGACGCAATGGCGCCTACTCCGGGAGCGGTTAGGGAGAACATATCGACAGGCACAACAGCAGGCGTCCGCGACGATGCCCGAGGCATGCTCCCTGACCAGAACGTCGAGATTGAACCTCTCGTGCAGCGTGCACCGCCATTTCTTCAGGCCGCCTGACATCAGCCTCCGTAGTGCCTTGTCAAGCGCTAATGCCTTGTCAAGCGATTCGTCATTGAGACCAGCGTATTCGCCTCGGGTCAGGAGATCCCGACGCAGTGCACGGGCAACGCTGACATCGAGTCGGCTGCGCAGTCTGGATCCAGACCTGCGGGTCACGCGGCCAGACTGCGGTCACAGGTGTCACATCCGGCGCGCGCCGCAGGGCCATTACCGGCAGACTGGGTCTGGGGGCCGGACGGGAAGAGGCATGCGGTGAGTGGCCGGATCGCCATTGACGATGTGACGCCCGTGGTCTCGTGCGGGAGGTACCCCAGCAAGGCGGTGGTCGGCGAGCACGTTCCGGTCCGCGCCACGGTGTGGCGCGAGGGGCACGACGCGGTGGGCGCCACGGTGGTCTGGCGCGGTCCTGGTACGGCATCGGCCAGTCAGGTTCGGATGCGGCCGGGACCGCCGGGTACCGACCAGTTCATCGCGACCGTAGTACCTGACCAGGTGGGTTGGTGGAGCTTTCGGGTGGATGGCTGGGCTGACCCCGGGCAGAGCTGGCGGCACACGATCGAGGTGAAGATCGCCGCCGGCCAGACCGCGCCCGAGCTGGAGAATGACCTGATCGTCGGCGCCCGGCTGCTGGAGCGAGCGGCCCGCCGTCCTGCCCAGGGAACCAACCGGGTGGCGCTGGCCGCCGCGGCGGCGGCGTTGCGGGACACCGGGCGTCCCCTCGACGAGCGAGTGGGGCCGGCGCTCGCGGCACCGGTGACCCAGATCCTGACCGTCGACCCGATCCGTGACCTGATCACCCGGGGCGCCACCTACAAGGTGTGGGTAGATCGCTCCCGAGCGTTGTTCAGCTCGTGGTATGAGTTCTTCCCGCGATCCACCGGCGGCTGGGACGCCCAGGGCAACCCGGTGCACGGAACCTTCGCCACCGCCACCGGTGAGCTGGACCGGATCGCCGGCATAGGCTTCGACGTGGTGTACCTGCCGCCGATCCACCCGATCGGCGAGGTCAACCGCAAAGGTCCCAACAACACCATGCACGCCGGAGGAGACGACGTCGGCTCGCCGTATGCGATCGGTTCAGGCGAAGGCGGGCACAACGCGGTGCACCCCCGGCTGGGCACCCTCGAAGACTTCGAGGCCTTCGTCGCCAGGGCCGGCGAGCTGGGCATGGAGGTCGCGTTGGACTTCGCGCTGACGTGCGCGCCGGATCACCCCTGGGCCAAGGAGCACCAGGAGTGGTTCACCACCCGCCCAGACGGGACGATCGCCTACGCCGAGAACCCGCCCAAGCACTACCAGGACATCTACCCGCTCAACTTCGACTCCGACCGCCGCGGCATCTACGCCGAGATGCTGCGGGTGCTGCTGTTCTGGGTGGAGCGTGGAGTGCGGATCTTTCGGGTGGACAACCCGCACACCAAGCCGCCGGACTTCTGGCAGTGGCTGATCTGGCAAGTCAAGGACCGTCACCCGGATGTACTGTTTCTGGCCGAGGCGTTCACCACCCCGGCTCGGCTCTACGGCCTGGCCCGGCTGGGCTTCACCCAGTCCTACACCTACTTCACCTGGCGCACCGGCAAGCAGGAGCTCACCGAGTACGGGATGGAGCTGGCGTCCAGAGCCGACGAGGTGCGGCCGAACTTCTTCGTCAACACCCCGGACATCCTGCACGCGTCGCTGCAGGAAGGGGGGCCTGGCATGTTCGCCATCCGGGCCGCGCTGGCCGCCACGCTGTCACCCTCGTGGGGGGTCTACTCCGGCTTCGAGCTGTTCGAGAACACACCGCTGGCGCCGGGTAGCGAGGAGTACCTGAACAGCGAGAAATACCAGCTGCGCCCCCGGGACTTCGCCGCCGCGCTGGCGCAGGGCCGATCCCTCCAACCGTGGATCACCCAGCTCAACGCGATCCGTCGAGCGCACCCCGCCCTGCAGCAGCTACGCACGCTGCGGTTTCACCGGGTGGACAACGAGTCACTGCTGGCGTACTCCAAAACCGACCCGGCAGGCGGTGACACCGTGATCTGCGTGGTCACCCTGGAACCGTTCATCACCGTGAGCGGAACGGTCTGGCTGGACCTGCCGGCGCTGGGCATGGACCAGCAGGATCGCTTTGATGCCCACGACGAGATCAGCGGCGAGACCTACGATTGGGGGCGGGCCAACTACGTGCAACTTCAACCCTGGCGCACGGTCGCCCACATCGTCGATGTGCGCCTGCGGCGCCCGTGAGTGGCGATGCGGGCCCTGACTCGCATCGCCACTCACGGGTCGTCCACAGCTAGGCTGCGTTCGTGACGATCGACGTAACGAGCGAGTTCGACGCCGCCGCAGCGAGTTACGACCGGCTGGTCGGCGCGAGCCCGGGCTATCACAGCAACCTGGCGCGCTCCGCCCGCCGGATGCGACTGCCCGGCGACGGCGCTGGGTTGCACCTGCTGGACCTGGGTTGTGGGACGGGGGCGTCGACCCTGGCGCTGCTGGCGGCAGCGCCCCAGGCCAGGATCACTGCGGTGGACGCATCGGCCGGCATGCTCGCCAAGGCCCGGCAGGCCAACTGGCCAGCACGGGTGTCGTTCGTGCACGCCCGGGCCGAGGAGCTCGCCACCGCCGGGGTGCGTGGGCCATTCGACGGGATCTTCGCCGCTTACCTGGTGCGTAACCTGCCGGACCCGGACCCGGTGCTGGCCGGGCTGCGCGAGGCGCTGGCGCCAGGGGCACCGCTGGTGGTGCACGACTACGCGCTGGACGGCCGGGCGCGGAGCCGAATGATCTGGACCGCGGTGTGCTGGAGTGTGATCATCCCAGCCGGGAAGGTGGTCACCGGTCGGGCCGGGCTCTACCGCTATCTGTGGCGCAGTGTGCTGCGTTTTGACACCGTGGACGCGCTGGCCGCGCGGCTGCGCGGGCACGGCCTGGTCGATACCCAGATCGCCACGATGCCCGGTTGGGAACGGGGCATCGTGCACACCGTCGTGGCCAGGCGACCGGCGTGACACCGCGCGACGGCAACGGCGTGACGTTGCGCGGCGTCGGTGGGCAACGGCCGGGCCGGGACCGACGGGCCGTGCTGCACCCGCCGAGGGCTGGTCGGCCACGACCCGAGGGGCCGCCTCCCCGCGTGGCCGTCGTCGGCGGGGGGATCGCCGGCATCGCGGCCGCCGTGGCACTGGCCGAGCGCGGCGTGCAGGTGCAGCTCCTGGAACGGGAGCGCCAGCTCGGCGGGCGGCTGCGCGGCTGGCCGACCACGCTGACCGACGGGTCCACGGTCACCATGAGCCGCGGGTTCCATGCCTTCTTCCGGCAGTACTACAACCTGCGTGCGCTGCTGCGCCGGGCCGATCCGCTGGGCCGGGCGCTGGCGCCGATGGCGGATTACCCGCTGATCGACGCCGACGGCCATCGGGACACCTTCCAGGGTTTGCCGCGCACCCCACCGTGGAACGCGTTGGCCTTCGCGCTACTCAGCCCCACCTTCGGGTGGCGGGACCTGGTCAACCGGATCGACCCGGTGGCCGCACTGCCACTGGTCGACGTGTCGGTACCGGAGATCTACTGGCGGTTGGACGACCAGGACGCGATGACGTTCCTGGAGCGGGTGCACTTCCCGGACGCGGCCCGGCACCTGGCGTTCTCGGTGTTCTCCCGCAGTTTCTTCGCCGATCCCCGAGAGCTGTCGGCGGCCGAGCTAGCCACGATGTTCCACATCTACTTTTTGGGCTCGGCCGAGGGCCTGGTGTTCGACGTGAGCACCGAACCGTTCCCGCAGGCGCTGTGGGACCCGATGGGCGACTATCTGGCCGAGATCGGCGTGGTGGTGCGCCCCGGCGTGGCCGTCGAGCAGATCTCACTCGGGCGCGAGCGTCGCTTCGCTGTGCACGCTGGCGGGGACCGGGACGAGGTCGACGCCGTGGTGCTCGCCGCCGATGTGACCGGGTTGCAGGCGCTGCTCGCCGCCTCGCCCGAGCTCGGTGACGCAGCCTGGCGGGCGGGCATCGAGTGGCTGCGCACCGCCCCGCCGTTCCTGGTGTCCCGATTGTGGCTGGACCGCCCCGTGCACGCCGACCGGCCAGGGTTCCTGGGCACCAGTGGATTCGGACCGCTGGACAATGTCAGCGTGCTGGAACGCTTCGAAGGCGAGGCGGCCCGCTGGGCGCGCCGCACCGGCGGTTCGGTGGTGGAGCTGCATGCCTACGCGCTGACCGGCGACCCCGAGCAGGCCCGCCGCCAACTGGTAGAGGAGCTGCGCCGGGTCTACCCGGAAACCACTGCCGCCACGATCGTCGATGAGCGCCATGAGCTACAAGCCGACTGCCCGCTGTTCGCACCGGGGACCTTCGGTGACCGGCCCACCGTCACCACGCCCGATCCAGCCGTCGTGCTCGCCGGCGACCTCACCCGGGTCGACCTCCCCGTCGCCCTGATGGAACGCGCCGTGACCAGCGGTTTCCTCGCCGCCAACGCACTGCTGGCCAGCTGGGGGCTGTGCGGCCACCCACTGTGGACCGTACCGGTCCGGGGCCGCCTCGCCCCGCTACGAGCCGCCGCAGCCCGCTTCGGCTGAGACCCGGTCTTGGAGGTCTCGTTGCCCCTACGGTCTCGCGGAACCGCGATGTATGACGCTGCCCACGCTTCCTGACGGGCCTGACGATCCGTCATGCTGTACGAATGACGGTGCAGATAGCGGTCAAACTCGATGACGGATTGGCTGAGCAGGTCAGGGCCGCAGCGGCGGACGCAGGGACGAACCTGTCGGAGTGGGTGCGGGCGGCGCTGCAGTACCAGGCCGCAGTGGCTAAGGCGCGGCGCGCTCGGGCTGAGGAGGACGATCGTGGGCTTGTCTACACCCCCGAGCAGGAGGCTGCGTTGATGGCAGCGCGCCGTCGTCGGGCGATCGCCGCGCTCGACGAGCAGTGAGCACACCCGGCGCCCCGATCCAGTACGGCCAGGTGTGGGTCTCCCGTGACGAGGTGATGGGCCCGTCGAGGTCGACTCCCGCTCGGTCTAGGAGGGCACGTATCGGGAGCCGATCGTCGACGCTGGTACCGCGATGCTCAACCGGCTGGTGTGGGTGGCGCGCGCCGCTCTGCAGGAGCAGGTGGCTGAGCTTCATCCGAACCGTCACGCGACTGTCGCAGCGCAGATCCGCGAGTTGATCGGAAACTGACAGTCGTCCCTACGGGTAGGAGAGCGGCCCTCGCAACTCGACGGGCTCAGTCGGTTCTGGCCCGGAGCACAGGTTCAGGGGCCGATCAGGTTGCAGATGCGTCGGCCGACCTCGGCGTGCCGGTCGGGGTGCAGCTCGGCGACTGGTTGGTCACCGATGAGCCAGGTGCGGGGTAATGCGGTGATCCGATCGAGCACCGCCTGGCCCACGTCGGGGATCGGCTCGGTGACCACCCGGGATCCGGGTCGGCTGGTGTCCCGGATCGGGACGGCCAGCATGTTGTCCTCGCTGAGCTCCAGGTACAGGTTGTTGGAGACGATCAGCCACGGCTCGGTCCCGAGCACCCCGCCCTTGATGCTCCAGACATCGCCGAACCGAGGCGGCCTAGGCGGCATCGCTGGCATCCCGGCCGCGGGCCTGGTCCGCACGGTCCAGCTCGGCGGCAGCGTCGGCCGCCAAGTGCGCCCGCTGCTGTTCGTAGCCGGACCCAGTCAGGTCCTCGGCCGCGCACCACTGCTGGTGGCGGGTCAATGCGTCGCGCATCGTCTCCAGCCGGGTACACCGGGAGATCCACGCCGACACACTCACTCCGTGCTCAGCGGCCGTGGCGAGGGCGTCCTGGTAAATGCCGTCATCCATCGTGATCGTCACTCGCGTCATCGGCATACCCGTCACGGTACCATCAGCGCATATCACATAGTAAGCAGATCCAGTACTACCGGTGCCGTCGGGCGCTCGTCGTCACGTCTGGGCCTGCGGGGACGCTCTATCTTTCGGCTGGGGACACGTTCGGGAGCACCGGGCCT
>JBOHFR010000022.1:0-67791 GCA_050699715.1 Pseudonocardiaceae bacterium
CGCTACCTCAGCGATCAGCACGCAGCGCTCCCACTGACACCTGCACGGCACCCCGGACGGCCAACGCAACAACGGCAAGGGGCCACGTGATCGGCCGGTGCCACCGGCCGGCTGACCGCCAATAGAATAGGACACCACGACGCAGTCGACCTCTGTCGGAACAGTCACGGCTGGCGAGCGTAGCGACGGCGCCGCCACGCCATGAAGGCACCGTGGGACACCCTCCGGCGCATCAGCCGATGTCGACGAGCACCTTGCCGGTCACGCTGGACTCCACCGCTTCGTGCGCCGGCACAATGTCGTCCAGGGTGAAGCGGTGCACCGGGAGCTCGCTCAGCGCGCCGTCTTCCAGCGCGGCGGTGATCTTGCCGACGGACACCTGCAGCGCCTGCGCCGGTACGCCGTAGAGCAGCACGAACCGCAGCGTGACGTTCGCCGTCATGCACGCACGCACCGGCAAGGTCGGATCCGCGCCGGACGAGGCGTAAGAGACCACCGTGGTACCCGGACCGACGAGCGCCAGATCCAGCGGGAGGTTCGCGCCCAGATTCACCTCGACCACCCGATCGACTTGAGCAGCGAAGGACCTGATCTGGTCGATCGCGTCCGGGTCCTTGTAGTTGACCACCTGCTGGGCGCCGGCCCGGGTGGCGAGCGCGGCCTGCTCCGGGCCGCTGACCGTGCTCACCACCTGGGCGCCGGCCCAACGGGCCAGCTCGATCGCGAAGTGCCCGACCGCGCCCGCGCCACCCGCGACCAGGACGGTGCTGCCGCGCAGCGGACCGTCGGCGAACAGACAGTGGCAGGCCGTCATCGCCGGGATGCCGAGGCTGGCGCCCAGCTCGGGTGAGACGGCTGCCGGTAACGGCACGGCCTGGTGTTCTGGGACAACGGTCCATTCGGCTGCGGTGCCCCAGCGTCGGCCGGCCGCAGCGAACCACACCCACACCCGCTCCCCCAGACGGCCCTGCTCGACCCCGTGGCCGACGGCGTCGATCTCGCCGACTCCATCATGGTGTGGGATCTGGAATCCGTCGATCGGGCGTGGCACCGCGCCGCCGCGGGCCTTGACGTCGGTCGGGTTGACTCCCGACACGGCGACCCGCACCCGCACCTCACCCGGCCCCGGCTCGGGACGCTCGACGTCGACCACCCGCAGCACATCGCGGGCTGTCCCGGTGCGGTCGTAGACGACGGCTTTCATGAGGTCACCTCTCAACGTCTGACTCCCCCGCCAGAGTGGCAAGCTCGTCGAGGAATGCCAAGCCAAGCACCACAAGGGACTGACAATCACCGCCGGAGGGGCCAACAAGAGCGCTGGCAACTTCATCGCCGCCGAGCCGACTGTCAGGTGCTCACGCTGCGGCGTGAACCCGGCCCGGCGGGTGGAACCGCCCGGGGCGAGTTCGTCATCGTGGGTCGGCGAGGAGGTCCGCCTGCACCGACGACAGTTGGCGTCGCAGCGGACGTTCATTTCTCACCAACGGGAGAAAGCGGGAGAGATCGTGAAGATACTCATCGTGCTGACCTCGCACGACCAACTCGGCGACACCGGTGAGAAGGCGGCGCTGACGCAGTGGTGCAAGGAGATCGCGCCCTCCGGCGAGCTGCGTCGGTGGTACGGGCACGATGATGGCCCTGGCGATCGCCGCCGCCGGACCGATCCTGGCGCCGGTCGACCAGGCGTCGGCGCCCCGGTGACCGGACCCGGCGGTGCCCCAACGATTGACGGGCATCTCTGCGGGGTCGTGGCACGGGCCACGGCGGCCCGCGGGCGGCTGCGGCGGGTGGGATGGCCGATCATCCAGACGGCGGTCGCGGCCGGGCTCGCCTGGTATGTCGCGCGCACCCTGCTAGGCCACCCGCAACCGTTCTTCGCCCCGGTCGCCGCCGCAGTGTGCCTGAGCGCCAGCACCGTGCTCCGCGGCCAACGCGCCGTCCAGATGATCGCCGGGGTGGCCCTCGGTATCGGCGCCGGTGTGGGCGCGCACGCCGTCGCTGACGGATCAGCGATCGCGGTGGGGCTGGCCGTCCTGGTGGCCCTCGTTGTCGCGGTGGTGCTGGCCCAGGGCTTCATCGCCCAGGGGCTGATGTTCTACAACCAGACCGCGGCCTCCGCCATCCTGATCATCGCGACCGAGCAGACCGCGACCGGCGCCGTGGACGCGGCGGCCTGCGCGCAGCGAGCCGACCACCTCGCCGTCACGGCCGTCACCACAACGTGTGCCGCCGGACCGGCGAGCACGCCGGTCATCGCCAGCCTGGCCCATGCCTGCGCCCAGGACCTCACCCACATCGCCGACCCCGGCGGAGCCCGCGACGGATCAGCAAGCTCCCCGTCCCGGGAATGACGTGCCCCGCCAAGCCTCATAGACGTGCGGGAGAACCTCCGGAGGGTTAGCCCTACCTGGGGAACGGGGGACCGCTCCGCCAAATGGGGGGAGCACACCATCGATCAGGCCCGGCGCCGCTGGCAACCTCATCAACAGCCACTACCAGGGAAAAATGCTGATCCGGCTAACCACCTTCCCGTCCGGCCGGCTCGGCATGAGCCGGTGTGACAAACCGTGGCCGAAAGGCCATGATTCCGATGACAACCGCCACGAGAAGCCGCCCGACCGCTGTCGCCACGAGCACCATTGCCGAGCTCCTGGCGCGCGCGAGCGACCGCGATCCGGCGGCCTGGGAAGAAATCGTGCGCCGGTATAACAATCTCGTGTCCGCGACAGTGCGGTCATTTCGACTACAAGACGCCGACGCGCTCGACGCGATCCAGACGACGTGGCTGCGACTAGCCGAGAACACCCACCGCGTGCTGTGGCCAGAACGACTGGGCGCCTGGCTGGCCACCACCGCCCGCCACGAATGCCTCCGCATCCTCCGCCACGCCAAACCCACCCAGGACCTCACCGAAACACTGGCCGACATCCTCGCCGACCCCTCACCAGGCCCAGAACAGCAAGCCATCGAGACCGACGCCGCACGAACATTATGGAACCTCGTCGAGAACTTGCCACCCCGCCAGCGGACCCTGCTGCGGGCCCTGTTCACCGACTATCCCCGCCCCTACGCCGAGGTCGCTCAGGCCGCCGGAATCCCACCCGGCGCGATCGGACCCACCCGGGCCCGGGCCCTGCGCCAGCTCCGAGACAGACTCAACGAACGCGGGCTGGGAGGGCGGCCTGACGATCAGCCAGCGAACTCATCCCACCACACCTCAACAACGTAAGGCGGTGTCTCGCCGAGGGGACCCATTTTAGACGAGGGTAGCGCGCAGTCGGTCGCGCAGCTCGGCGACACCGGTGCTGGTGTGCAGGGGCTCCAGCGCGGTGCTCAGCACGCGCAGCCCATCGTGTGTCCGGGGAGAGTGCACCGTGGTGACCGCGTCGAGGGCTTGGTGGCCGACGGTGACGGCGGCGTCAGCGTCCCCGGCGATCGCGTGGGCCCCGGCGAGCTCGGTGAGCCACAGTGCGCGGGGCCGGGCGTAGTCGGGGCCGATGTGGTCCACGGCGTCGCGCAGCAGCGGCACCGCCCGGTTTGCGGCGTGCGGGTCGCGCTTGGCCAGAGCCAGCTCGTAGTGGGCCGTACCCTGGCAACCGGAGACGACAGCCTCACCGATCCACGCACCCCACGATGGAGTGGTCGCCAGGGTGATGGTGCTGAAGTGCTCGACGGCCTGGCCTAATGCGCGGTCGCAGTGCGCGGCCTCCCCCTTGGCGGCGTGGGCCCGGGCTTGCTTGATCGCCAGAAGGCTGGTGGTGGCCGCGGAGACGGGGTGCGATCCAGCAGTAGCGGCGTGGGCGAGGTGGATCAGGCGCAGCGCCTCGTCGGGACGGCCCAAGTGCACGGCCTGAGTTGCCATGTCACCCAGCAGATAGACGGTGAGGTCGGTTCCGTGGGTGTGGTCGGTGTCGCGAGCGACCTCCAGCCCGATCAGCCACAGCCGCCGGGCCGCGTCATGCAGGTTGACCTCGAAACTCATCCAACCCGCCTGCATCGCCAGGCGCGCGGTGGCCAGGTACAACCGTGGCCGCACCTCGGAGGTCATCTCAGCGCCCAGCAGTGGGAGGGTGGCGCGCAGCTGCGCGACGGCGAGGTCTCGGATCGGCCCGGCTCCGGTGGCGAAGTCCTGGCTCTCGAATGCGACGGTGGTCTGTTCGATGACCTCGATATCAGCAGGCCCGACGTGGCGGGTGCCAGTGGGCTCGGCCGTAGGGAGCAGCGCGGTGAGCCGGTCAATATCCACCCCGGCCACTCCCAGAGTCAGGGCCGCGACGCGCTCGGCGAAGTCCCTGCGGTCCACCCAACTCACCACCTTCCGCCCCTCAACCCTCGCAACGCCCACGGTAGTCCCCGGATCGCCGAAACCAAGCAGAACCGGGGGGATACACAGAGCGGTAGCCACTTGGGCGACCACGGCCACGTCGCGCAACCGGCGCGCGCCACGCTCGATCCCCGAGACCCGACCTTGGTCGAGCCCGACCAGGTTGCCCAGGGTCTGCTGCGACCACCCGGTGACCGCCCGCACCCGACGGAACACCGTGGCGAAGTCATAGTCGGCCAGCGCGGCGACGATCGAGTCCTGGAAGTAAAACCCCGATGGCAGATCTCGACGAGGGTCCGGCCCGGCCCGGCGGCAGGGATCACACCACGCCTGCCCGCGCGCTCGCACCCGGCGCAGCGCAGCCCCACACCGCGTACAGCAACCCCGCCCACTGATCGTCACCCGCACATCCCCCCTCGTCATCGCGCCAGCACCTCGTGCCGTCTCAGGCGTCGCTCTGGCGTGGCGCCGTTGCGCACCGTGGATGTACCACGATTCGGCCAGCCGCACCAGAGCAACCTGATCTAACGCCGTGTTACTGGCCCGCATCTCTGGCTGGTGTCCTTGTGGTGTGTCGCTGGGGCTCGTCGTGCAGTGCGTTCGGGTGTTCCTCGATGGCCGAACCCGGTGGTGTGCTCAGTGCTGAGACGGCACGGCGGCGGTGTCGGCGTCCGCGATGACAACCTTAAGGAGAACGACCGTGACCACCGAGCAACCTCATCCATCTCGGCCCGACCAGGGTGACCATCCGAGCGGCCACCGCTGCAAAGAGATCCCGGCAGAATGTCAGCTGGACCAGGGTCCGGTGGATCTGACCAACCTCGTGGTGAGCAAGCGTGCCGGGACGATCGTGCTCGATCCTCAAGTCCCTGGCGGGTGCGTGATCTCCCTTGATGAGGAAGGTGCCACGACGCTGCGGAACCTGCTGACCGGGTGGCTGCGGTGAACCGGGGATAACGGCCACGCCCTCTCAGACCAGCATCGGGACGGGTGCCGCCACCCAGAGCCGCCAGCCCCGATGCCTTCCACCTGGCGAATACCCGCAGACATCGCCTGGAGCCTTGGTTAGTACGGCAGTTCACTATGCGATCTCGATCAGTGATCATGTGGAGGAAAACACGCGCTGCGTCTCAGCCAGCGAGATCCAGGATGGTCAGCGTTCCGCTGTCCAGGTTGCTCACATAGGCCGTGTAGCCATTGGGCATTATTGCGATGGTGTTCGGGCTGCCCCCGGTCGGGATGGTCGCCGTCACCTGGTTGGTCTGGGCGTCAATCACGGAGATATTGTTGCTGCCCTCGTTGGCCACGTAGGCGAACCGTCCGTCGGGAGCCCAGGCGATGTCCCGGGGATTTTTCCCGACCGGTATGGTCGCAACAACCTTGTTCGCCGTGGTGTCGATCTCTGTGACGGAGCCCCCATCGTAGTTCACATTAGCGACCAGGGGGCGGTCGGGGCTTACCGCGATGCTATGTGGACTGGTCCCGACCGGTATCGTCGCGACAACGTTGAGGGTAGCGGTATCGATCACCGAAACCAGGTTGGACTCGTGATTGGCCGTGTAGGCAAAGCGGCCGTCGCGGGAGAACGCGACCCAATGCGGGTTCGGCGCGACCTTGATTTGCGCGACGACCGCGTTGGTGGCGGTGTCGATCACCGAGACGGCCGCGATGTCGTGATTGGGAACGAAGAGTCGCTTCCCGTCCGGGGTGACCGCCGGGAGGAACGGGCGCGCCGACTGCGGGATCGTTGCGATCACCGTATTCGACGCGGTGTCGAGCACGTCGATCGCATGGATCGTCTGCTGGTCGTTGTAGACGCTGATGTACAGCCGGCGGCCGTCCGGCGCGAACGCGAGATACCGGGGCGGACCCGCCACGATGGGGACCGTCGCGGTCACTTGGTTGATCGCGGTGTCCACCACGGTGACGACTCCCGCGTTCCCGTTAGCGACGTAGGCCTGTCGGCCGGTCGGGGAGACGACGACGAAGGTAGGAGTGTTCCCGACCGCGATGGTGGCACCGAGGGCAGGTATCGCATGCTCCGGTCCGATGGTCCCAGTCGCGGCTGGGGCTGATGCTGGCTCGGGTGTGAGACGGGAAGGTGAGCCCGACGGCGAAGCCGTCCCGAGGAGTTTGGTGCCGGCGAACACAATGAGCACAATCAAGCCAGCCAGCGCCAACAGCGCGGCGGTAGCGATCAGCGCCGGCTCGCGGCGCCCATGGTCGGTAAGCTCGCTGGGCGGCAGCGGGTCGACCGGTGGAGGTCGCGATGCCGCCTGCGGGGCAGGGCCCGCTCCGGTCATATCTGGGACCGGAGCGGTCACAGCTGGGCCCGCTCTGGTCACTGGACGCGGTGCGCCACCCTCGTGCGTGGCGCGGGCCACCGTGGCGGCACCGAGCGCGACGGCGTATTTGGGATGCGCGTCGATCACTGTGGGGCGCCCCAGCTCGGCTGACACCATCCGGGCGACCAGCGGGATGCGCGATGATCCGCCCACCAGCAGCACGGCGCTGAGGTCCGAGGGCCGTATCTGGGCCGACTGCAGGGTCCGGGACAACGCGCCGATGGTGGACTCGATCGAGGCCCGCACCATGTCCTCAAAGTCCGACCGGGTGATGCGCACGTTGAAGTGCCGGCCGGGGAGGAAGACCGGGAGGACTGTCTCGGTGTCCACCGAGAGCGCCTCCTTGGCTAGGACACAGTCCTGCCGCAGCCGGGCGAGCGCGACGGTGGTCTGCGGGTCCCCGAGGTCAAGCTCCCGGAGCGCGCCCCTGGCGGTGTAGTCGACGTAGGACAGGATCGCGTCGTCGAAGTCGACACCACCGAGCCGTTCGATGCCCTCCGGGGTGCCGAGGATCTCGACACCGCCGGGGTGCTTGCGCAAGACGGTGGCGTCGAAGGTGCCGCCGCCCAGGTCGTACACCGCCACCGTCTGGCCATCGTCAAGTTGCCGGGACGCGGCATAGTGCGCCGCGGCGGCTTCGGGCTCAGTCACCATCCGCGGGTTCTCCAGCCCCACCAGGTGCGGTACCTCCTCGAACAGCGCGCGCCGGAAGGGACCCCAGTTGGCGGGGTGGGTCAGCACGACGCGCTCCGGTGGTTCGCCTTCGGTCTCGGTGACGCTGCGCAGGACGTCCCGCAGCAGGAAACCAAGCAGCGCGGTGACGGCATATGGCTGACCACCGAGCATCACCGGCGTCGGGTTGCCCAGCCGACGCTTGAACTCCCGGCCGACCCGCTCTGGGCTGCTCACCACCCGCAAGCTGGCGGCTTCTCCGGTGACCGCGGTGCCATCCTCCCGGAGGTACACGGCCGCGGGAATCACCACCGAGCGATCACCGAGGGTGAACATCTCCGCGCTGGTCGCGGTAGAGAGCGCGGCGGCGACGAACGTCGTACCGAGGTCGACTCCGAGACTGTAGCTCACGGCGCCTCCCTGGACTGGGCCACGGTGTAACGTAAAGTTACACGAGCCATCGACAGATTACACTCATAAGATGTATTGGGAGGACATTTAAATACTTCCGGTAACTTTGAGCGAGATGGCAAGTGCTCGCAGGTGGGGTTTACCCCACCTCGACGGTGGGGAGCACCCTCTTTCTTTCCCCCAGACTTCCGTCGAGGATGCAGAGATGGTTCTCGGGCCCGAGCCCCGCGCCGGTGATCGCCCACCTGATCCTCCGGGCGAGGCTTGTCGCCACCAGGAAAAAGGGCAGTGCCAGGAAAGAGATCAATGGGTGTGCCGCCGGCTCCTCGAACGGCAGCTGCATGACGGGGCAGCGTTACGGATCTCCGCGTTGACCCTGCGGCTGGGCCTCTTCCAGCACGACGGCCCACCCGAGCAAGCGGCATTACAAGCCTTCATCGCCGAGCTGCAGGACGAGCTGCACGCCGTGCTGGAGGAGTTGCGGGATGTCGCCGGCCAGCTTTACCCACCACTGCTGGGCGAGGCTGGCCTGGGTCCGGCGCTGCGGGAAGTGGCCGACCGGATGGGGCGGCCGGTCGTGATCCTGGAGTCAGGAGAGCGGTTCGGACTCGCGGCGGAGGGTGCCGCCTACTTCGCCGTGGCGCAGTGCCTGGCATCGCTGCCGGCCGGTGCGCCGGCAGCGGAGGTGATCCTCCGGAGGGAGACCGACGAGCTGATGCTGTCGGTCTCCCGGCCGGGCGCCAGCACGATCACAGCGAGGATCCCATGCGAGTAGCCCTGGCCGAAGACGGTGCCCTGTTCCGGGAAGGGTTGGTCATGCTGCTGCACGCGGCGGGGCACCACGTCGTCGGCTGGGCGCCCGACGGTGACCAGTTGATCACGCTGCTGTCCGCCCAGCCCGCGGATGTCGCGATCCTGGACATCCGCATGCCGCCGGAACCCGACGGTGGCCTGATCACGGCGCAACGACTGCGGGCGGCGCACCCCGAGCTGGGGCTGCTGTTTCTCTCCCACTATGCGGAGTCGCACTACCTCATGCGGATCCTCGAGATCGGCACCGAACGCATCGGCTACCGGCTCAAAGAGAAGGTGGGAAGCGTCGAGGTCCTCACCGACACCTTGACGAGGATCGACAACGGCGAGATCGTCATCGAGCCGGTGCTGGCGAAACGGCTGGTCGAGCGGCCCCGGGGCGACAAGAAGGATGTCGTCGCGGCACTGTCGGATCGCGAGCTGGACGTGCTGCGGCTGATGGCGGAGGGGCGCTCGAACAACGGGATCGCCGGAGAGCT
Organism: Pseudonocardiaceae bacterium; assembly: GCA_050699715.1. Classification (GTDB taxonomy): domain Bacteria; phylum Actinomycetota; class Actinomycetes; order Mycobacteriales; family Pseudonocardiaceae. Next base: position 9,045 of record JBOHFR010000022.1, read on the forward strand.
CTACGTGACGCCCAAGGCGATCGAAAAACACATCGCGAATATCTTCACCAAGTTCGGACTGCATGCCGACACGGCCGCGCACCACCGGCGAGTGCTCGCCGTCCTGACCTACCTGCGGTCGCAGCGGACTGAGAACTGATCGCGCAGACTTGGCTGCTGGTCCTCGGCCGCTTACCGTAGAGACTTGAGGGCCGGCGGTGCACGATGATCAAGAAGCTCGCGGCGAGGCCGTTGCGCCTGCTCATGGGCGCGTGCGTGGTGAGTGCCACGTTCGCCGTTGTGGTCGGTGGCCTCGGGCTGCTCGCCGAGTCCACGGAGGTTGCGGCGCTGGCGCCGTTCCTGGCGGCAGCGCTCAGTACGGCTGGGCTCGCCCTCGCGTTGCCCTGGATCGATCGGGTGACCTACGGCCACGCGCTGCGCCCGACAACCACCCCGTACTGCGCCCTCGCGAGAGCCGCCGCCAGGATCCAGGCGGGTCCGCTGGAGCAGGCCCTGCCTGACCTGGCCCGCGTGCTCGCCGAGGGCACTGCGGCCGCGCGCGCCGTCGTCTGGTTGGCGGTGGAAGAGAAGCTGGTCAGCGCCGCATCCTACCCCACCATCCCGGAACAGGGCGAGGACGCGCAACCGCATTGCCTGCCCAGCCTGGCGGCCCTGCTGGCACAACCGGATGTGGACCACGTGGTTCCGGTGCTGGACGGGCCGGTGCTCCGGGCGGCACTAGCCATCGGCAAGCCTGGGCTTGCGGTGACACCGTCGGACAAACGCTTGATGCGCGACGTCGCGGGCGGCGCTGGACTGTTACTGCGCGGTGTCCAGCTCAACGCTGAGCTTGAGGAGCGCGTGCGGCGAGCCGACGAACTGGCCACTGAGCTGCAGGCATCCCGGCAACGGCTAACTCGCGCGCGGGATGTCGAACGTCGTCGGCTGATTGCCGAGCTCACCCATGTGACCACCGACCGGCTCGCTGCGCTACGCACCGAGCTCGCCCAGGCCCAGGAGCACCTGTCCGATGCCACAGTGTGGGGTGAGCCGGCCAAGGAGGCTCAGCAGGCAGCCCAGCACGCCCTCGAGCGAGCCCGGACCGGCCTGGACGAACTGCTCGAGGGCTTCCGAGTGATCGCCCGGGGGGTGCACCCGGCGGTGTTGCGGGATCAGGGTCCCTACGGCGCTCTGGATGAGCTGGCCACCGGGCTGCCCCGGCCAGTGGAGTTGTCCGGGACGTTGTCCAGACGGTTGGCCTGGGAGGTCGAATCGGGAATTTACTTCCTGGTGGGCGCTGCGATGCAGCATCTCGCTGGTCGGCCGGCTGACCAACCGTTACACGTGCATCTGGACCATACCCAGGGCCTAGTGGCCATCCGCATCAATGATCCCGCACTCGCCACACCGGCCGAGGGCGTGCTCGCCGCACTGACCGACGACGTTGACCGGCTGGCGGCACTCGGCGGTGACGTGCAGCTGGCGCCCGACGGTGCGGGCGGTGTTGTGCTCCGAGCCTGGTTGCCCGACCAACTGGAGCCCTCGGTCGAGGACGTGCGATCCAACTCGGTGGGATCAGGGCGGGTCGCTCCGTGACAACCACGCGGCGTCATCGGCGCTGGGCCGCCGAAGAGCTGTTGCGCCGCGCTCTGGTGGCCGCACTCATGATCGTGCTTGGGGGAGGCGGGTACCTGGTCGCCGCGGCCGCCGCCGCTCGACTGACCGGTAACGAGATGGCGGCCGCAACAGCGGCGACAACGCTGGTGGCGCTGCTGTTCCTCCCGCTGTACATTCACCTCCAGCAGCTGGTGGACTGGCTGCTGTACGGCAGGCGGCCGACGCCTTACCGCGTCCTGGCCGACGTCACGCCGGCCCCATCCACATCGGCCCTAGCCACGCCAGCCCCGTCCACGTCGACCCGAGCCACGTCGGCTGATGCGCCAGACCTCGCTCGAGTCGCCGAGGCCATCGGGCGTGGGCTGGGCGCGCGCTCGTGCCGGCTAACCGTCGTGCATACCGGGCTGCGGGACCGCACCTACGTATGGATTAACGGCACCGCCGCCGCAGCAGCCGACCACGTCGTGTTCCCGATCCGGCTGGGTGGCGAGCGCATCGGCGCCATTGCGCTGGACCGGAGCTCCGTCACCGGCCTGCACGCCCAGCGCCGCCACCTGCTGGCGGACATCGCGGAGCACCTCGGCGCCATTCTCCAGGTGAACCGGCTCGGGATCGAGCTGGAGAGACAACTCCGGGCCGCGCTCGCGCACGCCGAGGACATCGCACTCTCCCGTCGAGCGGCCGCCGCGGAAATGGACAGCGAACGGCGAACAATTGAGCGGAACCTGCACGACGGCGCACAACACCATCTGGTGTCGCTGCGGCTCGCGGTGGGCCTCGTTGAGCACGCCCTCGCGCACGGCCAGTTCAGCCAGGCGCGGGGTCAGCTGGAGCAACTCGACACCCGGATCGACACCGTGGAGGCCGTGCTCGCGGAGACCGCGACCGGAGTCTCCGCGATGCTGCTTTCCCAGCGCGGACTCGTCGCGGCGTTGACCGCCGATGTAGCCGGCGCGCACCCGCCGATTGTCGTCACGGCGCACGGCATTCCAGCGGACCACCGCTTCCCGTCAAAGGTCGAAACGGCCGTCTACTTCTGTTGCCTCGAGGCGGTCAACAACGCGCGCAAGCACGCACCGGGGGCAAGCGTGACGGTGCGGGTATCGGAGTGCGACGGTGCGCTGCGCTTCACGGTCCACGACGACGGACCGGGTTTCAGATCCCAACCTGAGCCTGATGTCCCTGGCCCTGGCCCTGGCCCTGGCACTGGCACTGGCGGGCGCGGGCTGCGCAACGTCACCGCCCGGATCGCCGCGGTCGGCGGCACAATCGTGATCCACTCGATTCCCGGTGCCGGAACGACAATCGACGGTGCTGTCCCGCTGCCGCCCGACGCCCAGCCCAGCGCTACCGCAGCCACCAGCGCACTCCCGGACGTCCCCGGCTCCAGGAGGCAACCCGTGCTCGACCAGGTGCGAGAGATTCTCCGCGAGGCGCGTGCGCTCTACGACGGGAGCGCGCAGAGCGCACGGCTGGGTGAGCTCCAGGCCCAGCTGGACGAGCCGGCGCAGGGGGAGATCGAAGATCCCACGCGGGCGGGCACCCTGCACCGAGCCGGAGCACTCAAGGCCCGCTCAGCGCTGCGGGCGCTCGACGCTGTGGTGCGCTCATCGCCGCTAGGCGGGGACCGGGCGATCCGCCTGCGCTACCAGCTCGAGCGTATCCGCTCGGGCGCCCATGAGCTGACCGAGATCGATCTCATCGATGAGCTGCGAGCCGGCACACTGCCACTGGCCGACGAGGAGCGCCACGCGGCCGAAGAGTTGTTGGGCGCGGCGGGTGCCGAGCCGAGGACCAGGCTCAGGCTGCCGGCCGACGCCGACGCCGATGACGTGCGCCAGGCCGCCGAACAACAGCTGGCTCGCTGGCGGCGCCGCGCCAGCCATCCGGGGTCCCCCAGAGCCCTGCGGGACGCGGCTGAGGTGCTGGCCTGGACCTGCGAGGAACTCCTGGCGCAGGCCAGCGCACAGTGATCGAGCGAGCGGGACGCGAACCCACGCGGGTAGGTGTCACCGCCGACGGGCACCGGCCATACCCTGCGTGGGTGAACATTGTGCGGGTGAACATTTCCGGGGGTCCCCGGGTGGGGGCACCGGTGACGGTGCTGCCCCGCATGGTGTCAGTTGCCATCACTGCGCTGGGCCTGCTGCTCATCGCCAGTTGTGCGGGCCAGAACCCCGCAACGGGCCAGAGCCCCTCGGCTGGCCAGAGCCCAGGGTCCAGCCAGCGCACACCGTCAAGCTCGGATCGCTCGGCGGGTCCGGACCGCGCCCGCCCGCCCGAGTGCGACCACACGGTCACCCGGGTCGATGACGTGCCAGCGATCCTGGACGTTGCCTCCCCCGGGAGCACGGTGTGCTTCGCCGGCCACGACCTCGCCGGTGCCGAGGTGACGATGAATCGCTCGGGCACAGCACAGGCGCCGATCAGGCTTCGCTCCGAGGAGGCCACCGTGCACAGCATCCACGTCACTGCGGATCACGTCGTCGTCGAGGGCTTCACGGTCACCGGCGGCGACGGGATATTCCTCACCGGCCTCGACCTGACCATCAGCCACAACGCCGTGCACGACACCCAGCAGAGCGGGATCACCTGCGCGCCGTGCGAGAACTCGACCATCGAGTCCAACACGGTGGCGCATGTCGCGACCGCCGGCATCTGGATCAGCGGGCAGCGGATCGCGGTGAGCCACAATACCGTGAGCGCAACGGTGGCCCGCGACAACGGCGACGCCGACGGCATGCGCTTTTTCGGCAACGGTCACCGGATCACTGACAACACCATCACGGACATCTCCGCAGAAGGCTACGCCAACCCGCCACACCCCGACTGCTTCCAAACCTACGACAACAACAGCGTACCCACTTTCGACGTCGTGATCGCGAGCAACACCTGCCGCAACGTCGACGCGCAATGCCTGATCGCCACCGGCGACCAGCACGGCAACAGCGCCGCCCCGACCGGAGTCCCATCGATCAGCTTCGTCGGCAACACCTGCGCGTCCAACGGTTTTCAAGCGGTGAACCTGCGCCGATGGCCCAACGTCGAGATCCGCGACAACAAGATCTCCGGCCCCAACGTGACCCGTGGGATCATCATCATCGACGGCTCGACCGGCTGCGTGGTGATCGGCAACACCACAACCGGCAACCGACCTACGCTGAACATCGACAACTCCTCCCGGCCAGGTTCTCGAGTGGAAAACAACAGTCCCAGCTGAGCCGGCGCCCACAGTGATGAGGTATCTGATGAGCGATCTCGAGCGCTATCTGGTTGAGGAGCACATCGAGGATTTCGCTGCTGGACTGATCGGTCGGCGGGAACTGTTACGCCGTGTGACACTGATTACCGGAAGTATCGCCAGTACCCTGGTGTTGCTGGAGGCGGCAGGGTGCCAGAGCGAGCCCTCCGCCAAGCCGGTCTTACCCGAGTCCCGGCAGTCCAGCAAGGCGCAACCGTTCGCCACCCCACCCGCCCGACCGACAAGCAACGGGGTGACCGTGCAGCCGGACGATGCCCGCATCACCATCGCGCCGATGACGGTGACCGGCGCTGATGGTGTTTCGCTGATCAGTTACTACGCCCGACCGAGTAGCGGGGAGCCAGCCGGTGGCATCCTTGTGGTTCACGAAAATCGTGGTCTTGTCGCCCACATCAAAGACGTGGTCCGTCGGGTGGCTACCGCCGGATTCAGTGCTGTCGCGGTCGATCTGTTGTCTCGCCAGGGCGGAGCCGATAAACTCACCGACCCGGCCGAGTACGCGGCCGTGCTGAGTAAGCAGGACCCGATGGTGATGGTGTCCGACCTGCAACAAGCGTTATCTGTGCTGTCGGCTGCCGGCGCGGGCGACAAGCTCGGCATCACCGGCTTCTGCTTCGGTGGTGGCATGACCTGGAATGCGCTTGCCGCAGGTACCGCGGTCCAGGCGGCGGTACCCTTCTACGGCCCGCCACCGAAGAATGTGGCCGGACTAGCCACAACCAAGGCGGCGGTGCTCGCAATCTACGCCGAACGGGACACCCGAATCACCAGCACGAAAGACCAGATCGAAAAACAGCTGAGTCGTACCGGCCACCCGTACCAGATCAAGGTCTACCCCGGCGTGGACCACGCTTTTCATAACGACACCGGCGCGCGATACAACGCGACACAGGCCGAAGCGGCGTGGCTGGCCACCATCAACTGGTTCCACCACTACGTGCGCTAGCCCCCGGAACTCCATTGCTTTCACCTGCTGACACCGCCGCAGTAAGGACGTTGCGATGGGTTTGACGTAGCAACAGGGCGAGGCTGATGAACCCGATGATGAGGTAGCCATACCAGGCGTTGGTCGCATCCCAGAGGGCATGTAAGACCACGACGAAGCCGAAGATTCCGACTGCGGCGGCCAGCGCGCGTAGTCTCCATCGCTGGGCATGGGCCCACCACAGCGCTGCGGCGGCGAGACCGGTCCAGGCGGCGTGCCCGGCCGGGCTGAGTACCCCACGCAGCAGGAGCAAGCCCTCGGCGTCGGTCAAGCCGCCGCCGTTGGCGAGGAGAACCACAAACCCGTAGCCCAAGGTCTCCAGAGCGGCAAAGCCCATGCCCACCGCGACTCCGATGAGCAGCCCGTCGGCGAGATTGGCCCGGTACCGGGTGAAGATCAGTATCCCGACCGGCACCAGGAGCTTGGCGGCTTCTTCGATCAGCCCGATGAAGAGCGTCGGCAGCTCACCCAGCCGTCGCATGGTGTCGAACTCCAGCACGCTGGCGACCGAGGCGCCCAGCGCCCCACCCAGCAACGCGCAGCTCAACAGAACGCTCAACGGCAGGTCATGGGCCGGGTTTCGACCATCGACGTAGACCACAAAGCTCACCGGAATCAACAGCGCCCCCAGTACCAGCAGCGTGGGCACCAGCGTCGGATTTCCGCTGATCACCAGGGCCTGCTGGACGGCGATGAACAGCCCCATTCCCACCAGGAGTACCGGCAGCCACGCCCACCGCCGCGCCCGAGCCGGCCGCGGCGGGCTCCCCGCGGGTATCCCCAACCGCTGGGTGGTCATACACACCTTCTACTCCCTTTGGTCGGGCCAGACACCCGCGCGGGACACAATCAGCCGGGCGAGCGCCCCCACCCAGCAAGTTCACCGTCCCGCTCGGCCCCGATGCCGTCGCTGGCACAGTGAACCGATTGGGGGTAGCGTTCCCGGGGACCGACTACTCTTCGTGCGCGTGGCATCCCAGCCCGCGTCGTTCTCGGCCGCACCAGGACACCGACGGCTGTTCATGCCGGGACGGGACTGCCGACATGACGTCGGTTCGCACCACCAACCAACTCACCGACGGCCAACCCCGCACCCTCGATGAGATCGGCCAGGTCTACGGGGTGACCCGGGAGCGCATCCGGCAGATCGAGTCCAAGACGATGTCCAAGCTGCGCCACCCCTCCCGCTCCCAAGTACTGCGCGACTACCTGGACTGACCGTCAGGTCTGTGGAACTGGATCGTCATGAACGGGAGTTTCTCAACCAGATGTTGCGGTCTAACCTCGCTGTCGCAAGGTTGCGGAGGTGATGCTGTCGAGCGGGACGGCACCGTGCTGGTCACTGCTCGCTGGCTTCGTGCTCGGGAGTGGGGGTGCCAGCGAGGATGAGGTACAGCGAGCGGCGTGCCTCGGTGAGGACTCGCTGGGCGGCCTGCACCTGCTGGGGGTCGCCCAGCGCGAGTTGGCGGGTGGGATAGCGCAGCTCCTCCAAGGCGCCTCGAAGGTCGCTGCCGCCGCCGGAGCGTGCGGTGAACTCGGCGAAGGGGTCGGGCATCGCGCCGCCGTGGGTGTGGAGGTATGCCTGGCCGGCGTCGGTGAGGGTGGCTAGTTTGCGGCCGCCCTGGGCGAGGGTGTCGATCAGGCCTTCGTCCTCGAGTTGGCTCAGCGTCGGGTAGATGGCGCCGGGGCTGGGTCGCCAGGCACCGGAGGTGCGTTCGGTGATGGCCTGCATGAGTTGGTAGCCGTGCATGGGCTGTTCGGCCAGCAGGAGCAGCAGGGCGGTGCGCACGTCGCCGCGGTGCGCTCGCCCGCGTCCGGCACCGCGGGGATGGCCGCTGCGGGTTCTTGCACCGCTGACCGCGTCGGGCTGGGCGGCAAAGTGGGGGTGGTGGCGTCGCTGGCCGTGCTGCCGGCCGGTAGCTAGGTGGTCGCCGTGACGATGTGAGTCGTGGTGATCGGTGTACATGAGCTTCTCCTCTGTGTGTATCGCCCACCCTTGGGCGATACACACACGATATATCGCGATAGCATCGAAAACAAGTGGGGACTCAGTCAACCGTGGTGGCTTCGCTGTTAAGCGCGGGAGGTACCGGGTTGCTGGGGTCCGGGTCCACCTTGTCGGGTTCGGGGTCGTGGTGATCGGTGTCGGGCCGCTCGGTGACATCTGGGGGGCAAGGTTGCGTCCTGGCAGCGGGGGCAGAGCACAGCGTGGCGGCGCAGCCACCGAGCAGCGTCGCGGCCAGCACAGCCACCGCGAGCGTCCCAAAGGGGACGTCCACGGGGTCGAACGCCGCTGCGCCGAGCCGCCCACCGGCCAGTGCGCCGAGCACGGCGCTGCCGAGCGCGATCACCACGGCGGCCACTCCGAGCACCCGCAGTCGCAGCGGCAGGTCGGGCCCAGCGGCGGCGCACCGGCGTCCCACCGCAGCACCGACCAGCAGCGGCACCGCGAGGGCGACACCCCACCAGGGCTGCGCGGGGCCCTGCGGCAGTGCGGCGAGCAGCGGCACCGCCGGCAGCGGTCCAGCGTGCACCGCCACCAGGCTGACCGACAACGCCCCTACCGACAAGCCTGGTCCGGCCAGCCAGGACAGTCCGGCGATCGCCGCGTTGGGCAGGTACCCGACCGACAGGACGGCCAGCCCGAGGACACTGCCGGCGTCGGACCCGGACATCTGGGCGACCTCGGGAGCGGCCGCCACCAGGGCGATGAGCACCGTGGCGAGGCCGGCGCTGAGCAGTACCGCCAGGCCCCACAGCCCGGCTACCAGGCCAGGCCGCACCCAGCCGGGTGCCTGGCGCAGCGCTGCGGGCAACAACCCGCACGGCCGGGCCAGCCCCAGGCCCGCAGCGACACCGGCGACCAGCGCGCAGCCGAGGGCGGCCAGCCCGGGATCCACGGTGACGGTCGCGGGGGTCGCCGCCAGCGCCAGGACCGCGCCCAGGACGCCGTGGGTGCCGGCGATCGTCCCAGCCACCCACCCGGCGTCGACGGGCTGGTGGATCCCGGACCGGACCGCCACCCCGGCCGCACCGCGGGCGACCAGCGCGCCGAGAAGCAGGGTGGGCAGCAGCGGCAGGACCCCGAGCGGGGCCCCGTCAATGCTCAGCGGGATGTGGTGCGCGGCCAGCCAGCCCACCGCCCCCGCCCGGGCCACCCCCGCCACCGAGCTGTCCGCTCCACTGGCCACGGCGAGCATGGCGAGCACAACGACGGCGGCGAGGTAGCTGGCAAGGGCAGGCAGACAGGCAGCGCCGATCATGGCGCCCCAGCCCATCGTGCCCCAGCCGGGGCGAGTGCTTGATGTCACCGGATCGCAGTACCGCACCCGGGCTCAGGACAGCGACTTCATGATCTCGCGCAGCAGCTCCGCAGTATCACTGGGCGTGGTACCGACCTGGACGCCGGCAGCCTCCAAGGCGTCCTTCTTGGCCGCGGCGGTGCCGGAAGAGCCGGAGACAATGGCGCCAGCATGGCCCATGGTCTTACCCTCCGGGGCGGTGAAGCCGGCGATGTAACCGATGACCGGTTTGGTGATGTTAGCCTTGATGTAGTCAGCGGCGCGCTCCTCGGCGTCCCCGCCGATCTCACCGATCATCACCATGGCCGCCGTGTCGGGGTCGTCCTCAAAGGCCTGCAACGCCTCGATATGCGTGGTGCCGATAACCGGGTCACCGCCGATTCCCACACACGTGGAGAAACCGATATCGCGCAGCTCGAACATCATCTGGTAGGTCAAGGTACCGGACTTGGACACCAGACCGATCCGGCCCGGGCCGGTGATATCGGCGGGGATGATCCCCGCGTTCGAAGCGCCGGGGCTGATCACCCCAGGGCAGTTCGGGCCGACGATGCGGGTCCGCACCGGACCGGTGGCGCTGGCGTGCGCGCAGAAGGCGGCGGTGTCATGCACCGGGATCCCCTCGGTGATCACCACGATCAGCCCGATGCCGGCGTCGATCGCCTCGAGCACCGCGGCCTTGGCGAAGCGCGGCGGAACGAAGACCACGCTGACGTCGGCGCCGGTCGCGGCCATCGACTCGGCCACCGAGCCGAACACGGGCAACGAGACACCCTCGAAGTCGACGGCCTGGCCGCCCTTGCCCGGGGTGACCCCACCGACGACCTGACTGCCTGCGGCGAGCATCCGCTGGGTGTGCTTGCGACCCTCCGAGCCGGTCATCCCCTGGACGATGATTCTCGAGTCCTTGGTCAGGAAGATTGCCACTGGTCAGGCTCCCTTAGCGCAAGTCAGTGCGGCGAGCTCGGCGGCCTTGTCCGCCGCGGCGTCCATCGTGTCGACCATCGTGACGAGTGGGTGGGCCGCGTGCGCGAGGATACGGCGGCCCTCGGCGACGTTGTTGCCATCCAGCCGGACCACCAGTGGCTTGGCCGCGGTATCACCCACAATGCTCAGCGCCCGCACAATGCCGGTGGCCACCTGGTCGCAAGCGGTGATCCCGCCGAAGACGTTGACGAACACCGAGTGCACGTCCGGGTCACCGAGGATGATGTCCAGCCCGTCGGCCATCACCTGCGCGTTCGCGCCACCGCCGATATCGAGGAAGTTGGCCGGCCGCATCCCCCCATGCGCCCGGCCTGCGGAGGCGACCACATCAAGGGTGGACATGACCAGGCCCGCACCATTGCCGATGATGCCGACCTGCCCGTCGAGCTTGACGTAGTTGAGGTTGCGGGCCTTGGCCCGGGCCTCGAGCGGATCCTGCCCGGCCGAGTCGGCCAGCTCGGCGTGGTCGGGGTGGCGGAATCCGGCGTTGTCGTCGAGAGTCACCTTCCCGTCCAGCGCGATGATTGATCCCCTTCGGTCGCGGACGAGCGGGTTCACCTCCACCAGGGTCGCGTCCTCGGCGACGAGGACATCCCACAGCTTCAGGACAGTGTCGGCCACGGCCTGCGCCACCTCCGCCGGGAAGGCGGCGGCCTGGACGATCTCGGCGGCCTTCGCGGCGTCAACGCCGGATATCGGGTCCACCGGCACCTTGGCCAGTGCCTCTGGTGTCCTCGCGGCGACCTCCTCGATGTCCATCCCGCCCTGCACGCTGGCCATCGCGAGGAAGCCGCCGTGGGTGCGGTCGAGGACGAACGAGAGGTAGTACTCCGCAACGATGTCGCACGCGGGGGTGACCAGCACGCGGTGCACGGTATGCCCCTTGATGTCCATACCCAGGATCGCGGCCGCCTCGCGCTGCGCCTCCTCCGGCGTGTCGGCCAGCTTCACGCCGCCAGCCTTGCCGCGGCCGCCGGTCTTCACCTGAGCCTTGACGACCACGGTGCCACCGAGCTCCGCAGCGGCGTCCCGCGCCTGCGCGCTAGTGGTGACGACGCGACCGGGCAGCACCGGGACGCCGTGGGCGTGGAACAGATCCTTCGCCTGGTATTCGTACAGGTCCACGAGGTCAACCCTATCCAGCCGCATCCAGCTGCTGCTCGGCAGCAACCCACTGGCTCCGGTGAAGAACATCACTCCACTGGAGCGGTGGTCAAGGCGTCGCGCACCCAATCGACAATCTCGTAGGTGGTGGCACCCGGGGTGAAGATCTTGGCCACCCCGAGCTTGGTGAGCGCCGGGATGTCCTCTTCGGGAATGATCCCGCCACCGAAGACCAGCACGTCCGTCGCGCCCCTGCTCTCTAGCAGCTCGATGACCCTGGCGAACAGCGTCATGTGCGCACCGGAGAGCACCGAGAGCCCTACCGCGTCGGCGTCCTCCTGCAGCGCCGTCTCCACGATCTGCTCCGGTGTCTGGTGCAGGCCGGTATAGACGACTTCCATGCCAGCGTCGCGCAGGGCACGAGCGACCACCTTGGCGCCGCGGTCGTGCCCGTCGAGCCCCGGTTTCGCGACGACCACCCGGATACGTCCGCTCATTGAGCCAAGGGTAGCTCGTCTGGTGACCACCCAGCGCGGAAGAAGGGACGCTGGCCGATACAGCCGAACGTATCGCGGAACGGCGCCTTGCCCCCACGCGCCGCCCTTCGTTACGGTCCCACGGCGCACGACCCGAGTACTGCTGACTGGCCCCACCAGGCCCCCGGGATCCCCCGCCCGGTGTCAGTACCGGCTCCCCGAGACGGAAAGGCAGGCCTTGGCTCGACACCGCTCCCCAGGCGGCCGGCAACCATCTCCGGTGGTGAAGGCGGCGGTGCGCAACCCGGGCACCCGGGTTGCGCACCGCGTCACGGCTCCCTCCCCCGCCGCGCGCGGTCGGGTGGTGATAGCGGCCGTTGCCGCTGGCGCCTTCGTGGCCGCGGGCCAGACGATCGACCACACTGCCGTCACGATCACCGACGATGCCACGTTGGTGGCGTCCGCACAGGACTCGTCGACGGCGACAGGACTCGGCGGCCCCGCCCCCGCACCGGAGTACCTTCCGGTGACTCGGCCCACAGACCCCGCCTCGGTCGAAGCCGTGCAGGCAATGGCAAAAGGCCAGCGCCTGCACGACGAGCGCGCCACCCGAGAAGCCGAGGCCAGCCGAGTTCAGTTCGTCCTGCCCACGAAGGGCGTCTTCACGTCGGGATACGGCGCCCGATGGGGCGTGTTCCACTACGGTATTGACCTCGCCAATGCCATCGGGACGCCGATCGTCGCCGCTGCCGACGGCGTAGTCGCGGAGTCTGGGCCGGCTAGCGGTTTCGGCCTTTGGGTGCGCATTCGGCACTCTGACGGCACCATTACTGTCTATGGGCACATCAACCGCTCGCTCGTGGTGGAGGGCCAGAAGGTCCGAGCGGGCCAAGAAATCGCCGAGATGGGCAACCGGGGCAATTCGACCGGGCCACACCTGCACTTCGAAGTGTGGAATCCAGCCGGCCAGAAGATCAACCCCCTCATCTGGCTGCAGCAACACGGCATCGACTTGTGACGGCGCCGCTCCCCGGCTCACTGGCCGCCACCCGAAGGCCAGCCGCCCACCAGATAGGCGTGCGCCGTGCGCCACACCGAGCACAGCGGGCGCTGGATGCGCCACGGGCGGAACGCCCGCTCGCAGTGCCGGCAACGTCCGCGGGGACCGGAGCCGTGCTGCGCCAAAAGGCTCCGCCAGGCCGTGACAAGGGGCAGTAGCCGAACCCGCACCGCTGGCCAGGCCGCCCCTGGCTCCGCTGCGCGGAGTATCCGCTCGGCGTCGCGCAGGTACGCTTCCACGCGCTCCCGCAAAACCCGGCTCAACCGCTCGTCCATCCCGCACCCCCAGCAGCTTAGTCGAACATATGTTCGAAAGCTAGTGGGCGACCCTGACAACTCTGGGCTAGCTCTTGGGACACTTCTGAGGTGCTACAGCTTCACCAGCGGGACTCCGCCGATGAGCATCAACCGGATGGTCCCCGCCGAGCCGAAATCGATGGTCGCGGTGGCGCGCGGGCCGCTGCCGTCAGCGGCCACCACGGTGCCCAGGCCGTACTTGTCGTGGGTGACCCGATCCCCCACCTCCAGGGACAGCGCCGGAGTGTTCTGCCAGCCGCGCGACGGGGTGCAGCGCACCGGGCCGGGCCGGCCAGGTTCCTCGCGCCGCCAGCGCACCAACGACTCGGGCACATCAGCCAGGAAGCGCGACGCCGGATTGGTCATGGGCGTTCCCCACGCGGACCGGGTGATCGCCCAGGACAGGTAGAGCCGATGCCGGGCCCGGGTCAGCCCGACGTAGGCCAACCGGCGCTCCTCAGCAAGCTCGGTCGGATCGCCCAGCGCGCGCTGGTGCGGGAACAGTCCGTCCTCCCAGCCGGTGAGGAACACCACCGGGAACTCCAAGCCCTTGGCGGTGTGCAGGGTCATCAAGGCCACCACACCACCCGATGCTCCGCCGTCGTCGTCCGGGATCTGGTCAGCGTCAGCGACCAACGCGACGCGCTCCAGAAACGCCGCGAGCGACCCAGGCTCGGCGCCACCGTCCTCGACCGGAACCACCGATCCAGCCTCAGTGACGAACTCCCGCGCCACCGTCACCAGCTCGGTGAGATTGTCCAACCGGGAGCCGTCCTGCGGATCGTCAGAGGCGTCCAGCTCGGCCCGGTAGCCGGTACGCTCGAGGACCGCCTCGAGCACCTCCGCGATCTCCTCGCCCGCCGCCACCGTGCCCCGCAGCTCGTCCATCAGCACCACAAACGTCGTGATCGCATTGCGGGATCTCGGGCTGAGCAGGGGGATGTCCTGACCGGCCGCAACGGCCCGCAGCGCCGCGGCGAAGGAGATCCGCTCCCGCTCGGCGTGCGCGGCCACTAGGGCCTGCGCGCGGTCCCCGATCCCCCGGCGTGGCGTGTTGAGGATCCGGCGCAACGACACGGTGTCCTCGGGGTTGTCCAGCACCCGCAGGTAAGCCAACGCGTCCCGGACCTCGCGGCGCTCGTAGAAGCGCACCCCGCCGACCACCTTGTAGGGCAGCCCGAGCCGGATGAACATCTCCTCGAACACCCGGGAGGAGTTGTTGGTCCGGTAGAACACCGCCACGTCGCCAAACCGGGCGCTGCCGCTGTCGACCAGCTGATCGATCTCCGATGCGACGAACGCCGCCTCGTCGTGCTCGTTGTCGGCGACGTAGCCGACGATCGGCTCGCCGTCCCCGGCGGCCGACCACAACCGCTTGTCCCGGCGGCCGGGATTGCGCGCGATCACCGCGTTCGCCGCAGACAGGATCGTCTGGGTGGACCGGTAGTTCTGCTCCAACAAGATTGTTCGGGCGTTCGGGAAGTCCCGCTCGAACTCCTCAATGTTGCGGATCGTGGCGCCCCGGAAGGCGTAGATGGACTGGTCGGCGTCGCCCACCACGCACAGCTCGGCGGGATCCTCCTCCGCCACCGCTGACCCCACCAGTTCCCGGACCAGCACATACTGCGCATGATTGGTGTCCTGGTACTCGTCGACCAGGATGTGGCGGAACCGGCGCCGGTAATGCTCGGCAACGTCCGGGAAGGTCTGCAACAGCTCCACGGTACGCATGATCAGGTCGTCGAAGTCAAGCGCGTTGGAGGTGGCCAGCCGCCGCTGGTAACCGGCATAGACCTCCACCACCCGGCGCTCGAGGTCGCTTCCGGCTGCGCTGACCGCCGCGTCAGGATCGACCAGGTCGTTCTTCAGGTTGGAGATCTTCCCCGCCAGGGTGCGGGCGGGGTAGCGCTTCGGGTCCAAATCTAGGTCGCGGGCCACCATCGTGATCAGGCGACGGGTGTCGTCGGAGTCATAGATGGAGAAGTTCGACGTCAGCCCGGACAGCGTTGCGGCCTGCTGGCGCAGGATCCGCACGCACATCGAGTGGAACGTCGAGACCCACATCACCGCGGCGCGCCGGCCAACCAGCGCGGTGACCCGCTGCCGCATCTCGGCCGCAGCCTTGTTCGTGAAAGTGATCGCCAGCACCTGCCCGGGCGCGACGTCACGCTGGGCAAGCAGATAGGCGATCCGGTAGGCGAGCACTCGGGTCTTGCCGGAACCGGCACCCGCGACAATAAGCAGCGGGGAGCCGACATGCTCCACCGCCGCCCGTTGCTGCGGGTTGAGCTCAACAAGCAGGTCCGGCGATTGGGCGGCACCAGGAGAGTTGGCAATGGAGGCACTCATCGTGGCGACCACGGTACCGGGGAGGTAGACGGCGCAGCGCGCACCGTGGCAGACTTTGTGACGTGCGTAGGCGCCACCGCTTTTTTTACGGGTACCGGATCCGGTGCCCGTGATGGTGTGACGCGCGACACAGACCACCACGACGCCCTGGAGTCCATGGACCTAGGGCGTCGTTGCTTCCGGGAACCGCGGGCTCCGAGACAGATATTGGGAGACCAGCGAGATGTCCCATCACGCGACCAGCGAGGCAACGCCCGCGACTCGGAACGGCCAGGACGACACCGCAACCGGCCTCACCGCGCTGCGTACCGAGATCGACTACCTCGACGCCGAGATCCTGCGGCTGGTACAGCGACGCACCGCAGTATCCCAGGCGATCGGTCACGCTCGACGAGCCGCTGGTGGTCCGCGAGTGGTACACGGCCGCGAGATGGCCGTCCTCAACCGCTACCGCGCGCTGGGCACAGAAGGCCACGAGCTGGCGATGCTGCTGCTCCGGCTGGGACGCGGCCGGCTCGGCCGCTGACCGTCGGCGGCCTGCTGGCTCCCGCCCACCGGGCACACTGGCTGCATGGTGCTCAATCTGATTGCTGTCCTCGCCGCGCTGGCCGGCTTGCTGGGCGCGGCGGCCCACGGCGGATATCTTGCGATGCTGGGGTCGGCGGCCAACCGGCGAGCCGGGAGCGAACCGGTCAGCCAGTACGTCCGCAGCCGGGTTCCGGTGGCCGGGGTCACCCTCGGCGTGGCGCTGCTCGCGCTGTTGCTCGCCAGCCACGGCCCAGCTGCCGACATCCTGGCCATCCTGGCCGGAGCCGGTAGCGGTGTGGTGGGCTACCAGGCCCTGCAGAGCACTCGGACGCGTTACCGCGGCGGCGCCTGATCCCATCGGCGGAACCGCCCGTCCCACTGGAGCTACCGGATACCGATGCGGCGCTCAGTGGCGGGTGTGTGGGGTGGCGCAGGGCCTAGCCTGAGGTGGTGAGCGAGGAGCGCACTAGGTGAACCCCGATACCAGGCTCGTCGCCGATCGATACCGTCTGGACCGGAGGATCGGCGCTGGCGCGATGGGCCTGGTCTGGCTAGCGCGCGACGAGCGGCTGGATCGCACGGTAGCGATCAAGGAACTGCTGATGCAGCCTGGCCTAGTCGAGGCGGACGCCCAGACGGCCAGGGACAGGGCCATGCGCGAGGGCCGCATCGCGGCCCGGCTGCAGCACCCGCACGCCATCCACGTCTACGACGTGGCTCTCGATGACGCCACCGGTGCCAGCGGCCAAGTGGTGCCGTGGCTGGTCATGGAGTACCTGCCCTCGCGCAGCCTGGCCGCGGTCCTCGCCGAGCAGGGAACGCTGGCGCCACACGAGGCGGCCAGAATCGGCCGGCAGGTCGCCGCCGCGCTCACCGCAGCCCACGAAGCCGGGATCGTGCACCGGGATGTCAAACCGGGCAACGTTCTGCTCGGCCAGGACGGGCTCGTCAAGATCACCGACTTTGGGATATCCCGGGCCAGCTGGGACGCCACCGTGACCCGCACCGGCGTGCTGGCGGGCACGCCCGCCTACTTCGCTCCGGAGGTGGCCCGCGGCGAGCTGCCCGGTCCCGCGAGCGACGTGTTCTCCCTGGGCTCGACGCTCTATGCGGCGGTGGAGGGCGAACCGCCATTCGGGCTGGACGACAACACCCTGGCGATGCTGCGGACCGTCGCCGAAGGCCGGGTCCGGCCCCCGCAACGGGCCGGGCCGCTGTCCACGGTCCTGATGCGATTGCTGTCGGACGATCCAGCGGCGCGGCCCTCGATGCCGGAAGCGGTGGCGGCGCTTGATGCGGTGACGGCTCACGGCGTACTCCCACCGGTCAAACCCCCCATGGCCAGTCCCCTGCGCGCGCGGAGCACGGTGCCCGCCTCGGCGACGCCGACCACGGTGGATCTGCCCGCCAGCCCTGCGCCGGCCGTGACGGCGTGGCCCGCTACGGCATGGCAGAGTCCGGCGGCCGGCCGGATCCCGTGGTGGCGGCGCTCGGCAGTGTTGTTCGGGGCTGCCGGCTGTCTTCTCGTGCTCGCCGTGGTGCTGGCCGTTGCCTCGACGGTGACCGTGCCTACCGCAAATCGTGGCCAACTGGCCGGAGCCAGGTCCGCGACACCACCGGCGCCCGGCGCAAGCGCCCTCGCCCCGCCGGCGCAGGCCCCCCCAGCGCAACCCGACCCAGCGCAACCCGCGCAGCTGGAGCAGACCGTCCGCACCTACTACGGTTTGCTACCCGATGACACCACCGTGGCATGGCAGTACCTCGGCACCGCCGAACGCGCCCAGGGCTTCGAGCGCTACAACGACTTCTGGAGCCGGATCAACCAAATAAGCATCCGAGGACCAGTTGCCGTGCAAGGCAACACCGTGCTGGTGAGCCTGGTGTTCGAGCCGACGAACCGGAAGCGAACGCTCGAGCGTTACCGGCTCACCATGGGCAACGCACCCAACGGCCGGGTTCTGATCGAGTCCGCCGCGCGGATCGGGGGCTCCACACTCACCGGCAGGTGACGCCACTTGCCCATCCCACAGGGCCGTCCGGGTTTAGGGTGTGCCTCGTGACCGCCGCTGAGCAGTACTCCGAACCCAGTCGCCCGTCTGCGGTGGGTTCGGACCGCGACGAGCTGGAGTCGGCGCCGACGTGGGTCGGGGACACGGTCGCCGCGCAGCGCTTCGGCTCGCCGGAGGAGATTCGTGCGGCTCTGCTGCCCGATCAGGTGGAAGAGTTTGACGCCGCGCTCACCATGGCCCGCCAGACGCTGCGCCTGGACCAGCTGCGCCACGTGCTGCGAATGTGGCGGCGGCAGGCACTGATGACCGAGCGGGACCCCGAGGAGCACCGGCAGATGCTGGCCACAGCCGCCGAGGTTGCGCGGGTCGGCCGTCCACGACCCGGCAGCGTGCCGTGGAGCGTAGTCAAGGCCGAACTCGGTCTCTGACCGTCACCCTCATGGCGTACACGCTCGATATCGACCCGTTCGCCCGCGCCCAGATCCGGGAGCTGCCTCCGGCAGGAGCCGTCGCGCTCGCCAGCGCCCTGGCAGTGCTGGAACTGGTGCCCAAACGCGGTGAGCCGTTCAACACCGACAACCCGGACGGTGGGCTCTACCAGCTACCCTTCGGCAGCGGCTGTGGGCTGATCACATACCTGGAAGGCATCGGGGCTGGCGGCTCTGGGTAGCGGCACCCGCCCCGATGCCGGTCTGAGAGGGCGTGGCCGTTATCTCCGATTCACCGCAGCCACCCGGTCAGCAGGTCACACAGCGTCGTGGCACCGTGCTCATCCAGGGAGATCACGCACCCGCCAGGGACTTGAGGATCGAGCACGATCGTCCCGTCGCGCTTGCTCACCACCAGGTTGGTGACATCCACCGGACCCCGGTCCAGCTGACCTGCCGCCGGGATCTCTTTGCGGCGCTGGCCGCTCGGATGATCGCCCTGGTCGGGCCCAAACGGATGACGTTTCTCGACGGTCACGGTCGTCCTCCTCGTTGGTGTTGAGCTGGAACGGCACTTCCCTTTCCGGCTCGTCTCTTGTGGACCCGCATCCAGCGCCCGGGCCACAAGACCTCCTGGGTAGTTCACGCGGGGATTCCGGTTTACATCTGGCCTGGCGCCGGGCCATGGCTGTTAGGGTCGTATGTTTTTCAGGTGTGCGTCGAGTCACCGCAGGTGATCGCGAAGAGGTGTCAAGGAGGTGGGCCGGTGCTGGGTGATGCGCAACTTGGTGCGGTGCTGCGTGGGCTGCGGGAGGGGCGCGACCTGACGTTGGCTGCGGTCGCCCGGCGGGCCGGATGCGTGGAGTCGACCATGTCGTACATGGAGTGTGGGCATCGTCGGCTTCAGCCTTGGCTAGCCCAGGAGCTGGACCGGATCTATGCGACGGGCGGGATGATCGCGGCGCTGGCGTCGGGGGTTAGGGGCAAGACATCTGGGGATCCCACTTCTGGGGTGCCTGGTTCAGAGGTGTTTGTTGTGTTGTTGCCACAAGGAGGTGTCACCATGCCCTTGTTTCGGCGTGAGGTGATGACGGCTCTCGGTCTGGGAGTTGTGACCGGCGGGTTGCAGGGCCAGTTCGAGCGTGCGCTGGATGGTATCGATCTCGATGGTGATGTCCTGAGTTCTTTTCAGGCCTCGTTCGATGGTTTCAAAGAGGCCATCCGTGTGCTTCCGCCGGCCCAGGTCATCGATGCGATGACGGGTCAGGTCGCGGTGCTGGATGGGTTGCGCCGACGGGTGGCCGACGGTGAGCGGCACCGGTACAGCACGCTGCAGGCCCACTACGCTGAATCGCTGAGCTGGTTGAGCGAGGAGGCCGGGGATCTGCCGGGCGCGATGTGGTGGGTCGACCGGGCGTCACAATGGGCCCAGGCCGCCGGCTGGACGGGAATGACGACGGGAGGATTTGTCCGGCGCTCGATGATGGTGATGAGCTTCTCCAGTGACGGGCTTCGGGCAGTCGATCAAGCACGGCCGGTGCTCGATATGCCTCAGGCGTCACCGCGGATGAAGGGGTTGGCGGCCAAGCAGATGGCTGCGGGGTATGCGCTGGCGGGAAATCGTAATGAGAGCCGCCGCGCCCTCGACGCAGCGATGGATTTTCTTGCCAAACCAGTTCGTGAGGACGACGCCGCGCTCGGTCAGCTCATTGTGATAAATGATGATCTTCTTGCTGTCTACCAGACGACATGTGATGTCTACCTCGGCTACGGCGCGCGGGTCATTCCAGTGTTGGAACCCCGCCTGGAGTCGCTGGCCAAATCATCGTTCCGCAGGGCCACCATAACTCGGGCTAAGCTGGCCCGGGCTTATGCGAATGCCGGCCAGCCCGCTGACGCGTGCCGCCTGGCGGAGGAAACACTCGACGCCGTCGAGCGGATCGACTCACAATCCGCCCGCAGTGAGCTGCGCCGGACCGTGCGAGTACTTGATCAATGGCATGGCCGGAGCGATGTGCAAGACCTCACGCACCGACTGGGCAGTCGCACACTTACCACGTGAGATACCTCACCCGAAGTGACTCCTCACGCACGCCTCCATCCGTCGACCGCCGGGTGACCCGATAGGCACCGGCTCCCTTCCGGTCAGCAACGACGGCAACAAGATCGGTACCCTCGTAGTGCAAGCCAGCACCGGCATTCGCGGCATACCCATCCGGCAATAGCCCGGAAGCGATGCACCGCTGGAAGAGTTCGCGCCGTTCACCGTAGTGAACTGCGTTCGAGTACGGCAGGAAACCAAGCCCATCGGCGAGCGGCCGTACATCTCCGAATGAGTCCGTGGTGCTGGCGGCGTGCCAACACAGTGATCCTGCCGATTCTCCACCGAGCACTACACCGTTTTGCCAGCAGTCTCGCATTATCTTATCAAGAGTGTGCGCCCGCCAGACGGCAAGTAGATTATCCGGACTGCCCCGATCTACCCAAATCACATCTTGCCCATCCAGGCGAGCCGATATATCTTTCATTTTGGCTTCTCAAAAAATGACAAGTGGGTTACGCCAACATCGCTACCTGAGAAGGCCGCGTAGAAGCTGTCGATACTGGTTTTCCGGTCGCCCGTTCCGGTGGTGAGGAAGCATAGCTTCGGATGCGTTGGATCGCCAGCTAAGTCAAACGCGTATTGGAATATCGGTGACGGTTGCCACGGGTCTCGTGCCCGATCAAAAACCATAGACGTAACCAGGATAGTCGGCCTCTCGGCGGGCATCACGGCCTCCCTCTCTTGCGCAATGTGGCAGCAACGAAATTCCAGAAGCAGGTTAACCCCGGTGAGCCGCCAAGCACGCCCGCGTGGGTACGGGCTGGGTGACAAGCCAAGCTGGCCTTGCTGCCACCCCCTGGACGAGTAGAGGATCCCTACGCACGCCTTGAGGCGCGTTGAGGGACGCTCGGCACCCCATGGGCGTTTCAAGACCCTGAGTCGCCGTTGTCAGCAATCATGAAATCGACGCGCAACCTCGCCGGGGAGCTGACCGAGATGGGGCACGCCGTCAGCCACTCGGTGGTCGCGAAAATCCTTCATCCCCTCCAGTACAGCCTGCAGGGAACCCGCAAGACCCTCGAAGGACACCAACACCCCGACCGCGACGCCCAGTTCCAGTACCTCAACTGTCCTCTGTTGTGGGTGACGCAACACAGCGGTCTCGTGCCATCCACAACAGGACTCCGTGAAGATGACTACATACTCGCCAAGATCTCATCAAGCTGATTGCGCATCCGAGTCGCCTTCGGATCATCGAACTCAGCGAGTATCGACGATGCTTCCTCCCAGTGTTGGCGCGCCTGATCCGAATTTCCTGTTTCACGCAGCGCAGCCGCAAGGTTGGCCAGCGCGGTCGAGAGATGCCAGCGGGCGCCCAGCTCACGGTGAGTCGCAACGGCCAACCGGTGAAACTTGGCCGCCTCGCCTGGAACCCCGATTTCGCGATACGCCTCCCCAGTGCCGTCCAACGCCATCGCTTCCCGACTGCGATCCCCAAGCTGGCGCTGGATCGATGCGGAGCGCTGATACGATATCAAAGCGTCCGCAGACTGACCCATGGCTCGTTCGATCCGAGCTACCTCCAGCAACCAAAAACCTTCAGCGACAGTATTACTGTCCTCCCGGGCTATCGTGAGCGCGTCCTGGACCGACGTCATGGCCTGGTCGTTATACCCCAACTCCCGTTGTGCCACGGCAAGGAAAAAAGAGAATTTCCTTCAGCGAGACGATCGCCCACCTCACGGCATACCGATACACTTTCATGAAGAAATTCCAAAGCGTCCGCAGGGCGGTCCAAATCGATATAGACCATCCCAATGTTGCTCAGCGTCCACGCCTCACCACCGCGATCGCCGACTTCTCGCTGGTAGATGATTGCTTCCTCAAAACGAGCAAGCGCGTCCACCAACCTGCGCCTGCGCCAGGCCAGCAAGCCGATACACGTGATCGACATCACTGTGCCGAGCCGATCACCGATCTCCTGCCGGACAGTCAAGGCAGCACGGTGGAACTCGTCAGCCTGATCAAGTCGTTCTGACTGCAAGTAGGCCATACCCAGACTTGCCAGGAGTTCAGCCTCACCAAACCGGTCTTGGACCCGGCGCGCGGATTCGAGTCCGATATGTCCCGTAATGATCCAGTCATCGAAGGGGTTCTGGATGGAATATACACTCCACAGGACGGCCGGGAGCTGCCATGCCAGCTGGTGCAGTTCCGCATGGGCTGCGGCGCGAGTGGCGGAAACCAGGTTCGCCTGCTCGCTTTCATACCATCGGAGCGCATCGTCATGCTCAGCAAAGGTCATCGGGACTATATCGGCGACCGAAGGCGCGGATACAATTTTTCTGTCCAGCGGGGCAATGGTCGCCATAGCATTGCTTGCTGTGTACAGATACCAGGCCAGTACCCGTTGCAGGATCTCGTGGCGATCCTCGGGAGCCTCCTGTCGCACCGCTTGATCGGTCGCATAGGCGCGCAGCAAATCATGGAACTGATATCGGCCACGTACCCGCTGTTCGAGCATGTGCGCCCCGACTAACGCGTCCAACGATTGTCGGGCCTGACTGATGCTAATACCGGCTATCACGGCGGCGGCTGGTAGACTGAACTCGGCACCGGGGTGCAGGCCAAGCAGCCTGAAAAGGCGTGCCGCAGCTTCGGGTAATGCCCGATAGGACCAGGCGAAGACGCTGCGCACCGCGTCAGCGTCTTCGTCATCTTCCACTGTGAGAGCATCCCAGAGAGCCGACTCGTCGAGAAGATCTGCTATCAGCTCATTCAGGAGCATCAGTGGCCGACTGGAGGCGCGTTCGGCCGCGATCCGCAGGGCAAGGGGCAGCCGCGCACATAGCCTCGCCAGCTCAACCAACTCAGCCGGATCATCGTGCGAACGATAGCCAGCAGTGACTGTGAGCAGCAGGCTGACCGCCTCCTGCTCAGTCAGCACGTCCAAACTCAGCCGATGCGCACCATCTCTGGCGACCAGGCCTGAAAGCCGACTCCTGCTCGTCACCAGGACCAGGCATTCGGCGCTGCCTGGAAGCAATGGCCGGACCTGTCGGACCGTGGCAGCGTTGTCCAGGATCACTAATACACGCCGATTTGCCAGCAATGATCGATACAACCCCGCTTTGTCCTCGAGTTCGGCAGGAATGCTTCCTGCCGGCACGCCCAACGCCCGCAGGAACCGATCGAGAGCCCGCTCAGGCGACACCTGTGGCCCTGGGTCATAGCCGCGCAGGTTCACGTATAGCTGGCCATCGGGGAAGCGCTGCTGCACTCCGTGCGCCCAATGCAATGCCAACGAGGTCTTGCCAACGCCCGCAGTGCCGGAGATGACGTACACCCCAACGACCATGGGTTGGTCATGCCGGTCCGACAAGGCGTCGTTGAGGCGTTTCATCTCCTCCAGCCGATTAACGAAGCCGCCGATATCACCAGGAAGCTGTCGCGGAGTCGGCTCGGCCGGACCGGTAGCTCCGTGGAAATGGACACCCCCGTGAACATCCCTGGCTTGCACTACGTCGGACGCTGCCCCAGACATCTCCGCGCGATGAAAAGAACGCGATTCCTTTTCTCGATCATTCGACTCACGAGAAGTCATCGACTACGCTCCGGTCGGCGCCTCCAGAACCGCGATCTCACGTTCAAAGAAGCTCTCCAGTTTTTCAGCAATGGAATATATATCCTGGATGACCTTCTGGTATCGAGAGATCAGATCCCGATCCACGAACCGAATCCCCCCTTTTTGTGATCCCGTATCGTCATACCAGAGCTCATACATGACATCGACGCCCAAGGTGATAATCTCAGGGAAGACACCATCTTTCTCGAATTGTGCAATCTTGTCAGATCCAACCACGCGAATATTTTCCCCTACCCGCTGTCGCTGTTGAAAGCAGTGGAATTCCCACTGCAAATAAGGTGTGATCGGCTTGTCCGCAACCCGAACCCGCCAGAGCTGAAAACCATGGTCGGCGATCTTTCGATATTCTTCCTGGAGATCGACGTGGCGAGCTTCGATCAGCCGAAGCGCTTCCGCCCAGTCGCCCTTGGAAAAAGCGATCCAACTTTCATCGTCCGGTTCCTGGAATGTCTGGAGTCGTTCAAGCTTCCACACTCCCGGCTTGCCGAACTGCCAGAAGTCTCGCTCGAACTGCTCCCAGTGGGCGTCGCCCGCTAGTCGTTCACCCGACTTTCCGTTGAGAAGGTCACGCATCAGGAATGTCCACTTTCGCCGCAACGATCATTTCTCGGGGAACGACAACAAGCCGCTCATCCGAACGGAGGCTCACATCGCCGGGGAGCTTCGATGTCGGAGGGCATCTACAAGGTACGAGCATCTCGTAGGGCTGGTGCGGCGTCGGCGAGGGCGACGCCCTTAACACGGAGAACACCACCCCCAGCTACAAGATCATCGACGGGCCCACTCTCATCACTAGGGCCAGTGGTTCGAATAAGCCCTGTCTGGTCGGGGTGGCAGGATTCGAGCCTACGGCCTCTTCGTCCAAGTAATTCAGGCGCTGCGGTGATCTGAGACCTGGTGCGGTCGGCAACCGAGCAGTGGGCCTGGCCCGCCCGGGCGAACGACCTACACCAGGCGGCGGTCGGTGGCCCAGCGGGACAGCTCATAACGGTTGGACAGCTGAGTTTTGCGCAGCACCGACGACACGTGGGTCTCCACCGTTTTGATCGAGATGAACAGCTCAGCGGCGATCTCCTTGTAGGCGTAGCCGCGGGCCAAAAGGCGCAGCACGTCGCGCTCTCGTGGGGTGAGCAGATCCAGCTCCGGGTCACCCACCGGCGCCGCTCCGGGCCGTTGGGCGAATGCGTCGAGCACGAAACCGGCCAGTCGGGGGGAGAACACCGGGTCACCCGCGTGCACCCGGCGCACCGCATCCGCCAGTTCCCGGCCGGAGATCGTCTTGGTCACGTACCCTCGGGCTCCGGCCCGGATCACCGCGATCACGTCTTCAGCCGCGTCGGACACCGACAGCGCGAGAAACACCACCTCAGGCTGCTCGGGACGAACCTGGCGCAGCACCTGCGCGCCGCCTCCGTCGGGCATGTGGACGTCGAGGAGCACGACGTCGGGGCGCAGGTGCCTGATCCCGGTGACCGCCTCGTCCACCGACCCGCCCTCACCGACCACGACGACCGGCGGCCCGCCCGGGTCGGCGGTACCAGCCCGGGCCAGCTCGGCTTGCACGCCGGTGCGGAACAGCGCGTGGTCGTCCACAAGGTAGACCCGGATACCCTGGTCGATAGTCATGCGTCCGCTCCGCCCTTTCGGCGACCGACGGCCAGCTGGACCTCGGTGCCCTGACCGGGCGCGGTGCGCAGGGCCACCGTACCCCCGTGGCGTTGCATCCTGCCGTGGATCGAGTCGGCCAACCCGTGCCGGTCAGTGGCGACGGCCGCCGGATCGAATCCAGCGCCCCGGTCCCGGACGAAGACATGCACCTGCCCGGGCTCGACCTCGGCATACACGCTGACCTCGGCGATTCCAGCGTGTTTGGCCGCATTGACCATCGCCTCCCGGCTGGCCTGCACCAGCGCGGGCAACGGTTCCTCCAGGGCGCAGTCACCCACCACGACGACCTGCATGCTCACCGCGTAAGTGTCCTCCACCTCGCCGGCGGCGGCGTGCAGTGTGGCGGCGAACGACGGCGTTGCTGCGCTGGCTTGCCTCGTTCGACCATAGCCCTGCGGCCCGTAGAGCCAGGAGCGAAGTTCCCGCTCCTGGCCCCGAGCCAGCCGGCGAACCTCCCGAGCCGAGTCGGACTGCTGCTGGATCAGCGCCAACGTTTGCAGTACCGAGTCGTGCAGGTGCGCGGCGATCTCGGCCCGTTCCTCAGTGCGGATCCGGGCCCGGCGTTCCTCCCCCAACGCCCGCATCAGCCGCAACCACCAGGGCACCGTGAGCACGGCCACCCCGACCAGGGTCGCGGCGGCGGCCAGCAGCGCGAACCGCCACTGATCCAGATGGCCCTGGTTGAGCAGGAACACCGCGATCCCGCCGGTCACCAGCGCGATCCCGGCCAGCACCCGGAGCAGCGCCAACTTGGCGCCCCCGAAAAACCCGCCCGCGCCACTGCGCCAGCGGGTCCGCTGACCGGCGTCAGCCTCCCGCCACACCACACCCGCACCAACCAGGGCGACTCCCAGCGGTCCGGTCAACCAGCCACCCCACGCAGCGCCCAGACCGGCTCCGGCCAGTGCCAGGCCCCCGCCGAGCACGACCAGGCCCACCGCCTGCTGCCGATCGCGTGCGGTACCCAGCCGGCCGGCGCCGGTCTCGGTCGCCGGCAGGAACGCCCACAGCAGCACGTAACCGATCAGCCCGGCACCGCTGAGACCGGCGAGCGCGACGAAGATCACCCGCACCCACAACACCGGCACACCGAGGTGCTCGGCGATCCCGCTGGACACCCCAGCGAGGACCCGCTCCGACCGATGCCGGCGCAACCGTGGCGGCCCGGCCACCGGCTGAGTGGGCAGCCGGACTCCGGTCGCCTGATCCGCCGGTGTGCTCACGCATGTCATGGTCACACGCGCGGGGGCGCCAGCGATATCGGGGGCGACCCCGGTGTCACCCCCAACCCCGGGACGGATCAGGGTGACCCCCGATGGTGCTCGCCGTCGGGAAAGGCCAGGCTGGGCGGCGTGGGCGAGACAGGGGTGGAGCACACGGTAGTGGACTTCTGGGCCACCAGGCCACATCGGCGAGCCGGCGAGGGCAAGATCGCCGGAGTCGCGGCGGCGGTCGGCCGGCGGTATGCCATCGACCCGGTGCTGGTTCGGGTGGCGTTCGTGGTGGCCACCCTGTTCAGTGGGGTCGGGATGCTGCTGTACCTGCTGGGCTGGCTGCTGCTGCCCGCCGAGACAGATCAGGCTTCCGTCGCGGGAAGCGTGGGCCGGCGAGGGCGCGGCGCACTGTCCGCAGTGCTCACGATCGTGCTCGTTGCGCTCCTGGTTCCGGCGACCAGAGCGGTGTTCGGTGGGCGCGCCTCAGGCGTGCTCACGCTCGCCGTGGCCGTGGGGGCGCTGGTGCTGCTGCACCGCTCGCGGGCCGCGCTGGGGGAGATTCCGGGATCGTTCGCTCCTGCGGAGCCCCCAGGTACGGCAGCCCCTGATACGACAACCCCTGGTGCGGTAGCTCCTGATACGGCAACACCGGCTCCGAACACAACGACCGATGGTGCTGGCCGGCCCGCTCCGCCAGCGTGGGACCCGCTGGGGGTGGCACCGTTCGCCTGGGACCTACCGGAACCCTCAGCGCCGCCAGCGCACCCCACGCCACCGCGAGGTGCCCGATCCGTCACCCCGGTCACCCTCGGGCTCGCGTTGCTGACCGGTGGTATCGCGGTAGCGTTCGCGCCTGGGCTAGCGGCCGCCCAGGTCGCCGCGCTGTTGCTGGGTGTGGTCGGGCTCGGCCTGGTGGTGGGCTCACTCCTGCGGGGCGGTCGGGGGCTGATCTTCCTTGCCATCCCACTAGCCCTGCTCACCTGGGTGCTGCAGGTCACACCAACATCTGGCTTCAAGGTCGGCGGTAGCCATTGGGACCCGGTCACGACCGCCCAGGTGCAGCCGCGCTACGCGGTCACCCTGGGCAACGGCCGGCTGGACCTCACCGGGCTACGGTTGGCTGACGGCCAAACCGTGACCACCAGTGTCGCGGTGGGCATCGGGGAGACCCATGTCATCCTGCCACCGAAGGTCGACGCCCAGGTGAGCTGCCAGACGCTGATCGGGGAGGTTGACTGCCTCGGTCGGACCGGCTCTGGCCATCCCTCCCGGGTGGACGTGACCGACAACGGACCCGACGGTCCCGGCGGTGGCAAGCTGGTCCTGAACGTGCACTCCGGTGTCGGCCAAGTACACGTGGACCGCGAATCATGAACGAGACGGACCCGACAATCGCTGATCCAGGGCATCATCGCGCACCGCACGACGCCAACGCCAACGAGGCGGGTGCCCTGACCCCGCAGCGCGGGCCGGACCTGCTCACCTTGTTCGCCGGGCTGGGGGCGCTGGGAATCGCGGGCACCGCACTGCTCGGCGGCATCGCCTGGCTGCCCGACGTGGACGGCCGGTGGGTCCTCGCGGCTCTGGCGCTGATCGTCGGACTGCTGCTGGTCATCGGCTCACTGCGCCCGCCGCGTCGCTGAGCGCGCTACGCGAGGGCCTACCGTGAGTGAGGGACCGCCTCCACCAGGCTGGTCATCCTAGTAGTCGGCACGATGTGGGTCAGGCGAAACCCGGACCGGCTCAGCAAGGTACGGTGCTCCGTCTCCGTGCGCTGGCGACCGTCAACGGTCAGAACCAGCATCGACAAATCCGCAAGCTTTCCTAACGACGGCTGGCGGCCATCGGGCAAAACGACCTCAGCAAGCAGCATGCAAGCGGTATCGGCCATCACGGCCCAGCACTTACCCAAGATCTGCACCGCGCGGTCGTCGTCCCAGTTGTGGATGACGTTGCTCAGCAGGTAGGCATCGCCGCCTTCCGGTAGCGCATCGAACGGGATTCCTTAAAGGTGCGGGTTGGCGGACAGGATCGCGGCGAGCGGGGTCAGGGCGAACCGTCGATCCACCAACTCGGCGACAACTCCGACGTCGCCGAGTGCACGTAGTAGCCGATACCATGTCGGGCCGTGAGCGCCTACCAGCTCGGCGATCTCATCAGTGTCCCGCAGGCCGGTCGCCAACGTATCCGCAACTCCGAGCTTGGCGAACATGCTGATCGCCTGGGAAACGAGAGCGCTCCTGAGCAGCTGACGCATCGCGACCGCAGGGGGCGGCTCCGTCGGCGACGCTGTCGGAACCGGTGTCTCGCCAGCTGCCATCGTGGCTTCATATCGTGATAGTCATGCCATGTGACTATCACGATATGCTAGCATCTCTCCCACGATGACGAACACGATGACAAGCCCGCCCGGCACGCCGCTCACCGACAGGATCGGCTTCCTGGTTTCCCAGCTCGGCTCCCACGCGGCCGCCCGTTTTGCCGAGCGCCTGCGGCCGCTGGGGTTGCATCCCCGCTATTTCGGGTTGCTCAGCCACCTGACCGCAGCCGATGGACAGACCCAGCAAAGGCTCGCCGTCGCGATTTCCGATGTGGTCTCGTCGTGACATCGCGGCAATCACCCCGAACCCGCAGCGGTACCTGACTTGGCGTCTCGCCGGTGACACTGCTGTCAGATATAGATCGTATCGGTATGCCACGAACACCAGGAAGCGTGGCAAGATAGATGAGCGGACCAAGGGATTCGACAAGACAAGATGGAGATCTATCAATGAAACTCACAGTCTTTGGAGCGTCCGGAGGCACCGGCAAGCATGTGGTTCGGCAAGCTCTCGCGCGTGGCTACGATGTCATCGCTGTCGTCCGGCGACCTGATGCTCTTGCTCTCACGGATGAACGTTTGAGCGTCCACCAGGGTGACGTGCTGGACCCAGACTCCATAATGCGGGCTATCGAAGGCTCCGAAACCGTCATCTCGGCACTGGGTGCCCATACTCGACGTACACCGACAACGATCTATTCCGCGGGGATATCCAACATTGTTGCGGCACTATCCGCCGCAGGCGCGTCGAGATTGGTTGCTATCTCCGCCGCGCCGGCCGGCCCCTGGAATGAAGTCAGCACGTTTGAACGCCTGGTCGTCTATCCGCTATTGGAGTTTTTTTTCGGCACTAACTACGATGATATGCGTCGAATGGAAAAATTCCTGTCACATAGCGGAGTAGACTGGACAATATTCAGGCCGCCCATGCTAACCGACCGCGCAGCCAAGGGAAAATACCGGACATCGACAACTGGGGCATTACCACACGCGTACGCCATTACCCGCCGCGATCTAGCTACCGCGATACTGGACTCGATCACCGATGACAGTTTAGTCCGCCGCTTCGTCGCTATCGCCAATTGACACGTTACTGTGTCAAAACCCAGGGAAGACTCGCCGTAAGTCGTCAAGAGTGATGGCCTCGCTGGTGAGTTGCACGGTGGGCGGCGTGTGCCGGGGTGCGAGGCGGCCGGCTGCCAGGCGCAGCCAAGCCTCGCCGGGCACACTGAGGACACCACCGGGCCGTTCGGGCGCATCAACGAGCGTGACGGCGTTACGCAGATCGAGCCCGAAGGAGCGGTCGGGCGCGGTAGTCTGCACGAGGAGGGTCGCTTGCCTGCCGCCGAGCGCGTCCGCGTGTCCGAGGAATCCAATGATCACACCCAGTAAATCGACCAGCAACTCGGCCACTGCGGGGGCCAGTACCGCCGCCGGGTCGAACGCGACCTTGACGTCCCAGGTGTGGTAGGCGAACTCGCTGAGTCGGAGCCCCGCGGTAGTGGCCACGTCGACAGGTTTGGGCAGAAATCCGAGGTCAACGTTCAGCTGTGCCCTGGCGGTGCCGTCCAGCGCTTCGAAACACCGCACCAACGCCTCATTGGCGCGCAGGAAACCCGCTGCGCGCTCGGTGGGTGTCGTTATCGTATCCCAACGAGCCCACACCGTCCGGTTGAACTCAGGGCCAGGATTGCCGGCGCCCTCCAGCGCCGCCTCCACAGTGGCCAGGGCGATCTCGGCACCGCTACCAAGGTGGCTAAGAACCTGCGAAATATCCCATTGATCGGCCCCAGACGGTCGGGCGAGGTCGTCGGGGCCCATGCCGCTCACCAGCTCAGCGAGCTCGTTGTGGCCGGTACGCAGGGCCGTAATTGGCTGATTGGCCGGGTCGCTCATCCTTGGTCTCCCGATGCGTTGTGATGTTGTGATACCGGGCGGCTGCGTCGTGGGGCAGTGCAAGGAGTAATCATGACTCGGTGTACACGGAGTTAAGGTACCGCCTCGCAGCCACCCGGCGAGATCGTCTACTTGATCCCGACGGCCATCGAGTCGGGCCCGGCTAGGTGCTCGACATAGCTTTCGCGAAAGCCCGCCTCCTGCATCCAGGCACGACAATCCGCACCCGTGTACTCGGATCCCCCGGGATTCTGGACCAGCATGTTGAGGCTCATGAGCAGGCCATGCGCATTGCTGCGCCGTTCGTCGTCAATGAAAGTGTCGTAGACGATCAACACGCCGCCTCCGGGCAAGGCATCGTAGGCCTTGTGCAGCAACAAGCGCTTCCCGGCGACGTCATAGCCGCTCAAGACGTGCCCCATGACGAACACATCCGCCTGGGGCAGTACGTCGGTGAAGAAGTCGCCGCCGGTGAAGCTCAGCCGCTCACCGAGCCCGAAGCCCGCAATGTACGCATCAAAGATCGGTCCGAGCGGGGGAAGATCGAAACCACCGCCGGTAATGTGCTCGTGCATCAGGGCCACCTGGACAGGCACGGCACCTTCGGCGCAACCGATATCGATCACGCTGCTGTGCTCCTGCCAGGGGAACTTGGCCGCGAGCATCCGCGCGCTGCTGGCGCTGACCGCAGTCATCGCGCGTGCGAACTGTGCTAGCCTGACCGGGTCAGCGTAGAGCACTTCGAAGGGTTTCTTTCCTGTTTCAGCTCTGGCCACCTCAGTTTGGGGAAGTCCGGTTCGCAGAGCCTCCGTCAGAGACCCCCAGTGACCGTAGTGACGCGCATTCAGCATCTCCAGGAAGCCACCCATATAGGAAGACTTGGCCCGGTCAAGGAACAGTTCGGACGCGGGCGTGTTGGCATAACGGCCGTCCTCGCGCTCGAGCATGCCCAACGCGACCAGCGCATCGAAGAAGTCCATCGCGCCGCGCGGGTGCAGACCTAAGCGTTCACGTAGCACCTCACCATCGAGCGGGCCCGCGCCCGCCAACTCCGAGAAGACCCCCAGCTCAACAGCACTCAGCAGCGTCTTCGAACCCCAGAACGCGGTCCCAAGCCGCATAATCGCGTCAGGTGTCGGCCCATTCCCGTGCCCGACCGCCGACATCCGTACATCGCCCACAGCCCCACTCCCATCACTCCGGAAAACAGACCCACCGCCGGAGGTCGGCGGAAGGCCGCTGGTATTTCTCCAGACCGTAGACAGCTTGCACCCGATCCTGGTCATAGTCGCCCATAAAGTTGACGTAGCCGCCGAAGCCATCGGCGTAGGGGAGCAGTGCCTGTCACACCGTCTGGGACCAGTCGAACAGCTTCTGCAACTCGGCGTAAGGTAGTGGGGTCACAAATTGCCCGGACCACCTGATGATGCGGGGCGGTATAGGCACGAGTCGGCGCTTTCCCCCGCCGAGATCACAGTCTCACTTACACCACTGTAATTCAGACGTTGACCACAAAGAGCCCATACCGCGATGGCTTCGCCGCACCTCGTCCCGGCCGGGACCAAAACACGTTCCGCCACGACTTCGGGACGAGATGTCCGCACGGTGAACTCCTTATCGGCAGCCGGGCTCTGGGCGGGTGGTCTAAAGGGCTGTGCTGGTATCGGCCGTAGGCCCCGAGTCGAAGGCGGCGGTCTCTTGATCAGTATCGGTGCTGTCGGTGGCGCCTGCGTACGGGGTTCTGTGGGCTTACCAGCGGTGGTGTCGCTATGCAGGGCGCAACGAAAGATGGACGTAAGCGACCTGTCCGCTCAGCGTCGCCATGATCATTTACGCGCCACGCGCCCGATACTGTATGGTCGGCCCAATGAGTGCGGGACCGCTTCCACGAGGCTGACCATGCCAGAACTCGGCACGATACGGGTCAACCGAAAACCGGCCCGGTCAAGCAACGCGCGGAACTCCGCCTCGGTGCGCTGGCGACCACCAGTAGTCATGACCAGCATCAGCAAATCCTCAAATTTTCCCGGTGACGGCTCGCGACCCTCCGGCAGCACAGCCTCAACAAGCAGCAGGCAGGCGGTATCGACCATCGCAGCCCGACACGTACTCAGGATTTTCACCGCCTGGTCGTCGTCCCAGCCATGGATGACGTTGCCCAGCAGGTAGACATCGCCCCCTTCGGGCACCGAGTCGAAGAAATCCCCACCCACCACCCGGCAACGGTTGATAACCCCCGCCCTGGACAGTTCACCGTCGGCACCGGCTACGACCGTCGGTACATCGAATAACACTCCTTGCAGGTGCGGGTTGGCGGACAGGATTGGGGCGAGCAGGCCACCCCACCCACCGCCAACATCCACGATCGTGCTGAACCGGCCGAAATCGTACGCTCTCATAATGCCGACAACCTGGCCCATGGACGCGGCGACCATAGCGGTATCAACGAACGCCGCATCCTCCGGATGCTCCGCCAAGTAGTCGAAAACCTGAGTGCCGTGAACCCGGTCAAACGCCGATTCCCCGGTCCGGATCGTCTCATACAGATCGGTCCACGAGTGGCGGTGGAACGGCAGCCCGTAGATCACCCCCAACCCCCGCAGCGAGCCGGGGACGTCACTGCGCAGTACCGCACCGAGCGGAGTCAGGGAAAACCACTGGTCTTCCAGCTCCGCGACAACTCCCACGTCACCCAGCACACGCAACACCCGATACAAGGCAGAATCGTGCGCACCCACCCGCCGGGCTATCTCCGCTACCTGCTGCGGGCCATCAGCCAGCACGTCCGCAACTCCAAGCCGGGCAATCACGCAGATCGCCTGCGAGACACAATTTCCCATAATCAACCGAAACATCGTGGCGGCAGGTGGCAACTGCGCTGGCGCGGCAGCTACAACCGGTGTCTCGTCAACTGTCATCATAACCTCCATGCACGATGTGACCCCCTGAGGCAATGCCACTCAGCTTAAATTGATCATGCTGCTCGTGGTGTGATGCTGTGGAATCTGATGGTGACTGGCCCGTTGTGGCGGGTGCCGGTCTCGCCGGGTTTTTTGACGCGGTAGCTGTTGTGGCAGGTTCTTGTGACGGCGCGGGGACAGGTGCGGTGGCGTCGGGCTGGGTTAATCTTGTAGGTGATCTCAGCGTGGACGTCGAGGACGGCCTCAGTCCAGTCCTGAGGAGGGAATGGCCTCCGTCCCGGGGCGGTACGGCGGGCCAAGCGCAGGGTCCGGACGAAACTGATCCGGTCGGGATCGGAGTCGAGGTCGGCGGCCTCGACGGCTTTGGTGATCAGTACCGCGATCGCGTAGTGGACCAGCAGCCAGGCCCAGATCTCCTGATGGACCAGAGCAGGCAGGCGGGAGCGCAGGACCTTGCCGGGCCCGCGCAGATGAGTCTTGAGCTGGTCATTGCCGGATCTCCTCCAAACGTTCGTGATAAGCCGCAGCCCGCTCGTCGGCGCGGGCGGCGGTGGGATCGGTGATCGTGGTCAGCAGCACGATCAACTCCCCGGTCCCGTTGGGCGTCCCGGTCGGGCACGTCGTACTCGATGACCCGAACCAGGTGCGCGCCCTCAGGATCAAGGTCGCACCCGGCGCGGGCCGCCTGGATGATCCGGTCCTTACGGGGGCCACGGATCGTCGGGTTCACCAGGACCGAGGTGTAAGTCCCGTCGGGCAGAACCCGCACGACCGGCAGGCCCAGCTGGGGTAGCCACCCGAACGCCGATCATCGACCCGACACGCCGCCACCGCCCCATCCCGGGGCACCGCAGTCACCAGCACACCCAACGAGACCTGATCCGGACGAGCCACCATGCCGGTATCCACGGCTCACAGACCCTGCCACCCACCACAGAAAAGATCAGATCACCGCGCCGTGTCGAGCACGAAATCCTAGCACAACAACATGATCAATTTAAGCTAAGTGGCATTGCCCCCTGAAGGGTCTCGATTCCACGGTAGTGGTGCTGGCCGACACCGCCCAGACCCCAATGCCGCTAAGTTTGAGCCCCCCAGGGAGCCATCTCCGCAGGTCAGGGGATTTCTGGAACCTCTTGTCTTAGTGGCATTGGCCCAGACCCACATCTCCGTAGCCGAGACGGGAACCCACACCTGGTGTTGGCCGGAGTCTGATCCGGGGCTAGTCCCGGATCCTCCTGTCGGGCGGCCAGTTCCGCCAGTGACAGAGCAACGCGTCAGAAGGCTGCGCCAGTGGAGATAACCGGAGCTCCCGGGACGGACTCCAGCACCGGACGCGCCCCGATGATACCCGAGATGATGGCGATGAAATCTTCGCGAGCCTCCAATTGCTTCATCGGGTCGACCAGTTTGCGAGCCTCTTCGAAGTACTCCGCGACTTTCCTTCCCGGGTCATAAAAGAAACGCACGAACGAGATCACCACATCAAGGAAGGAGCGGTACCCGTCCTCGTACGATTGACGAATCGAGGCCTCCAGGTCCGGCTCGTCAAGAATTTTGTTGACAGCGCGCGCCGCCGAAGACCCACTTTTCATTGCGAGCATGACACCGGTGGAGAACAGTGGGTCGATGAACGCCGCCGCGTCACCGACCTGCATGAAGCCGGGACCGCTCATTCGTTCGCAGGTATAGGACCAGTCCTTGGCCGTACGAACTTGGGACACCTCGACGGCGCCAGCCAACAGGCGCTTGATCTCCCGCGCCTCATCAATGCACCGGTAAAGTATAGCTGCGGGCTTCTGGCCGGTTGCAGCATACTCCGCGATAGGCGCGACAAAACCGACGCTGCATGTGTGGTCACTGAACGGGATCATCCAGAGCCAGCCTGGCGGCTTGTATTCGACCACGACGTTGCCGGCCGCCTGTGCCGCATAGCGGCTGCCGCCTTGAAAATACGTCCAGGCGGCCAGATTTTTCAGGTCCGCGTGCCAGCCGACTGCTTCGAAGCGCCGGGCCATGATCTTGGATTGACCGGAGGCGTCGATGACGAACGGGGCATGGACGTCGATCACATCGTCAGAATGAACCGGGCTGTAGCGCACACCTGTGCAGCGGTCGCCTTCGAACAGGACCTCGCGGACGTTCGCTTCCTCGATCACAGTTGTGCCGAGCCGTCGCGTGTGCGTCATCAACAGGTTGTCGAACTCCGCTCGCTTGACCTCATAGGCGTAAGGGAACGGGGAGATTTCATCGAAACGGATGTTCCATAGTTCTGAGCTTTCACCCCAGAGTAGCGATATCCCATATTTCTTGGTCGCACCGAGTTCCTCTACGACGCGAGTGGCGCCAAGTTCTTCGATGACCGGAATGATACCCGGCACAAGGGATTCGCCGATGTGGTACCGGGGAAATTTCTCCTTTTCCAGCAAGAGTACCCGCCGTCCCCATTTGGACAGGAACCCCGAGACCGTGGTGCCGGCGGGCCCTCCGCCGACGACGATGACGTCGTATTGATCGCGCACTGTTGACCTCCTCTTAAGAGCTTGGCACTTGACAGGAAAATGGGCACAGGAGCGCAGCCACCCGACTCGATGTCTACTTGATCCCGACGACCATCGAGTCGGGCCCGACGAGGTGTTCGACGTAGCTTTCGCGAAATCCCGCCTCTTGCATCCAGGTCCGGTAATCGGCACCCGTGCTTTCGAATCCCCCGGTCGTTTCGAGCATTATGTAGAGGCTCATCAGCAGACCGTGTGCGTTGCTGCGCCGCTCGTCGTCGATGATGGCGTCGTAGATGATCAACGCGCCGCCGTCGCGCAGGGCGCTGTAGGCTTTCCGCATGATCAGGTTCCGCTCGGCGAGGTCAAAGCCATGCAGGGCGTGCCCCATGACGAGCACATCCGCCTGGGGCAGTGGATCGGTGATGCAATCGCCAGCGGTGAAGCTCAGCCGCTCGCCGAGCCCGAAGCTCGCGACGTACTCATCGAAGACCGGCCCGAGCGCGGGCAGGTCAAAACCGCCGCCGGTAATGTGCTCGTGCGCCAAGGCGACCTGAACTAGCATGGCGCCCCCGCAGCAGCCAATGTCGATCACACTGCGGTAGTCCTGCCAGGGGAACTTGGCCGCGATCGCCCTTGCTACGTGGGCGCTGGCCCCGGCCATCCCGCGAACCCACTGTGCCAGCTTCACCGGGTCGGCGTAGACCGCGTCGTAGGGGTTCTCGCCTTCCTTGGTCTCATTTTGCGGGAGTCCGGTTCGCAGTGTCTCCGTCAGCGACCCCCAGTGGCTGTAGAGACGTCCGTTCGCCTCCTCCAAGATGCCACCCATGTAGGAGGGCTTAGCCCGGTCGAGGAACAGTTCGGTCGTGGGCGTGTTGGTGTAGCGGCCGTCATCGCGCTCAAGCATGCCCAGCGCCACCAACGCGTCGAAAAAGTCCGTCGCGCAGCGCGGGTGCAGACCCAAGCGAACACGCAGCGCCTCGGCATCGAGTGCGCCCGCGCCCGCCAGCTCAGAGAACAGTCCCAGCTCGGCGGCGCTCAGCAACGTCTTCGAACCCCAGAACGCCAGCCCGAGTTGCATGATCGCGGCGGGCGTCGGCTGGTTCTCGTGCTCGACCGCCGACATCTGTGCTTCGCCCACATCCCCACCCCATCGCCCGGGAACAAATCTGCCGCTCGAGGTCGGCTGCGGTGCGGGCTTGATTTTTGCGTTCATTTTGAATACCTTTCTGGGGCGTGGAAAAAATCCTTTAGACTACATCCGAAATAATTTCTTCGGTCAAAAATTGTCGCACTGTCGCGGGCGAGCCGAACCAGCGAGACAGTGCAGTATGCAGGTCCGTCGATCCGTCATCAATCCAGGCAATGTGACCGTCCGGACGCAAGAGAAGTGCGTCAATCTCGGGCGGGATACCGCCTGGTCGAGATCTTGCGGTCACCATGTGCACCCGATTTTCCCATGTCGTCGCCACGGCAGAAAACTCTGCATCGAGCGTAGCTTTAGTCGAGAGGTCCAGCAATACGCCACGAGCGGGGCGCAGCAGAACGGTGGTGCTGGACGGGCCTGATTCGATCGCCAGGTCGCAGTGCGGTATTCGAGCTCCGAGCCAGGGGTGATCGTCCGGCCCAGCCTCGTAGCGGACGTCCAGTCCACTGGCCATGGCAGCCAAGTGCCCACGCACGTCATCGAGTTCGAGCAGCTCGCCGAGGGTTGCTCGCAGTGGTTCTACCTCCGGGCCGCCGAGCAGGAGGAGCGCCTGTGCTTGGACGGTGGTCAGGGTTCGAGCGCCGACGGGGTGTCGCTCATCGTGGTAGCTGTCGAGCAGGTCGGCAGGGGCCCAGCCCTGCACCTGTGCGGCCAGCTTCCAGCCGAGGTTTGCCGCATCGTGCAGGCCAAGGTTCAGGGCTTGACCACCTATCGGCATCTGCAGGTGCGCGGCGTCACCGGCGAGCAGGACGCGACCCTTGCGGTAGGAGGTCACGTGACGGCTGGCGTCACCGAAGAAGTCCACCCAGATCGGCGTCCCGCCACTGATATCCTCACCCGTGATCCGGCGCCACGCCGTGACCACCTCCTCGAACGCCGGAGCCTCAGTGCGGCGGCGAGCCGAATGGCCGAACTCGTGCAACATGATGCGGGTGACACCGCTACCCCGCTTGGCCGCGACAGCCAGCCCGCGTTCCCATCGCTGGAAGCGTCTGTTCGGCACATCAATGCCGGTGACGTCCGCCCGGAGGAGCTCTCGCGTCACATCAGTACCGGGGAAATCGAATCCGGCCAACCGCCGCACGGTGCTGTCTTCGCCATCGCATCCAACCAGGTACGGCGCACGCAAACGAACAGAGTCGCCGAGGTGGTCTACCTCGGCTTCTACCCAATCGTTCGTGACGTGCACACCCCGCAGCTCGTGTCCGCGGCGGATGTCGGCACCCAGTTCGCACGCCCACGCCTGCAGCATCGCCTCCGTACGAAACTGCGGGATCTTCCAGAACCCGGCGTATACGCTGGGCACTTGGCTCACATCAAGGGAAATTCCGCCGAAATGCCCCAGGTTCTCGCTCTGCGTCTCGCCCAGCCGTTCGAGTAGACCGCGTTGATCAAAGACCTCCATGGTACGCGCATTCAGTTGCGACGCTCGGGATTCTCCGGTCGGTGCGGACAACCGCTCCACGACGACCACGTCTACCCCACCGAGCCGTAACTCGCCAGCCAACATCAAGCCGACGGGACCTGCGCCCACAACGATGACTTGGGTTTCTATCATGATCTTCCGATTCCGAATGTGGTCATCGAGATCAGCCTTGGTTTTCCGCGTATTTCTTG
This sequence comes from Pseudonocardiaceae bacterium, assembly GCA_050699715.1. GTDB lineage: Bacteria > Actinomycetota > Actinomycetes > Mycobacteriales > Pseudonocardiaceae. Next base: position 48,458 of record JBOHFR010000022.1, read on the forward strand.
GCATGTCCCAGCGTCGCCAGGCTGTTCGTGCTCAGCGCGGTGCGGACAAACGTCCTGGCGTCGTCGATGGACGCTTCGTCGCCGAGGACCTTCGCGATGTTCACGTCGTTGATCACTACGGTATGTCGAGAGGTTGCGGCCACTCCATCGGATTTCTCCTCCAGCAACCAGTGCCCCGTATGCAGCGTCATGAGCGCGGGTGTCTGGATCTGCTTGTAGACGATCTTGGTGTGCGGAAAAGCCACCCGCACCGACTTGGTGGTGTGCACGGACCCATCCTTGGTCCGGGTGTCCATCTCGAGGAACTGTAGCCCTGGCGTGTCTTCCCGCAACGACACTTTGGCGACGTGCGGCAACCGTTGCTGCCACAGTTGCGCTTCGTTGAGGAAATCGTAGACATCCTTCGCCGATCCGTCGATCTGCACGATGTCATCGAAGGTCAGCAACAGCTCAGGGGCCCTGGTCGCCAGTTCCGCATTCGTCTTCAACGCGGCCAGTTCGGCACGACTGTTGCGGTCCACCGCCCTGTCGATCCAATCCAGCTTCTTCGGATCGTCATCAACGGCCCGGTAGTCATGCTGCAGTCGTACCAGGGATTCGCCGTCCGAGATCGGCTCGATCACCCAGGTGCCACCCATCGCGCCGACCGGCGGCTGGGACACCTCCTGGCGGAACTCGATGCGTAGCGCCTTCGAGTCCAGCACCCGGCGGGACGTCCATGTCTTCGCTTCACCGTTGGCGGTAGCCCAGATCTGAATCAGTTCCTGCTCCGCGCCGCGTTCGAGGTATTCAACGTGCACGCTCGGCGGAAAAATCTGTGGCCAGTTCGCCACCTCGGCGATGATCTGGTAAACGGCTTCCGCCGGCGCGAGCACCTTGATTTCGTGCTCCACTTCGCGGGTACCCGGCTGCGACATTCTGTCCTCCTTGTTGCGTTGACGTGCGATGGCGGCCTGTCGCCAGGTCACGGTCAGAAGTTGCCAAGCCCGCCACAGACGTTGATCGCTTGCGCGGTAACCGATGCTGCAGCGTCGGAAACGAGGTAGTTGACCATTCCCGTGACCTCCTCCGGGGTGGAGTACCGACCCAGCGGTATCTTTGCCTGGAAGCGGTTGAGGATGTCCTCCTCGGAGGTTTCCCATGCTGCCGCGTAGCCTTGTCGAACTCGCTGTGCCATCGGCGTCTCGACGTAACCCGGACAGACCGCGTTCACCGTGATCCCGCTCTTGCCCAGCTCGTTGCCGAGCGCCTTGGTGAAGCCCACGACGCCGTGTTTGGACGCGGAGTACGGGGCGCCGAGTACCACGCCCTGCTTGCCCGCGGTTGACGCGATATTGACGATGCGCCCCCAGGGCTTTCCCCCCATGCCGCCTATGCTCAGCACATCGCGGGTCACCAAGAACACACTGTTCAGATTGGTGTTGATGACGTCGAACCACAGTTCGTCGGCGATGGTCGCGGTGACTCCGCCGCCACTACGGCCTGCGTTGTTCACCAGAATATCCACGGTTTTGTACCGATCAACGGCGGCGGTAACGAACGCTCGCACGTCCTCGGCCGACCTGACGTCACAGGCCGTACCGTGCGCCTCTAGCCCCTCTTCCTGGAGCTGCTTGACCGTTAACGCCACATTGTCGGCGTTTCGCGCGCAGATGAACACCTTCTTTCCCTGGGCGGCCAGGCTCTTGGTGATAGCAAGGCCGATTCCGCTGGTGGCTCCCGTGATGAGCGCGACCCGCTGACTCTGATCCGACATTTCTTCCTCCCACGGAATTCGTTGCTCTCGGGTGTCGTCAGGCAGCGCCGGGGACGATGTCCAACGTGGATATATCTGGATCGTATCTTCGGTTTTCGAGTAACTGTCGGTCTTCGAGTAACTGCCCGACGATGGCGGTGCTGTGGTCGCCGGATCGAAACACCGGGTTCCGCATCACCTCGCGCAGGAAGCCGTTGGTGGTATGCACTCCCGGACCACGAACCCGGAATTCGGCCAGGGCACGGTCCATCCGGTCCAGCGCAAGCTCGCGGGCCGGCGCCCAGACCACCAGCTTGGCCAGCAGCGAGTCGTAGGACGCCGGTACCCGGTAGCCGGGGAAACCATGGGTGTCGACCCGAACGAAGGGGCCACCGGAGGGCACGAACTCCTCCAACACCCCTGGCGTGGGCGCGAAGTCGCGGTCGGGATTCTCCACATTGATCCGACACTCGATCGCAGCGCCCCGCAGCACAACGTCGTCCTGCTGCAGCATCATCGGTTCCCCTGCCGCGATCCGGAACTGCTCCTGGACCAGATCGACGCCGGTGACCATCTCGGTGACCGGATGCTCGACCTGGATACGACAGTTAACCTCCATGAAGAAGAATTCTCCTTGGGAGCTGAGCAGGAACTCGACCGTGCCTGCCCCGACGTAGCCAGCCGCTTGCGCGCCGCGTACGGCCGCCTGTCCCATCCGCGCGGCCAGGCCGGGTGGCATCCGTGGCGCTGGGCTCTCCTCGACCAATTTCTGGTGCCGGCGCTGCACCGAGCAATCCCTTTCGCCGAGGTGGATCGTGTTGCCGAAATGGTCAGCCAGCACCTGGATCTCGATGTGCCGCGGGTTTGTCAGGTAATGCTCAACATAGACCCGGGAGTCACCGAACAGTGCCTGCGCGTCTGTCCTGGTCTGCTGGTATGCGCGGAGGAACGCGGCGGTCTCGTGCACCACCCGCATCCCTCGCCCGCCGCCACCGGCGGCTGCCTTGATGATGACCGGGTAGCCGATGTCATCGGCTACCTGTCGTGCTTCCTCGACGGAGCGCATCGGCTGCAGGCTTCCCGGCAGTACCGGCAAACCAGTCTCGGCCATGAGCCTGCGAGCCGCAATCTTGTCGCCGAGCTGGGCAATGACCTCCGGGGGTGGGCCGACAAAGACGATGCCATTGTCCCGGCAGACCTCGGCGAAGTCGGGATCCTCGGACAGGAAGCCGTATCCAGGATGAATGGCCTCAGCCCCGGTGCGCAGCGCCGCCTCCACGATCGCCGGGATGTTCAGATAGCTGCGTTTGGCTGGCGCCGGGCCGATATGGATCGCCTCGTCGGCATAGGACACCACCGCGGAGTCGCGATCCTCGGTCGAGTACACGGCGACGACCGCAATGCCCAGTTCCCGGCAGGCCCGCGCCACGCGGAGCGCGATCTCGCCCCGGTTGGCAATTAGCACCTTGCTGAACATGGCTGCTCCGCCTTTCCACCCGCGCCAACCGCAGCGACGGCAAACAGCTTTTCGTCATACTCGACCGGCTCTCCGTTGTCCTTGAGCACCTCGACGATCCGACCAGCCTGGTCGGCCACGATCGGGATCATCAGCTTCATCGCCTCGATGATCCCGACCTGCTGGCCGGCCACGACCGTGTCGCCCGCGCTGACGAACGGCGCCGTGCCCGGCTCGGGTGCCCGGTAAAAGACGCCGACCGTAGGCGAGGTCAGGTAGTGCACTTGCGGATCCGCTTCAGTCACCGGCTCGGCGCCGCCCGGCACGGTGCCGTGTTCCTGCGCCCACTCAACGTCGAGGGACACCTCACCGGCCCGTATCCGCAATGCCCGGGGAGGGCGGGAAAGCTCGGAGACGAACAGCACGGCATGGTGGCGCACCCGACCCAGCAGCTCATCGAGCTCTTCGGTGCGGACAACCGGACTGGCGGCGGGGGGCTCGCTCGCTATCTCTCCGTCGTGCCGCCGGCCGAGGTGGTTCGAAGAGCGCTGAGTCATCGCTGCTTCGCCCCCTCCGGGGCAGTTCCGGTCACCTCGGATGTACCGAACGACCGGAACCGGGCTCGCCGTCTCGCCACCAGCGCGGCACCGTCCATTCCAGACAGCCGCCGCAATGCTGCGACCAGTGCGGTCCGCACCCGCTGTGCCGCCAGTGGGTGGTCGGCCTGGCTGCCGCCTTCAGGCTCCAGCACCACACCGTCGACGATGCCCAGGCGCAGGAGCGCCCGGGCATCGATACGCAACGCAGCGGCCGCAGTGGGCGCCATCCTCGGGTCGTTCCACAAGATCGCTGCGCAACCCTCCGGGCTGATCACCGAATAGACAGCGTGCGAGCAGATGAGCACCTCATCGGCTACCGCGAGCGCCAATGCGCCGCCACTGCCGCCCTCGCCAGTCATCAAACTGATCACTGGAACCGGCAGCCCCGCCATCAACCGGATGCTCTCCGCGATGGCCACTGCCTGGCCTCGCTCCTCGGCCTCAATCCCTGGATAGCCACCCGGAGTGTCGACCAAGGTGATCACCGGCAGCGAGAGCTTCGCCGCTGTCCGCATCAGCCTGGCCGCCTTGCGGTACCCGCCCGGAATCGGCATACCGTAGTTCCGGGCGGTTAGTTCGGCGAGTGTGCGCCCCTTCTGGTGACCGATCACCATGACTGGCGTACCGTCAAGCCGCGCCGTACCACCGACGATGGCGGCACAGTCAGTACCCAGCCGGTCGCCGTGTAACTCCTCGAAGTCGTCAAACACCCAGCTGAGGTAGTCCACCGTGGTCGGCCGGCCGAGATCACGGGCTTTCCGGACGTTTTGCCATGCGTCGGTCTCCGGGAGTTGAGTGTAATCGCGCACCACGACATCCGTTTCGCTCGTTTCACTGGCAATAGGCTGGGCAGTGACCCGGCGCACCCCTGCTGGTGGCCTGCCTCGGCCGAGTGAGAGCAGCCTGGCGAGGGTGGCCCGCAATGCGCTGCGCGGCCGGATCATGTCGATGAGCCCCCGCTCCAGCAGGAACTCGGCCGTCTGGAAGCCCGGTGGCAACGTTTGCCGAATCGTCTGCTTGATCACCCGGGGCCCGGCGAAGCCCAACCTGGCCCCCGGCTCAGCGACAATGACATCGCCCAGCGTCGCGAACGACGCCGCCACGCCGCCGTAGGTGGGATCCGTGACCAGTGAGATGGTGAGGATTCCGGCCTCATCCAGCTGACCGAGGGCTTGGCTGGTCTTCGCCATCTGCATCAGTGAGATCGCCCCCTCCTGCATTCGTGCGCCGCCGGAAGCAGCAACGATCAGCAGCGGAACACGCTCCTGGAGGGCGAGCTCGGCGGCTCGGGTGATGAGCTCGCCAGCTGCTGCGCCGAGACTCCCACCCAGGAAACGGAAATCCATCACGGCGGCTACCACTGAGTTCCCCTCGATGGTTCCGGATGCCAGTACCACACTCTCAGCCAGACCGGTGGCAGTGCGTGCGGCGGCTAGTCGCGCCGGATAGGGCATGGTATCGGTGAACCCCAGTACATCGATACTGCGTACTGGCACGTCGAGCAGCTCCACATGAGACTCGTCGAAGAGCTGCTCGATTCTTTCGTACGCGGTCAGCCGGTGATGGCCACCGCAATCGGGGCACACCCGCAGATTTCGCGCCAAGCGCTTGCTGTAGATCATGCCTCGGCATCCAGGGCACACCACCCAGCCAGCGTCCTCAGCGACGCATCTGCTCAGCGCCTTCGTCATGGTGGATATCTTCTCCTACACCGGATTGCGTCATTGTGAGAGGCCGTCATTGTGAGAGGCCCGTCATTGTGGGGGGCGGAGCACGGCTGCCGCACTAGCCGCCGTTCACGGCCTTGAGGAACCGGCGCGGGGTCCGCGCGGAAGTAGCAGCTTCATCATCAAGTGTGACGCCGTACTCCCGCGTGATCCGGGCCGCAGTTTCCAGGAGCGCCAAAGAGTCATAGCCGAGGACATCGAAATCGATGTCGAGTATCTCGCCGTCAAGATCCACTTTCTCGTCCGTGCCCGCGCCCTCGCGGAGGATGCGCTTGAGGTCCTCGATGGTGACTTCACGGATGGTCACGTGCTATCTCCTTTCTTCGGTGTTCGACTGAGCTGCTGACACTGGGCTGGCGGCACCGGCCGGTTTTACCCAGCGGCCCGCACCACCATCGCTGAATTAAAGCCGCCGTATCCACGTGCGGCCACCAGTGCCGTGCGCAACGCCCCAACTCTCGGCTGCGTGATCACTAGGTCAATGTCATACTCAGGTGCCAGCGAAACGTTCGTGGTCGGCGGAATCAGTCCGTCTCGAATGGACAGCAAAGCGGCAGCCAAGTCTAGTGACGCCCCACCAGAGCACAGTCTTCCGACCATGGTCTTGGGCGCGGTGACCGGAACACCATACGGCCCGAAAACTGTTGTGATCGCGGCGGCCTCGATCCGGTCAAGCGCGGGGACCGCAGCCGCGTCGGCAAACACCACATCAATCTCACCAGGCACCAGTCCGGCATTGTGCAGAGCTAACTGAATCGCCTGCCGCAGTCCAGGATCACGCCCGTTGCCCGGTTTCGGGTCGAACGTGGACCCGTACCCGGCGATCTCGCCGTAGCTGGTCCGCGCACCGCGCCGGCGTGCGGCCTCGGCGTCTTCCACGATGAGAAGCGCCCCGCCTTCGCCCGGCACATGTCCGCTCGCTGCGGGATCGAAGGGAAGATAGGCCCGGTCTGGATCGTCGCTCGTGCTCAGGCGGCGGCTGGCCAGCTGAGCCACCCAGCCCCAGGGGCAGATCGATGCGTCGACGCCGCCTGCGACGATCAGCTTGCTACCCCTGCGGATCTGCCGCCGCGCCTGTGCGACCGCATCGAGCCCGCCGGCCTGGTCACTGACCAGCACGCCACTAGGGCCCCGCATAGCGTGGCGGATCGAGATCTGACCGGTGTTTACCGCATAGAACCAGGCGAAGGACTGGTAAGCGCTGACGTACTGGCTGCCCTTGCTCCATAGATTCTGCAACTCGCCCTGGCCGAACTCGAAACCACCCGATGAACTGGCGGTGACCACGCCAATATCGAACTCAGCGAGCTCGCTGGGCCGCACACCGGAATCTGCCAATGCCCAATCCGCGGCCACCAGGGCAAGCCGCGTCATGCGATCGGTCTGTGGTATCAGCCGGCTCGGCAGGTGTTCCTCCGCGACGAAACCTCGAACCTCACCGGCCAGCCGGGCCGGGTAGCCCGTTGGGTCGAACCGGGTGATACGGCCAATACCGCTCTTGCCGTTCCGGGTCGCCGCCCAGTAGTTCTCCGCGCCGAGCCCGTTGGGAGCCATGACACCGAGACCGGTCACCACCACCCGCGTCGTCATGCAACGCTCGTCGCGGCACTGGCCAGCACCATCGCGCTCTGAAAACCGCCAAATCCGCTGCCCACAGTCAGCACTGTGTCGGTATTCCATTCACGGGCAGTAAGCGGCACGTAGTCGAGGTCGCACTCAGGGTCGGGGTTGTGCAGGTTCGCCGTGGGCGGCACAACATTGTTCTCGATGGCCAGCGCCGAAGCGGCGATCTCGATCGAGCCAATTGCGCCCAGCGAATGGCCGATCATCGACTTGATGGAGCTCACCGGCGTGTGATAAGCATGCTCACCCAAGCTGCGCTTGAAAGCCGCGGTCTCGTGCCGGTCATTCTGCCTGGTGCCCGAGCCGTGTGCATTGATATAGTCGATGTCCTCGGCGATGACCCGCGCCTCACTCATCGCGATCCGGATGGCCTCGGCCATCTCCCGGCCGTCCGGCCGCAGCCCGGTCATATGGAAGGCATTGCACCGGGTCGCGAATCCAGCGATCTCGGCGTAGATGTGAGCGTTACGCCTCTTGGCGCTTTCCAGCTCTTCCAGCACGAACATCGCCGAGCCCTCTCCGAGCACAAATCCGTTGCGGGTCAGGTCGAACGGCCGTGACGCATGCTCAGGGTCGTCGTTGCGTGGCGTCGTCGCCTTGATCGCATCGAAGCACGCCACAGTGATCGGCGAGATGGGCGCGTCCGTTGCTCCGGCGATCATCACGTCGGCGGAGCCCTCGCGGATGAGCTCGCAGGCATGGCCGACCGCGTCAAGGCCGGACGTGCAGCCGGTGGACACGACCGTGGTCGGCCCTTCGGCGCCCACGGACCAGGCGACCTCGGCCGCGAACGAACTGGGCACGAAGTAGTCGTAGAGGTGCGGCACCGCGTATTCGTGGTTGACCAGCTCAAGCCGACCGTTGTCGCTGACCACCCGATACTCCGCGTCAAGTCCCATGGTGGCTCCGACCGCGCTGCCGATGGTCACTCCGGTGCGGTAGGGATCCAGCACGGTCAGCTCAAGGCCACTGTCCACCAACGCTTCTCGGGTGGTGACAACGGCGAACTGTGCGGCGCGATCCATCCGGCGAATCTCCTGGGGGCCCAGCCCGTGCGTCTCGGGATCAAAGTCCACCTGCGCGGCGACCTGCGAACGAAACGGAGCAGGATCGAAGAAAGATATTCGCCTGGTCGCCGTCTCTCCGTTGACCAACAAATTCCAGAAATCCTTTGTTCCAATACCCCCGGGAGCAAGAACTCCAATTCCAGTGACCACCACCCGGCGCCTCACGAGACATAACCTCCAATCAACGACCAGCAGGCGTCATGACCTCAATCGATGACAGCTTGTCGCGCGGATTCTTTCCAATGGTAGAAGCGGGTAGCCATCGCATCGGCCGGAGATCTCCAGGTTTCCGGATCATAAGGATCGATATACGGCTTCAGGGCAGCGCTGACGTTGACAAAAAGCGGGTGGGACCGGACCCGCCCTATTGCCTCACCACCGTCTGAGTCAAAATCTTGGAGGTGAAAGTACAAGCCCTGGTATGAAAACAGCTCCCGACGTCGCGTGCCCATGATTTGCGGCATTTCAGTGCGGTCGAACTGTTCGAATATCCGGGCAACCTCGTGGCTCGAATGTGGTTCCATCCGAGCCACGATCAAGGTGCTATACATCTTTACTTCCCTCCTACAAGCAAATCGCGCCAGCTTGCTTGCGATCTCGACGCGAGTGAGAAAAGCCGAACCAGCGGTGAAGAGCCGCAGCCAACTCACCACCACCGGGTGCGGCCCACGCAACGTGGCCGTCAGGCCGCAACAGTATCGCTTCGGTACTTGCGAGCTGGCCTGCTGCTCCCATCCGCGGTGTCGCTGTCACAATATCTATCCGATCCGCCCACCCCGACGCCGTGTGACGCAGTTCAGAATTTCCCGCAAAGTCCAGCAGTACACCTCGTGCCGCATGCAGTAGCTGGGTCGTGCTAGCCGCCCTCTCCCCGATGGCTAGATCTTGATGCGGCATGCGCAGACCTAGCAACGGGTGATCGCCCGAGCCAACGTCGTATCGAATATCCAAACCACTCACTACACCCGCCAGATGACGACTGACACTCTTGAGCTCGATCAAGTCGGCCATAACGTCACGTAGCGGCTGCACCTCATCGCCGCTGAGATAGAGCATCCCCTGCGCCTGGGTATTGCGCAGCAGTAGGGCTCCCACCGGATACCGCTCACTGTGATAAGTGTCCAGCAATCCAGGCGGCGCCCAACCATGCACCACAGCGGCGAGCTTCCAGCCGAGGTTTGCCGAGTCCTGTACGCCCACACTGAGTCCCTGTCCACCCGCGGGCAGATGGATGTGCGCAGCATCGCCGGCTAGAAGTACGCGTCCACGACGGTATTCAGTAGCCTGACGGGTGGCATCGGTGAAGGCGCTGACCCAAAGACAGACGCCGTCACGAATGTCCTCACCGGTGAGACGCTGCCATGCATCAGCCACCTCCGTGAAGCTGGGCGCCTCGGTGCGTCGGCGCGGGAGAGTGCCGCGTTCGCAGACAATTATGCGGTCCACATCGTCACCTAGCGGAGCGGCCATGACCATGCCACCAGGCACTTTTTCACCGATAAAGCGTGTTCGGAGGTTGCAACCCGCCACGTCGGCCAGGAACATCTCACGGGCCGCCGCCGTACCAAGGAAATCAAACCCGGCTGCCCTGCGTACGGTACTGCGGCCGCCATCACAACCCACCATATAGGACGCACGCAGGCGCGCTGGACCATCCGGACCCTGCACTTGCGCGTCAACGCCGTGCTCATCGGCGACCAGCCCGACCAACTCCCAGCCACGTCGGATGTCGGCACCCAGTTCCGTGGCCCACTGGGCAAGTATCGCCTCAGTACGTGCCTGCGGCACACCCCGCACACCAAAGTGGGCGCCATCGAATGAGCTGAAGTCCACCGGTAGGCCGCCGAAATGCCCAGCGACGCTGGTCCCTATGTCACCGAACCGGGGCAGCAAACCGCGCTGGTCGAACACCTCCATGGCGCGCGCGGTGAAGCCCAGTCCGCGCGACTCTCCGGTTGGCGCCGGAAGGCGCTCTATGACGATGACCTCGATCCCGGCAAGCCGCAACTCACCAGCGAGCATCAGTCCCGTTGGGCCGGCACCCACAACAATCACTGGGGCCTCCATGCGCCCTTCCTTTGACTGTCGTCAGATATTCCGTACAACTCGGGCACCGGTCGCGTCGGTGGATGTATGCGCTAGGTCGCACTGAAGTTCCCGACAACCTAGAAGTTCCCGACAACACACCGGACACTAATGATTAGCTTCTTCGGTCCAGCGGCAACCGTCAAGGGTCTCGACCTCAAACTTTGGACAAATTTTCGTCATGCCAGCGTCAACGTGAAGCGGAATGTAAAATCGACGTCAGAGGACCGCAAAGGTTCCCGCTCGCGGCTTGTTCGGTGGTAGCGTGCAGGGTTAGTGTCGGCGACGTTTGGTGACCGGATTGTATGGATACGAGAGCCCGCGCCTTCGGCGTCCGGCAGCTGCGTGGAGGAGAAAGTGACCCAAGGCAGAGTTCGTACGGCCGCAGTAGGTGCCTTGTGTGCGCGGATAGGATGCCGGCGGCGGTGCGAAATCGGGCGGGGTCGACGTGGCGTGGTTGCGGGGTCGCGGCTGTGCCGGGCATGCCGGAACGAGTTCTCCGCAAGGTTGGAGAGTCTGCCCGAGCTCTACAGCGAATGTGGGCGTCAACTCGGCGGGTCCGATCGGCCTCGTGGCAACGCGACGGGCAGCGGCTCGATGCCGGGCATGCCGTTCAATGCGGCGGCGGCCGACGTACGCGCAAGGATCCTCAGTGTACTGGGGTCGTGGAGCGGGATGGTCGTCGAGGAACGGCGCGTTACCGCGCCCGAGCGCTCCGTGGAAGCACTGGTCACATTCCTCGGCCGCCATGTCGACTGGATAGCCGCGCACGTCGCTGTCACCGAAGCCACGGACGAAGTGGCGCAGCTGGTGCGGACGGCTCGTCGGGTGGCCTACCCCAATCCCGTCCGTCGGGTGGCGATTGGCGGATGCGTGGAGGTGGGCTGCGGTGGTGAGCTCGTCGCCTTCGTGCATCCGCAAGAGCCGCTACAGCCAGCAGAAATACGCTGCGACGTTGACCCATGCCATAGCTGGCTCGAGCATCACTGGATGCAACTAAGTCATCGTATGGGCACGGTGCCATCCATTGCCACGGCCACGCGATGGCTCAGCGCCGCGGACATTTCGCGCCTCTGGAGTATCCCGCAGGGCAGCGTCTACCGGCTCGCCAGCGAACAGCAGTGGCGCCGCCGCAACCAAGCCCGTCATACATACTACCACGAGGTTGATGTCCTGCAAACCTTCGGCCAACGCAAGCCCCGCTCACGTTCAGATGAACACTGATTCAGATGAACACTGAGCCGCGCTGTCCGGGGCCTCGAGAGCACAGCGGCTGGAGCTGCTTCGGGACTGTTTCACTCGCGCAGCCGAACCGGAAACCGACACCCCGAACGGTGATGATCCAGGTGCTGGCGCCGAGCTTCTTGCGAAGACTGTTGACATGTGTATCGATGGTTCGGCTGCATCGCGTCCACTCGACGTCCCACACTGTAGACATGATTTGTTTACGGGAGACGACAGTTTCGGGTTGACACGCAAGGAGATAGAGGAAATCGAATTCCTTGCGGGTCACGTTGATGAGCTGGCCATTGAGGCGCACTTCACGGGTGCCGAAGTCAATGCGCAATGGTCCGCGTGAAATAGCCTGCACGGTGGGCTGCCGCGGCCGGGCCCGGCGCATGACGGCTTCGATACGGGCGATGAGCTCGCGCAATCCGTAGGGTTTGGCCAAGTAGTCGTCCAAGCCGGCTTGCAGGCCGAGAACCTGGTCCAGTTCAGTACGGCGAGCGGTGACGGCGATGATAGGGACGTCACAAGAGGCTCGGATGCCGCGACAGACTTCAAGACCGTCGAGATCGGGCAGCTCAAGATCGAGCAGGACCAGTTCGGCGCGGTGATACGTACTCAACGCCCGTGTTCCGGTATCGACACTCTCGGTGTGGTATCCATGTCGTCGCAAGCCGCGGGTAAGGGATTCTGCGATAGTAATATCGTTTTCTACCACGAGTACACGCAAGATGACACCCCCCGGTGACTCGTCAGCTCGTAACCGTAACAACCAGCGCGTGCGACGCTAGCGACAACCCCAATCGCAGCGCAAGGTCCCGGGCAGTAATCAGCACCAAGGTGCAATGGCGACTGTTACGAAGGTCGTATCTCCACTGTCAGGAGCTCTCCACTTCCGAAGAGCGGAATTGTTGTTACGGCCGTGTTGCACGCCTGATGGGGACGCCCTGGACACCTCAGGACGGTCGAAGTAGGTGAGCAGCTCGCCGCGCCAGGCGTGGGGGCCGTGCTGACCGCGCAGCCGTCTCGGTAGGGGCTGCGGCCAGCCAGCCAACGCACCTGGCCGGTGGCTCTCGGCGGGCACGGCCGGCGATGGGGAGCGCCGCGATGGTCGCAGGCGCTGGATTCACGATCACGTCGCGGTGCCGGTAGCAGGGCTGCTGCCGAGCTGGATTTTTGGCCGGCAGTGTATTAATCGGGATGGCTGCGCTCTCTAAGAGATTGGTTGAAGAGAACACACGAGAGAGAATTTACGAAAAATTCATGATCACATGTAAGACGTGCTCTTGACCTCTCTCCGCGGAAGAAGAGGGGTCCCCGGGGAGGGGCTGAAAGACATGCCGGATGATCCTATTCTGCCTGTTGAGTTGCGCGAGGAGATCGTCTCCAGTTTCGAGCACCGCCTGCGCGCGCAGGGGAGCCCGATCCTGGACAGTGTCCACGCCCACGAACAGATACTGGGCCAAGCACGATTAATACTCGACGAAGTCGTCGACAGCTACCGAGAGGTTACCGAGAGTATTGATCCTAGCCCGAGGTCACTGCGCGGCGTCGAGATCGGCCCCAGCCAGGCAATCGAGGCGATGGATCCCGCGGATTCGCTGCACGCGGCGAGCGTGCTGTTCGAGATCGCTTTACCCGTTGTGCGGCGAGCGCTCTCGGGAGTCGGACAGCCCGACGCTCAGGCCGCGCTGATGCTGAACCGAGTGGTCATGAGCTGGGTCGCCTCGGGCGCCGTGTCCCACACCGTGCTCGCGATCAAGACCATCCGCGACGCACATCGCGCCGAGCTGGCGCGACTGGCCAGGGACCTGCATGATCGCGCCGCCCACGCCATAGGCGTGGCCCTCCAGAACCTCGAGCTGCATGAGGTGCATGCCAGCCGAGATGCAGCCCGAGCGCAGGAGAAGCTCCACCGCGCACGGGAGGCCATGCTGCAGGCGCTGGACAGTGTCCGGCAATTCTCCATCGAGTTGCGCATAACGGTGCGACCTGAAGAATTCGAGCAAGCCCTCAGAGAGTATCTGGCGGCCAACGCTGACGGCAACGTCCTGACCAGCGTCGAGATCATCGGTGACATCGCGATACTGCCCCGGGAGGTGTGCGAGCAAGTCTATTACACGCTGCGGGAGGCGATTCGCAACGCGCTGGTGCACTCCGGTACCACTCGGCTGGACGTCACCATCGGAATCAGTGAATCTCACCTGCACGCTCGGGTGTCCGACACCGGCCAGGGATTCTCGGTCAAGGAGGCGACAAACGCACTCAAGGGTCATGGCCTGTCCTCAATGCGGGAGCGGGTACAGCTGATCGGCGGGGAGCTGCGGCTGTCCAGCCTGTTGGGTCACGGCACCACGGCGGAGATCTCGATTCCGCTCGGCAGGATGCCGTAGTGAACGTCAACAACGGGGCTATCTCAGTCGTCCTCGTGGACGATCACGCACTGTTCCGCGAGGGGGTGGCCGAGTTGCTCGCCAGCGACAGCACCTTCCACGTCGCCGCCCAAGGCTCCGACGGTGCACAGGCGCTGGCCCTCGTCGCGGAGCACCGCCCAGACGTGGTGCTGGTCGACGTCGAGATGCCCGGACCCGGTGCCCGGGCGACGGTCAGCAGACTACGCCAGGAGCACCCCAACACCCGAATCATCGTGCTCACGATGCACGACAAACCTGAGCTGGTCCGGGAACTGCTGAGCCAGGGCGCATCGGCCTTCCTGGTCAAGACGATCACGCGCCTAGAGCTCATCGCGGCGGTGCGCTCGGTGGTGACCAGCCGGGGCAACGTCGTGCTGTCGGTGTCCCGCCGCACGATCAACCATCTGGACAATCCGCCCCCCAACACGGCACTGTCCGCACGCGAGCTCGAGGTGCTGCGCCTCGCTGCGCTCGCCATGAGCAACGCTCAGATCGGCAAGCGGCTACTCATCACCGAGGGCACGGTCAAGCGCCACCTGACCAATGTCTACGCCAAGCTTGGTGCGATCTCACGGGTCGATGCGATCAGGAAGGCGACCATCGCCTGCCTGATTCCCAGCATCGACTCGTGAGCCGTCGACGGCCGCTACGACCCGGACACTGGAGAATGAGCAGACGCCCTGCTCCCTGATCTCGACTGGGGGCAGGGGGCAGCCTTGTGATTCGATAATCTTCGCGGCGACGTGCGCGACCAGCCGGTCATCCGGGACACCCTCATCACACTCGGCCCCCCACAACTTGATGCGATCTCCTGCCCCGCCACCGGTGCCATCCCTGGATCAGCAGTGGGTGCGACATAGCGCGCCGCATGAGGACCGCTTGGGCCGAACAGACCATGAGCGGGGCGTCTTGACGCCAGCAATCGACCGTTGGGCGCGGTCGGGCGACGAGGGCTCTCAGGTCTGGACGAGATGACGATCCGTCTCTATAGAGTTCCGCGCCATGCGGACGCCACCCGTCCCTGTCGCAGGGACGGGTGGCGCAGTGCTGGTGAGTAGGAAAAGCTTCCGGCGTACATGGTCGAGGTCGGGCTGAAGGAGGCCGAGGACGACACGCCGGACGGAGGGGGCAGCGGCTGTCTGCGGCGAAGCTGGAGCAGGAGATCGACAAAGGAGTGTTCACAGATGTTCAAGCGGGTCAAGCCACCACGTTCACACTGAAAACAATCCCAGAAAATGGCTTGCGCTACATGGTCGTCGATCCGATGGAAATGGAACACGTACCATTCAATAAGCCGGGAACCTTCACGCTTACCAGCCAGGAGCACCCTGGTGCGAACCTCACAGTGGTCGTCTCTTCGAAACCGGGTTCCACCTGTGGTGAAACACCTGTCGCCACCAACGATTTCGGCGCGGTCCATGCCTTCACGCCGACGACGGCGACCATCACCCAAGGGCAGAGTATTATCATAGCGAACCTGTCCGGTCAGACGCTGCGCGTTACGAGCAATCCGGATCTCGGCGCGGGCATGGGCAGCCAGTTGTATCATCCAGGCGAGCGTCAGACCATCCTCTTCACCGACGACGGGACCTACGTCTTTACGGCACAAGAATACCCGAACACGCATCTGACTGTCGTCGTCAAGAATGGCCCTCAGAAATAGCGGCCTCCGCACCGACCGCTGACCGCACCACCGAGCGTCAATGGCGGGCATGCGCGCCGAACTAGGTAGGTCTTCAACCGGCTGCGGTACCCCTGCTCGAACGTGCGCAGTTCGTCGATCTTCTTCCCCAGGGTGTTCTTCTCCTGGCTGAGCGCGGCGAGGATCTCGGTTTGGACCTGGAACCCGCACTGCGCCGAATGGATGTCGGCACTCGCCGGAGCTCAGACCATCAATCTACCTATTCAAGATCAACTGGTGACGGTTTTCCGGTTCACCTGGGCTGGTCCCCCGTCTTCTTGGACGCGCAGCGCCGCGCGGTGGGTCAATAGCCAGATCAACGGTATCGTGCTGATGACCGCGAGGACGAGGAAGATCGCTCGTGGTTCGAGGATGCCGTTGAGCGCGGCAATCATGGTGGGGGCCGCCACGCTCGGCAGACCGGTCGCGCTGCTCAGCGCCAGCACGGCGACTGTGCGGATTTGCCATCGCGGGATCTCGGCGGTCACGAACGCTCCCGCCAGCCCTCCTATGTTGGCTACGGCTAGGGCGACACCAATGGCGGTGAGGCTCGCCCCCAGCACGTCACGGCTGAGGAAGACGAACAATGTTGTCGTCCCGATGGAGAAGGTGAAGCTCGCGGGCACCATCAGCGCGATAAGCGTTCCCATTTTCCCTCGGCGCGCGAAGATGCGTAGGCCCGCGCGTAGCGACTCGACCAATGACACCGAGACTGCGCGGTAGCGCTCCTGGCCGGCGACGGGGTTAATCCCGAGGAACCACACGACGAGCGGCGCGAGGAAGGTCAGACTGTTGAGCCAGAGTAGACCGGTGAACCCGATCGGGCCAACGAGGATCGACGCGAGCGCGGGCCCCAGGATCAAGCTTGTCTGGAACAGGACGGTGAGTGAGCCGCGTGCCCGCCCGGAGTTACGCGGAAACATGGCGGGAACACCAGCGAGCCAACCGGCTCGGTAGGAAACAGCTCCGATCTGCACCATGATTTCGGAGACGTAGAGGCTCCAGAGGGGTACCGGCCCGGCCAGCAGGGCGAGGTTGAGGGCCAGCGAGGCTGTGAGCTGAAGCAGTAGCCCCGGCACTACCAGGACACGTGAGCCGTACCGGTCGACGATGTGGCCGAGCAAGGGGCCTGCGAGCGTGATGACGAGAGGGGTGAGGGCCACCAGCAGCGCCATTGTCGTAAGCGAACTCGTGTAGCTCAGAGTCAACCAGTGTGACCGTGATGACGCCGGTGTCGGTCGCGATGAGGTAGCCGTCCTCGGCTAGCGGATCTGGCTGGATGTCCCACACGCAACGGCTGTCGAAGTCAAGCCGCGCCCGCCGCTCACCGTCGGGGCTGATTCGTTCCATCTGCCCGTCCTGGCTCAGCACAACCAGGTCTCCGCGAGATGTCATGGTCATGTCGATGATCTGGTGGCGGAATGGCTTGATAGTTCTGACAATGCGGGGCTCGCGGTCGCGGTTGTCGAACACCACTATGTCGCCGTCAAAACCGCCGCAGTAGGCGAACGAGAAGTCTTGGTTGAACTCCAGCGCCTCGACGTCATCGGCTGCGAACTTCACGCTGTGTTGCACCTGTCCGTCAGGGCTGATGACCACGAGTCCGTTGGCGATGTAGCGGGCATCATCCTCACCCGCGTCCTGGGTCACCCAGTAGCGATCGTGGCGCGCGTCGTACTTGACGCGATGCAGGTTCGAGTTGTCCAGCCGCACCTGCACCGAGAAGTCGAAGCTCGCGAGGTCGCCGATGAAAAGGTTGCCTTGCTTGTCGGTGACCGCTTGCTGGCCGGGACGGTCGGTGCAGAACCACTCGATGAAAAGGTCCTCATCGGCGGTACAGGTGTGCAGCAGGTGGTCCGGTTCGCCATCACGCGAATGGAGGGTGACCGTCCACGGCACGTCCCGCTGTGGGTCCACCCCCTGCGCGGACGCACATACCCGGAGGGACCCGTCCCGGCACCGGGTGGCGGACGCGGTGACGGCCATGCTCCGGATCTCCTCGCCGAGCCGGTACATTCGACCGTGTTTGACCAATGGATCCTTGTTGGCCACGTTGTCCGTTGTGACCCACAGTGCCTCTCCCACGATCAGCGCGTAGTCAGGGAGGTCCACGACGCAGAACACGCGGCACTCTGCGCTGAGCGAGCCAGCGGCGACCGTGGGTGTCATCGTGGCCACCGAGTATCAGCCGGGTCGTGTAGTTCGTGGTCTGGCAGCCGACAGCGAAGTGCGGCGGCCGTTTGGCCACGAGGTAGGTCCACTCCGCGGACATGACATTCACCGCATGCCGCCCGAGGGCGGTGATGATGCCGACCGTTGAGGTCCCGAACCCCAACAGCTTCCCGACCTCGACGGGAGGCCGCGCGAAGGTGGTCACCTGTGCTCTCCTGTCGTGACGGACTCCGCCAGCCGGAAACCGACCGCGTAGAGATCGCGCGGGTACCAGCCATGTCGGCGTGCGCATCGAGCGAGATCGCCGTAGCGGGTGAAGCTGCCGCCACGAGTCACGCGGTAGCTGTCACCCCTCGTCGCCAGGTCGTCGATCACGTGCTCTCCTCCCGGGTATGGCCGGTAGTCCTCGGCGGTGTACTCCTCGACGGTGCCGGCCACGTCCTCAAGGCCGAACGGGCTGCGTCCCGCCGGGTAAGTGCCTACCGGAGTGGTGCGGAGCGGGCCGTTCTCGACGGTGTTGGCGTGATCGTCGAGGAAGCGCTCGTACTCAAGGTTCGTCACGAGATAGACGCCGATGCGGAACGCCTCGACCCGGCGACGGTGCCGCGGAACCTCTTTGGTGATCCACTCCTGCCGGACACCCACCTCGGACCAGGCCGACACGACCTCGCCGACTTCCACGGCCGGTGTGCCGACCAAGACCTCGGCTGCGGGAATGTCCACCATCTCAGGGTCGTCGGGACGCAGCCGAGGATCACCGAGGAACCCGAGCAGGGTACCCGCGGCGTATCGGATCTCGAAGTCGGCGTGTGGTTCCCGCAGCGAGACGAGCAGCTGGTCGACCGATCGCCCCACCAGCTCTCGCATCGCGTCCCGCAGTCGAGCCACATCCACCCGGCTGGTGCAGCCCGAGGCGAGTCCCATGGCGGCGCGGTTGTCGATGAGATGCGGGTCACGCCCGGCGCCGGCCCCGGTACTCATGCCTCACCACGGGGGACTTCATAGACCGCGCCGTCGTAGGAGCTGGCGAGGAAAATTCGCCGGGCGTCGCCGTAGTGAAGACTGGAGATTCCGCTCGTCGTCTGCCGTGGCACGATCCGCCAACAGCGCTCCGCGAGGTCGTAAATGGCGAGAACCCCGTTATAGGAGCCGGTGGCGACCAGCCGGCCGTCGGTCGAGGCACTGACACATTTGATGAAGTGGTCGTGCGGTGTCGGCACTACCTCGGCGGTTCTGCCCTCCCACAGCCGCAGGGTGAGGTCACGGCTCACACTGGCGAAGTGACCACCCGGTAGGGCGACGCACCCATTGGCGATCTTGTCGTGGGCGCCGCCGATGCGCCCAGTCTCAGACCTCCTGGAGTAGCTTCTTGATCAAGCTCTGACCTGGGGCACTCGTGAGGTGTTCGCAGGAAAATCTTGTGAATATCTTTAGGCCCGCGAAAGGCCGGGTGGTGCCCGTGAGGCGCGTGTTGCAGTAGGTACTAGCCGAGGGAGGTTGGGGACTCATGATCACTGTTTGGGTGCCGAAAGTGACACGACATGTCAC
>JBOHFR010000023.1:0-24635 GCA_050699715.1 Pseudonocardiaceae bacterium
CGGCGGTCAGGATGGAGTGTTCCACCGCGACGATCGCTTTCTTCTTCCCGAGTCGCGGGACCAGGCGCTGGTAGCGGGCACCGAGGTAGGTCTTGTCCTTGGTGCGGGACGCGGCCATCGCGGCGGTGCCCAGGGCGGCCCCGAGCCACCGGTTGCCGTGGCGGGTCTTGCCGGACTTGCGTTTCCCGGCGGATTCGTGGTGCCCGGGGCAGACCCCGGCCCAGGAGGCCAGGTGCCCCGCGGTGCGGAACCGGCTCATGTCACCACCGGTCTCGGCGATGATGACCTCAGCGGTGGCCTGGCCCACCCCAGGGATGGTGACCAGGTGTTCAAGCTGGCGGGCGAAAGGGCGCGTCTCCTCCTCGATCCGGGTCGACAGCTCCAGGATCGCCGCCGAGATCTGGTCGATGCGTTCCAGGTGCAGCCGGCACAGGAAGGCGTGGTGCTCACCGAAGTTCCCGGTCAGCGCCTCTACCAGCTGGGGGATCTTGGGACGCATCCTCGCTCTGGCCATCTCCGCCAGCACATGCACATCACGCTCACCCTCGATCAACGCCGCCAGCATCGCCCGCCCGGAGACACCGAGGATGTCGGTAGCCACGCTGGACAGCTTGATCCCGGCGTCTTCGAGTTCCTTCTCCAGCCGCTGGGCCTCCCGGGTACGCTCCGCGGCCAGGGTGGCCCGGTAGCGGGTCAGGTCCCGCAGCCCCCGGATCGGCTCCGGGGGCACGAACGAGGCCTTCAACAGGCCACACTCACCCATCTGACACAACCACGCCGCATCCGACACATCCGTCTTACGCCCGGGTAGGCCCTTGGCGTGCGCGGCGTTGACCAGGATCACATTCAGACCCTCTTCCAGCAGGTAGAACGCACCCCGCCAGTAATCCCCCGTCGCCTCCATCACCACCAACGTCACCTTCTCGGCCACCAGCCAGTCCCGCAGCTCCAACAACGAGTTGGTCGTGGTGGCGAAGGTGCGGATCTCCTGCCGCCGGGAACGCTTGCCGCTCGGGCTGGGGGCGCGCACACACGCCTTGAGATCCTTCTTACCGATGTCCAACCCAGCGCACCGCTCATGCAGCAGCTCCATGAACCCCTCCGAAGACGACGGGACCGCAGGTCACGCCCGTCCGGAGGGGACCACAGGGCCAAAGAGTCTGGTCCGCGTGCTCACGGCAACAATCGACAGTTCCTGTCGGTGGCCCCGAGCGCCATACTGACTCCACGAACTCGCAGGCATCACAGATACATCGGCGTCCCGGACGGGCGCGCGCCCATTTTCCCGCCTCCACGGCGGCCCAGCGCAGCGGCCCCGGCTACTGATCCGAAAACAGAAGGTGACCAGGCGGGATTTTTGGTGACCACGGTGGTTCTGAGGGTAGGAGTCATCGACCGGGCTGGGCAGGGGTTATGACCTGGCCGGCCCGGCTGGCGCGGTGGGGTGACCGGGTTAGGCGGCCTGGATGGGGTCGAAGCGGACGGTGAATCCCAGGGCGTTGGCTTGGCGGATGATGTTTCTCATGGCGCGTTGGGGGTCGCGGCGGGTGAAGTAGTCCCCGCCCAGGTCGTGGTAGTCCACGTCGTGGGTGAGCATGTGCCACACGGCGGTCAGGATGGAGTGTTCCACGGCGACGATCGCTTTCTTCTTCCCGAGTCGCGGGACCAGGCGCTGGTAGCGGGCACCGAGGTAGGTCTTGTCCTTACGATGCATGTCCCGTCGAGGGACGTGGTGGGGCCTCGGTGGAGGCGAGTGGGTGTGTCGGCGGCCGGCGCGGTGGCGATCACGCTGGTAGCCGGGTGCGGTTCTAGCGCCCCGCCTCCCGCGCCACTGTTGCTGGGCGGGCCGAATACCGACATCACCGTGGAGATCCCACCGGGTTGGCACCAGACAATCGACAGCTCGAATCCGCCCATTCCGGAAATGGTCGCTCCGACCACCTGCATGGGCAACAACGAGGTGAGCTGCGCGCTCGGTCTAACCCGAGTCGCCTCGTTGATCGCGCCCAACGAGCAGGCCGCCGAGCAACTGGTCGAGCAAGCGGTCGCCGCTGCACCAGGGGTGAAGATTGGCGCCACGATCAGCCAAGGGCCACGCAAAGTCGGTTCCCGAGAGGGCTACAGCCACCGGTTCAGCTTCACCAACCCCAGTGCCACCCTCACCTGCGAGATCGCCACTGTGCCCAGCGGGCCCTCGAAGCCAGATGCCAAGGGAAACCAGGAGTTCTCGCTCGTGTTGGCCTGGGTGACGAACAAACCCGGCGCTCCCAACCCGGATGTGATCGACCAGATCATCGGCTCGACAAAAGTTTCCGTCGACGGGAAGCCTCCAGCCTAGCGGATCATCTTGCCTCAGGCACTGCCACCTGGTCGCCTTCACGCAGCCCAGAGACCACTTGGGCGTCGTGTTCGCCGACCGCACCGATCTGAACCGGCACCTCATGGCGAGCGCCGCTGGGTCCCACCAGGGACACGGTGCCGGTTTGGCCGATGCCGCGCACGGCGGCCGAGGGCACAACCAGCGCGTTGGTGACCACGCGAGTGATGATGTGCGCCTGCGCGGTCATCCCGTCGTGCAGCCGGGGGTCGAGCTCGGTGAGCGCCAGCGTGACGAGATAGTTTTGATCATCAGAAGCGGTGGAGGTGACGGGCGCGATGTCGGTCACCGTCGCCTTGCGGCTGAGCCCGGGGATGGCCGGGAAACTCACATCCACGGCCTGGCTGGGCGTCATCCGCCCGGCATCGGCCTTGGTGACGGGAACCGTCATCTGGAAGGAGTTGAGATGGTCCAGCACGATCAGCGCGTCGGCGTCGGACGAGTTTGTCGGCACCTGTCGGCCAGCTGGACTCCGGTCACCGGCTAGGGGGTCACCGGCTAGGGGGTCACCGGCTAGGGGGTCACCGGCTAGGGGGTCACCGGCTAGGGCCGGAAGGGATGTGTGGTAAGAGGCGGTGAGGACTTTGCCGACGCGGCCGTTGATGTTCGCGACCGTACCGCTGAACGAGGACTTGACGACCGTGGCGGCCAGGGCCTGCTGCGCGAGCATCAAGTTGTTCTTGGCCTCGTCCAGGTTTTGTTGCTGCTCCAAGAGGGAATAGTGCGTGTCCGTGCCGGCCAAACCTCTTTTGTCTTGAGCAAGGATGAGGCCGACCCGTTGAACGTCAATGTTGGCTTGCTCCTGGGCCTGGTCGGAGTCTCGCCGCGCCCGGGCATTGTCGATGTCAGTCTGATCACTGATGATTTGGCGCTGGGCGGACGCGATCGAATCGAACCGGCTTTCAAGGAATTCACACGGACCTACATCACCGGGTGGAGGGCTGGAGCTTGAGCCACTTCCCGTGGTGACAGTGGCGGTGGTGCCACTACTTGGCGGATTGGGGTAGTTAGGGCAGCTTCGTCTATCTACGCTAAGCTCTTTTTCCTGCCGTTTGAGGTTATCTTCGTCGAACTTGAGCTGACGTTCAAGCTGGCCGATGGCGATAGTGTCGGCTCGGTACGACTCATCAGCGGCCTTCTGTGTCGCGGCAAGCAGCTGCTCCGAGCGCTCAAGCTCGGCGCTGGCCCGCCCTGGTGTGTTCTCCGCTGTGACTTGGTCAAGCAGGGCCCGCTGGCGGGTCACCTCGTCTTGCGCGTTTTTCACCACAATCTTCTGTCGGCTGTCATCGACCTTGGCCAGAATCTGACCTGCGGTGACGTGATCCCCCACTGACACGGTGATCGCGGTAATCCTGCCGCCCTGCGGGAAGCCCAAGCTCTGCGTGGTCATCGCGTGCAGCGTCCCCGTGGCCGTCACCATCGACGCGAGCGGGCCGTGCGCAACGCGGGCGATCGAGGGAGCATGCATCGACTGAGTCGCGGTTGGGGAATGATCGCATCCGCTGACTATCAACGCCAGCGGAAGTATCACGACCACCCCACGATGAGACAGCGGCACGACGGCACGGCCAGGGTCTCGCAGAAAATCCATCATTCCCCCACCTCGGATAGTGCACTGCATCAACGACCCCCGCTAGCTCCACCACAATTGCCGGCCAATCCACTGGATGGGTCAATCGGCTCAACGACGCGGCAGAATCAACGGAAATTCATACGATCGAGGATGCTCTTAAGGGTGATCGGGCGGGCAACATCGGAAGAAATATTACTCAAAGTAGTCATTCGCCGGCGATTGCCGGACCGGGGTGCTGGCCGGGGCGGGCGTGCGTAGCGTGGAGCTGTGGCCGTCATCCCCGCGTGTGGATCCCTGGAGCCTCCGGCCGACCTGCCGCGCACCCTGGGCGCGTTGCGCGCCTGCGGGCATGTGCAGCGCGACGTCAAGGATGAGGTGCGGGCGAACCTGCTGAGCGCGTTGCGCAACGGCCGTGATCCGTGGCCGGGCATCATCGGGTTTGGTGACACTGTGTTGCCGCAGTTGGAGCGGGCCTTGTTGGCTGGGCACGATGTGGTGTTGCTGGGGGAGCGCGGTCAGGGCAAGACCCGGCTGCTGCGTACGATGGCGGGACTGCTTGATGAGTGGACGCCGGTGATTGAGGGCGCTGAGCTGGCCGAGCATCCCTACCGGCCGATTACCCCGGGCTCGGTGCGCCGCGCCGCTGAGCTGGGCGAGGACCTGCCGGTGGCCTGGCTGCACCGCTCGTTTCGTTACACCGAGAAGCTCGCCACTCCCGACACAAGCGTCGGTGACCTGATCGGCGACGTCGACCCGGTGAAGGTCGCGCAGGGCCGCAGCCTGGGGGATCCGGAGACGATCCACTTCGGGCTGGTGCCTCGCGCGCACCGCGGCATCGTCGCGATCAACGAGTTGCCCGACCTGGCCGAGCGGATCCAGGTCTCGCTGCTCAACGTGATGGAGGAGCGCGACATCCAGGTCCGTGGCTACACCCTGCGGTTGCCGCTGGACGTGCTGCTGGTGGCCAGCGCCAACCCCGAGGACTACACCAACCGGGGCCGGATCATCACCCCGCTCAAGGACCGCTTCGGCGCTGAGATCCGCACCCACTACCCCCGGGAGATGGCCGCCGAGATGGCGCTGGTCGCTCAGGAGGCTGATCTGGGCGGTATCGGCGCGGAGGTGGGCGAGCCGCTGCTGGAGGTGCTGGCTCGGTTCTCCCGGCACCTGCGGGCCAGCGCGGCGATCGACCAGCGCTCCGGGGTGTCGGCGCGGTTCGCGGTGGCCGGCGCGCAGACTGTCGCCGCCGCCGCGCTGCGCCGCTCCGCGCTGACCGGGGAGGACCACGCGGTGGCCCGCCCCATTGACCTGGAGGTGGTGCCCGCGGTGCTGCGCGGCAAACTGGAGTTCGAGTCCGGCTATGATCAACCATCCGAGAACGGCTCAGGACGCGACGAGCAGGGTGAGGTACTGATCCACCTGCTGCGCCGCGCGGTGGCCGACACCGCCCGGGCTCGGCTGCGCGGGGTGAACCTCACCCCGCTGGTCGCGGCGGTCACTGATGGTCATCGGGTGGCCACTGGCGAGGGAGTACCGGCTGGTGAGGTGCTGGCCGCGCTGCCGGAGCTGCCGGTGCTGCACGAGGTCGCCACTCGGCTCGGTGCCGCGCCCGATGGCCCGCCCGGCCCGATCGCCGCCGCCGTCGAGCTCGCGCTGGAGTCGTTGTATCTCACTCGCAAGCTGGGCAAGGACGTTGAGGACGGCCGCACGGTGTACGGATCCGGGCCGTGACCTCGGCACCCCGGTACAGCTACGGGCCCTGGGAGGGCGGCCCGGACCCGCTCGCGGTCCCGGCCGACCTGTCCTCGGCGCTGGAGCAGATTGGCCGGGACGTGATGGACGGCGCATCGCCCCGGGCGGCGATGCGGGAGCTGTTGCGCCGCGGCATGCCTGGCACCCGGGGGATGGACGAGCTGGCCCGCCGGATCTGGCAGCGCCGCGCCGAGATCACCCGCCGGCACCGGCTCGACGGCACTTTGCAGCAGGTCCGCGAACTGCTGGAGCAAGCCCTCACCGCCGAGCGGCGGGCGCTGTTCCCCGACCCCGACGACGACGCCCGGTTCCGCGAGGCCCAGCTCGACGCGCTACCCCCAGACACCGCCCGCGCCGTCACCGAGCTCGCTAGCTACGATTGGCGCTCCGCGCAAGCCGCGCAGGCCTACCAGCGGATCCGCGGCCTGCTCGGCCAGCAACTGCTCGAGCAACGCTTCGAAGGGATCAAGCACGCGTTCCGGTCCACCTCGGCCGAGGACGTCGAGCGGATTCGGCGGATGCTGGCGGATCTCAATGACCTGCTCGCCGCCCACGCCCGTCGGGCCCCCGACACCCCGCAGCGGTTCGAGGAGTTCATGCGCCAGCACGGTGAGTTCTTCCCCGAGCGCCCGCGCACCGTCGATGAGCTGATCGACGCGCTGGCCGCCCGAGCCGCCGCGGCGCAGCGGATGCTCAACTCGATGAGCCCGCAGCAACGCGCCGAGCTGACCCAGCTCGCCCAGCAGGCCTTTGGTGACCCCCAGCTGGCCCAGCAGCTTGCGACGCTGGACGCCCAGCTCCACGCGCTGCGGCCCGGCGAGGACTGGCAGGGATCCGAGCGGTTCCGCGGCGAGGATCCGCTTGGCCTGGGCGAGGGCGCGCAGGCGATGGCTGACCTCGCGGAGCTGGACGCGCTGGCCGAGCAGCTCGCCCAGTCCTATTCCGGGGCCCGCGCCGAGGACCTCGACCTCGACGCGCTGGCCCGCCAGCTGGGTGAGCCGGCCCGCATCGACGCTCGCCGGCTGGCCGAGCTGGAACGTGAGCTGGAGCGCCACGGCTTCTTCGAGCGCGCCCCGGACGGGTCGCTGCGGCTGTCGCCCACGGCGATGCGCCGGCTCGGCTCCCAAGCGCTGGCCGAGGTGGCCGACGCGCTGCGCGCCCGGCGCGGCGAGCGCGAGCTGCGCCGGGCCGGAGCTGCCGGCGAGCCCAGCGGGGGCACCCGGGCCTGGGAGTTCGGTGACTCCGAGCCGTGGGACGTCCCCCGCACCGTGCGCAACGCTGTGCTGCGTCGTGCCGCCAGCGAGGGCCCGCTGCTGACCGTCGAGGACGTCGAGGTGGTGGACACTGAGCAGCGCGCGCGGGCCGCGGTGGCGTTGTGCGTGGACACCTCGTGGTCGATGGTGCAGGACGGGCACTGGGTGCCGATGAAGCGCACCGCGCTGGCGCTGCACCATCTAGTCCGGACCCGGTTCCGTTCCGACGCGCTGGAGCTGATCACCTTTGGGCGCCACGCCCAGCGGGTGGACATCGCGGAGCTCACCGGGCTGGCCGGGGTATGGGAGCAGGGCACCAACCTGCACCACGCGCTGCTGCTGGCGGGGCGGCACCTGCGCCGCCATCCGGACGCCGCGCAGGTCCTGCTGGTGGTCACCGACGGGGAGCCCACCGCGCACCTGCAACCCAGTGGGGAGGCGGTCTTCAGCTACCCGCCCCAGGCCCAGACGCTGGCCCTGACCGTGCGCGAGATGGACGCGCTGGCCCGCACCGGCACGGCGGTGAGCATCGTGATGCTGGGCCGCGATCCCCGGCTCGCGGGATTCGTGCACGCCCTGGCCCGGCGCTGCGGCGGCCGGGTCCTTGACCCCGGGGTGGACGGGTTGGGCGCTGCGGTGGTGGGCGACTACCTCCGGCACCGCCGGCGCCCGGTTTAATACCCCAGCCAACTCGATGGGGTGACGTAGGCTCGTCGCCATGCAGCCCTGGACAGCACCGCCGGTGCCCCAGCTCCCCGGCCAGGGCGCGGTGCTGCGGCTGTACGACACCGCCGCACGCCAGGTCCGCCCGACCGCGCCCGGGCCCACCGCGCGGATGTATGTCTGCGGGATCACCCCCTACGACGCCACCCACCTCGGGCACGCGGCCACCTACCTGGCTTTCGACCTGGTGCACCGGTACTGGCGCGACGCCGGGCGTGACGTGCACTACGTGCAAAACGTTACCGACGTCGACGATCCGCTGCTGGAGCGGGCGCTGCGCGACCAGGACGACTGGGTGGTGCTCGGGATGCGCGAGACCGCGCTGTTCCGGGAAGACATGGAGTCGCTGCGGATCCTGCCCCCTCGGGACTTCGTGGGAGCCATCGAAGCGATCGGCGAGATCGTCGAGGTGGTCAGTAAGCTGCTCGCCCTCGGCGCGGCCTACCGGGTCGAGGACCCCGAGCACCCGGACATCTACTTCGACCACCAGGCCGCCGCGCACTTCGGATCCGAGTCGGGTTACGACCGCGACACCATGGCCCGGCTCTCCGCCGAGCGCGGCGGGGACCCGGAGCGGCCCGGTAAGCGCCACCCGCTGGACGCCCTGATGTGGCGCGCTACCCGGGAGGGCGAGCCGTCCTGGGACTCGGAGTTGGGTCCGGGGCGGCCTGGCTGGCATGTGGAGTGCTGCGCGATCGGGCTCAACCGGCTGGGTACCGGCTTCGACGTGCAGGGCGGCGGCTCCGACCTGATCTTCCCGCATCACGAGTTCTCCGCCGCCCACGCCGAGGCGCTCACCGGTGAGTACCCGATGGCCCGGCACTACGTGCACACCGGGATGATCTTTCTGAACGGCGAGAAGATGTCCAAGTCGAAGGGCAACCTGGTCTTCGTCTCACGGCTGCGCGCCGACCAGGTGGACCCGATGGCGCTGCGGCTGGCGTTGCTGTCCGGGCACTACCGCACTGACCGGACCTGGACCACCGGGATGCTGGAGGAGGCGGTGGTCCGGCTGGACCGCTGGCGCCAGGCCGTCGCGCTGCCCGCCGGGGTGTCGGCGCGGGATACCGTGAGCCGGCTGCGAGCCCACCTGGCCGACGATCTGGACACCCCCGGCGCGCTCGCCACGGTCGACGTGTGGGCCACCGAGACCCTAGGCGGCCACGGCCGCGACCTCGACGCCCCCACCCAGCTGCGCGCTGCGGTGGACGCCTTGCTGGGCGTTGCCCCGTGAGTGGCGATTCGGGTCAGGACTCGTATCGCCACTCACGGGTGCCTGGGTCGCTCGCTGACGTGGTGCCCGCGCTGCTGGCTGGTCTGGGGGTTGCGGGGTTCACTGACCGGTTGGGGCTGAACCCGGCACGGGGGGTCTGCCTACTGCTCGTGGACGGCCTCGGGTGGCTCTCGCTGCGGGAGCATCCCCAGGATGCCCCGTTCCTCACCTCATTGGCGTTGGCCCGCACCTCATCGGCGCAGGGTAGCGAGCCGATCACGGCCGGGTTTCCCGCGACGACGGCGGCCAGTGTGACCAGCATCGGAACGGGTGTGCCAGCGGGCCAGCACGGCATCGTCGGCTACACCTTCGCCACCCCCGAGGGTGATCTGATCAACGCGTTGGGCTGGCACACGCACCGCCGCGGCCGCCGAGTCGATCTCCGTAAGCGGTTCGTGCCCGAGGACGTCCAGCCGCGACCCACCGCGCTGGAACGTGCCGCGGCGTCTGGAGTTCGGGTCACGCTGGCGGTTCCGCACGTGCATCGGGATTCGGGTTTGAACCGCGTGGCGCTGCGTGGCGCCGATTTCCAGGGCGTGCACGCGCTGGGGGATCTGGCTGCCAGCGCGCTGGCAGCGGTGTCCGGCAGTGAGCGGAGCTTGTGCTACGCCTACCACGGCGACCTGGACCTGCTCGGCCACGTCTACGGCGTCGGGTCGCTGCCGTGGCGGCTGCAGCTCGCCCACGTCGACCGGCTGGCGGCCGCGATCGCCGAAGGCCTGCCTCCCGGGGTGCAGCTCGTGGTGATCGCGGACCACGGCATGGTGGTTGTGCCCGAGGAGGCCAGGCTCGACTTCGACACCGAGCCGGCGCTGCAGGCCGGGGTGCGCCTGCTGGGCGGAGACCCGCGCGCCCGGTACGTCTATACTGAGCCGGGCGCCACCGACGATGTGCGCGCGGCTTGGTGCGAGCTGATCGGCGACCGTGCGTGGATCCGCACCCGCGATGAGGCCATCGCGGCGGGGTGGTTCGGCTCCGTGGTCGAGCCCCACATCCGGGACCGCATCGGTGACCTCGTCGTCGCCGCCCGCACCGACTTCGCCATCGTGCAGTCCCGCGTGACACCCAAGATGACCAGCCTGATCGGCCACCACGGTTCCCTAACCGCCGAGGAACAGCTAGTGCCCCTGCTGGTGCACAGCCCAGACTAAGGTTCCTGGCCGCACCCAAAACGCGATCTTCGACCCGTTCCCACCGGACGAAGCCCTCTGACCCGAATCCGCGATGGTGGGCGTCGGGTACTGGACCGGATGCGGTTCGCGATGCCCTCGGTCGCTCTGGTGTGCGTCGATGGGGGCCACCGGGGCCGGCTGCTGGACTTGGGCGCGCCGCCGGGGGCCTTCGACATCGATGTCACGGATGACGGGGGCATGATGGTTCGCATGGCACTGGTGAGCCTTGAGGATGCAGGCGCTTTTCTGCGCGAGTTCGCGATGCGCCAGGGGATCCGACGTCTGGCGTTGTTCGGCTCGGTGTTACGTGGCGAGGACACTCCAGATAGTGACGTTGACCTGCTCGTGGAGTTCGAGGAGGGTCGGACGCCTGGCCTGCTCAGGATGGCAGAGCTGGAGTTGGAGCTTTGAGGAAAACTCCCAGCTGTGCGACTGTGTTGTGCTCGCGCATCTCGTTTTTGTGGTCGATGTAGTTCACCGGCGCGCCCAGGATCTTGCCGGGCTGCGGCAGCGGGGCTTCTAGGCTGACTCCAGCCAAGCGCCGACGGGGCGCGGTGGCGACCGAACCCAGAGGCGAGTTCGAGGCGATGACAGCATGGAGCGGTCCTCGGGGGTCTGGGAGCTTGAGGTCCTCAGTTCGACGACGTCATCACCGGCAGAGTTGGATCTAGAGCCATTGTTCGCGGTACAGGCCCAGCGCTCGCAGCACCGGCTCGTCGCTGTAGGCAAACAAGATTGCGTCTCGACCGGCCGCGACGCGGTGGGTGTAGGGAGCCCAGCCGGGGACGACGAACACATCTTTATCGGTCCAGTCCAGTCGTTGGCCCTCGACTTCAGTGCTGCCCTCGCCGGAGACGACATGGTAGATCGTGCTTGCGGTGTGCCGGCGTGGCGCTCCGAGGAATCCGGCGCGTAACCGGGCGATCCGGCAGCTCATGGTGGGCATTACCGGCCCGCCGGTCCAGGGGTTGCTGTATTCTAGCTGAATGCCCTCGGCGGAGCTGCCCGCAGTGTCGTCGGCGATCGCGTTGAGTGCCCGCTTTGTCTCGCTCCAGCGGTAGTTGCCGACTGGTGAGATATCGGTCTGTGGGGGTTGCCACACTGGGTTGAGTCGTCCGTGCAGCAGTTGCCGCGATGACAGGTCCTCGGGTCGGGTAATCGGCTGGGTTCGTTGTTCGTGAGGTTCGAAGAAACCCGCGTCGAGGGCGTTGACCAGTGGGTAGTCCAGCCCGTCGAGCCACATCGTGGCCCTGTCGCCGGAATGGGTGTGATCGTGCCAGTGCCAGCTGGGGGTGAGGAGGAGGTCGCCGGGTCGCATGGGCACGCGCTCGCCGTTCACCGTGGTGTAGGCGCCATCGCCCTCGATGATGAACCGGAACGCTGCGGCGGTGTGTCGGTGGGCCTGCGCGGTCTCCCCAGGCATGAGGATCTGGATCCCGGCGAAGAGGGTGTTGACAGTGGCCGGTGGCTCGGTCAGCGTTGGATTGATCAACATCAGCACGCGGCGTTCAGCCTCGACCATTGACAATGTCTGACTGAAGTGCAGCGCGTGCGGACGTAATTGCGCGTAGTGCCACACGTGCGGCCTGGCCCGATTTTTCGGTTCCGCCGGCAGCAGGGTGCCGTAATGCCGCCACAACGGCGCGGCGCTCAACTCGCGCAACGCCGCGTACGAGGCGTCGCTGTCGGTGGAGGGGGCATAAGGTGGTGGTTCGATGATGGTCATGCATGCCTCCGCGAACAGAATCAGCGGTCGAACTTGGTCGTGAGGACGATCGAGGACGTGGTGCGCTCGACGCCGGGGATGTCGCCGATACGATCGAGGACGTGGTCGATCTCCGCCGTACTCTCGGCGGCCACCACCGCGATCAGGTCGAACGGCCCGCTCACCGTGTGCAGTGTGCGGACACCGGCGATCCGGCGCAGCGTCCGCTGCACGTGGTCGCCCCGCTTGGGGTCAACGGTGATCGTGACGTAGGCGGTGACGCGCCGCCCGGTCGCCGCCGGCCCGAGCCGGACGGTGTAACCGGCGATCACGCCGCTGCGCTCGAGGCGTGCGATGCGCTCCTGCAGGGTCGAGCGGGCCGCGTGCAGCCGTCTCGCCATCACCGTGACCGACTGGCGGGCGTCGCCGCCGAGCAGGTCGAGAATCCGCTGGTCGAGGTCGTCCATGGACCCATTCTCGCCGATCTGGCGTGCGGTGCCGGCATTGCGCCGGTTCAGGGACCCGTATTCGGGCGACGGGCCGCGCCATTGCGGCGGCGATCGGTTGTAACGTTCGACCTGTGTTGACCCCCAGCCGCGACAGCCGCGACACGACCAGAGTGACGGCGTCCGCCAGCCGCACCCGGGCGCTCGTCGTCGGCGCTGGCAAGATCGGCACCGCCATCGCCAGCCTGTTGCGGTCGGCACCTGACTACGACGTGACTGTGCTCGACCGTTCCGAGCGGGCGCTGCGGACGGTTGATGGTCTGGGGGTGCGCACCGTGCGGGGCGACACCGCCGACACCGCCCTGCTCGGCCGGCTGGCCGGCGGCAGCGACATGGTGCTCAGCGCCGCCCCTTTCCACCTGAGCACCAGCGTCGCTCGCGCCGCGCGGGAGGCTGGCGCCCACTACTTCGACCTCACCGAGGATCGGGCCTGCGCCCGGGCGGTCGCCGCCATGGCCAAGGACGCGCCAACGGTGCTCATGCCCCAGTGCGGCCTCGCGCCGGGGTTTGTCTCGGTGGCCGCTGCCGCGCTGGCCAGTTCCTTCGACGAATTGCGTTCGGTGTCCCTGCGGGTCGGTGCCCTGCCCCAGTTCCCGACCAACGCGCTGAAGTACAACCTGACCTGGTCGACCGACGGGCTCATCAACGAGTACTGCAACCCCGGCGAGGCCATCGTCGACGGCGAGCTACGCGAGATGCCGCCGCTGGAAGAGCTGGAGGCGTTCTCCCTGGACGGCGTGGCCTACGAGGCGTTCAACACCTCGGGCGGGCTGGGCACGTTGGCTGCGAGCCTCCTCGGTCGGGTCGAGACCCTCAACTACAAGACCGTGCGCTACCCCGGGCACTGCGAGATCGTGAAGCTGCTGCTGCGGGAGCTGCGCCTGGCTCACCGGCGGGACCTGCTCAAGGATATCCTCGAGACCGCCATACCGGGGACCGACCAGGACGTGGTCGTGATCTTTGTGAGCGTGTCGGGTACCCGCGACGGGGTGCTCACCCAGGAGACCTTCGCGCGCACGGTCTATGCCACACACGTGGGCGGCCGGTGGCTCTCGGCCATCCAGCTCACCACTGCGGCGGGCATCTGCGCCATGGCTGACCTGGTCCGGGAGGAGAAGCTGCCGACGTCGGGGTTCCTCCGACAGGAGGAGTGCGCGTTGGCGGAGTTCCTGGCGAACCGGTTCGGCTCGCTCTACCTGCAAGGCCGGCAAGTGGCCCAGAAATGACCCGAGAGATGACCGTCCTCGACGTGGACCGGGACGGGATCCTGCGTGCGGTCGGGCTCGACCCGGCCGATCTGTCCGACGGCGAGTTGGTCGCCCGCAGCCCCATCGACGGCGCGGTGCTCGGCCGGCTGGTGCCCACCTCCCCGCAAGAGGTCGATGCCGTCCTGGACCGGGCAGCCAGCACGTTCACCCGTTGGCGCTTGGTGCCGGCACCCAAGCGGGGCGAGCTGGTCCGCCTGCTCGGCGAGGAGCTGCGGGCCCACCAGGACGCCCTGGCTGCGGTGGTCACGCTGGAGACCGGCAAGATCCTGGCCGAGGCCCGTGGCGAGGTGCGGGAGATGATCGACGTCTGCGACTTCGCGGTCGGCCTGTCCCGGCAGCTCTACGGCAAGACCATCGTCTCGGAGCGGCCGGGGCACCGCATGATGGAGACCTGGCACCCGCTCGGCGTGGTGGGCGTCATCTCCGCGTTCAACTTCCCGGTGGCGGTGTGGTCCTGGAACACTGCGGTGGCCCTGGTCTGCGGCGATCCGGTGGTGTGGAAGCCGTCGGAAAAGGCGCCGCTCTCGGCGCTGGCCTGCCAGTCGATCTTCGAGCGGGCCCTGCGGGCCTACACCGCGAACAGCGGTAGCGACGAAGACTGGAGCGGGTTGTCCGCTGTCCTGCTCGGCGCGGCCGACACCGGCGCCGCGTTGGTCTCCGACCGCCGGGTGGCCCTGGTCTCAGCGACCGGATCGGTGCCCATGGGTCGGGCGGTCGGGCCGGTCGTGGCCGAGCGGTTCGGGCGCCTGCTGCTCGAGCTAGGCGGCAACAACGCCATGATCGTAGCTCCGTCGGCTGATCTCGACCTTGCGGTCAGGGCCATCCTGTTCGCTGCGGTCGGCACCGCGGGCCAGCGCTGCACTACCCTGCGCCGGCTGATCGTCCATGAGTCGATTGCCGACGATCTCCTTGCCGCCCTGCGGCGGCTCTATGACACCCTGCCCATCGGCGACCCGTTCGATCCCGCCACCCTGGTCGGTCCCCTGATCGACGCGGCGGCCCTCGACGGGATGGACCAGGCCCTGGCGGCCGCCCGGGCTGACGGCGGCATCGTCCACGGCGGGGGGCGGGTGTTGGCCCAGGAGTACCCGCAGGCCTGCTACGCCCGGCCAGCCCTCGTGGAGATGCCGGCCCAGACCGAGATCGTGCGGCGCGAGACCTTCGCCCCGATCCTCTACGTGCTGCGATATGACGAGTTCGAGGAGGCCATCGCCGTCCACAATGACGTCACCCAGGGACTGTCGTCGTGCATCGTCACCAACGACCTGCGGGAAGCTGAGCGGTTCCTGGCCGTCGCGGGATCGGACTGCGGCATCGCCAACGTGAACATCGGGCCCTCCGGCGCCGAGGTCGGTGGGGCCTTCGGTGGTGAGAAGGAGACCGGTGGTGGTCGCGAGTCGGGGTCCGACTCCTGGCGCTCGTACATGCGACGATCGACGGCCACAATCAACTTCTCGACCGAGCTGCCCTTGGCGCAAGGCATCGAATTCGGCCAGCAGGACCCAGCATGAACGAACTGGGTGAGTTTAGCGGGGGCCTGAGGGGCCGCCGGGGCGACGGCGGCGTAGGTAGCGCTCGAAGTCCTCGGCGATGGCGTCACCACTGGCCTCGTGCAATGTCAGGTCGGTGTCGCCGCGCTCCTCCAGGGCACGCACGTAGCTGGCGACCTCGTCGTCCTCATCAGCCATCTCGCTGACCGTTGCCTCCCACTCCTCGGACTCCTCGGGCAGCGCGCCGAGCGGGACCTCGAGGTCGAGCGCCTCCTCCACCCGGTGCAGCAGCGCCAGGGTGGCCTTGGGAGACGGCGGGGCGGAGACGTAGTGCGGCACCGCCGCCCAGAATGAGATGGCCGGCACTCCGGCCTGTACGCAGGCGTCCTGGAAGATCCCCACGATCCCGGTGGGGCCCTCGTACTTGGAACGCTCCAGCTTGAACCGGGCGGCCGAGGCAGCGTCGTAGGCGGTGCCGGTGACCGGCACCGGCCGGGTGTGCGGGGTGTCGGCGAGCAGGGAGCCCAAGCTGACCACGGTGGTGATCCCGAGGTCCATGACGTAGCGCAGCAGCTCATCGCAGAACGACCGCCAGCGCATGTTCGGCTCGATACCGTGCACCAGCACCACGTCATAGTCGGCCCCGGGCGGGCGGCACACCGATAGCCGGGTGGTGGGCCACTCAATGCGCCGGGTGATCCCGTCGACCAGTTTGGTGGTGGGTCTGGTGACCTGGAAATCGTAGTAGGCCTCAGGGTCAAGCTCGGCCAGCGGCGTCGCGTCCCAGCTCAGCTGCAGGTGCTCGATCGCGGTGCTCGCGGCGTCCCCAGCGTCGTTCCAGCCCTCGAACGCGGCGACCAACACCGGGGAGGTGAGCTGGGGCAGCGGCGATCTGCGGGAGGCCGAGTCGCTGCCGAAGGCGTCCGGATGGGTCACCGCGTTAGCGTACGGCTCCCGGGTCCCGCTGGCCGTCACGCGATACTCACGCGAGCCCGAATCGCTGCTCTACGCTGAATCTCATGGCCCTCTCATCGCTGCTCGATGTCCTGGCGCGTCGTGTTCTGGTCGCCGATGGGGCGATGGGCACGATGTTGCAGTCTGCCCCCCTGAGCCTGGATGACTTCGCCGGGTTGGAGGGCTGCAACGAGATCCTCAACGTCACTCGCCCGGACGTCGTGCGCACCGTGCACCGGGGCTACCTGGAGGTGGGTGCCGACGCGGTGGAGTCCAACACGTTCGGCGCCAATCTGGCCAACCTCGCCGAGTACGGCATCGCCGATCGGATCCGGGAGTTCGCCGAGGCGGGCGCCACGCTGGCCCGCGAGGTGGCCGACGAGTTCACTGAGCCAGACTGGCCTCGGTTTGTCCTCGGCTCGGTCGGCCCGGGCACCAAGCTGCCCACCCTGGGCCACATCTCCTTCGCCGAGCTGCGCGACGCCTACGTCGAGCAGGTCCGCGGATTGCTGGCCGGCGGATCCGACGCTGTGCTCATCGAGACCAGCCAGGATCTGCTGCAGTGCAAGGCGGCGGTGATCGCCGCGCGCCGCGCGATGGTCGCCGAGGGTCGGTACGTCCCGATCATCACCCAGGTCACCCTGGAGACCACCGGGACGATGCTGCTGGGCACCGAGATCGGCGCGGCGCTCACCGCGCTGGAACCACTGGGCATCGATCTGATCGGGCTGAACTGCGCCACCGGTCCGGCCGAGATGAGCGAGCACCTGCGCCAGCTGGCCAAGTATTCCCGGATCCCGCTGTCGGTGATGCCCAACGCCGGGTTGCCCCAGCTCGGCAGGGACGGGGCGGTCTACCCGCTGACCCCCGACGAACTGGCCACCGCGCTGGCCGGCTTTGTCACCGAGTTCGGCGTCCGGCTGGTCGGTGGTTGCTGCGGCACAACCCGGGAGCACATCGCGGCGGTGGTGCAGGCGGTTGCCGGCCGGCAACCCCGCAGTCGGCGGCCGCACCCCGAGCCCGGAGTGTCCTCGCTCTACACCGCGGTCCCGTTCCGTCAGGACGCCAGCGTGCTGATGGTCGGCGAGCGGACCAACGCCACCGGGTCCAAGGTGTTCCGCGAGGCCATGCTCGCCGGGCGCTTCGAGGACTGCGTCCAGAGCGCCCGCGCGCAGACCCGGGATGGCGCGCACCTGATCGACCTGAACGTGGACTATGTCGGCCGCGACGGCGCCGCCGACATGGCTGAGCTGGCTGGGCGGCTGGCCACCGCGTCGACGCTGCCGATCATGCTGGACTCCACCGAGCCCGCAGTGCTCCGCGCCGGCCTGGAACGCCTCGGCGGGCGGTGCGCGGTCAACTCGGTGAACTACGAGGACGGCGACGGGCCCGGCTCGCGATACCAGCTCGTCATGGAGCTGGTCCGGGAGCATGGTGCGGCGGTGGTGGCGCTGTGCATCGACGAGCAGGGCCAGGCCCGCACAGCGGAGTGGAAGGTGCGGGTGGCGTCGCGGCTGATCGATGACCTGACCACCACCTGGGGCATGCACACCTGCGACATCATCATCGACTGCCTCACCTTCCCCGTCTCCACCGGCCAGGAGGAGACGCGGCGCGACGCGCTGGAGACCATCGAGGCGATCCGCGAGGTCAAGCGGCGTTACCCGGAGGTGCAGACGACACTTGGGGTGTCCAACGTGTCCTTCGGCCTCAACCCGGCGGCCCGTCAGGTGCTCAACTCGGTGTTCCTGCACGAGTGCGTGCAGGCCGGGTTGGACACCGCGATCGTGCATGCCTCGAAGATTCTTCCGATGGCCCGGATACCCGACGAGCAGCGGGCCGTGGCACTGGACCTGGTCTACGACCGGCGGCGGTCCGGGGCTGGGGATCCCAGGGGAGAACACGGCGGAGACGGGGGAGACTATGACCCGCTGCAGCAGCTGATGGCGCTGTTCGAGGGCGTCACGACCTCGTCGTCGCGGCAATCCCGAGCGGCCGAGCTCGCCGCGCTGCCCCTGTTCGACCGGTTGGAGCGGCGGATCGTCGACGGGGACCGCAACGGGCTGGCCGAGGACCTGGACGCTGCCCTGGAGCAGCGGCCCGCGCTAGAGATCATCAATGACACCCTGCTGTCCGGGATGCGGACCGTCGGTGAGCTGTTCGGCTCGGGCCAGATGCAACTGCCGTTCGTGCTGCAGTCGGCCGAGGTGATGAAGGCGTCCGTCGGGCACCTGGAGCCCCATATGGAGCGGTCGGAGGATGCCACCGGCAAGGGTCGGCTGGTGCTGGCCACCGTCAAGGGTGACGTGCACGACATCGGCAAAAACCTGGTGGACATCATCCTGTCCAACAACGGCTACGAGGTGATCAACCTCGGTATCAAGCAGCCCATCAGCGCGATCTTGCAGGCCGCCGGGGAGCACCGCGCGGATGCCATCGGGATGTCGGGGCTCCTCGTCAAGTCGACGGTGATCATGAAGGAGAACCTGGAGGAGATGAACTCCCGGGGCCTGTTCGACACGCCGGTGCTGCTCGGCGGGGCGGCGCTGACCCGCGCCTATGTGGAGAGCGACCTAGCCGAGCTGTATCCCGGGGAGGTCCGCTACGCCCGGGACGCCTTCGAGGGCCTGCGGCTGATGGACTCGATCATGACCCGGAAGCGGGGCGGCACCGTGCCCGCCGACCCGAAGGAGGAGGCCAAGGCGGCCGAGCGCAAGGCCCGCCGGGCGCGGTCGCTGCGCATCGCGCAGGCCCGCCGGGCGCGGGAGGCCGACGCCGCCGACGCCGACGGGCCGGTACCGGCGCGCTCCGACGTAGCCACCGACGTGCCGATCCCGATTCCACCATTCTGGGGCTCCCGGGTGGTCACCGGCATCCCGGTGGCGGAGTTCACCGCGATGCTCGACGAGCGGGCCACCTTCCTGGGGCAGTGGGGCCTGCGCGGGTCCCGGAGCAAGGACGGCCCCTCCTACGAGGAGCTGGTGGAGACCGAGGGCCGGCCCCGGCTGCGCTACTGGTTGGACCGGCTGACCACCGAGGGGGTGCTCGCGCACGCCGCAGTGGTCTACGGGTACTTCCCGGCGGTCGCCGACGGCGACGCCCTGGTCGTGCTCACTGAGCTCCGGCCGGACGCTCCCGAGCGGTTCCGGTTCACCTTTCCCCGCCAGCGCCGCGACCGCCGGTTGTGCCTAGCGGACTTCTACCGGCCGAGGGCGGTGGCACTGGCTGCCGGCGAGGTCGACGTGCTGCCGTTGCACCTGGTGACGATGGGCCAGGCGATCGCTGACTACGCGGCTGAGCTGTTCGCCAAGGACGCCTACCGGGACTATCTCGAGGTGCATGGGCTGGGCGTGCAGCTGGCTGAGGCGTTGGCCGAGTACTGGCACCGGCGGATCCGGGAGGAGCTTCGTTTTGCCTCTGGGACAGCGGTGGTTGAGGAGGACCCCGCTGCGGTGGAGGAGTTCTTCAAGCTCGGGTACCGGGGCGCCCGATACTCACTCGGCTACGGAGCCTGCCCGGAGCTCGAGGACCGCGCGAAGATCGTCACGCTGCTGCGGCCGGAGCGGATCGGGGTGACGCTGTCTGAGGAGTTCCAGCTGCACCCGGAGCAGTCCACCGACGCCATCGTCGCGCACCACCCGGAAGCCAAGTACTTCAATGCGTGAGGGTCGTGCGGGTGACGCCCGGTGAAGACGTTTGACGCGCTGTTCGACGAGCTCACCGAGCGTGCTCGGACCCGGCCGGCTGGCTCAGCCACGGTGGCGGCGCTGAACGACGGGGTGCACGCGCAGGGCAAGAAGGTGCTCGAGGAGGCCGGCGAGGTGTGGATCGCCGCCGAACACGAGTCCGACGAACGGTTGGCGGAGGAGATCTCGCAACTGCTCTACCGGGTGCAGGTGCTCATGCTCGGCCGGGGGATCAGCACCACCGATGTCTACCGGTACCTGTGAGGGTCCTCGACGCAGGTGTCTACTCCGCCCACTCAGCTGCTAGTCAGCCCGGTCGCGCGCGGTCTCCGAGCCCGCGCCGAAGAGATCCGGCCAGCCCGGGTATGGGGGTGCGATGCCGCCGAACGCCGGGCAGCGGGGCTTGTGATCACACCAGTCACACATCCGGCTGGGGCTGGGGCGGAAGTCACCGCTGCGGGCGGCCCTCCGGATCGCTGACCAGATCGCGGCGAGGGTGCGCTCGAAGCGGATCAGCTCCGCCTCATCAGGGGCGTAGCTCAACGCTTGCCGATCAGCCAGGTACAGCAGCCGCAGCTGGCGTGGCACCACGCCGCGGATCCGGAGCAGGACCAGCGCGTAGAACTTCATCTGAAACAGTGCCTTGGCTTCGAAGACCTCCCGTGGCGCGGCGCCAGACTTGTAGTCCACTACCCGGATCTCCCCGGTTGGGGCGACGTCGAGCCGGTCGATGTATCCCCGCAGCAGCAGCGGCTCGTCGCCGGTATCGCTGGCGGTATCGCTGATGGCTAGCTCCGCCTCCACCAGCAGCTCGCAGGCCTCGGGCTGGACCAGCCGGGGGTTCTCCAGCTCGAAGTAGGCATCGATGAGCGCACGCGCTGACTCGAGCCACTCGGCGAGCTCTGGATCCTGGGGGCCGGTGAACAGCTCGGCCAGCTCCGGGCTGCCCGCCAGGACCTCGCGCCAGGCGGGATCAACCAGCTCACGCCCGGTCTCGGCGTCTCGTCGGCCGGGGGATAGCGCGAAAAGCCGCTCCAGTACCGCGTGGACCACGGTGCCGCGGACCTGCAACCGGCTCGGTGTCTCAGGCAGCCGGTCGACCGCCCGGAACCGGTACAGCAGCGGGCACTGCTTGAAATCCGCCGCCCGCGACGGTGACAGGGCTGGACGCCTGCGCGCGGCAGGGTTGGTTTCTGGGCTGGTGGCGGGCGGGTCGCTGGCCAGGATCTCCGTCATAGCGCGCAGGGTAGGCGAGACCCCTGACAGCGCCGCACACCCGGCCGGGCAGTGGTCTGTTGGGAGTTGATCCGCCGTTAACTCACGGTTCTGGCGCCTCGTCCCGTACCGTTAAAAGTCTCCAGAACCGTGTGGGAGGAGGTGCCTCGTGCCGCACGATTATTCCAGCGACCGAGCCGCTGAGGGTCGAGACCGTATCGACCCCGCGCTGGCCGCTCAGATCAGGGTCCTCGAGGATGAGGTGACGTTGCTGCGTCGCCGGTTGACCGAGTCTCCCCGGCATGTCCGGTTACTCGAAGAGCGTCTCGCCGAGGCCTCCGTGTCGATGGCCCAGCTCACCGAGCGCAACGCCAAACTGGTGGAGACGCTGCGGGAGGCCCGTAGCCAGCTCCTCGCGCTGCGCGAGGAGGTCGACCGGCTGGCCCAGCCGCCCAGCGGCTATGGGGTGTTCCTCGCCTGCTTCGACGACGGCTCGGTGGACGTGTTCACCTCCGGGCGCCGGATGCGGGTGGCGGTGTCGCCCTCGGTCGAGATTCCGCAGCTGCGCCGAGGGCAGAGCGTGCGGCTCAATGAGGCTCTGACCGTGGTGGAGGCAGGCGCATTCGAGTTGACCGGCGAGGTCTGCGCACTGCGCGAGGTGCTCGACTGCGGCCTGCGGGCGTTGGTCGTCGGGCACGCCGACGAGGAGCGCGTGGTGTGGCTGGCCGACCCGCTGCTCCCGGGCCCGGACAACCCCGACGCCGTGCCGCTCAAGCCGGGTGACTCCCTGCTGGTGGACGCCAAGGCCGCGTACGCCTACGAGCGGGTGCCCAAGGCGGAGGTTGAGGATCTCGTGCTGGAGGAGGTCCCCGACATCGGGTACGAGGACATCGGCGGCCTGGCCAACCAGATCGAGCAGATTCGCGACGCTGTCGAGCTGCCATTCCTGCATGCCGAGCTGTTTCGCACCTACGAGCTGCGCCCGCCCAAAGGTGTGTTGCTCTACGGTCCTCCCGGATGCGGCAAGACCCTGATCGCCAAGGCGGTGGCCAATTCGCTGGCCAAGAAGGTAGCCCAGGTCCGAGGGGACACCGAGGCCAAGAGTTACTTCCTCAATATCAAGGGCCCTGAGCTGCTCAACAAATACGTCGGGGAAACCGAACGGCACATCCGACTGATCTTCCAGCGGGCCAGAGAGAAGGCGTCGGAGGGCACCCCGGTCATCGTGTTCTTCGACGAGATGGATTCGATCTTCCGTACCCGTGGGTCGGGGGTCTCCTCCGACGTCGAGACCACGATCGTGCCGCAGCTGCTCAGCGAGATTGATGGTGTGGAGGGGTTGGAGAACGTTATCGTCATCGGCGCCTCCAACCGCGAGGACATGATCGATCCGGCGATCCTGCGCCCCGGACGGCTTGACGTGAAGATTAAGATCGAGCGTCCGGACGCCGAGGCGGCCAGGGACGTCTTCTCCAAGTACCTGACGACGACGCTACCGCTGCACGCCGACGACCTCGCCGAATTCGGGCGGGACCGGCAGGCCTGCATTCAGGCGATGATCCAGGGCACCGTCGAGCGGATGTACGCCGAGAGCGAGGAGAACCGTTTCCTGGAGGTCACCTACGCCAACGGCGATAAGGAGGTCCTCTACTTCCGGGATTTCAACTCTGGCGCGATGATCCAGAACATCGTCGACCGAGCGAAGAAGAAGGCTATCAAGTCGGTGCTGGAGACCGGCCAGCCGGGGTTACGGATGGCTCATCTGCTCGACTCGATCGTCGACGAGTTCGCCGAGAACGAGGACCTGCCCAACACCACCAACCCGGATGACTGGGCGCGGATATCGGGTAAGAAGGGCGAGCGGATCGTGTACATTCGCACCCTGGTATCCGGTAAGAACTCCGACTCCGGCCGGGCCATCGACACCGCCACCAACACTGGCCAGTACTTGTAGCAACCGGCTCACGTGGTGGCATGCACGACCGTGGTGGCATGCACGACTCCGAAGATCGTGACGCGGCGACGAGGACGCGGCGTAGCTTGGCGATCATGTCAGCGTTGCTACGTCCTCCCCATCTGCTGGAGGCGCGTCTCAGCCGTCACCGCGCGGCTTTCGGCTGCCATCACGCGGGTTTCGAGGTCGGCGATCCGGGTTTCGAGGTCGGTGATCTGGGTTCGCATGGAATTGACCAGCTCTATCGCAGTGGCGGAGAGGATAGCAACAGCCTCGACTTTGTTTTTCGCTGTGTCTGAGATGATCTTATTCCGATCGGCCCTAGATTTGATGAGTGCGACGACCCCGCCCGCACCGCCGATGGCGGAGACAACCGCTGCGGCCGACTCTGCGATCAACGTTCCGGATGAGGTGTTACTGGGGTTCATGGGTTACCCGTCGCAGTTCCCGCCGGTACCGGCGTAGGTCGTAGGTGATCTGCAGGCTGCGGGCAGCGCACGCCACCCCAAAACCGATGACCAAGACCCAGGTGGGATCGAGATTGTGCCCGAGGCTAATGATCAGGCCGACCCCGTAAGGGACAAGCAGGGCGGCTAGCCAGATCATCCCGACCTGCTCGATCAGCAGGGTCATCGGTGGTCGCAGAAACAGCGAGAGGGCCACCGTGCCCGTCCCGAGGACCAAGCAAGCGTAGAACACCTGTACGAGGGGGGGTTGCAGACCGTAGATGGTCTCTGGCGCCTTACCGCCAGGGATGACACGGATGAGCAGCCCAATGATCCCGTCCAGCAGGCCAGTGAGGATCATCACGACCTCGAACGGGTTACGAGCGGACATCAGCATCAGACGTGCCGCCAATCAGTTACCTGAGTGCCAGGAACGCGAGTGCCACGCTGGTCGGTTGAGCCTGGTGTAGACCGTGCGGGGCGGACTGGATGTGGGCGGGATGGTGAGCAGGATTCGGTAGTGGCCGGCGGGGTGCGGTTCGCCGATGGGCTGGTCGTCGACCTGGATCCAGGCATGGGCGGCGAAGGGGTTGGTGCGCACGCCAGTGCACCAAGTGGGCCAGGTGCCGTGAGCGCGGCAGTAGAGGGTGGCCGCGATGGAGCGTTGCAGGCAGCCTCGGCCGGCGCAGCGCAGGCTGACCGCGACCACCGCCCTGCGGGCGGCTTCGGCTTGCTGCCGGGTAGCGGGCCGGGCGCCGCAGCGGGCGAGTTCCAGCACGCTGCGCAGCTGCCGGGGGCGCAGCGTGGCCAGCAGTCGGGCGGCACCCACCGTGAGCAGGGGCAGCACGCGGTGGTGTAGCGGTAGCCGGTGCTGATGCTCCAGGGTGACGGGAACGCTCATGAGGGCTGCACCAGCTTCGCGGCGTGGAGGTGGTGGGTGATAGCGGTGACATCGCGGTGGGCTTGGTGGAAGGTGATGCGGTAGCGGGTGGCGAGGTCCTGGGCGATGTGGTCGGGATCGTGGCCATCAAGAAGAGCGTGCAGCACGTGGGTGCCGGTGGGGTTGAGTTGCCAGTAGCGCCCGGTGCGTTCGTCGAGCAGGACCAGGCCGTCGTCGGTGTCGGTGGTGGCGATGTCAGGGCGCAGTCGTAGTGGCACTGTGTCTCCTGGGGGATGTGGGTCTCCTGGGGGATGTGGGTCTCCTGGGGGATGTGGGTCTCCTGGGGGATGTGGGCGCTTGGGCGGCACGTAGCCAGGTCTCGCAGCCCAGCAGGTCTTCCAGCGCGAA
>JBOHFR010000023.1:24735-67753 GCA_050699715.1 Pseudonocardiaceae bacterium
GTCTCCTGGGGGATGTGGGTCTCCTGGGGGATGTGGGTCTCCTGGGGGATGTGGGTCTCCTGGGGGATGTGGGCGCTTGGGCGGCACGTAGCCAGGTCTCGCAGCCCAGCAGGTCTTCCAGCGCGAACACCACGGCATTGTCGGCCTGGGGTGTCAATAGCTGACGACGGAGCAGGTCGGGGTTGATCAGGCCATGGGTGGCCAGCGCGGAGTCAGCGAAGAGGTCCAGGATGTCGCCCAGGTACCGGCGCAGCCCGACGCGGAGGTCTTCGCCGGATTCTCCTTTGGTGGAGCGTCGCGCGATCTCATCGGGCAAGATGCCGTGCATCGCCTCGACCAGCAGCGGCTTGTACCGCCAGGGTGTGCTGCGTTCGTGCTGGCGCACCGCGAGCGCGGCCTCGACCACCCGATCGTCGAGGTAGGGCAGCTGAAGCCGTAGCCCGGCGGGGGCGAACACCCTAGACAGCTGCCGGTAGGCCGGTCCCATCATCCGCAGGATGGTCAGGGTGACGTGTTGGCCGCGGTCGGTTGCTAGGGGCTGGGCCTGGTCGCCTGTGGAGTGCAGCACGGCCCGGGTGGTGTCGGCCGCCGCTGGTGTGACCCACA
The DNA here is from genome assembly GCA_050699715.1 of Pseudonocardiaceae bacterium. Lineage (GTDB taxonomy): Bacteria > Actinomycetota > Actinomycetes > Mycobacteriales > Pseudonocardiaceae. Next base: position 25,342 of record JBOHFR010000023.1, read on the forward strand.
TCGCCGCCCGCAGCGGATGACCCCAGCCCAGCGGGGGCGTGCGGCGAGGCAGGGGCCCGCTGGTGAACTGTTGGGCCTGCTGGTGCCACCAGGCACCGAGGTCACCGCAGCGGGCCATGCCCGACACGGTGGCGGCCAACGGCCAGCGGCGCAACGCCCGGTAGCCACGCACGTGAGTGATCGCGGTGAACGGCCGCCTGCGCAGCAGGGGATGTAGGTAGGTGGGCGGGCCGTGGAACAACTCGTCACCGCCGTGCCCGGCCAGGTGTTCCCGGGCGCCGTGCGCGGCCAACACCCTGGCGCTGTGCCGGGTGCGGGCCAAGGTTCGGGTGAACCGGTAGGGCGCCTCGATATCGCCGTTATCGCCAGCGTCGGCGAAGATGGCGGGCATCTCGGCCTGTGGGAGCACCACATGTTCGGCCTGCCGCAGTCTGCTCGCTGCGTGGGCGGCGAACACGGCGTCGTCGTTGGCCACGTCGGCCTCGGCCCACCGCAAAGTCACCAGGTCCGGAGTGCCCGCCCGCACGGCCAAAAAACACAGCGAGGTCGAGTCCAGCCCGCCGGATAAATCCGCACTGAGCCGCCCCTGTATGGGTCTGCGCGCCGCCGCCGTTTCCAGTGCGTGACGCACCGCGTCCGCGCCTACGGTCAAAGGCACCTCAGGCTCGGGTGGCTGCCACCACCGCACCTCACCTACCGTGCCGCTGGGGTCGATCCGCAGATAGTGGTCCGGGGCCAACGCCCGCACACCCCGCCACAGGCTGCGCTCACCCAACGGTGGGGGCACCTGCGGCCCACAGGCCACCCGTACCGCCAGCACCTGCTCATCGACCCCCGAACCGGCCGCCATCGCGAGCACATCGGCTCGGTCACCGGCTACCGGCACCCCCTCGATCCGGGTGTGGAACACCAGGCGCACCCCGGTCACGGTGCCCTGCACCCTTACCACACCGTCTATCGAGGCCACCAGATGACAACAGCCCGGCAACACCCGCGCCACCGCATCCAGCTCGGCCGCCGTCCGCACCCTTGTGACCAGATCTGTCAGCCGGGTGGCGGTGATCGGGCATGATCCGATCACCGCCACCCGCAGCGACCCCACCGTCGCCAGCGTGACCTCATCCTGATCGAGACTGCCGACCAGCCACGGGCTCCCGGACGCATGTGCAACCACCCACGGCGACGGCCACGGCCGCCGAGCCAACACTTGCCGAGCGTCTGGCCGATCCGGCAGAACCATCCATCCCGCCGTCAGAATACCCACCCCGACAACCCCTTAATCCCTGTTGTGACTGTGTCACTACTCCGTGTTCTGATGGGCGACGTTGTCAGGAGAATTCTGCCCGAAGCCGAGGGTGTCCTCGCCGAACTCGCCCAGCTCCACCAACACAGGGGGTTCGTAGATAGTGGCCGTCGTTTGCTCGTCCATCGCCACCTCCTTCAAGTGCGTCCTCGCAGCCCGGATAAACTACTGAAAACCCTATCACTTCAATGACCCACCAGGCGAGTGCTCCCCGCGCACCCTGTGCACGCAATAATGGACCGCTACCCGGTGGAGAATTCGTCCCGCCATCCGCACCTTCATAACCAAGTCCATCAGCCGGTAATCGCGTGTTGACAGACTGCTTTCACAAAGCTTTTGCCAACGTCGGCGGGCTGGGCACGGCCAGACCACAACACATCAAGGCGGATCTCCCGGTCCAGGGTGTCGGAGATCAGGTGGGCCACCACAGTCGGCAACGGACCACGGGGCAACCGGTCGTGGCGCAACCAGTCCGAGACGGTGCTGCGAGCGACATAACCAGGCCCGAGCAGATCATTCACCGCCTCAGCGAGCAGGCCGGGTGACCACGCGAGTTCTCCCAACAACGCTCCCAACATCACGTTGCCCCGCTGGTCGCCCCCACGTCACCCCTACCATTGGCCGCACGAAGATATGCGAACTCTGAGGGTAAGAGGCCGCTGGGCCGTTCGGGGACTATTCCCCGGCCGACTTCGCGGTTGCAGCGGGGAAAGTCGGCGCGGCGGCGGTGTTCGCGTGCTCCGGCTTGCACCCACTGGCTCATGCCGTCGCCCGACCCGCTGTTCCACCCGGCCCACTCCGGCCCGCTGCGTGCGGCGAGCTGATCTTCTTCCGGTCATGTCGCAGCCGCTGCGGCGCTACCGCCCACGACTCTGGAGGAAACAGATGCGACGAGGATGATGTGTGGGTTCACCAGCAAGAGCCGGTGTGCTGGGAGGACTGCGAGGTGCGGTTCGAGAGCCGGCTGCTCTTCCCCGACGACGAACGCCCCTCCGTTACTTACCTGCACCTGAGCATCAAGGATCTGTGGCTGCTCTGGCGCTCCGTCGACACGTTCCTGCCGATCGCCACCGCGCGGCGACTGCGTGACCAGCTGACCGCGCACCTCGACGTCGCGGATCCGCCCGACCCCGGGCAGAGGGGCCCGGCGCGGTGAGCGGTGGCTCCTATCAGGCGGTCTGGAGCACGGCCTGGATGTCTAGGGAGATCTGCACTGTGTCGCCGATCACCACGCCGCCGCCGTCCAGCGGTAGGTCGGTGTCGATGCCGAAGTCCTTGCGATTGATCTTCGCGGTGGCGGAGAAGCCCGCTCTGGTGCCGCCGTAGGGGTCCGGGCCGAAACCGGTCAGCTCGACGGTCAGGGGGACCTGGTGGGTGATGCCCCGCACGGTCAGCTCGCCATCGACCACCAGGTCGTCGCCGTCGCGGCTGATCCTGGTGGAGCGGTAGGTCATGGTGGGGAACTCCGCCGCGTGCAGGAAGTCGGCCGATCGGATGTGCCCGTCGCGCTGCGCGTTGCCGGTGTCGAAGCTGTTGACGTCGATCTCCACGGTCACCGACGAGTCGAGCACGTCGGCAGCGGTGACCAGGCGCCCGGAGATGCCGTTGAACCGGCCGCGCACCTTGCTGATCATCATGTGGCGGACGGCGAAGGAGACGGTGGAGTGCGCGGCGTCGATGTCCCAGGTGCCGGCGACGTACCCGGGAATCGCGGTCCTAACAGTGGCCATGGGGAACCCTCCGTGGTCGCGGTGTCCTGCGCGGTGTTGCGCGGACACGTCTCGAGACGTATCGGAACAGCAAATTGAAGCTTCGGATATTCCAGTGTGTGACACAGCTCACTTGGCGGTGACACGGCCCGCTGACCACCCGGGCAGGGCCGCTGGCCGACGGCTTGGCGATTCGCCGCCCAGACGGACCGGTTCATTCGCGCACCGGGCACGTACTCTGCGGGTATGCGCCGGATCATGGGGACCGAGGTGGAGTACGGCATCTCCGTGCCTGGGGACTGCACTGCCAACCCAGTCCTGACCTCAACCCAGGTCGTGTTGGCTTACGCTGCGGCGGCCGAAGTGCCGCGAGCCAAGCGAGCCCGGTGGGACTATGAGGTGGAGTCCCCGCTGCGCGACGCCCGCGGGTTCGATCTGGGCGCCCCCGGAATCGCGCAACCCGATCCGGAACTGGACGATCTCGGCGCGGCGAACGTCATTTTGACCAACGGCGCCCGGCTCTACGTCGACCACGCGCACCCGGAATTCTCCAGTCCCGAGGTCACCAACCCGCGCGACGCGGTGATCTGGGACAAGGCCGGCGAGCGGATCATGGAAGAAGCCGCGTTGCGCGCCCGCACGGTGCCCGACCAGCCTCCCTTCCAGCTGTACAAGAACAACGTCGATGGCAAGGGCGCCTCCTACGGCACCCACGAGAACTACTTGATGGCGCGCAGCACGCCGTTCACGATGGTCATCGCCGGGCTGACTCCATTCTTCGTCTCCCGCCAGGTGATCTGCGGATCCGGCCGGGTGGGCATCGGGCCCGCCGGGGAGCACCCCGGGTTCCAGCTGTCGCAGCGGGCGGACTACATCGAGGTCGAGGTCGGGCTGGAGACCACGCTGAAGCGCGGCATCATCAACACCCGGGACGAGCCGCACGCCGACGCCGACAAGTACCGGCGGTTGCACGTCATCATCGGCGACGCCAACCTCGCCGAGTACTCCACCTACCTCAAAGTCGGTACCACGGCGCTGGTGCTGGACCTGATCGAAGCTGGGGAACGCTTCGAGGACCTGCGGGTGGTTGACGCGGTGCGAGCGGTGCACACGATCAGCCGCGACCCGTCCCTGAAGGCGACGGTGGAGATATCCGGCGGTCGCCACTTCACCGGCCTGGATCTACAGCGCGCTTACCACGAGCGGGTCGCGCGGTTCCTCGCCCGTAACGACACTCTGGACAGGAATGCCGAGGGGGACAGCAGTGCCGAAGACGCCGAGCACGTCCTGAGCACCTGGGGGGAGGTGCTCGACGCGCTCGCCCGGGACCCGATGGAGTGCGCCGACCGGCTGGACTGGCCGGCCAAGCTGCAACTCCTCGAAGGCTACCGGGCTCGGGACGGCCTGGGATGGGCCTCACCCCGGCTGCAACTGGTTGATCTGCAGTACTCCGACGTGCGGATGCACAAGGGCCTGTACAACCGCCTGGTGGCTCGTGGCTCGATGAAGCGGTTGGTCACCGAGGAGGAGGTGCGCGCGGCCATCACCGGGCCCCCAGAGGACACTCGCGCCTACTTCCGCGGTCGGTGTCTGGAGCGCTACGCCACGGAGGTGGCTGCGGCGTCCTGGGACTCGGTGATCTTTGATCTCGGCCGCGAGTCCCTGGTTCGGATCCCGACCCTGGAACCGCTACGGGGTACCCGCGCGCACGTCGGGGCGCTGTTGGACGCCTCGAACACGGCTGCGGAGCTGGTGGCGGCGCTCACTCGAGGCTGATCACCCGACTGGCCTGGCGACGATTGTCGGTGTTGCTGGGTACTGTTTGGACTTAAGACAACTCGGTCCGGGAGGCGAAATGTCCCAGGAGAAGGTGCAGCGCCAAGGTGGCGGCGGAGACGACGAGACGACCGACGGTGCGCCAGCCGGTCAGGAACGTCGGGAGAAGCTCGGCGAGGACGTGGACGCGATCCTTGACGAGATCGACGATGTGCTCGAGGAGAACGCCGAGGACTTCGTCCGGGCCTATGTCCAGAAGGGCGGCCAGTGACAGGCCTCCCGAGCGTTCCGGGCATCATGTTCGGTGCAGTGGGTGACTGTCACACGACAGGCTGTCATACGACAGGCTTTCCCCCGAGATAGTGTCGCCCCAGAGACTGTGACAACGGGAGCAAGGAGACGATCACAGCCGATGGACCAGTCCTCGGTCGGACGCTATCCAGGCGCAGCCCTGCCGGCGTCGTACTTCATGGTGGGCAGCTCGTCGTTCACCGATTTCCTCGCCGCGACGTCCCCTGACCTGTTGCCGGGACGGCGCATGAGCGGAGCGGGCACAGTGTCGGCTGGCGCTGAGCCGCTGGCCAGCCGACACGGCACGACCATCGTGGCGGCCACCTTCAGCGGCGGGGTGCTTATCGCGGGGGATCGACGGGCGACCTGGGGCAACCGCATCGCCCAGCGCGATATGGAGAAAGTGTTCGTCGTCGACGACTACTCTGCGGTGGGTATCGCGGGGACCGCCGGTATCGCCCTGGAGATGGTGCGGTTGTTCGCCGTCGAGCTGCAGCACTACGAGAAGATCGAAGGGGTGTCGCTGACCCTGGATGGCAAGGCGAACAAACTGGCCGGCATGGTTCGGGGCAATCTTGAGGGCGCCATGCAGGGACTGGCTGCGGTGCCGCTGTTTGTCGGCTACGACCTTGATGCCACTGATCCGGACCGGGCCGGGCGGATCGTCTCCTACGACGTCGTTGGCGGCCGATACGAGGAGACGCTGGGTTATCACTCGGTGGGCTCTGGTTCGTTGTTCGCTGGGTCATCGTTGAAAAAGCTGCATGACCCGACGATGGAGGTCGATGCCGCTGTCCGGGTTGCCATGGAGGCCCTGTACGACGCCGCCGACGATGACAGCGCGACCGGCGGGTTGGACTCCGTCCGCCGGCTTTACCCGGTGGTGGTCACGGTCACCGCGGCCGATGGAGCTGTCCGGATGTCCGACGAGCGGGCCAGTCAGATCGCTGAGCTTGTGGTGGAAGCCCGCAAGCACAAGCCCGGCGGCTGACGCTACCCTCGTCTTCACCCTTGCCTTTCCCACGCAAATCCTTCTCCACCCAGGAGTTCTCGCTGTGACGATGCCGTTCTACGCCTCGGTCGAGCAGATCATGCGCGACCGCTCGGAGCTCGCCCGCAAGGGCATCGCCCGGGGCCGAGGTGTCGTCGTGCTCAGTTACTCACGTGGGGTGCTGTTCGTCGCGGAGAACCTGTCCACCGCCCTGCACAAGGTCTCCGAGATCTACGATCGGATCGGCTTCGCCGCCGTCGGCCGCTACAACGAGTACGAGAACCTCCGCCAAGCCGGGATCAGGCACGCCGACGTTCGCGGCTACTCCTACGACCGGCGTGATGTCACCGGGCGGGCCCTGGCCAACGCCTACGCGCAGACTCTCGGGACGATCTTCTCAGAACAGCAGAAGCCCTTCGAGGTGGAGCTGTGCGTCGCCGAGGTGGGCGTCAACCCGGACTCCGATCAGCTCTACCACCTGACCTACGACGGCTCGATCGGTGACGAGCCGGACTTCGTCGTGATGGGCGGCCAGGCCGACGTCATCTCCACGGCGCTCAAGGAGTCCTTCCGGCAGGACATGGACACCCCGGAGGCTGTCGCTGCCGCGGTGAGTGCCCTGAGCTCTGTCTCCACCAGCGTCAATGGGGCCGGCACGCGCACCTTGGGAGTCGGCCAGCTGGAAGTCGCGGTCTTGGATCGGTCCCGTCCGCGCCGCGCCTTCCGCCGCATCACCGGGACGGCCCTGACCGCTCTGCTCGCCAGCGCGCAGAGCCCGGCCGCCGAGGATCCCGCTGGCCCTATGCCGCCAGACACAGAAACAGATACCGGCCTCGATGGCACGAATGGTGCGCCCGCCGACGGTGATCCCAGCCCCGGCACCTGACGCTCCCGCTCGTGGTTGATCTCTATATCACTCTCCGCAACATATCACTCTCCGCAACCAGCTCTGCACAGTGACCTCGTAAGTGAGCCCGTACGGACGGTCTGCGGGATGGCCGCAGCGGCCTAGGCTGAAGGCATGCAGCGACGGATCTTCGGTATTGAGACCGAGTTCGGAGTCACCTGCACCTTCCACGGCCAGCGCAGGCTGTCGCCGGACGAGGTTGCCCGCTATCTGTTCCGCCGGGTGGTCTCGTGGGGGCGCTCGTCCAACGTCTTCCTGCGCAACGGGTCCCGGCTCTACCTCGACGTGGGCTCGCACCCGGAGTACGCCACCGCTGAGTGCGACGACTTGGCCCAGCTGGTGACCCACGACAAGGCCGGCGAGCGGATCCTTGAGGACCTCCTGGTGGATGCCGAGCGGCGGCTGGCCGACGAGGGCATTGGCGGGGACATCTTCCTGTTCAAGAACAACACCGACTCCGCGGGTAACTCCTACGGCTGTCACGAGAACTATTTGGTGGCTCGTGCCGGGGAATTCTCGCGGATCGCTGATGTGCTGTTGCCCTTCCTGGTCACCCGGCAGCTGGTCTGCGGCGCGGGCAAGGTGCTGCAGACACCTCGGGGCGCGGTGTACTGCCTGTCACAGCGGGCTGAGCACATCTGGGAGGGAGTCTCCTCGGCGACCACCCGTTCCCGCCCGATCATCAACACCCGGGACGAGCCGCACGCCGACGCCGAGCGGTATCGCCGGCTGCACGTGATCGTCGGTGATTCGAACATGTCCGAGGTGACCACTTTGCTCAAGGTGGGCACCGCCAACCTGGTCTTGGAGATGGTGGAGGAGGGTGTCGCGTTTCGCGACTTCACCCTGGACAACCCGATCCGGGCGATCCGCGAGATCAGCCACGATCTCACCGGCCGGCGCGGGGTGCGCCTCGCCGGCGGCCGTGAGGCCTCCGCGTTGGAGATCCAGCGGGAGTACTACGCGCGCGCCGCCGATCACGTCGCCCGCCGGGGGTCCGATCCCCTGACTGACCGGGTGATGGAGCTGTGGGACCGCACGCTGGGTGCGGTGGAACAGCAGAATCTCGGCCTGATCGATCGCGAGATCGACTGGGCGATCAAGCACCGGCTGGTGGAGCGCTACCGGGCCAAGCACCGGATGGACCTGTCCAACCCGCGGATCGCCCAACTGGACCTCGCCTACCACGATATCCGCCGCGGCCGCGGGCTGTTCGACCTGCTCCAGCGCAAGGCGCTGGTCGACCGGGTGACCGACGACGGCGAGATCGAGGCCGCCAAGGACACTCCACCCGCCACCACCCGAGCCAAGCTGCGCGGCGACTTCATCGCCGCTGCTCAGGCGGCTGGCCGCGACTTCACCGTCGACTGGGTGCACCTCAAGCTCAATGACCAGGCCCAGCGCACCGTGTTGTGCAAGGACCCGTTCCGGTCGGTCGACGAGCGGGTGGAACGGCTCATCGCTTCGCTATGATCCGGGCAGCCGTAAGCTGCACGCCGTGTCATCCGCCCGCGCTGAGCGTCTGGTCAATCTGGTGCTGTGTCTGCTGTCCAGCCGGCAGTACCTGCCCGCTGAACGGATCCGGTGGATCGTGCCCGGCTACGCCGATGCCCCTTCCGACGAGGCGTTCTTCCGGATGTTCGAGCGGGACAAGGCTGAGCTGCGCGAACTGGGCGTCCCCCTGGAAACCGGCCGGACCCCGGGGCTCGACGCTGGCGAGGGTTACCGCATCGCGCGCCGGGACTACGAGCTGCCCGACATTGACCTAGAGCCCGAGGAAGCCGCCGCGGTCGCGCTGGCCGCCCGGCTATGGGATTCCCCACAGCTGGCTGGGGCCGCCCACGGCGCTCTGCTCAAGCTGCGCGCCGCCGGGGTGGAGGTGGACACCGAGCCTTCGGCGGTGGTGCAACCACGGGTGCGGGCCAGCGAGCCGGCGCTGATCCCGTTGATCTCGGCGGTCCAGGCGGGGCAGGTCGTGATGTTCCCGCACCGCAAGCACCCCGCCGGGGCGCCCACGGAGCGCACGCTGGAGCCGTGGGGGGTGGTGTCCTGGCGGGGCCGCTGGTACGCGGTGGGACACGACCGAGACCGGGATGCGACCCGCTGTTTCCGGATCTCCCGGATCGTCGGTCCGGTGCGCACCATCAGCGCCTCGGGGGTGGTGCGGCGCCCAGCGGGAGTAGACCTGCTGGCCATCGTGGCGGGTTGTGCGCAACCATCTCCGGTGGCGCACCCGGCCCGGCTGTGGCTGGCCGAGGGCCACGCGCATGGCCTGCGCCGGCACGCGACGGTGCTGGGCAGGATGGCCCTGGACGGGGTCGCGGGCGACATCGTGGCGGTGGAGCTGCCGAGTGATGACGTCGCCGCCCGGTGGATAGCCGGACTGGGGCCAGACGCCGTGGTGCTGGAGCCCACTGAACTGGCTACTGCGGTGCGCAACCGGCTGATGGCAGTGATCTCGAGGAGCGCGGGCTGATGGTGGGAGTGGCGGAGCGGTTGCCCCGGTTGCTGGCCCTGGTGCCCTACCTGCTGACTCGCCCCGCTGTGCTGATCGAGGAGGTGGCCGCCGACTTCTCGGTCACGGTCCGGCAGCTGCGCCGTGACCTGGAGCTGCTGTGGATGTGCGGGCTGCCTGGTTACGGGCCCGGTGACCTCATCGACCTGTCCTTTGCGGGAGACACCGTGACCGTCACCTGTGACGCCGGGATGCGTCGCCCGCTGCGGCTGTCCGGTGCGGAGGCGACCGCGCTGGTGGTGGCGCTGCGGGTGCTGGCCGAGATGCCCGGCGTGATTGACGCCGGGTCGGTGCGCCGGGCACTGGCCAAGATCGAGGCGGCGGCGGGGCAGGCTGACGGTGTGGTAGTCGGCCTGGCGAGGGGGCAAGAGGCCGCGCTGAGCGCTGTGCGCGACGCGCTGGAGCACCGCCGCGCGCTGCGCATCCGCTACTACACGCTCTCCCGTGACACGGTGAGTGAGCGCACCGTGGACCCGATGCGCCTGTTGTTGGTCGAAGGCCGCAGCTACCTGGAGGCCTGGTGCCGCTCCGCCGACGAGGTGCGCCTGTTCCGGCTGGATCGCATGGAGCACGTCGCAACCCTGGACGAACCTGCGGTGCCACCACCGCACGCCCGCCCCGCTGACTCCTCCGCCGGGCTGTTCCGCGCCCAGCCCGACCAGCGGGTCGCCGTGCTGACCCTGGCCCCGGACGCTCGCTGGGTCGCCGAGTACTACCCGGTGGAGGAGCTGATCGAGGGTGCGGGGGGAGCCGCGACCGTGCGAATGCGCTACGCCGAGACCGGGTGGATGGTGCGTCTGGTCTTGGGATTGGGTGCCGACGTCGTTGTCCGGGAACCCGCCGACCTGGCCGAGGCGGTGACGCGGCGGGCACTGGCGGCGGTGCGCAGGTCCTCCGCTCATCGAGAGGCAGCTCATCGAGAGGCAGCGCCACGAGGAGCAGCGCCACGAGGATAGGCCCTACCCAACGCGCCGGCCGCGTAGCATCGATCCCGCACCCCAGGCAAGAAAGGAGACCGATGCGTTTCCCAGCTCGACCGGGTAGCCGGCGCAAGATGAACCCGGAGGGCCGCATGCCCCTCATGGATCACCTTCGCGAGCTGCGCCAGCGGTTGTTCGTCGCGGTGTTGGCGATCGGGCTCGGCGGCGTCCTCGGGTTCGTCTGGTGGGGGGTGTCGCCGTTCGGCTTGCCCAGTCTCGGTGACCTGCTCACGGGCCCGTATTGCGCGCTGCCCCCGACGCTGCGGCTGACCCCGAACCCGGGCCGGTGCCAATTGTTGCAGACCGCCCCCTTTGAGGTGTTCACCCTCCGAATGCAGGTGGCCATCGCGGCGGGTGCGGTGCTGACCGCCCCGATCTGGATCTACCAGATATGGGCGTTCATCACTCCTGGTCTTTATGCCAAGGAGCGTAAGTTCGCGCTGACCTTCGTCGGTTCGGCTAGCGTGCTGTTCGCCGGGGGCGCCGTCCTCGCCTACTACGTGGTGCCCACTGGCCTGTCCTTCTTGGCGAACCTCGGTAGCGGCCAGTTCATTACCGCGTTGACCGGTCAGTCCTACGTGGGTTTCCTGCTGACCATGTTGATGGTTTTCGGCCTGACTTTCGAGCTGCCGCTGCTGGTGGTGATGCTCAACCGGGTCGGCGTGCTGCCGTATGCGAAGTTGCAAAGCTGGCAGCGCGGGATCCTGTTCGGGCTGTTCGTGCTGGCTGCGGTCGCCACCCCCGGCAACGATCCGATCTCCATGCTGGCGCTGGCCTTCGCGCTGGTCGTGCTGTTCGAGGCTGCGGTGCTGATCGCTCGGGCGCACGATCGCGTGGTGGCGCGCCAACGTGCCGAGCAGGGCTGGGACGATCTCGACCCCGACGAGCCCTCCCCGCTGGATGATCGGGTGGAGCCCGTGCCCTCGGATGACCCGGCACCTCGCTACGACGACGCGACGTAGCGCCGCACTGTGCGCGCCACGCTGATCGTCAATCCCCATTCTGGTCGCGGCGCGGCGGCGCGGGTAGCCGGCACCGTGGCCAGCACGCTGCGGGCCGCGGTGCCCGGGCTGCTCGCCTCGGTGAGTGCCGATGCGGCGGGCACCAGCAGGCTGGCCGCGCAGGCCGCTCTGCGTGGCGATGACGTGCTCGCCGTGCTGGGTGGGGACGGCACCGCCAGCCTGGCCGCCGCGGCCCTCGCGGGCACCACAACCGCGCTGGCCGTGCTGCCCGCCGGGACCGGCAACGACCTGGCGGCCGCGCTGGGCATCCCGGCCGATCCGGTGGACGCCGCCCGGCACGTTGCCCAGGCGCTGAGCTCCGGGCAGCGGCGCCGGATCGATCTGGGTCGGGTCAGCGGCGCCGGCTGCTTCACCACGGTGCTGTGCACCGGTTTCGATGCGGCGGTGAGCGCCCGGGCCAACGCGATGCGCTGGCCCGCCGGGCCACGCCGGTATGACCTGGCGGTGCTGGCCGAGCTCATCGCGTTGACTCCCCGGCCGGTGCGGGTGCGCGCCGGGGAGACCGAGGTGGAGCTGGAGGCGATCCTGGTCGCGGTTGGCAACGGATCCAGCTACGGCGGGGGGTTGCGGATCTGCCCGGATGCCGCGCTGGCCGACGGCCTGCTCGACGTGATTGTCATCGCCGCGACGAGTCGGCGCCGGCTGCTGCGGGTGTTTCCCCGGCTACGAGCCGGCGGTCATATTGACGAACCGGAGGTGACGGTCCTGCGGGGGGCGACCGTGTACATCGACGGCGACTCGGACTGGCCGGTCTACGCCGACGGGGAGCCGCACGGCACCCTGCCGGTGACGGTGCACTGCGAACCCGGTGCGCTCACTGTCGTCGCCTAGCCTGGGACAGTGGCCAACTCTCCCGTGCAAGCGTCCCCGGCGGCCCACCCGCGGGTCGCCTTCCCTCGACTTGCCGAGTTCGCTGGCAGTCTGAGCTTTCCGCTCGACCCATTCCAGCGCGCGGCGTGCGAGGCGCTGGAGGAGGGCCACGGTGTACTGGTGTGCGCGCCCACCGGTGCGGGCAAGACCGTCGTCGGTGAGTTCGCGGTGCACCTGGCGCTGGCGCGAGGCGGCAAATGCTTCTACACCACGCCCATCAAAGCGCTGTCCAACCAGAAGCACGCCGATCTGGTGGCCCGGCACGGCGCGGACACTGTCGGCCTGCTCACCGGGGACACCTCGATCAACGGGGACGCCTCGGTGGTGGTGATGACCACCGAGGTGCTGCGCAACATGCTCTACGCCGGGTCGTCCACCCTCGACGGGCTGGCGTACGTCGTGCTGGATGAGGTGCACTACCTGGCCGACCGGTTCCGTGGTGCGGTGTGGGAAGAGGTGATCCTCAACCTCCCGGAGAGAGTGCAGCTGGTTGGCCTGTCCGCCACGGTGAGCAACGCTGAGGAGTTCGGCGAGTGGCTCCTCGACGTCCGCGGCGACACCGTGGTGGTCGTCGACGAGCATCGTCCGGTGCCACTGTGGCAGCACATGCTGGTCAGCTCGCGACTCTGTGACCTCTTCGCCAAGAGCAGCGCCAAGAGCAGCGCCCACCGGCTTGTCGTTGACCCGCACCTGGTCGGGCGCGTGCAGGAGTTGGAGCGCCGCAGCGGGTGGGACCACCCGCGCCGGGGCGGGCCCCGGTTCCGGCCGCCGCGCCGGGTGGACATCGTGGAGCGGCTGGACCGCGATGGTTTGCTGCCCGCGATCACCTTCATCTTCAGCCGAGCCGGCTGCGAGGCCGCAGTGAGCCAGTGCGTCCGCGGCGGGCTGCGGTTGACCACCCCCGGGGAGTCTGCGCGGATCCGTCAGGTGGTGGACACCCGCACCGCCGGCCTGCCCGAGGGCGATCTCGACGTGCTCGGCTTCTGGGAGTGGCGGGAGGCGCTGGAGCGGGGTGTCGCCGCGCACCACGCTGGGATGCTGCCGGCGTTCAAGGAGACCGTGGAGGAGTTGTTCGTCCGCGGGTTGGTCAGGGCGGTGTTCGCTACTGAAACCCTCGCGTTGGGGATCAACATGCCGGCCCGCACGGTGGTGCTGGAACGGCTGGTCAAGTTCAACGGGGAGGCCCACCTTGGTCTCACCCCTGGCGAGTACACCCAGCTCACCGGGCGGGCCGGGCGGCGTGGCATTGACGTCGAGGGCCATGCGGTCGTGCTGTGGCAACCGGGCGTGGACCCCGTACAGGTGGCCGGGCTGGCCTCCACCCGCACCTACCCGCTGCGCAGCTCGTTTCGGCCCGGCTACAACATGGCCGTCAACCTGATCGACCTGGTCGGGGTGGCCGCCGGGCGGGCGCTGCTAGAGCGGTCCTTCGCCCAGTTCCAAGCGGACCGCTCGGTGGTCGGCCTGGCGCGGCGGATCGACCGCAACGCCGAGGGCCTGACGGGCTACGTCGAAGCGATGGCCTGTCACCTGGGTGACTTCGCCGAGTACGCCCGGCTGCGCAGGCAGATCTCCGAGCGGGAGCGGATGCTGGCCCGCCACGGTGGTGCGGAGCGCCGGGCTGAGGTGGCTGTCCTGCGCTGTGAGCTGCGGGCGCATCCCTGTCACGGCTGCGACGACCGGGAGGCGCATGCCCGGTGGGCGGAGCGTCACGACCGGCTGGACCGCGAGACCGACACGCTGCGCCAGCAGGTCGCGGCCACGACGCACTCGCTGGCCCGCACGTTCGACAGGATCCGGGCCCTGCTGGCTGAGCGCGGCTACCTGGATGGGGAGCAACTCACCGAGCACGGCCGCCGGCTGTCCCGGTTGTGGTCGGAGACCGACCTGCTCACCGCAGAGTGTCTGCGGCACGGTGTATGGGATGCGCTGGGGCCTCCCGAGCTGGCAGCGGTGATCTCAGCGCTGGTCTACGAGGCCCGCAGGGACGCGGCCACCCCTCGGGTTCCCTCGGGCCCGGTGAGCGAGGCCCTGGTGGCCACCGTGCGGTTGTGGGCGGAGCTGGAGGCCGACGAGGAGCGGCACCGGCTGGAGCGCACCCGCGGGCCAGATCTGGGTTTCGCCTGGCCGGTGTACCGGTGGGCGCGCGGGGAGTCGCTGTCGGCGGTGTTGATGGCTGCCGAGAGCAACGGTGCTGAGTTGTCTGCGGGGGATTTCGTCCGGTGGTGCCGGCAGGTGCTGGACGTGTTGAACCAGGTCCGCGGTGTCGCCGGGGAAGACTCCCGGCTCGGGGCAACGGCGGCGGACGCGGTGTGCGCATTGCGCCGTGGCGTGGTCGCGCTAGGAACCGTCTGAATCATCTTCCGCTCTGCTCGACTCGTGCAACGATGTACTGGGCAGCCTCCGCATGCGCGGGGAACCCCTCATACCGAGCAAGCTCCACAGCCGTTGGGCCAATGCTTCGCACTCCGGTCGCGGACACATAGGCAAACGATGATCTCTTTAAGAGCTCGTTCACGCCCATGCATGAGTAGGTTCGCGCATGTCGACCAGTGGGCAGGATCGCGTTCAAACCAAGAGAAAAATTGCCAAAAGCAATCGAGGTGTTCTCCCCCAAGAGCACCTCACCCGCGTGGATTATCGCGGGCAGAATCTCAAACGGGTTGTCGACAAGAACGCGCAGGTGCTCCGGCGCGTACTCGTTGACAAATGAGATCGAGTCTTGCAGTCCTTCGGTGATGACGATGCCGCCATAATTGGACAAGACTGCCTTGCAGTTCCGGGCTCGGGTCTCCGGCAATTTGTCCACCAGGCCGGTGAGGCGATCGACCACCGCGGTCGCGAGCGCGCTTGAGTGGGTGACGAGCAGGACGGCTGAGTCCTCGCCATGCTCCGCCTCGACCAACAACTCCCGGGCGGCGATCTCGACGTCCGCGGCGGAATCGCACAAAATGACCGACTCGCTGGGGCCGGCTGGCGGACCTGGATCGACGATACCGGACAGAATTCGTCGCGCGGCGGTCACGTACTGGTTTCCAGGTCCGAGGATCTTGTCAACCTTGGGAACGCTGTTGGTTCCGTATGCCATGGCGGCGATCGCCTGAGCGCCGCCAACCTTGATGATGTTCTGTACGCCGCATAAGCGGGCCGCGACGAGGGACGCGGGATCCACCGACCCGTCAGCTCCCGGAGGAGTGCAGACCACAATCTCAGGTACTCCCGCGATGACCGCTGGGATACACAGCATGATCATGACTGATGGGAAAGAACCTTTTCCTCGTGGGACGTACAACCCGACGGAGGAAATAGTGGTCACTCGTTCACCGGATATGACTCCTGGTGTGATCTCTTTCATCCAGCTGGGCGGGGGAAGCTGGGATTGATGATGATCTCGAACATTCTGTATTGATTGAATGAGGGCGGCGCGGAGTTCTTTGCTGACAAGTCCATCAGCCCGATCGAACTCTTCCTCGCTGACGCGGAGCTGGCTCTCGCT
Source organism: Pseudonocardiaceae bacterium (assembly GCA_050699715.1). Classification (GTDB taxonomy): domain Bacteria; phylum Actinomycetota; class Actinomycetes; order Mycobacteriales; family Pseudonocardiaceae. The sequence continues at coordinate 41,202 of JBOHFR010000023.1, forward strand.
TAGCCCAGCGCCGTCGTACTGGCGGGTGAGTCGGGCGAGAGCCGTGTCACCGTCTGACCGAACAGCGGCCAGTACCTGTCGCACAGTAGCCTCAACATCCTGCAAGTTGTCCTGCGCCCGTTGATGAAGTAGCTGGCTGCGCTGTTCGTGGGACAGCTGCGCCAAAACATAGTGATTGACCTTTATTTGCTCAGTCATGACCATCCTCAATTTTTCATACGACTTCAATCGAGCTCACGCCAATGTTGCTTTCACGCCAGGTGCGAGTGAGAGGCGGTGTGGGTTGACGGCAAGGAGGCCCGCCATCGCCTCGCCAAGCCCGCGGAACAGCATAGGCCAGCCCGTGACCGGGTCGGTATTGTTGTCGATGTGTATGATGATGCTCGACTCCAGGCCTCCGGCCAAGCCATCAACGAAATCGTCAAGGTCCTCGGAGTGAAGACCGTTCGCCAAAGTGTGTCCCACCAGGAAAGTCTTGCGGAACTCTCCATAGTCCTGCGACATCGGTACATATTTCCAGAACTTGCGCCCCTCCATGCTGACACCAACACGGATCGGCTGGTCCGGGCCTCCGTTCGGATTCTTGATACTCGAGCCGGCTCCGTGGATGCCGAACTTGTCCATTCGCTCGATAGCCACATAACGGAGGGCTCTGCCGAGGGTCATTCCGATATCCTCGGTGACGACGTGACTTGAGCTGAGCCGTGTCGCTTCATACGTCACGTCGAGCTGGAGCGCCGCTCCCTCGGCGAACTCGTCCAGCAAGTCGATCATGCCGGCCACATTGATGGAGCTTGCCACGTTGATAGCGCAGCGAACCGAAGGGGCGCCAAGGCGCAGGCTTACTCCTACAACGCTTTCCGCCGTACGCCGTTCGAGGCTGGCCCCCCACTCGGACACGCGCTGTACTGTCCAGCCTCGTTCGACAGCCCGCTGCCCTGTCTCGGGCAGGGGTTTGGTTGAAGACTCTGTTCCCTCGTCACGTGGCGGAGCGGGCGCCACGGGCTGTTCGTTGAACATCGTGTCAAGCGCGATGCCCACGCCCCGGAAAACTCCTTCCCATGTGTGGTGAGGGTCTTCGAAACTTGCAACGAGAATTTTGATGTCAAGATCACCACCGGCGCCGAGGCCTTGGAGTACCTCTACCAAGGCCTTGCCGTCTGAGAGCTGCTCCGCCCGGCTGCTGAGAAACCACTCGAGATCGACCTGGTGCGAAGCGGTCAGGACCGCCCCTCCGGAGCTTGTTGTGGTCACGTGGATTTCCGCGCTGCCGTCGTCGATCATTCCGATTGTCCGCGCGACTTCCTGCCTGATCGGCAGCTTCCGAACTTCTCGGCCGAGCGCTGAGCCGAGTCCACGCCAGTCATCGCTTGTCCAAGACAAATCTATCGAGCAGCCCAATCTCCAGGCGATGTGCTCGATCATGTGGCTGACGAACTCATTCGGAGAAGACAGTGTCTTCGACATCACCCCCGCTTTACCTAAAGAGACGTGACACCTCGTGAAGCTGGTATAGCAGCGCGAGACATGCGGAGCCTCCGACAACTCGGAAAATGAGTTAGCGCCGGTGGCGACAGCGACCGTATAGCAGCCAGCTGTACTGGCGGCTTCGGCACCGAGCAGTGAGTCCTCGACCGCCACGCACACGGAGGGTTGGAGACCTAGGCGAGTGGCTGCTTGCTGGTAGGTATCTGGAGCCGGTTTCTTCCTCAAGCCTGGTTCGTCGTTCCCGACAATGACATCCGTGACAAGCCCGGCTCCAGCCAGAGTCTCGCGAATCTCACTGTGTGGATTGTTGGAGACTACGCCGATGGGTATACCCTGGCCGCGCGCTGCGGCGATGATCTCAGGGATGCCGTTGTGGGTTGCTATAGCCGCTACTCGGCGGTGCGACTCATGCTTGTCGACAAGCCGTGAGATGGCTTCCGGAGTGAGCCCAAGCGCGCACGCCCCTGAGATCTTGCTCCAGAATTCTGGAATTGCATGTGGGAAGTTCTCCCGGATCACCGACCGAGGCACCTCCACGACGGAATTCAGCTCATCCTGGAGGAGTTTTCCCACGATCTCGTAGTCGAGCGACAGCGAGTCAAGCAAGACGCCGTCGAGGTCGAAGAGCAGGGCGGCAGTGCCTTCGGGGATGTCGAGACGACCAGCCAGAAGCATGAGGGAGATGCTACGACGACCACGTTCGCGGCTGACGGCGCCACCCGCGCTAGTCCACCCCCTGATCATTCGGCCGGGTTCGCTCGACCAGGGTGGTGTGGTGAGTCCGCGTTCGGCGGCGACGTGCTCATGCCCAAGTGGTCCATGCCGACGATGACACGGGCCAGCTCAAGCGTCAGCTCAGGTCGTCGAACTCGCCGGCTTTGCAGCCCTGGATCCAGGCGTGCATCTCGGTGCGGGTGGCGAGCACGGTGCCCGCACCGGGGTGGTTGCTGTTGCGTAGGGCGGTGGTGCTGTTGGCCAGTGGGGGACCTCGACGCAGTTGCCGGTGCCGGGATCGTGGCTGCTGCCGGAGAAGCTGCTCTTGCGCCACTGCGCGTGGGCCATGAGATCCTGGTCCATCATTCGGTCTGCGGGCAGCTGGGAAGAGTTCACGGCGATCGTGGACAGCATCGTCGCGGACAGCGCGCCACGGCTGTTCGCGACGATGCAGGAGTACGGGGACCGCGTGGACGGCTGGATCGTCGGGTGGGGGATGGCCTTCGAGGACCGCGCCGAGCTCGTCGACGTGGATGGTGGGATGACGATGAGCCTGCAAGTGCCGCACGACGCGTTGTTTTACTTCGCGAGGGAAAAGTACTGCACGCCCCGGCTAGTGTGGGTGAACCCGGACGCAGCCTCATCCACCGAAGACAACTGAAGTCGCGGCCGGTGGCCCCGGTCATGTCCGTGACGCAGGCCACGACCTGGTCGTATGGAACCGCATGCCCAAGAAGTTCGAGGGCGCCACGGCCGCCGGGTCGAGCGCCGAGGCGGTGGCCGACGCCGAGTGTGTCGTGCTGATGCTGTTCGGGCCCGACAGCGTGCGTGACGTACTGGCTGAGGTGATCGCGCACGCGCCGCGCGGCGCCCTGGTTATTGACAGTACCACCGTTGGGCCGGCGGCGAGCCGGGAGTTCGCACCGGTGAAGGTGGCGTAGACCCGCGGCAACACCCGTCGCCAGCGCTGGGCTTCGAGGTTGGCGGCAACCACGCCGGGCCCGATATCAAGCAGCCGCAACTGATCAGTGTCGAGCAACCCGTGCTGGTCGCGGATCAGCTGTTGCCAGGCGACCGCCCGAGACGGCTCCAGTGCGTAGGGCAGGCGCGGACGATGACCCTCGATCATGTCCATGACGGTCGCACGCCCAGTCCACCGAGCGACACCTCGCCATGATCAACCTGTGGATAACCCGTGAGTGGCGATGCGAGCCATGGCTCGCATCGCCACTCACGGGGCCATTAGGCCAAGGGTCTATCGGTAGGCGCGATGGGGGAGGGGAGCACGTCGCGGCCGGTGAGGTAGTGGTCCACGCCGGCGGCGGCGGAGCGGCCTTCGGCGATGGCCCATACGATCAGCGACTGCCCGCGACCCATGTCACCGGCCACGAACACGCCCGGCACGCTGGTCATGAACGACGCGTCGCGGGCGACGTTGCCGCGCTGGTCGTACTCAACACCCAGCTCTTCGAGCAGCGTGCCCTTCTCTGGCCCGACGAAGCCCATCGCCAGCAGCACCAGATCGGCGGGCAGGTCCTGCTCGCGCTCGGGCACCGGCACGAACGTGCCGCCCTCGAAGATGACCTCGACCAGCCGCAACCCGCGCAACCGACCGGCGGAGTCGCCGAGGAACCGCTGGGTGCTCACCGAAAACAACCGCTCGCCGCCCTCCTCGTGGGCCGAGGACACCCGGTAGATCATCGGGTAGGTGGGCCAGGGCTGTGTCTGTGGCCGGCGCTCCGGGGGGATTGGCAAGATTTCCAGCTGGGTCACCGAGGCGGCGCCCTGGCGATGCGCGGTGCCAAGGCAGTCGGCTCCGGTGTCGCCCCCGCCGATGATCACCACGTGTTTGCCCCCAGCGTCGATCGGCGAGGCCGCTAGGTCGCCCTCCTGCACCCGGTTCGACGGTGGCAGGTACTCCATTGCCTGGTAGATGCCCGCCAGCTCGCGACCAGGCACCGGCAGGTCTCGCCACGCGGTGGCCCCACCGGCGAGCACGACGGCGTCGAAGCCCACGCGGAGCTCCTCGGCCGTGAGGTCCATTCCGACGTCGACACCGGCCCGGAACTCGGTGCCCTCGGCGCGCATTTGCGCCAGCCTCCGGTCCAGCCGGCGCTTGGCCATCTTGAACTCGGGGATGCCGTAGCGCAGTAGCCCGCCGATCCGGTCCGCGCGCTCGTAGACCACCACGTCGTGCCCCACCCGGGTCAACTGCTGAGCTGCGGCCAACCCCGCTGGGCCGGACCCGACTACCGCCACCTTCTTCCCGGTGCGCACGACGGGCGGTTGCGGGGTAACCCAGCCCTCCTCCCAAGCCCGGTCGATGATCTCGATCTCGACCTGCTTGATGGTCACCGCGTCGTCGTTGATGGCCAGCACACAGGCCGCCTCGCAGGGCGCCGGGCACAGCGTCCCGGTGAACTCGGGGAAATTGTTGGTGGCGTGCAGCCGTTCGGTGGCGTCAGCCCAGTCCTGGCGCCAGACCAGGTCGTTCCACTCCGGAATGAGATTGCCCAATGGGCAGCCCAGGTGGCAGAACGGGATTCCGCAGTTCATGCACCGGCCGGCCTGGGCCTCCAGCGCGTCGCGGCCGAAGTCCTCATAGACCTCATTCCAGTCACGTAATCGCAGCTCGACCGGGCGGCGTGGCGGGTTGCGCCGCCCGGTGGTGAGAAAGCCCTTGGGATCAGCCATGTGCGGCTTCCATGATGGCCTCGTCGACGTCCCGGCCGTCCCGCCGCGCCGCCGCTTGGGCGGCCAGCACCCGCTTGAAGTCCTTGGGCATGACCTTGCCGAACCGATCCACCGCCGCGTCCCAGTCAGCGAGCAGCGCATGGGCCACCGCGGAGCCGGTCTCGGCGTGATGCCGCGCCACCGCCTCAGCTAGGAACACCCGGTCCTCGTCATCCAGCGGATCCAGGTCGACCATCTCGGAATTGACTCGGGCCCGGCTAGCGGGCACAGCCAGGTCGAGCACATAGGCGATCCCGCCGGACATCCCGGCCGCGAAATTGCGCCCGATCGGCCCGAGTACCACCACCCGGCCGCCGGTCATGTACTCGCAGCCGTGATCACCGATGCCTTCGACGACGGCCAGCGCGCCGGAGTTGCGCACGCAGAAGCGCTCCCCGACCACCCCACGCAGGAACATCTCCCCGGACGTCGCGCCGTAGAGGATCACGTTGCCGGCGATGATGTTGTGCTCCGCGACGAACTGCGCGTCGGGATGCGGGCGCACGGTGATCCGCCCGCCGGACAGGCCCTTGCCGACGTAGTCGTTGGCGTCGCCGACCAGCCGCAGGGTGATCCCGCGCGGCAGGAACGCCCCGAGAGACTGCCCGGCCGACCCGGTCAGCGTGATATCGATGCTGCCATCGGGCAGCCCCGCCCCACCCCAGCGGCGGGTCAGCTGGTAACCGAGCATGGTGCCCACCGTCCGGTTGACATTGCGCACCGGCAGGTCCAACCGCACCGGTTCGCCGCCGGCCAGCGCGCCCTCGCACAGTTGGATGAGGGTGTTGTCCAGCGCCGCATCCAGCCCGTGATCCTGCTCCCTGGTCCGGTGCCGGGGGGCCTCACGGTCCATATCGGACGGCAGATGGAGGATCGGCGACAGGTCCAGCCCAGCTGCCTTCCAGTGGTCGATCGCCGGTCGGGTGTCCAGCAGCTCAGTGCGCCCGATGGCCTCTTCCAGGGTGCGGAGACCGAACGCCGCCAGGTGCTCGCGCACCTCCTGAGCGATGAACTCGAAGAAGTTGACCACGTACTCGGCCTTGCCGGTGAACTTGGCGCGCAGCACCGGGTTCTGGGTGGCCACACCCACCGGGCAGGTGTCCAGATGGCAGACCCGCATCATGATGCAACCCGAGACCACCAGGGCAGCGGTGGCGAAGCCGTACTCCTCGGCGCCCAGCAGTGCGGCGATCATGACGTCGCGGCCGGTCTTGAGCTGGCCGTCGGCCTGCACGACGATCCGGTCCCGCAGCTTGTTGGCGATCAGCGTCTGCTGGGTCTCGGCCAGGCCTAGCTCCCAGGGCGTGCCAGCATGCTTGATCGAGGACAGCGGCGAGGCCCCGGTGCCGCCGTCGTGACCGGAGATGAGCACCACGTCGGAGTGTGCCTTGGCCACCCCGGCGGCCACCGTGCCGACCCCGACCTCACTCACCAGCTTGACGTGCACGCGGGCCTGCGGGTTGGCGTTCTTGAGGTCGTGAATCAGCTGCTTGATGTCCTCGATGGAGTAGATGTCGTGGTGCGGCGGCGGCGAGATCAGCCCCACCCCGGGAGTGGAGTACCGGGTCTTGGCGATCCACGGGTACACCTTGGTGCCGGGCAGCTGCCCGCCCTCGCCAGGCTTGGCCCCCTGCGAGATCTTGATCTGCAGATCGTCGGCGTTGACGAGGTACTCACTGGTCACGCCGAACCGCGCGGACGCCACTTGCTTGATCGCCGAGCGGCGCAGGTCCCCGTTGGCGTCGGGGGTGTAGCGGTCGGCGTCCTCGCCGCCCTCACCGGTGTTGGACTTGCCGCCGAGCCGGTTCATCGCGATCGCCAGCACCTCGTGCATCTCCTTGGAGATGGATCCGTAGGACATGGCGCCGGTGGCGAACCGCTTGACGATCTCGCTGACCGGCTCCACCTCCTCGATCGGCACCGGCGGGCGCAGGCCCTGGCGGAAGGCGAACAGCCCGCGCAGGGTCATCAGCCGCCGCGACTGGTCGTCGACGAGCCGGGTATACTCCTTGAACACCTCGTAGCGGCCCGCTCTGGTGGAGTGCTGCAGCGTGAAGACCGTCTGAGGATTGAAGACGTGCGTCTCGCCCTCGCGGCGCCACTGGTAGTCGCCGCCGATCGCGAGCTCCCGGTGCGGGGCGTGCACCCCGTCGCGCGGGAAGGCTCGACGGTGCCACCTCGCGACCTCATCGGCTAGCGTGTCGAACCCGACCCCGCCGAGCCGGGAGGTGGTACCCGTGAAGCAGGAGTCGATGACCTCCGGTCCCAGCCCGATCGCCTCGAAGATCTGCGCGCCGGTGTAGGAGGCCACGGTGGACACGCCCATCTTGGACATCGTCTTGCGGACACCCTTACCCAGCGCCTTGATCAGGTTGCGGGTGGCGGTCTTGGCGTCGATACCGCCCAGCAGGCCCCGGTCGGCGAGATCCTCCACGGTGGCCATCGCCAGGTACGGATTTACCGCCGCCGCGCCGTAGCCGATCAGCAGCGCGACGTGGTGCACCTCGCGGGCGTCCGCCGCCTCGACGATCAGGCCGACCTGCGTGCGGGTCTTGCACCGCACCAGGTGATGGTGCACCGCGCCGGTGAGCAGCAGGGACGGGATCGGCGCGTGCTGGAAGTCAGCACCCCGGCCGGAGAGCACGATCAGCCGCGCGCCGGCCGCGACCGCGGCGGAGACCTCGGCGCGGATCTCGTCCAGCCGAGCGACCAGCGCCGCGCCACCGCCGTGCACCTGGTAGCAGCCCATGATGGTATAGGCCTGATACTCCGGCCACTCGCCGTCATCGTTGACGTGCGCGATCTTGGCGAGCTCGTCGTTGTCCAGCACCGGGAACGGCAGCACGATCCGCCGGCAGGAGTCGGCGTCGGCCACCAGCAGGTTGGGCTGGGCGCCGAGCTGCGCGCGCAGCGAGGTCACCAGCTCTTCCCGGATCGCGTCCAGCGGTGGGTTGGTGACCTGGGCGAACAGCTGGGTGAAGTAGTCGAACAGCGGGCGGGAGTGCTGCGAGAACGGCGCCAGCGGAGCGTCATTGCCCATCGACCCGATGGGCTCCGCGCCGGTGATGGCCATCGGCGCCAGCAGCACCTCCAGCTCTTCCTGGGTGTAACCCATCGCCTGCTGGCGGCGTACCAGCGAGGCGTGGCTCGGCACCTCGCGCTCACGCTCGGGCAGGTCCGCCAGCTGGGTCAGGCCCTGGGCCACCCAGTCGAGGTAGGGGTGCTCGGCGGCGAGCTGGCCCTTGATCTCGTCGTCGCCCACGATCCGGCCGGCGGCGGTGTCGGCGAGGAACATCCGACCCGGCTCCAGGCGCCCTTTGCGCACCACCGTGGTGGGGTCGATGTCCAGCACCCCGACCTCGCTGGCCAGCACCACCAGGCCGTCCTCGGTGACCCAGTACCGGGCCGGGCGCAGGCCGTTGCGGTCCAGCACCGCGCCGATCACGGTGCCATCGGTGAACGCGACCAGCGCGGGGCCGTCCCAGGGCTCCATGAGCGTGGAGTGGAACTCATAGAACGCCCGGCGAGCGGAGTCCATCTCGGTGTGGTTCTCCCAGGCCTCCGGGATCATCATCAGCACCGCGTGCGGCATGGAGCGCCCACCCAGGTGCAGCAGTTCGAGGACCTCATCGAAGGACGCGGAGTCGCTGGCTCCCGGGGTGACGATCGGGTAGATCCGATCCAGGTCACCGGGAATGAGATCGGTGGCGAGCTGGCTTTCCCGCGCGTGCATCCAGTTCCGGTTGCCGCGCAGCGTGTTGATCTCGCCGTTGTGCGCCACGTAACGGTACGGGTGGGCCAGTGGCCAGGACGGGAAGGTGTTGGTGGAGAACCTGGAGTGCACCAGCGCCAGCGAACTGGTGACCCGCTCGTCGGACAGATCGGGGTAAAAGCTCACCAGCTGTTCCTCGGTCAGCATCCCCTTGTAGACGATCGTGCGCCCGGACAGGCTCGGGAAGTAGACGTCAGGGTCGCGCTCTGCGCGCTTGCGCACCCGGTACACCCGCTGCTCCAGGTCCAGCCCGGTCACTGGCCTGCCTGTTGCCCCTGTCTCGTTCGCCCCGGTCTCCTCGCCGGCGAGGAATAACTGTCGGAAGTGGGGCATCGCCGAGCGGGCTGTCGGGCCGACGCCCTCCGGGTCGACCGGCAGCTCCCGCCAGCCCAGCACCCGCATGCCCTCCTGCGCCGCGATGCCTTCGATGGCCGTCATCGCCGCGGCCGCCGCGGTGTCGTCCCTCGGTAGGAAGGCGGTACCGACCGCGTACTGACCCGGCTCGGGGAGCTCGAAGTCGAGGATCTCTCGGAAGAAGCCGTCGGGCACCTGGAAGAGGATTCCGGCGCCGTCACCGGTGTCGGGTTCCCCGCCCCGGGCACCCCGGTGTTCGAGGTTGTGTAGCGCAGTGAGAGCATTGCGCACGATGCGGTGAGCGCGGTGCCCAGCAAGGTCAGCCACGAAGGCCACGCCGCAGGCGTCGTGCTCGTAGGCGGGGTCGTACAGGCCCTCCGCTGGACGTCCACAGCGTCTAGGGCTCGACCTTGCGAGCAGGGGGTTAGCGCTCACGAGCACCTCCCGTCGTCATCGATTGGGTTGATACACGCATCGGGAGGAAGAGCGCGTGCCGCCCTTACCCCCTCGCCGGGAGTCCAAGAGCGCCGCGTCGGCGTCTTGAGCTGGTTGCGTGCCATGGTACCCCCTGGGGGCTCCTACCTGTGGTGGTGCTCAGCGGGCACCCACCCGCCTCTATCCGCTCCAGTCGTGCCGCCATGCAGCAGTCGCGCCTTACCGGCCTCCGGGGAGTCCACGATGGTGGATATCTTCGGACATGCGAACGACCGCTAGGCAGAACTCGAGCGCTACTCGCCAGAGCGCGATATCAATGAACGAGATGATCAATCCGAACAGGAGCGCGACGACGCCCTGCACGGTGCCTGCGATGAACGAGATGCGGATTGTAGGTCATTCGGCACTCCTTGAGTTGGCCGTCAGGCTTGCTCAGGCAGTACACTCGTTCGGCGTCGGTTGCGCAAGCGTCGGCCGATGGAGGCTGGATTCGAGCTGGCTTCGCCGGATCGAATCCCATCTCGGTGCGGTTGTGCACAGTGACGGCTGGGTAACAGGCAGTGGAAGGGGGACCTGGCGACCGCCGCCGGCAAGGCCAGCTCGTCAGGGCTTTCGCCCGACGCCGCCGAAGTTGAACACCTCAACCTGAGTGCCGAGTTCGATGGTTTCGGGGCGCCACAGCGAAGATGAGACCACGCCGGGCTCCAGCAGCTCAAGACCGTCGAAGAAACGAATCAACTCCTGGCGGCTGCGGGCCGTGATCAGGGGTGTGGCGCTCTCGTTCCACCGTCGTATAGCCTCAAGCATCACCTCGCGGCCCACTTCAGTCGTGGGGTCGCAAAGCACCAGGTAGCTGCCGGCGGGCAACGCCTCCAGTAGCTGGTTCACGATCGCGTGCGCCACGTCGGTGTCCAGGATGTGTTCAACGATCCCGAGCAGCATCAGCGCGATTGGTCGGGTGAAATCCAGGGTGTGGGCGGCTTCGCGCAGAATCGTATCGGGGTCGCGCAGGTCGGCGTAGACGTAGTCGGTGGCGCCTTCAGGTGTGCTGTTGAGCAAGGCACGGGCGTGTGCCAGGATCAGGGGGTCATTGTCGACGTAGACGATGCGGCACTCGGGTGCGGTCGCCTGGGCGACTTCGTGGGTGTTGTTGGCGCTGGGCAGCCCGGTGCCGATGTCAAGGAACTGGCGGATCCCCACATTGGCGACCAGGTGGCGGACGGTGCGGACCAGGAAACCCCGCTGGGCCCGCGCGGCGGCAACGATCTCCGGCAGGACGGCGCGAACCTGCTCGCCAACCTCGCGATCGGCCGGGTAATTGTCCTTGCCGCCCAGCCAGTAGTTCCAGACCCGAGCCGTGTGCGCCTTGGTGACGTCGATATCCGGAAACTGTTCCCTGCTGGGTGGAGGTGAGCGGTGCATCACGAGCGTGCCTCTCTCCGACCTGGGGTCATCCATACTAGGCTGTCGCCAGGCTGGGCGCTTGCCAGCATGGCCAAGCCGGCGGGGGAGCGTGCGTGGTTTGTTGCCGGTCTGGGAGGTCCCGGATGAGCTCACCCTTGGAAGGCTCGGAAGGCGAGGAGATCCGCACTGCGCTGAGGTGCTTGCGTCGGCGTGGTGCCAGGCGGTGGGGGTCCAAGCGGGTCGCGATGGCCGTCACGGTCGTCACCGGCGCCGATGGTCCCGCAGTGCTGCTCACTCGGCGTGCCGACTCGGTGCGCAATGCGCAGTTCGCGCTGCCGGGCGGGCGGACTGACCGCTGGGAGTCAGCATCCGACGCGGCCCGCCGCCAGCTGGCCGAGGAGCTCGGGATGCGACCGCCACCACAAGCGGTGCTGGGATTGCTCGACGACTACGTCACCCACACCAGACTTGTGATCACACCAGTGGTGCTCTGGGCCGGTGAGCACCCGCAACCCCGTCGGCCTCACCTGGCTGTTCCCGAACAGGCTTCCCCGCAGGCGCATACCGTCGAAGTCGCCGAAATCATCGCCGTCCCGTTCACCGACCTCGACGTCGAGCCGGTGTTCGTGGCGAGCTCGCAGTCCGGTCACCCGGTGATCCGCCTGCCGCTGCGCGGGGGGTGGTTGCACGCCCCCACGGCCGTGGTGCTGCACCAGTTTCGCGAGGTGGTCCTGCATCACCGGCGCACCCGCGTCGCGCACCTCCAGCAGCCGGTGTACCCCCGGCGCTGAGCAGGTGTCCCGCGCCCGCATTCAGCTCGGATTGATCATTGTTGCTGGATAGTGCCAGCTTGTGCCGGTGCCTCGGTACTGCTCAACGGGGACGGGCTGAACACCTTCGCGCAGGTGATCGCGGCACAGGATGCCGTGGAGGTGATCGACCTCGTGGGCGACGCCGAGCGCTTTCATGATGGCACCGGGCTTGAGTGAGTCCGAGGGTGCTGCGGTGAACTGATTGCGGAAGTGCATGTGGATCGCGGTCTGGAATGGCATCGACTCGGCACGGTCGTCGCCGTGCCAGGCGTGGAGGTTGATCTCGTCCCAGATCAGCGGGTTGTCACGGTAAAGCTCATTGGAGCGCGCAGGGTCGCCGGGATAGCGGTCCACGGAGATCCGGATCAGACCTGGACCCCGACCGGCCGCGCTGACCCCGCTTGCTGCGGTGCGCCTCCAGTCGGCTCAGCACTGCCGCGAGATACCTGAGGTCAAGCATGTCGGGCTGTTTAGCTCGCTTCGGCGGCGGCGTATCGCCCAGCGCAACGGCTTCGACGACGTGCTGTTCACGAATGCCGACGCCACCAACGCCGTAGCCGGCATCCGTCCTATCAGTGCCATCAACGGATCGAGTGGTTGGCCGAGCATCCCGTTATCGACCTCCTGCGCAAGCAGTACGCTGACATTCCCCTCGAGCTGTTGTAAAGAGAACCGCTCCTGCCAACCCACCCGATACGCTTACCTGCGGGAATGATCGGGGCGCCCGGATGGTTGTGCTGAAGGTGAAGGGTGATCGCACCGAGATTGTCATCGACGCTGGCAGCACCATTCGGATCTACGAGATCGAGGCCACCCGCAATGGTCGGCGGGTGGAGATCACCCACGGTCGCGGCATTGTGGAGGTCACCGAGGTCACCCGTGGTGGCACGCCGGTGCGCACCGCTCGGTTCATGGCCTCCCGCGTCCTTGCTCTGGTGGAGCACCCCGCTGCCCGACGAGCGACGCGAGAGGGCAAGCCGACTGGCCAGGTCGTTCCCCGACCTCGGGCAGGTAACAGCCCGATTGTCCGTCAGCCCGCCAAATAACCGGCTCTCCGCCAGCCTCGCTCAGCGCGCGGCGCAGCGAATCGAAGGTGTCGCTGTTCTCGACCACCAGGAGGACATCCCCAGAACCCACTGTCGAGAGCCTTCTCCTCGCCCAGCAGTTCCAGCGAGCGTTCCCGCAGTGTCGCGGTCCACGACATGTCGGGATGCCAGACCGGACCTCGGGTGGGACTGCGGGATGGATCCATGGTGGGGATCGTGATGAAACGCGGCAGCGGTGGGCGCTGGGTAACGGACCACATTGCGCAGTTGGGGGCCGCGTCGTCTGGCGGATCTAGCCAAGTGGCGACAGCATGCCGCGAATACGGGACGGGCGTGCCGCAGTGGTCAGTGGGTGACGGTGGTGAGGAACGTCCGCCAGGCCGAGGTGGGGACGGCCAGGGCGGGGCCGTCGGGGTCCTTGGAGTCGCGCACCAGGACGCGATGTGGCGCGGGGGCGACGTCCACGCAGCCACCGCTCTCGGCGCTGTAGCCGCTCTTGTGCAGGCGGTGCCGTGCGGCTCAGGCGCGCTCATCGTGATCCTCTCGATCCGCGTACAGCTCGGTTGCCAGGGTGGCAATCAGCTCTCTGGATTCTTCCTCGCCCAGCGCGGTCGCCGCCAGCGCCGCCAGGATGCTCCGGTAGGTGGCGATCTCCTCCGGAAGCTCCAGGAACAGGCTCGCCATCGTGCTCTCCAGGTAGGCCACCGGCCGGAACTCGGCGAACTCCAGGAACGTGAACGCCCCGGCCATGGCCGCGTGCGCGCCCAGCGACGCCGGGACCACCCGCAGGGTGAGGTAGGAGCGCACCGACATCTGCAGCAAGTGGTGCAGCTGGTCGGACATCGCCGTTGGGCCACCCACCGGGGTGCGCAGCACGAACTCGTGGATGAAGAAGGTGAACCGGGCTGGCCGCTCCTGGCTGAACAGGACCCTGCGGGCCAGCCTGGCGGTCACCCGGTCCTCGACCTTCCCGGCCGGTACGTTTCCGGACCGGCTGATCAGCGCGCGGGCGTAGTCTGCGGTCTGCAGCAGGCCGGGCACCACTATCGCCTCGAAGTTACTGATCGCCACGGCCTTGTTCTCGAGGTCGATCAAGGTGGCGAGCACCTGCTTGGGTGGCCGGTCGCTGTGCTGCTGGAGCCAGCCCGGGGTGTGCTGCGCCCGGCATAGCGTGAGCAGCTGGTCTCGCTCCGGGACCTTGACCCGGCACACCCCCAGGAACGCGGCGACGTCCACCTCGCTACCGCCGCGCTTGCCCGACAGCAACCGCGACACCCGGCTCGGTGAGCAACCGAGCAGGTACGCGGCCTGCTGGCCGGTCAGCCCGGCCTGCTCCAGCACCCGGCTCAGCCCCTCACCCAGCTCCCGGCTCCGCACCGTCGGCTCACGATCTCGCATGACGACCTCCCCTAGCGAACCCGCACACCCCGTACCCGGCGCGGGATCACCCCGAATGGCCCAATGGGTTCTTCGTTGGAGGATATTGCGTGTCCCGAGGCCAATCTGACCATCCGGGTCCTCGGCGCGTCCGCTCACCGTGCGCGCTGAGGACAGCCATGGCTGCGCCCGTTGCGACCACTTCAGCCGGCTGTAACGCCGGAGCACGATTGGACCATGCTGTAGCGCAACGCGCTACAGTGGAGGTATGATTAGGTGGGCTGTTGTGGGCCGATGAGGAGGCCCACTGATGACCAACACCACCGATGAGGCTTGGGCCGCACGCCGAGCCCGGCACGAAGCGATCCTTGCCGAGGTCGCTCAGGAAGAGGCCGAGGCCGCCGAGACCGACATCGCCGAGAAGGCCAGCACCCTGGACATGCCGTTGCACTTGCGCATCGATAGGGAACTGGACGCTCAGCTGCGCCGACGGGCCGCCGCTGAGCACATCCCCACCTCTGCGCTGGTCCGACGCCTGCTCCGGCAGGCCGTCCAGGAGCATCACCCCGGCGGGCTCACTATGGCCGAGGTCGAGGACGTTGCCCGCCGCGTCGTCCGGGAAGAACTTCACGGCCGCTGACCCAGCCAACGCCGGCGCCGGTGACCAGCCTCGTTACTGTCTTTCACTCCGCCGAGGCGGTCAGTTGATCAGCATCACCCGGCAGGACAGGCCGGGAGTTTTGCTGAGTCTGACGTCGGCGGTCAGCAGCGGTATGTCCAACACCGTGGCCAGCGCGACGTAGAGCGCGTCGTAGAAGGTGATCGTGTGTCGCAGCTCCCATGCTCGCGCTGCTAACCGTCCCGTGTGCGGGTAGCGGTAGTCGATCATCTCTGGCAGTGCGCGCAGCGCGGTGCTGGCCGTTTGTTCGCTGATCTCTCCGGCACGTTCACCGCGGCGCAGGACGTGACCCACCTCGGCGTCGAGCAGATGCGGAGCATGGCAGGTGGCCTCGGCAATCAGCTTGTGCGCCGCGATGCCGACCGCGTCCTTGCGGCCCAGCGCACTCACCGCAGCCGCGGCGTCGACCACATACTCAGGCATCCCGCAACTCTCGGAGCCCGGCGCGGATCGTGTCCTCGCTCAATCCGGGTGCGTGGTCCTGGTCCAGCGCCTGCTCAACGACTGCCATCACCTCGGCCTTGTCGCGGCGTCGGGCCATCGCGATCAACTGCTCGCGCAGGTAGGACTGCAGCGACTTGCCCGACGCCTGCGCCCGACGCCGGTACGTCTCGGCCACGTCCTCGGGTACATCGCGCACTTGAATCGTTGCCATGACGCTACTATAGCGCTTTACTGACGCTAAACTAGCGCAGTGATGTGGTGCGGAAGGGGCCGACATGTTGCTGTCCCCGCATGAGCAGGAGAAACTTCTCGTCCACGTGGCCGGCCAGCTGGCTCGGGAGCGCCGGGCGAGGGGATTGCGGCTGAACTACCCCGAGGCCGTCGCGTTGATCACCTCATGGGTGCTGGAAAGGGCACGGGACGGGCGCAGCGTCGCCGATCTGATGGCGGGGGGCCAGCGGGTACTGAGCCGGGAGGACGTCATGGACGGCGTGCCGGAGATGATCACCTCGGTGCAGGTCGAGGCGACCTTCCCGGATGGCACGAAGCTCGTCACTGTGCACCGGCCGGTCCAGTGACCGACGTGCCCGGTGAAGTGCTGCTCTCCGGTGAACCAGTCGTCCTGGGACCGCACACCGGTCACGAGCTGGTCGTGCGCAACATGGGCGACCGGCCCATCCAGGTGGGGTCGCACTACCACCTCGCCGCGGCGAACCCGGCGCTGGAGATGGACCGCGCCGCCGCCACCGGGATGCGGCTCGCGGTGCCCGCTGGCACGTCGGTGCGCTTTGAGCCCGGCATTGAACGGGTGGTGCTGATCGTGCCACTGGATGGCAGCCGCACTGTGCCTGGCCTGCGGCTGGATGTACCGGACCCGTCAGGGGCAGCCCGGCCAGCCGTCGGCGGGGGTCGGTGGACGGTTGAGCGCAGCCGTTACGCCACGCTCTACGGTCCCACCGAGGGCGACCGGGTGCGGCTGGCCGATACCGACCTGCTCCTAGAGGTCACCGAGGACCGTTGCCGAGGGCCGCACGGCGGGGACGAAGCGGTCTTCGGCGGGGGCAAGGTGATCCGGGAGTCGATGGGCCAGGCTCGGGCCTGCCGAGCGGACGGCGCGCCGGACCTGGTGATCACCGGCGCGGTCGTGCTGGACCACTGGGGGGTGGTCAAGGCTGACATCGGGGTGCGAGACGGCCGGATCGTCGGCCTGGGCAAGGCCGGGAACCCGGACATCATGGACGGCGTGCACCCCGCGCTGGTCATCGGCCCGGGCACCGAGGTGATCGCCGGCAACGGGATGATCCTGACCGCCGGTGCGGTGGACAGCCACGTGCATCTGATCAGCCCGCAGCAGGTGCCCGAGGCGCTGGGATCAGGCGTCACCACCCTGATCGGCGGCGGCACCGGCCCCGCCACGGGCACCAAGGCGACCACGGTGACGCCGGGCGCTTGGTACCTGGCCCGGATGCTGGAGGCCCTGGATGAGCTGCCGGTGAACGTCGCGCTGCTGGGCAAGGGCAACACGGTGGGCGAGCCGGCGCTGTATGAGCAGGTCGCCGCCGGCGCCAGTGGCTTCAAGCTGCACGAGGACTGGGGGTGCACCCCAGCGGCGATCAACACCTGCCTGCGGGTCGCCGACGACACCGGCGTGCAGGTGGCGATCCACACCGACACCCTCAACGAGGCGGGCTACGTCGCCGACACGCTGGCCGCGATCGGCGGGCGAACCATCCACGCCTACCACACCGAGGGAGCCGGCGGCGGCCACGCGCCGGACATCATCACCGTCGCCAGCGCCCCGCACGTGCTGCCCAGCTCCACCAATCCGACCCGCCCGCACACGGTGAACACCGTCGACGAGCACCTCGACATGCTCATGGTCTGCCACCACCTCAACCCCACCGTGCCGGAGGACCTCGCGTTCGCGGAGAGCCGGATCCGGCCCTCCACCATCGCGGCCGAGGACCTGTTGCACGACCTCGGGGCCATCTCGATGATCGGGTCGGACTCGCAGGCCATGGGTCGGGCCGGCGAGGTGATCCTGCGGACCTGGCAGAGCGCGCACGTCATGAAGCGCCGGGTCGGGGCGCTGCCCGGCGACCCAGAAACCTCAGACAACCTGCGGGCACGGCGATATGTCGCCAAGTACACGATCTGCCCGGCGATCGCGCACGGGCTCGACGGTGAGGTCGGCTCGGTGGAGGTGGGTAAGCTCGCCGATCTGGTGTTGTGGCAGCCCGCGTTCTTCGGGGTGCGCCCGTGCATCGTGCTCAAGGGCGGCATGATCGCCTGGGCGGCGATGGGGGACTCCAACGCCGCCATCCCGACCCCGCAGCCGGTGCTGCCGCGGCCGATGTTCGGCGCCGCTGCGGCCGCTGCGGCCGCCACGTCGGTGCACTTCGTGGCTCCCGCCGCCGTGCAGGGCGGCCTCGCCGACCGATTGGCGGTGCGGCGCCGGCTGGTCGCGGTGCGCGGCACCCGGGCCCTGCGCAAGGCCGACATGCCACTCAATGATGCACTGCCGCGCATCGAGGTGGACCCTGAGACGTTCACCGTCCGGATCGACGGCGAGGTGGTCGAACCGCACCCCGTGGCGGAGCTCCCGATGACGCAGCGTTACTTCCTGTTCTGATGACTGTCCTGGCCTCGCTGTTGCTGGCCGACTCGCGCCTGCCCACTGGTGGGCATGCGCACTCCGGTGGGGTAGAGGCGGCCGTCGACCGTGGTCTGCTGCGGGACGAGGCTGACCTTGCGCTGTTTCTGGCCGGCCGGCTGCGGGGTAGCGCTCCGGTGCTCGCTGCGGCCGCCGCAGCCGGTTGCCTGCTGGCGGCGGACCCCGGCTCGGAATGGGATCGTTGGGATGCTGCGGTCAGTGCCCGCATCCCGTCGGCCGCCACCCGGGAGGCGTCCCGAGCGCAGGGTGCGGCGCTGCTGCGCACCGCCCGCCGGGCCTGGCCCTGCGCTGCTTTGGAGGCATTGTGCCTAGCCGGACGCCCGCACCACCCGCTGGTGCTCGGCGCCGTGGTAGCCGCCACCGGCGACGGTGCCGACGCGGCGGGGTTGCTCGCGGTGCACCACCTGCTCGGCGGGGTGTGCGCCGCTGCGGTACGGCTGCTGGGGCTGGACCCGATCGCGGTCGCCGTCGTGCAGGCCCGCGCGAGCCGTCCCGCTGAGCAGGCCGCGCAGGACGGGGCCCGGGTGGCGCGCGAGGCCGTCGCCCAGCGGGATCCCCGCCTGCTGCCCAGCACCGGCACCCCGTTGCCAGAGGTGCTGGCCGAGCTGCACGCCCGCACGGAGGTGACGCTCTTTGCCTCCTAAGGATCGGGCGCTGCGGGATCGGGCGCTGCGGGATCGGGCGCTGCGGGATCGGGCGCTGCGGGATCGGGCGCTGCGGATCGGTATCGGAGGGCCGGTCGGCAGCGGCAAGACCGCCCTGGTCGCGGCGCTGTGCCGGACACTGCGCGAGGAGCTGTCGCTGGTGGTGGTGACCAACGACATCTACACCACCGAGGACGCCGATTTCCTGCGCACCAACGGGGTGCTGCCCGACGAGCGGATCCGGGCGGTGCGCACCGGCTGCTGCCCGCATACCGCGATCCGCGACGACATCACCGCCAACCTGGACGCGGTGGAGGAGCTTACCGCGCGCTACGATCCCGACCTGGTGCTGGTGGAGAGCGGCGGGGACAACCTCACCGCCACCTTCAGCTACGGCCTGATCGACGCGCAGATCTTCGTCCTCGATGTGGCCGGTGGCGACAAGGTGCCCCGCAAGGGTGGGCCCGGGGTCACCCGCTCGGACCTGCTGGTGATCAACAAGATCGATCTGGCCCCGCTGGTCGGCGCGGATCTGGACGTGATGCGCCGGGACGCCCTGACCCTGCGGGGGAGTCGCCCCACCGTGCTGATCTCGCTTCGGGACCAGCACGGCGCCGGACTGGTCGTGGACTGGGTGCGCAGTCAGCTGCGGTCAGCGGCCCGTCGATGAGAGCGTGCGCTGAGCTCACCGTCGAACCCGGCCCTGATGCTGCCTGCCTGCGGTGGCGCTGCGCCCCTCCGGTCGTGTTGCGCCCCACCGGTCCCAACCGGGTGCACGTGGTGCAGGCTGCAGGGGGTCCACTAGGTGGCGACGACCTGCGGTTGGACGTCCATCTCGGCGCTGGCTCATCCCTGCAGCTGCGCTCGGCGGCCGCCATGGTAGTGCAGGCTGGTCACCCTCCGGCGCCAGCGCGGTGGACTGTGGCCGCGGCGCTGGCGGCCGGTGCCGTGCTCGACTGGCGGCCGGAGCCGACCGTCGTCTGCGACGGTGCCGAGCTGCACAGCCAGGTGACGGTCGCGCTACAGCGGGGAGCCCGCGCGGTCCTGCGCGAGGAAGTGGTGCTCGGGCGCGCAGGTCAGCGTGGTGGGCGCTGTGCCGTCGAGCTCGCCGTCGAGCTGGATGGCGCCCCGTTGCTGGCGCACACCCTGCTGCTCGATGGTGCCGATCCGGTGCTCACCGGCCCCGCTGGCACCGGCGGCGCCCGCGTCGTCGGGATGCTGGCGGCCCTGGGGGAGGGAATCAGTGACCCACCACGGCGCGTCGGTGAGCAGCCGGGACTGCGCTGGGCATGCTCAGCGCTGGACGGCCCTGGCTGGCTGCTGCTCACCCTCGGCGACCGGGTCACCGACGTTAACCGGCTCCTCGACCAGGTCGCACAGGATTGGGGTGCTGTCCCATGATCGTGACGCTAGAGCGTGACGACGGTCAGGCCGGGCACCGTGGTGTAGTTGCGGTCCTGGGTGACCAGCGGCAGCCCGTGCGCGATCGCCGTCGCCGCGATCCAGGAGTCATTGACCGCCAGGCGTCGACCCAACTCACGTAACCGCGCTCGCAGCTCGGCCCAGGCGATCGCCACCCCGTCATCGACTGGCAGCGGCTCCGCTTCGAGCGCCTTGGTCAGGCTTCGTAGCCGGGCCGCCCGGGTCGCCGTGTCGACGGCACTGAGCACGCCCGATCGCAGCTCGCCGACCGTGATCATCGATACGACGAGCGACATGGGTGGCTCGGCGCGCAGCGGTCGATCATGCTCGAGTGCGACGAACAGGGAGGTGTCGGCTAGCGCGAGTGCCGTTCCCACGGATCCTCGATGTCGGCTGTCGTCTCGTCGCCCAGCATCTCACGCAGCTCGGCAAGCAAGCCGGGGTCAGCTTGGTTAGCGCGGATTTCATCCCAGCTCAACGACGTGCGTCGGCGGGGCAGGGGAACGAGTCGGGCGACCGGGCGGCCGTTGACGGTGACGTCCAGTTCCTCGCCGTTCTCAACGCGGCGCAGCACCTCGCTGGTGTTGTTGCGCAACTCCCGCAACGCGATCTCTGTCACATTTCCAGTGTAGCCGATGAGCTACGATACGGTGCATGCCAGCGGTGCCGGATGAGGTGCGGGAGTTCGAGGCTCAGCGGCCCCGGTTGTTCGCGTTGGCCTACCGTCTGCTGGGTTCGGCGAGTGAGGCCGAGGATGCGGTGCAGGACACGTTCTTGCGGTGGAACGGGGTCGACCGCGCTGCGGTCGTGACGCCGGCAGCGTGGTTGGCGAAGGTGGTGACGAACCTGTGTCTCAACCGGCTGACCTCGGCCAGTGCTCGCCGGGAGAATTACGTCGGCCCCTGGTTGCCGGAGCCGATGCTGACTGCGGATTCTTCGCTTGGCCCGATGGAGACCGTCGAGCAGCGGGAGTCCGTTTCACTGGCGTTGCTGGTGCTGCTGGAACGGCTGACCCCCGCGGAGCGGGCGGTGTTCGTGTTGCGCGAGGCGTTCACCTACAGCCACCGGGAGATAGCGGACATCCTTGAGCTAACAGAGGCCAATTCTCAGCAGCTGTATCGGCGTGCGCGAGCCCACGTGGGCCAGGAACGACTGCGGTTCGACGTATCGCGGGACCAGGGGCGCCGGATCGCCGAACGCTTCCTTGCCGCCGCCCGGGGTGGGGACCTGGCCGGGCTAGAGCGCATGCTTGCCGCCGATGTCGTTGCTTGGGCCGATGGCGGGGGGAAGGCTCCTGCTGCTCGTCGCCCGGTTCGGGGTGCCGAGCAGGTTGCGCGCTACCTGAGTGGCTGGATGTCGCGGCCGTTGCCGGGGCTGGAGATCGCGGTAGCCGAGGTGAACGGGCAACCCGGCATCCTGGGGGTAGCTGGCGGGCGTCTGCTTGCGGTCATGGTGCTGGAGTTGACCGGTGGCCGCGTCAGCGCCGTGCGGACCATCGCCAATCCGGACAAGCTGTCATTCATCTCCGCGCAGCTGTCGCGCCTGCAGGTGTGACAGAACGCACTCCCGGTCGTGTCATGAACTGGCGAGCTGGCCGGTTCACGTGGTGACACATCATCAGGGGAAGGAGACGGTCGGTGACTCATCGCATTGTGGTTCTCGGTGCCGGCTACGCCGGCCTTGCTGCGGCAACGCGGGTAGCCCGTCAACTCCGACCAGACGAGGCCCAGGTGACGTTGGTCAACGCTGCTGCGCGGTTCGTCGAACGGGTGCGCCTACACCAGCTCGCCGCCGGCCAACGACTGCCCAACCTGATGCTGCGAGATGTGGTGCGCGGTACGGGCGTTGACCTTGTTCTTGGGCGGGTGACGTCTCTCGATCCGGATCATCACGAGTTGTGGATCGACGTTCCGGAGGGACCGCGCATTCTTGGATACGACACGCTGGTGTACGCGCTCGGCAGCACGGCGGACGTCGAGGGGGGTGCGGGCGGGTCCGATCACGCTTTCACGGTCGCCGGGTTCGACGAGGCGAAGGAACTGGGCGTGCGAGTGTCGGCGCTGGCGGCTGACGGGGGCGTGCTCGGCGTCATCGGCGGCGGTGCGACCGGCATCGAGGCGGCCACTGAACTGGCTGAGACGTACCCCAGCCTGCGAGTGCGGCTGCTGACCGACGACGAGCCGGGCGGATGGTTGTCACCTCGCGCTCGAGAGCACCTGCGGCAGGTATTCGCTCGGTTGGACATCGACGTGCACCCGAATGCGAAGGTCGTGGGAGCACATCCAGATGGCGTGGTGCTCGCCGACGGCCATTCCGTCGCACTCAATGCTGTGCTGTGGGCTACCGGTTTTCAGGTTCCCTTTTGTGCCCGCGAGGCGGGACTGGCCGTCGATGGACAGTCGCGCGTCCTGGTTGATGACACTTTACGTTCGCTTTCCCACCCGGATGTTTACGCGGTCGGTGATGCTGCGGCGGTGCCCGGGTTGGATGGCAAGGAGTTGCGAATGGCATGCGCAACGGCGATTCCGACCGGCCGCCACGCGGCCGACGCGATCGCCTCTCGGTTGAGAGGGCGCAGCGCAGCGTCGTTCCGGTTCCGCTACCTGTTGCAATGCCTCAGCCTCGGTCGCCGGGACGGTGTGGTCCAGTTCGTGCACGCCGACGATTCCCCGCGCAACGGGGTGCTCACCGGGCGCGCCGCCGCACTGCTCAAGGAAATCATCGTTCGTGGCGCCGCCCGGACAGCTCGTGGCGGGGTGCCTGCTCGTCATATCCCTGGTTCTGGAGTGTTACAAGATCACCAAACGAGTATTATGAGTCATCCTGTATGTCGGAAAGTGGATAGGATTATGCACCGACCGAAAGCGAGGAAACCTCGCTACTGTCGCTGCGGCACACAGTTGGCGGCGGACAACAGCGAGGGTCAGTGTACCCGCTGCCAGCCGCGCACCAGTGGCTGGTGCACGAGCCCGAGCCGCTGGTGTCCGGTTTGGCCGGGCGCCGGGTGTCGGGTGAGCTGGTCGGGCGGCTCAGCGCCATGGTCGCCGAGCCGCGCCGGATGGATGACGTGGCCGGGGGCGGCAGCGCTCAATGAAGGGGTCGCCCAGTTCAGCGAGTCATTCGTCCGTGATCGGCAGATCTATACCACTTATCTGGCCGGTGCCCTGGCTCGGCCAGGCACGCAGCGTGACCTCGATGCGGCTGCCGGGCTGGGCATGCAGTCGATCGACTTGGCCGAGACCCTGGACTCGACCCGAAGGGCTGGCCTTCTCCGCGACCTCATACTTCCGGATGAAGCCACACGGCGAGGTGCCAGCAGTGCGGGACTTCTTGGAGCGGGCTCGCGGGTTTGCGGAGCGCTGGCGTTTTTACCCGGCGGTGTGATGGCAAGTGCCGTCGACGACGGTGACAGCGTGCCCGGTGAGGTGGACGCGGTCGCCATGGACAGCGGTGCGGACCAGGCCGGTCCGGGCGGATGCCTGCAGCCCGGTGAGGGTGTCCCGGCCTAGGAGTCCTGACCAGTAGGAGGCCAAGGCGGTGTGCGCGCTGCCGGTGACCGGGTCCTCGGGGATGCCCTGAGCGGGTGCGAAGAAGCGGGACACGAAGTCGTAGCCGCTGCTTGGGTCGGCCGCCAGGGCGGTGGCGATAACCCCGCGGATACCGTCCCGGCGGGCCAGGGCCGCCAGCGTGGCGAAGTCCGGGGCCAGTGCGCGGACAGCTGCCTCGTCAGGGAGCACAGTGAGCAGGTCGCCGAGGGTACCGGTGCCGTAGGCCGCGTCGGGCGTGGCGTCGAGGGCGTCGGCGAGACCGTCGGGGACCGGGATTTCGGTGGTAGGCGCGGCCGGGAAGTCCAGGGTGATGGTGCCGTCGTCGTGGCTGTGGGTGACCAGGACGCCACTTCGGCTACTGAATCGGACGGTGCCAGGGGTTCCTCGGTCGCTGTGCAGAGCGTGGGCGGTGGCCAGGGTGGCGTGCCCGCACAGATTGACCTCGACGGTGGGGGTGAACCAGCGCAGTGCCCAGTCAGCGTCGGCAGGCTCGGGCAATGGATAAGCGAAGGCTGTCTCGGACAGGTTCATCTCGGCGGCGACGTGTCGCATCCAGCCCTCATCGGGCCAGACATCGGCGTCCAGCAGGCAGACAGCTGCGGGGTTGCCGGCGAACGGCCGGTCGGTGAACGCGTCGATGATCCGGATACGCACAAGAAGATGGTAGGCCGACGATACCGTCCGAGTAGCGTTTAACAGTACCGGAATCCCTCCAGCGCGACGAGCGATAGCAGCGAGGAGGTGGTCCCGCTGGCCGCAATCAGTGTCCGGAACCTGGACGATCACGTCAAAGAGCGGCTGCGGATCAGGGCAGCTCGCCACGGCCGGTCAATGGAGTCCGAGATCCGAGCCATCCTCGTCGAAGCTGTCCGCGAGCCGGACGACGCGGGCGGCCTGTTCCAGGCGATGCTGGATCGCTTCGGTGAGATCGGCGGGGTCGAGCTCGAACTACTACCGCGAACGACCCCGGTGCGGGCAGCCGACTTCTCCTCATGATTATCCTCGACATCAACGTCGCATCCGAGCTCATGAAGCCATCCCCCGCTCCAGTCGTTCGGGACTGGGTCCGCGCGCGCCGCGGCAATGAGCTGTACACGACGTCAATCACGCTCGCCGAGATCCGCTACGGCATCGAACGTCTCCCCGCCGGTCGCCGCAGAGACCTCCTGAAGGCGGATTGGGATTGGCGATGTGATGGAAAGTGCCGTCCACTAGCTTTCGCCTCAGCTTAAGTCGGCCAGGGCCTTGGCGATGAGGTCGCGGGTGGGGTTTCCGTACATGGAGGAACGGTGGAGCAGAGCGAACGCCTTGGCGTACAGGGCAAGCTCTCGCGGCTGGGTGATGGTCAGCTCAGCGGAGTAGGTCTCGACCATCGCCATACGGTTGTCGAACATGATGAAGGCGTTCCCAGATCAGATATGATACAGGGATCTCAGGGGAATGATCCCAAGATTTAGTCGGGGCAACGACATGGTGGCCAGCAGACGGTCCAGCTGACCGCGCATCACGTCCCTCCCGCCAATGTTGGTGTGCAGGGCTTGCTCGCCGAGGATCACGTTGTATCGGCGGTCGCCGCGGTAGAGTAACTGTTGTCGCTCCATACGTGCGGCCACCCCGGCATCGATGTCGTCGGGGATCTCGAAAAAATCGACTACCTGTCGAAAGGCCGCAGCGGCGTACTCCGCTGTCTGGAGAGTTCCCCACACGACGGTCGGGCGGTACACCCGGAATACCTTCGTCTTCCGGTACAGGGACAATGATCGCTGCTGCCGGACCTTTACCCGTCAGGTCGGCGAGCGCTCGGCCGGTGAGTCCCGCATCCTTGCGGAGATCACGCAGGCGAGCGCCGAAAGCTTCTCGGGCTTGCTGGGCTTGATTGGACACCGCAGAAGCTCAGACCGGCTCATATTCGCTGTGGGGGATGGCGACGGCCCAAAGCTGGTCACGGACTCGGACGCAATCGGCAACGACGGCGCGATCAGTGATGATCTCGTGGCCCTGCACGCTGCCGTTGTCACGGAAGTGCCCGACTACGACCAGCCGATCATCAAAAAGCCACCAGTCATTTCCATCGGCCGGAAAGACGATTCCGCCGGGTAGAAGATGGCGAGGCAACCAACTGATGTCTTCGCCAACCTCCAGGTTGAGCACGGTGTTGGAGTGCTCCCATTTGATGTAGTCGGTGATAGGCTCACTGATCACCCTGATCCGGCGTACAGTCTTGCCGGCCTGTGTGGCGTTGCGAATCCTGGCTTGCCAGGGCTGGAGCCATGTGAAGTCGTCGGGCTCACCTTTCAGCCACTTGGCGAATGGGTCATCCTCGATGGCAGTGGCATATGCGTCCTTCAATTCCAGGTGAAAGGCGTCTCGCTCGACGAACGTAGTGATCAGTTCGTCGCGCTGTTCACTCGTGATCAACTCCAAGATCGTCCTCCTTCAGCAGTAGTGCTATGATGGCGGTTCTGGTGACCTCCACGCAGTCCTCGAACTCCGGGATGATTATCTGCGCGCGGGCCTCCGCATCGGCGACGCGCTTGCCCTGAACGATGTAGGTACCCTCGCCCGTGACGGGCACGATGGGTGGCGCCCAGTATAGGTATCGCGGTCGGTCGCATACAGGGTCGGGGAGTCTCCCGGGACCGAGTTCTTGCCCAGGAACCGTAGTCGCATGGTCGCTCTCCTATCTGATAGTTGCCTGAACTTGCCACGGCATGAGATCATCCAACTCCTCTACTCGCTGGTCAAGGGAGCTAGCAAACACGGGCAACATCCGATGAAGCCAGACGACACGCCGGACGACTGTGTCACGTCGAGGCGAACGGGACCTGTTTAGTGCGCATCGCCGTCGTGGGTGGCGAAATACTTGGTGAGCATCTCGCTCGTAAGCATTCGGTGATCCCGTAGCCGGGAAGGGTGCCTGGGTCGTCCAGCGACACGCCGGTTGGGTCGGGTGCTGGACGCGGGCCGTTGGTCGTGATCTTGTGTTCGTGTCATGGGCAGTGGTGA
>JBOHFR010000024.1:0-6234 GCA_050699715.1 Pseudonocardiaceae bacterium
GTCACTTTCGGCACCCAAACAGTGATCATGAGTCCCCAACCTCCCTCGGCTAGTACCTACTGCAACACGCGCCTCACGGGCACCACCCGGTCTTTCGCGGGCCTAAGATATTCACAAGATTTTCCTGTGAACGCCTTACGGGCGCCCCAGGTCAGAGCTTGATCAAGAAGCTACTCCAGGAGGTCTGTGTCCTGGACCCGCCCGCTGTCTTTCACTTTCTTCACCCATGTACCTAACGTCATCTCGTGGACGCCGATACTTCTCGCCACCTCAGCGATCGATCGGCCCGAATCGAGATGCAGGCTAACGGCCTGGTCTCTGTATTCCTGGGTGAAGCGTCGGCGTGTCGCCACGCGATCTCCTCCGCTGGCACTCAGCGGCAGTCACGACCGGGTGTCTACAAGATCGGGTACGGTCCACACGCCGCCGTCGCCAGCAGCTGCAGGAGGAAATCCCCAGCTTGGCGTGGGTGAGGTGGATCTCCACAAGTGACGAATAGTGCTTGGGTCGCCGCTGTGGCTCGCATCGCTGCTCACGGGTGCGCCAGCCTGGTGGGCATGATCAGGTTGGCCGTCACGGACACGCCATGGTGCCTGTCGGCTGTCGCCTTCTGCTGCCGTCTGCTCCCGCACTGTCACCATTTCGGCGGCCGGTGATCTAGCGTGGGCCGATCAACCGAGGGGATGGGCAGAGATGGTCGACCACGAGACGCCTCGAACGCGGCTGGAGCAGCTGTTACGCCAGCAACACGTCACGCTGGAGGAATTCCGGAAGAACTACCAGCGGGCCGCCGGTGGGACCGTGCTCAGCGAACGGCAGGCATACCGGTGGGTCGCCGGAGAGCTGAGCGGACTGCCTTACCCGGCGGCGCAGGCCACACTGGAGGAGATGTTCGGCGAACCGGTCGCCCGACTGTTCGGCCCGCCCTACGGCATCGAGGCACTACGGCCGGCGGGGTGCCGCAACGAGGTGGCGGGGCGGGGTAGCGCACGGACGGACTGGGAAGGGCAGCTGATCGCGATGGGCGCCGACCGGGCTCGTGATTTCCTGACCCGAATCGAGGCCTCCAACGTCGGAGCGGAGACGCTCGACCAACTGGCCGACGACGTGCGCCGGCTGGTCATCGCTAATCAGCAGCAGCCCCTGGCGAGTTACCTCGGTGATCTGGTGGCAACCCAGGATCGTGCCTTCACCCTGCTGGAAGGGCGCCAGCGCCCGGAGCAGAGCCGGGACCTGTACCTGGTCGCCGGGATCACCTGCGGGCTGATGGCTGATGCATCGCACGATCTGGGCGCCACTCACGATGCGATGACCCAAGCCCGCACCGGCTACGCGTGCGCGGACAACGCCGGTCACGACGGGCTGCGGGCCTGGATCCGTGGCCTGCAGACAAACTACACGTACTGGTCAGGGCGATGGGCGGACTCGGTGCACTACGCCCAGCTCGGCGCGCAGGCCGCAGCTCGAAGCCGTGGCACCGCCGGAATCTGGCTCACCAGCAGCGAGGCCCGAGCCCTGGCCGCGCTCAACCGGTTCGACGAGGCTCACACCGCCCTGGATCGCGCCACCGATGCCCGGGACCGGGCGGAACCCGATGAGCTGGACAGTCTCGGCGGGGTGTGCTCCTTCAGCCGGCCCCGCCAGCTCTACTACGCCGCTGCCGCCTTCTCCTGGGGTGGCACGGCCGAAGCGAACCACACCGAGCGCCTCGCCCTCGACGCACTGGACGCCTACACCACAGCACCGGCCCAGGACCACGACTTCGCCGCAGAGGCCGGCACCCGCAGCGCGTTGGCGTTGGCCCGGGTATGTCAAGGCCACGTCGATGGCGCGGCGGACGCATTGCGACCCGTGCTCGACCTGCCCCCATCCCAGCGCATTCACAAGATCGTGACCGCAGTGGAGCGGGTGCGCACCGCGCTGAGCGCCATCAAAGACCCCGGCCGGGACGCCATCGAACTGGCCGGCGCCATCGAAGGTTTCACTGCCCAGCGTCTGACACAGCCGCGATGACCGGAACCACCCCGTTTCCGCTAGGGATCAAAACCTCCTTGACATCGCCGCCCGCCGCCGGTGATCACGGCTATCGGTGTTACGGGCGGCGCTGAGAGTTGATGACAGTTCTTGGATCTGTATCGTCGGCTTCGGCGAGCATCACCACGTGGTCGGCCAGCTCACGGCGGGTCAGCTCCGCCCGCAGTGCCGCATCGACCAGCCCTGACAGGGTGGTTCCGGCACTGCGTGCATGCTCCAGCGCCCGGGCGTGAGTCGCGTCTGGCAGTGAGATGCCAACCTTGACGGTCATGCTTGCAGTCTGACCGACGGTCAGACCCGCGTCCAGCCGGGCAACGGGGAAGGTGCGCCCGCCGGCGCCACGAAATCGGTCGAAAACTCTGCGGGCGGGGTTCACGCTGCTGCCCGGCGGCCACTCTTCACTAAGACAGGGGAGGACAGTCGCGGCGGATGGGGGAGCCCGATCGTGAAGAGCATGGCGTGGCTGGTCTCGATGATCTGCTCGCAGAGGCTGTTATCGCTGCTCGCCCTGTGGCTGCGGCTGCGCTGGCAAGCACACCAACAGCAAGAGCGCCACCATTACCTGGTCGCGATCGCTCGAGCCCTGCCGGAGGGCGGCCAGATCGACGAGGGACACCCGGACGGCACCTGGCTCAAGTTGACTATCGGCCGCCTCCCAGCTAGGGAGGACGACCATGGATGAGTGCGACCTGCCGGCCGGTAGTCCTGCTGTGCCCGACCCAGTGCCCGACCAGCCACGGAGTCGGGAGGGCATCCATCCTCAGCCGCCGGCCGAGCCGGCCGATGCGGCCTT
The DNA here is from genome assembly GCA_050699715.1 of Pseudonocardiaceae bacterium. Lineage (GTDB taxonomy): Bacteria > Actinomycetota > Actinomycetes > Mycobacteriales > Pseudonocardiaceae. The sequence continues at coordinate 2,828 of JBOHFR010000024.1, forward strand.
CAGCGCTTTCTACCGCCGGTTCGTCCCCGTCTTGGTCGGGTTCCTCATGTGGCAGGGCGCGCGGCTGTCGGACGCCACCGAACTCGCCCAAACGACTATGGCCAAGGCGTACAAGTACTGGCCGACGATCCGCGAACCTGAGGCGTGGACGCGGCGAGTCGCGTCCCGGGAATTGGTTCGGAAAATCGCCAGTGTTGAAGACCCAGTCGAGGAAGTTCCCGAACCCAGCCCCCTGCTGCCGCCACTGACCAACGTTTTCGCTTGGGAACAACGACATGAGGTCCTCCGTCTGCTGGACCTTCTTCCACCGCGGCAACGACAAGTCCTGGCGTGGAGCTTGCAGGGGTTCACCCCGGCAGAAATCGCGGCGGAATTGAAGATCACTGGCGAGGCGGTCCGAGCCAGCCTGAAGAAGGCTCGCCGGACGCTCGCTCAGCACCTCGGCAGGACAGAGGATGACCGATGAGCGACTTTGCTTCCCTGCCGGAGGAGGCCCTGGACCGGTGGCTGGCCGACCAGTACCGCGCCTTGGTCACTGACCTCACCACTGCTCTTGACCTTGAGGCCGGCCTGCGCGAAGCAATGATTCCCGCGCGGCACGCTGACCTCGTTGCTGATCTGCGTGATGTGCTTGATGTCGAAGCCGGGTTGAGCGCCATCGTGCCCGCCACCCCAGACCCTGCACTCGAGGCAGATTCCGAGCCATGGAGGATCGAAGAATCAACGTCATCCCCGGGCTCTGTTGCTGTTGCTGTCCGGCGAGGATCGACGGCGAGGGTTTTCCTCAGCTATGCCGGCGAGGACCGTGCTCTGGCCGGTGAGCTGTATCGCCGGCTGGTCGAGGACGGCCATGAGGTGTCCCTGGACCAGGATCGCCGGGACGGCAGCACCAGCGGCGAGGAGTGGGAACAACGGCTACACGAGCGGCTGCGCTGGGCCGACGCCACAGTCTGCCTAGTCACGTCGGCCTACTTGGCATCAACGTGGTGCATGGCCGAAGTCGGCTTCGCGCGGTCGCAGCGTAGCTGGCTGCTGCCGGTCTGGGCCGAGCCTGGCGTGGACAATCCACCATTGATGTCCGCCATCGTCGCGGACACCGACCTGGCGCAGGACTCGGTGGGTGCCGCCCTGGTGCGGACATTGCGCCACATCGATGACGCTGGCGGACTGAGCTGGCCGAAAGATCGTTCCCCGTTCCCAGGATTGCGCCCGTTCGACACTGACCAACACCAGGTGTTCTTCGGTCGTACCAACGAGGTGAAGCAGCTCGCCGAGCTGTTGCGATCCCCTGACAAGCGCGCCGAAGGTGCGGCACTGCTGGTGGTCGGCCCCTCAGGATGCGGCAAGTCCTCGCTGGTCCGAGCCGGGCTGCTGCCACTGATGGCCTACGAGCCGGGCTGGTGGACGCTGCCCGCGATCGTGCCAGGCGCTGATCCACTAGCGGCGTTGGCCCAATGCCTGGCCGTCGCGGCGCAGCACATTGGCCTGGAGTGGACTGTGGACCAGGTGCGCCACCGGCTTGACAAGGGCCGCCTGGGACAGCTGGCCGACGAGCTGCTGTTGGCCGCCCCCGGGGGTCCACAATGTCGCCTGCTGCTGGTGGTGGATCAGTTCGAGGAGTTGCTCACCCAGACTGGCCCCACTGACCGGGCTCAGTTCGCCGAGCTGCTGAGTGCGGCGCTCAATGGTCCGGTGCACGTGGTGGCTACGCTGCGGCCGGAGTTTTTGGCCCCACTGCTCGGCGACTCCGCACTGGCCACCCTGGCGACGACCATCTACCCGCTGCGGCCGTTGCGCCGTGAGGCACTGTGCGAGGTGATCGAAGGCCCAGCTCGACTGGCCGGCATCGGGGTGGACGACAACCTCGTGGCTCGGCTGATCGCCGACACTGACGACGGGGAGGCGTTGCCGCTGCTGGCGTTCACTTTGGCCCAGCTTGCTGACGGGGTCGGCCACGGTGGTCAACTGTCGGCTGCGCGTTATGACCAACTCGGAGGGGTGCAGGGTGCCCTGACCCACCAAGCCGAGCTGGCATTGGCCGACGCGAGCGCGGCCAGTGGTCGGAGCCGTACGGAGGTCATCGCTGGGTTGTTGCGGCTGGTCACCGTGGATGAACAGGGTCGTCCCACCCGGTGGCGGGTCTCTCGCGATGAGCTGCCTGAGCCGGTGATTCGAGAGGTGGACGCCTTCGTCGCGCGGCGACTGGTGACCACCGACACTATCAACGGCAGCGTGGTCGTTGAGGTGGCCCACGAGGCGTTTTTGTCCGCCTGGACACCGCTGGTCCAAGCGATCACCGCCGCCTCGTCGGCGCTGCGCGCTCGCCGCGCGGTCGAGCAGGCTGCCACCGAGTGGAATGACCAGGGTCGCTCATCGAACCGGTTGTGGGAACGTGGGCAGCTCGCCGCCGCCGTAGCCGATACCGGTGCCCACCTCCAAACCCGTAACCTGGTCACCGACCACGTGGACCTCAACCCGACGGCTCGCGACTTCCTGCGCGCCAGCATCCGCCGGGACCGCTTCCGGCGAGGGCGCGCCACCGCCGTGCTGTCGGTGCTTCTGGTCTTCGCTGTCGTGGCAGCTGGATTCGCGTTTATCCAACAGCACACCGCAGAGAAACAACGCAATGTCGCTCTGTCCCGGCAGGTCGCGGGACAGGCAACGGAGCTACGCGCCACAAACCCGGCCCTGGCCGCCCAACTTGGCTTGGCCGCCTACCGGCTTGTCCCCACCACGGAAGCCCGCAGCAGTCTGCTCAGCACCGCCGTCAACCTCGGCGCCACCCGACTGACCGGCCACACCAACACCGTCTACTCGGTGGCGTTTAGTCCTGACGGGCGCACGCTGGCCAACGCCAGCGCCGATGGGACTGTGCAGCTGTGGGGTATCAGCGACACTTACCACCCCAGCCCGCTGAGCACCCTGACCGGCCACACCAACACCGTTCGCTCGGTGGCCTTCAGCCCCGACAGGCACACCCTGGCCACCGCCAGCGACGACCGCACCGCACGACTGTGGGATATCAGCGACCCCCACCACCCCAGCCCACTGAGCACCCTCACCGGCCACACCGACACCGTCACCTCGGTGGCGTTCTCCCCCGACGGGCACACCCTGGCCACCGCCAGCGCCGATGACACCGCGCGGTTGTGGGATATCAGCGACCCCCACCACCCCAGCCCACTGAGCACCCTCACCGGCCACACCAACACCGTCTGGTCGGTGGCGTTTAGCCCCGACGGGCACACCCTGGCCACCGCCAGCGCCGATGACACCGCGCGGTTGTGGGATATCAGCGACCCCCACCACCCCAGCCCACTGAGCACCCTCACCGGCCACACCAACTGGATCTCCTCGGTGGCCTTCAGCCCCGACGGGCACACCCTGGCCACCGCCAGCGCCGACCG
>JBOHFR010000024.1:6334-67574 GCA_050699715.1 Pseudonocardiaceae bacterium
CACCGCGCGGTTGTGGAATATCAGCGACCCCCACCACCCCAGCCCACTGAGCACCCTCACCGGCCACACCAACTGGATCTCCTCGGTGGCCTTCAGCCCCGACGGGCACACCCTGGCCACCGCCAGCGCCGACCGCACCGCGCGGTTGTGGAATATCAGCGACCCCCACCACCCCAGCCCACTGAGCACCCTCACCGGCCACACCAACTGGATCTCCTCGGTGGCCTTCAGCCCCGACGGGCACACCCTGGCCACCGCCAGCACCGATGACACCACGCGGTTGTGGGGCCTCCCTGGACCCCTCCTGGCTGGTCACAGCGGCGGCGTCATGGGGATGGCGTTTAGCCCCAACGGGCGCACCCTGGCCACCGCCAGCACCGACACCACCGTGATCCTGTGGGATCTGACTGACCGCGCTCAGCCCCGCCGTCTCGGCTCACCCTTAACTGGCCACACCAACACCGTCACCTCGGTGGCGTTCAGCCCGGACGGGCGCACCCTGGCCACCGCCAGCGACGACCGCACCGCGCGGTTGTGGGATATCAGCGACCCCCACCACCCCAGCCCGCTGAGCACCCTGACCGTCCACGTCGCCTCGGTGGAGTCGGTGGCGTTCAGTCCGGACGGCCGCACCCTGGCCACCGCCAGCGACGATTACACCGCGCGGTTGTGGGATATCCGCGACCCCCACCAACCACACCCGCTAGGGACCCTGACCGGCCACACCAACTGGATCTCCTCGGTGGCGTTCAGTCCCGACGGGCGCACCCTGGCCACCGCCAGCGCCGATGGCACCGCGCGGTTGTGGGATATCCGCGACCCCCACCACCCCAGCCCGCTAAGCACCCTCACCGGCCACACCGGCGCCGTCTGGTCGGTGGCGTTCAGTCCCGACGGGCGCACCCTGGCCACCGCCAGCGCCGATGGCACCGCGCGGTTGTGGGATATCCGCGACCCCCACCACCCCAGCCCGCTAAGCACCCTCACCGGCCACACCAACACCGTCTCCTCGGTGGCGTTCAGCCCTGATGAGCGCACCCTGGCCACCGCCAGCGACGACCGCACCGCGCGGTTGTGGGATATCCGCGATCCACACCACCCCCGCCTGCTGGGTACCCTGACAGGCCACACCAACGGCGTCCGCTCGGTGGTCTTCAGCCCCGACGGGAGCACCCTGGCCACCGCCAGCGACGACACCACCGCCCGGTTGTGGGAACCCAACACCGATCGTGTCATCACTCGGATCTGCAGCATCACGCCGCCTATCACCAAGAGCGAGTGGAACCAATACCTACCCGACCTGCCGTACCAGCCCCCATGCCCGTGAGGTTGCGCAGTGCGCCGGCTTCGATGACGGTCACGCAGGCGGTGAACGCCTCACCCGGCTGCTTCCACGGGTCGGGGACGTCCCGGTCGCCGAGGTAGAGCAGCAGCTTCGGCGCGCTGATCGCGTCGGCGAGCTCGCGCAGGCCGGCCAGGACGGCGGTGTCCATGGCGAGCACGACGTCGGCCCAGGCCAGGAGCTCCGGGCTGACCTGGACGCCGCAGTGGTGGCTGAGGTCGTAGCCGCACCGGGCGGCGACGTCGACCGTGACGGGGGTGGCAGACCGTCAGCATCCGCCGGGGCCTTGCGCCTATGGCGGTCTCGGGCACAAGATCACACCTTCTCGATCTCGATCGCCAGTACGACGAGAGACTCCTTCTCCGGCGGGAAGATCTCTCTGACCGCAGCCCTGTTCGTCATCGTGTGCTACCTCAGCGGCCTTCGCCCAGGCGAGGCGTTGAATCCGCGCCGCGGCTGCCGGGACGTCGACCCGGACACTGGCGAGTTCATGGCGCGCGACATCGACGCCTTCATCGACTGGGTCAACCGCACCTTCGCCCAGGTAGAGGGAAGGGCACCAATTCCGGCAGACCCGACCAAGCGACTGCACGTAGCGCGTTTCCGCAGAACGTTGGCGTACTTCATCGTGCGCCGCCCGCGCGGCCTGATCGCGGCGGCCTTGCAGTACGGCCACGTGGCCACCAAAGTCCACTCTGTCATATGCCGGGGACGCGGACACCGGATGGATGGACGATCTGGCCATCGAAAAGCTGGAACTCGTGCTCGAACAGATCGGCCAGGACCGCGCGCTGCTCGACGACGGGGAACACGTCAGCGGACCGTCGGCCGCCGAGTACCGGGTGCGGATCGAGCGGGCGGCCGGGTTCGCCGGCCGGGTGGTCACCAGTGTTCGCAACGCCGAACGCCTGCTTGCCCGCGCGGCACTGCCCCTGCCGGTCCATCGCTGGGGACAGGTCCACACACCGTGATCCGCGCCAGCATGGCGTCCTGGAAGATCCGCCAGTCGCTCAGTCGACGAGCGTGAGGGGCGTGGGGCTGAACTGGTCCGCAAGCAGGTCGTCGAGCAGGGCGGGCAGTTCGGCGGGCAGGAGCTTGTCACCGCACTCCCGTAGCTCGTCTGCCGGCCACCAGCGGCGTTCGATCAGCCCGGCCTTCTCGTTCTCTGTGGGCTGGAGCGCGACTTGCGGCGCCGTGCTGGGGGTGCGGCCGAGGAACACGTGCTCGATGCGGTGGTGGTCGCGGCCCTTGTAGCGGAAGCGGGATTCGCGGACCCACAGCTCTCGGTCCAGGGTGGCGAGCAGGAGCCCGGTTTCCTCGGCGAGCTCGCGGCGGGCGGCGGCGCGGAGGTCTTCGCCGTCGTCCAGGCCACCGCCGGGCAGCTCCCACCAGTGGTGTGCGGGGTCGACGGGGTCGAGGGCGTGGATGAGCAGCACGCGGTCGGCGGGGTCCAGCAGCAGGACACGGGCGCCGATGCGGGGAGTGACGGTGCTGGTGGAGGCAGGCATCCTGCGGCAGGTCCTCGCGGTCGGCTGACGGGCAGGTGGCCCGGCGGCCGACGACGAGCAGTGGAAGCCGCGCGAGTTAGAACAAGGTCGGCTCCGGCTCGGCGTGCGTGGCCGCCGTGGCGGGGTCCGACGTTAGCAGCGACGTGGTCGCGGTCAGCGTCAGGCGCACGGCGAGTCCCGAATGGTCGGTGAGCCGGGAGCCGTCCTCCGCGAGGTCCCTGGTTTCGTGGACGTACTCGCAGCCGGTGAGCCGCGCGGCCAGGGCGGCCGAGCCGTGGGCATGGTCGTAGCGGTAGCCCAGGTCCGCCCGGCGCGCCCAACTGTGCTCGACCCGGTCGGGGTGCAGGTGCCGGAACAGGTCCACCAGGCCGTGCCGGTCGGTCAGGCCGCTGTAGAAGGCGTACTCGAACGGCGCGAACTGGTCCCGGTGCGCCGGGGTGTGGCTGGGTTCGAGCACGTTGAGGTCACCGAGCAGCAACAGCGGCGCCTCGCCGGCCGTGGTGTCCAGGGCGCGGCCGAAACGCTGGATCCAGGTCTTCTTGCGTTCGGTCTTCTCTGCGGTGGCGTCGCGGGAGGGCACGTAGGCGCCGACCACGCGCAACGGCCCGTCGGTGGTGTCGACCACGACCCCGGCCGCGCGGGCGGGCAGGTAGTCCAGTGCCGCGCCGAGCGGGTCCGGGGTGGTGGCGAGCTTGCTGACGATCATCACGCCGAGCTCGCCGGGGGCATGGTCGGGGAAGGTCACCGCGTAGCCGGCGGCGGTGAACGCCTCGGCCAGGAACTGGCTGCCCACGGTCGCCTTGGTCTCGGTCAGCACCAGCACGTCCTCGTCACGCTCGGCGAGCCAGCGGAGCTGGCGCTGCGCGCGGTCCAGCGAAGGGGCGCCGACGTTGACGGTGATCAGGCTCAAAGACATGCCGGGCTCTTCTCGGTCAGGACGTGCTGGATCAGGGACACGATTCCGGCGGCAATCGTCTCGGGCGGGTCGGTGGTGGCATCCAGCGAGGCGACCGGCCAGCCCCGTTGTTGCAGGTCGACCACGGCGTGGACGTACAGGCCGGTCTCCATCTCGCTGTTGTCCTCGTGCAGCGCGGGCAGGATCTCCGTATCGAGCTGGTGGTGTCGGTCGGCGGCGCACAGGCAGGCCAGGGCCATACCCCGGTAGGTGTCCGTGCCGTGCCGGGCCAGCCGCGACCACCGCGGCCGGACAGCCCTTGCCGCAGCCGGAGTTCATCGAGCACGCCGCGCAGGTGGCGTTCGCGCCGACCTGATAGCGGTCGTGGAAGCGGTAGTCGTCCAGCCGCTGCGCGATGTCCGGGTCGGTGAAGATGTTACCCGCGATGAACTCGGTGTCGGCATGCCGCGATTGCGGGGTGCGGGCGGCGAACACCAGGTACGGGCACACGGTGACCTCGCCGGGGGTGAACACGTAGATGATCGTCCCGGCCTCGCACCCGGCCAGCGGCCGGCCCTCGGTGTTCGGGAAGCGGATGTGCGCGATATCCAGCTCCGGGCCATCGAACGGCGCGGTCAGCTCGAAGATCGCCCGCATGTGCAGCGTCGTCTTGGCCAATTTGGCCTTCGACTTGACGCCGCGGCCCATGCTGCCCAGCGGGTTGAGCAGCACGTAGCGCGCCCCGTTCGCGCGAGCGAACGCGCACAGCCGCGCGTACTCCTCGTTCTGCGCCAACGTGTTCGGCGTGCATAGCAGGCCCTGCAGGATGCCGGCCCGACTGAGCTTCTCCACGGTGGCCACGGTGACGGCGAAGCTGGCCCGGTCGCCCCGGAAACGGCCGTGCGAGTCGGCGGCGAACCCATCCAAGGAGACGTTGCAGTGCACGCCCAGCTCGACCAGCGCCGCGATCTGGACCGCGTTCAGGGTGGTGGCGTTACCACCTCGGCCAGCGGCATCTGCTTGCCTACCCTGGTCGCGGACACGAAGCAGTGGGCGCAGCGGAGGTTGCAGTCCTCGTTGATCTGCACCAGCGCTGTGCGGAACGGCTGCTCGACCGTGGTGCGGAAGTAGCAGGACGAGGCCACCTCGTCGGTGGCGATACTGCGAGCGGTCACCAGCGAACCTCCACACCTTCCGGGCAACCGGCTAGTCCGGGCGCCGCCGCGAGTGCGGCCGGACCGACCACACCAAGATACTAAGGAGATCGAAAGTAGCTAGACCGGCTAGTCAGGCTATGTGATGTAGCTGAGGCATGGGTCACCGAAGAACGCGCGAACAAGTTCGGGTAAGCGTTGGAGGCGTAGGAGCGCGGCTTCGGCTTTGTCGCGCAGGTCGCCGAAGGACGTGATGGCGGTCTTGCCGACGCGGTCATGTTTGACGTTCTTCCAGACCCATTCATCAGGGTTGAGTTCCGGAGAATAGGGCGGGAGGAAGAACAGGCGAAGTTTACCTTTTGTTGAGGCGGCGAATTCTGTGACCGCGCGGGATCGGTGGACCGGGTGTCCATCGATGATGAGGAAAACGATGCCACCGTCATCGTGCAGCAGGTCACGGCAGTAGGTGATGAACACGTCAGCGTTCATTGTCCCGGTGAAGGCTGTGAAGTGCATCGCCCCCTTGGCGGTGACCGCGGAGATCATGGTGATCGAGTGCCGGGTACCGGTGGTCCGCACGATCGGCGTTTGCCCGACCGGCGCCCACGTGGTGCCGGAGTGGTAGTGGGAGCGGACACCGGCCTCGCCGGCGACGTACACAGTGGCACCTCCCTGCGCGGCTTCGTCCCGGATCGCTGGATACTCCTCAGTGCGCCAGCGCTCCACCCGCTCGGGGTCCTGCTGAGTGGCCCGGTGCAGCGGACGCTGCGGTGACATCCCGAGCCCCCGGAGAATCCGTCCCACCGAGCCGACCGAGAGCTCCACGCCAAACCGCTGGGCAATGACCTGCCGCACCAGATCGCGGGTCCACAACGCGAAGTCCAGTTGATACTGCGCCGGGTCCGAACCGGCGATCATCGTGAACAGTGTTCTCATCTGCACTGGGGTTAGTTTCGGTGGACGCCCCGGAACGGGCTTCGCCCGCAAAGCCTCCGCGCCGCCCTTCCGGTACGCCGCGATCCACCCGAAAACCGTCGATCGATTGAAACCGAGACTGGCCGCGACATCCTCCGCCCGAGCACCGTTCTCGATCTGCTCACACGCTCGAATCCGGATCACTTCCAGCGTGGCGTGATCAAGCTTCCGGCCATCGTTATCCCGCATAGGAGAATTAAACCACAAGTAGACCATAAAGTCCACTTACTTTCGTTCTCCTTAGTAACAGCACCGCCATGCGCACTGCCGCGAGCACTGAACCGGACAGCTCATTGTCCACATGGGATCGGCCGCGATTGGCGATGCGATCGATCTCCTGGACCATGGGCGGCCCACACCGACTACTTGACGCCCATCTCCCTACTGTTCCTCTGCCTCCCATACGTGCGGTCGACAGCCACCAACTCTCAGTGCACGGCGATCCGGAGTTTTCTCTGTTGGAAGATAATGCCAATGATCAATTCCTGACACCGGGCGCCACATCACACCTCAGCTGCCAGTCGCGCCCGCCCTGCTCGTGCCCGGGTCGTGGCGCCGGCGGTGTCGGACTGCGGCGTCAACCAGGTCGGCGGTCTGGGCGGGGTCGTCGTGTTCCCAGGTGCGGATGACGATCCAGCCTGCGGCCCTCAGGCGCTGGTCGGTGTCGGCGTCACGGGCTTTGTTAGCGGCTATCTTGGCGGGCCAGTACCAGCCATTAGCGGCGGGACGGGGGTTGCCGTGCTCGGGGCAGCCGTGCCAGAAGCAGCCGTCGACGTACACCGCGACCCGGGCCGGGCCGAAGACAATGTCGGCGCGACGCCGCAGTCCCGGGAGAGGCGCCCGGTCCACGCGGTAGCGCAGGCCCCGGGCGTGCAGTAGCCGGCGCAGCGCGAGCTCGGGGGCGGTGTCGCGGGTGCGCTGCAGCTGCATCCGGCTGCGGATGCCTGGCGTTGTGGCGTATGACCCGGCGGCGGATTCCTCCCGGCGGGTCCGCAAAACCGAGTTCGGCCGTCCCGTCATTCCGTGGAGGCTAGCCCAACCAGCCAGCTTCGCAGCCCGGCCAGCCGGCCGGTCTCGACGTGCGCGAGGGCGCGGGCGGTGCCGCTGGACCGGCCCGGCACACTGGCCGCCGAATATGCCGCCCGTAGCCCGTCAGGGTTGACGTGGACCACGTCACGGAACAGCAGGGCGTTCTCCCGGCGCACCTCGCACGCCCTGGCCAGCCGGGCGGGATCAAACTCGTTGGTGGCCAGGACGTAGTCGAAGTCCTGGCCGTGGGCTTCAAGCTGGGTGTAGGCGCGGAAATCGTTGCCGAACTGCTCCTCGCGATCGCTGCGCACGCTCCACTTGCAGCTGATCAGCAACCGGCGCCCCGAGCTGCGGCCGACCAGGGCGAGGTCGACCTGCTTGGGTTTCTCCTGCCCTCGGGGCGGGTGGAAGCCGGGCAGCTCGTGCAGCAAGGGCCGGACCCGGATGTCATAGCGCTCGGCGATGCCGGGGATGCGGCGCAGCAGCGCCGCGAGGGTGTCCTCGAACCCCTCGCCGACAAGGTTCTTGCGCTTGTTCTCCTGCGCGAAGTACGCCCGGACCCGCTCGGTGAGGGTGCGCAGCACCGCAGGTGGCGGGGTAGCGCCCAGGTGCAGTGCCAGGGTCGCGGTGATGATGGCTTCAAGCTCGGGATCCTCGCCGGGCTGGGGCAGGCCGCAGTCCTGGTAGGGCTCGCGCTGGCGGGCCGCGGCGCGGGCGCGCTCGCTGACCCTGGCTGCGGCGGTAGCGGCCAGGTCGCGGTTCACCTGCTTGAACAGCGTATCGATCTCGCCGCCGACCGCGGCGGGAGTGACGCCGAGGGCATCAGCTAGCCAGCTGTGGAAAGCCAGGCTGCGTGCGTACCAAGGCCGCCCAGGCTGGCACTTGTCACTCTCGTAGCAGTGTGCCAGGTTCGTCGTGCGGTCGATCCACAGCAGCAGCCGGTACACGTGCTGCCACGCGCTGCCCGCGGTGAGCTCGCCGCTGCTGGCGACAACGGTGGTGAAGTACTCCCCCAGCAACCGAGCGCGGTTCTCAGCGCCGAAAGCCCGCTCGATCACCTCGCTCGGGGTCCCCGCGACCGCGCCCGCTGCTGATACGCCACCGTCCCCGGGCGGCGGGAGCTGCCCGCTCACCCGCTGAGGAGACCGCCGCGCCGGAAGCGGGCGGCGAGCACGGCCTGCTGGAGAGCACTCGCGGCGGCAGCCGCCAGCAGCGGCGGCACGGCGTTGCCGGCCTGCCGATACCGGGAGTGCGCGGCGCCCCCGTCGATCCGGCCGGGCAGCGGCCCCTTGCGCGGGTCAGTGATGAACACAAAACGGTCGGGGAAGCTCTGCAGCCGGGCGAACTCACGCACGCTCAGGCACCGCGGTGGGCCGTAGTGGTAGGCCGAGTCTCCCTTGGTGTTCAGCGTCCAGGCCCAGATGTCGGGGTGCAGCCGCCGGTAGGCGTAGTAATGCGCGCGCCCAAGCTGGCCGGTGCCATTGTGCGGACCCCATTTCGCGCCGGTGAGGTAACGCGAGCGCAGCGCCTCGGGCAGGTCGCGGTAGTTCCCCCCGGCGGGGATCCCGGCCAGGCGCAAGGCCGTGTCAGCCTGCATCCGCGGGACGCTGACGTTGCTCAGCGGTGCCCGCACGCCTTTGCGCATCAGCCGCTGGTACGCAGATGCCGCGGGCGGCAGACCCTCGCTGAACTCATCGGCTCGCCGGCCGCAGGCCAGGCTCTCGAGGTCGCTGATGGCCTGCTCGGCCGTGACCGCCACCAAGTCTTCAGGGTCGGCGAGCGCGACCGCGAGCCGCGCGGCGTCCGCATCAGGACGGGTCGCCAGCCCGTAAGCGGGCCGCTTGCCCCCGAACCGAGTCAATTGCAGCAGGCTCGTGGCACCGCTACCCGCCAGGCTGGGCAGCACCGCCCCCAGACCCCGGCGCACCCCGAGGAACAGCAGTCGCTTGCGCGTCTGGGGAACACCGAAATCCGCGGCGTCGCACAGCTGCGCCTGGACCTCGTACTCCCCGTCCAGCGCCAGGTCGGCGAGAACCTGCTGCTGCACACCCATCTGTGCCATGCCTGGCACATTCTCCATGAGGAACGCCGCCGGGCGGGCGGTGGCGACAGTGCGCACGAACTCCCGGTACAGTGAGTTGCGCGGGTCGTCGATCAACCGGGTGTGGTTGCGCATTTGAGAGAATGCCTGGCAGGGCGGCCCGCCCACGACCAGATCCACGCCGGCAGCGACATCGCTGACCCGCTCGCGCAGCGCCGGGTCGCGGATATCCCCGCACAGAGCCGCAGAATCCGGGAAGTTGTGGGCGAAGGTGGCGCACGCGTCAGGGTCACTGTCGGTCCCCGCGATCACCTGCAGCCCAGCCTGGCGCAGGCCCTCTGACAGGCCCCCGGCCCCGCAGAACAGGTCAACGGCCCGCAGCGGGCGAGCCTCCTGGCCGATGGCCACGGCTGGTCGCGGCGGCTCAAGCTGCTCGGCCAGTGTCTGCCCCGCTGCCATCCCCACCCCCGCCTACCACCGTGCGCGGCCCTCGACCCTGGCATCATCGGGTACGCGCCCGCGCGGCTGGGGGAGGCGCGCCGCACTCCGGCGAGGCGGCCGGCACGGGGCTCTCGGGGTCCTCCGGGGACACCCTGCGTACCGTGTCCGGCATGGTCGACGCAACGGATAACGTAAAGGATTGAGGACACGCCCGCATGGCTTGTGACGTCTTCGTGAGCTACTCCTCGGCGGATCGGGTGCTGGCCGAGGCCATCGTGCACAAGCTGGAGACCGCGGGGATCAGCTGCTGGATCGCGCCTCGGGACATCCTGCCCGGGGTCAACTACAGCGAGGCGATCGTCACCGCCATCCAGGATGTCGAGGTGATGGTGGTCGTCGTCTCCGACGGCGCCAACCAGTCCAGCCATGTGCCGCGCGAAGTTGAGCGGGCGGCCGCCCGCAACGTCAGCCTCGTGCCACTGCGCATCGCGGACATCGAGCCGAGCCCCTCGCTGGCGTACTTCCTGAGCTCGCAGCACTGGCTCCATGCCCTCCCACCACCGGTCGAGGAACACCTCACGCGCCTGGTGGACGCGGTGACGGCCTTGCTGGCGCTGCGCAGCGGACCGGCGGCGCGGGAACCTGTCAGCGAGCGCCGGCCCCCGGTGGTCACGAGAAGACCGGCCCGAGTCCCCGCGCCGGTCGCCGTCTTCACCGGACGAACCGCCGAGCGCACCGAGATTGCCCGGCAGCTGGCGCGCTTCCCCGTCGTGACACTCGTCGGGCCGCCGGGAGCGGGCAAGACCGAGCTCGCCCGGGTCGTGGCCACGGAGCTGGACGCCAGCACCGTGGCCTACGTGGACCTGTCCGCGCTCAGCGTCCGCAGTTCGCTGGCCACGACGGTGGCGAGCGCCCTCGGGCTCGACCCGGCGGCCACCTGGGCCGAGACGCTACACGCGCTCGGTGACACGGATGCGGTGCTCGTCCTGGACAACGCGGAGACCGCGCTGGCCGTCGATGCGGAAGATTTCCGGCGCTGCCTGCGCGAGCTCCTGCACCGATGCCGCGACTGTCGCATTCTTGCGACGTCTCGCGAGCGCCTGGGGGTGGGCGGCGTCGAGTCGATCGTCCGTGTCGGTCCGCTCGCGCCAGCGGAGGCGGCGGAGCTGCTGGAGGCGCTGCTGCGCAGCCATGCCGCCGCGCTGAGCGCCGAGGATCACAACGCGCTGGCTCAGGTGCACGCTGTCGCGGACGGTCTCCCGCTCGCCTTGGTCTTCAGCGCGGCGTGGCTCAGCGAGGTCTCGGTCACCACCTTCCTTCAGGAATGGCGACGCTCGCGCACCGCGCTGCTCAGTCTTCCCGGTTTCGATTCCCCGGACCGGGCTTCGAGCCTCGAGGTGTCGCTCGCGCTGTCATTCGACACGCTGAAAGCTGACTCGCGGCAAGTGCTCCATGCGCTGTCGTTGCACCCAGCCGGCACGACCGCAGACTTCCTGGGGGCTATCCTTCCAGGCGACGTTGCGCTGGTCCCGAGCATCGCCGAACTCGTGCGGAAATCATTGGCGGAGAAGACTGGATCCCAGCTGCGCGTTCTTGCGCCGATTCGCGAGTTCGTGCGGGCGCGAACCGCGGCTGAGTCGGCGGAGCCGCTCCTGCGCGCCGCCATCGAACGGCACACCCACCAACTGCACGAGCGACTGTCGCACGCATACCGCATCGACAGCGGCGCCGAGTGGGAACATCTGGCGCACAACCTGGCCAATGTCGGCGCTCTGGTGGATGACGGGCTCCGTTTGCCGACAACGGTCGGGCCGGCGATCGAGCTCGTCGCCGCCGCGTGCCTGGTCTTCCGGGGAACCGGACGAATCGACGAGGGGCTCGAATACCTGGGCAAGGCACTGTCCGCGGTGCGGAAGGGAAGCGTCCTCGAAGGCAACCTGATCGAGGAGCGCGGCCACCTGCTGCGGGCGGGTGCCCGGCTGCCCTCCGCGCTGCGCGCCTACCAGGACGCGCTGCGGGTCTGGTCGGGAAGGCCTCAGACGGCACCCCCCCCCGGGATCGCGAAGCGGTCTGTCACCTGCGGATCGGGGACGTCCTTCGGCTCCTGGGCCGGTACGACGACGCGGCCGAGCACTACCTGCTCGGCTTGCGGCTGCACGAGGAGCTCGGCGAGAACCCGCTCGCGCGCGGTGATGCCATCGAGTGCCTCGCGGACGTCGCGCGGGTAACCGGAGACTGGCACCGGGCCATCACCCACTACACCGAGGCCCACCAGGCGTTCGAATCGGTGCCTGATGGGTGGGTGGGCATGACGAACACGGCGCA
This sequence comes from Pseudonocardiaceae bacterium, assembly GCA_050699715.1. GTDB lineage: Bacteria > Actinomycetota > Actinomycetes > Mycobacteriales > Pseudonocardiaceae. The sequence goes on from JBOHFR010000024.1 coordinate 18,045, forward strand.
CAGTCTCGGCGAGACGCGACTGGCGCTGCGCGACGTCGACGGTGCCCGGATTGACTATGCACAGGCTCTGCGGATCAGCCAGCGGATCGGTGACCTACAGGGGCAGGCCAATGCTCTTCTTGGGCTCGCCAAGACCGATCTGATCCTCGATGACTTCTCCATAGTGGAGGAGCGAACTCGGGAAGCGGCGGAAATCTACCACCAGATCGGTGACGGGTTAGGTACCGCCAATGTTCGGGTGGTGACGGGGGATCTCGCGCTTGCGCGGGGTCAGTTCGCCGCCGGGGACACCGCTTACGCGGATGCGGAGGCTGAGTTCACCGCGCTGTCCTGCCCGCTCAACCGGGTTCTGGTGCGCCTTCGGCGCTTGACCGCTCGCCAGCTCGGCTGGGACAGCCCACACGTGAGCGCCGCTCGCGAGGAGTTCGCGGCGCTCACTCGACACAGCATCAGCGTCGAGGAGAGCCGGCGCTGGCCGCCGGAGAAGAAAGGCAGTGTCTTCCACGGCTCCCTGGAGCTGACGGGGTGAACACTGCGCTCATCGTCGCGGTCCTCACGCCCTTCGACGCGAGCGGCGTGGTGGACAAGGGCGCGCTGCGCGGTTACCTGGCGCTGCTGTCCGCCGTGGGTGTCAAGACCATCCTCGTCAACGGGACGACGGGTGAGTTCTTTACCATGACATCCCGCGAGCGCGGCGCCGTCCTGGAACTCTGCCGCGAGCACTGGCCCGGACAGGTCATCGCCCACGTGGGATCGGCCGCGATTGGTGATGCGATCGAACTGCTGGACCACGCGCGGTCGCACACCGACTACCTGGCGGCCATCGCCCCCTACTATCATGCCAACCCACCGGAGGAGGGTGTCTGCTCCTACTTCCGGCAGCTGCTCGCCCGGTCGGATCGCCCCATGCTCCTCTACAACTTCCCCCGGCACACTCAGACTGACATCACGCCATCGATCGTCTCTCGGCTCGCGGCGGAGTTTCCACTGCTGCGGGGCGTGAAAGACTCGGGCACCGACCGCAACCTCACGCGGCAATTCAAGGCCGCGAGGCCAGAAATGCAGATCTTCATCGGTGACGACCGCGCTGGAGCGCACCTGGCGGAGCGCGGCGCCGACGGCCTCGTGACCGGCGGCGGGGGCCCGGTCGTCGAGCTCCCGCTGCGCATCCTTGACGCGGTGACAAGCGACGAGCTAGAGCGAGCTCACCAGCTGCAGGCGGACTTCGACCAGTGGAGCGACGCCCGGCACGCCTCGCCGCTGACCGGGATCGCGTTCACGAAAGCCGCGCTCGCCGCTCGGCTGCCCGGCTTTCCCCGCTACGTGCGGCCACCCCTGGTGAGCGCCACCGACTCGCAGTGCCAGGAAATCCGAAGTTTCCTCCGTCAAAAGATGCTGCCGCTGCTCGATCCCTGACGCTCACTGGGTCCCCCACGCGCTGGACGCGTCCCAGAGCATCCCGGCCAGCTGCTCCGCCTCCTGACGGGTCAGCCTGACCGTGGTCGGGATCCCACCGTTGACGGTGAGCCACGTGCACCCGGCTCGGCCCAGGCCCAGCCGCCGGACGATCAGGGTGGTGGGCTCACCCTCCGGGGCCTGGCCCCGCAGGGTTTCGCGGAACGTCTCGTCGGGAGTGCTCATCGAGCACCGGCCATCGGCCGGAATGCGTACACCAGGTTCTCGCTCATGGTCGATAAGGCAACCAGGGTCGGGGGCTTGCCGGAATTGGTGCCTAAGGTGCGTTTCGGTGTCTGTGGCGCGTTCTGGTTCCGCCCCACTGAGGAAGGCGCTACGGTGCACTACCACCATCTGATCGCAATCATGGGCACGGGGGATGACCGACTCAACCAGCGTGTTTACCGCCATGCTCACCGAGCTGGGCTGGAAGCCCGGGGTGTTGGCCCGGAAGCTGAACAACGTCGCCGCCCTGCACGGGCGCCCCGAGCGGATCCACGCCAAGACGCCCTACAAATGGCTGCGCGGCGACCAGCCCCGCTCCCCCTGGCCCGCGCTGATGGCCGCGCTGCTGACCGACGAGCTGGGGCGCCCGATCACCACCGCCGAGCTGGGCTGGGACGGCGGCATCGAAGCGGTCTCAGCGATCAGCGGCCTGATGCTGCCCTGGACCGCGGCCGGGAGTTTGCGCGCGGTGCGGGCAGTCACCGATGCTGGGAGCATGGACCGGCGGATTCTGCTCACCATGCTGGGTGCCGCGGCGTGCGCGCCCGCCCACGAGTGGCTGATCGCCCACCCGGAGGCTGACGCTGCCCGCCCGTCCGGCTTGCCGCTGTCAGTCACGATCGTCGATCACCTCGACGACATCGCCGGGCAGCTGCGCCTGATGGATGACCAGGTAGGCGGTGGGACGCTGCTGCCCCTGGTCCGGGCTCATCTCCGGCACGTCTTCGAGCTGCTGGACCAGCGCCGCTACTCCGACAGCGTGGGCCGGCGGCTGCACGCCACCGCAGGTGAGCTGATGCGACTGGCCGGCTGGCTGTCGTTTGATAGCGGGCGGCACCCGCAGGCCCAGCGGTACTGGGTCGCCGCGCTGCACGCCGCGCACGCCGCCGGAGACCGGGCGCTCGGCGCCAATATCGTGGGATTCATGTCCTTGCAAGCCGATGATCTGGGCCAGATCCGGGAAGCCGTCACGCTGGCCGAGACCGCTCGAACGAGTTACCCCGGGGCTTCGCCCCGGGTCACCGCGATCTGCGATTTGCGCGTGGCCATGGCGCACGCTTGTGACCGCTCGGTCGCCGAGTGCCGCCGGGCCCTGGACACCGCGTTTGATCGGTTCGGCGATGCTCCCTCACCCTCGGGGGAACCGGGCTGGTGTTACTGGCTCGACGAGGCCCAAGCTCATGCCTCGGCCGGCTTCTGTTACCTGCGCCTGGAGGACTGGGGCCGGGCCCGCCAGCATCTGCGCGCCGCGCTGCGGCTGCAGGACTCCAGTTGCGCCCGCGAGGGCGCGCTGCGCCACATCCTGCTGGCCACCACCTACCTGCGCCAGGACCAGCCCGAGGTCGACCACGCCGTCACCCTGGCCACCCGCGCGGTAGAGACCCTCACCGGGGAAGTCGACTCCGCCCGCTGCGTCGGCCACCTGGCCCGGCTCATCGGCGACCTCACCCCCTACCGGCGACGGCCAGCCGTCCGCCAGCTCACCGAGCAAACCACCGGATTCCTCGCACCGCACTGACGGCAGCGCCGCGCCCACTTCGAGTACCAACAGCGTTGCCCGCCACGTGCTACCTCGACGAACAGGCCAACCGATGAAACGACATCACATTCGGTGGTCAGCAGGCGTCGCACCATCCAGGCCACTTGAGATGCGCCCGGCTACCGGACGGTGATGCGTTCAGCATCAGAACCACCCTACACGATCTTCGTGGAATCACTCATCACGGAGGACGCCAGCCCACCGATCCGCCACACCCACCGCCGCATGTCGCCTCACCATCGACTTCGCCACATCGTCCGAGATCACCGACGAAGACGTCCTTAATCTCATACAGTTACTAAGGAGATCGAAAGTAGCTAGACCGACTAGTCAGGCTATGTGATGTAGCTGAGGCATGGGTCGGCGAATTCTGTGACCGCGCGGGATCGGTGGACCGGGCGTCCATCGACGATGAGGAAAACGATGCCACCGTCATCGTGCAGCAGGTCACGGCAGTAGGTGATGAACACGTCAGCGTTCATTGTCCCGGTGAAGGCTGTGAAGGGCATCGCCCCCTTGGCGGTGACCGCGGAGATCATGGTGATCGAGTGCCGGGTACCGGTGGTCCGCACGATCGGCGTCTGCCCGACCGGCGCCCACGTGGTGCCGGAGTGGTAGTGGGAGCGGACACCGGCCTCGCCGACGACGTACACCGTGGCACCTCCCTGCGCGGCTTCGTCCCGGATCGCTGGATACTCCTCAGTGCGCCAGCGCTCCACCCGCTAACATGACCAGAAAATACCCAAAAGGGTGCCCGCAGCCTGGATGGCCGCCAACACCACTGTGAACAGCTCTCGTTCTCTGGTGAGCGGGACACACCGGGGAAGGCAGACCGTGGGCGGTTCAGAAGGGGTTGTTGAAACCTGGGCGGGAGGAGTCGTCGATCTCCACGGGGGGGACGTCGGCTGCGGTGGTGTTGTCTTTCGCGGTGCAGCCGGTGGAGCCAGTGGTAATTAATACCCCACGCTTGAGGTTCGGGCCAAGCAGCGTGTTCTTGCGCACGTCGGCACGGGGCCAGTGGCGCAGGATCACGGCTTGGTCACCATTGGTCGTGCAGGTATTGCCGATGAAGGTGACGGACCGGGAACCCACCGGAGCCTCACCGTTTCCGCTCTCGTCTCCGGTGGCGATCAGGCAGTTCTCCGCGACGTTCTGACAATTGTTGCCCACGATCTCGACATCGAAGGTGGGTGGGTGGCCGGTGTCGAACGTCTGGAAGCAGTCCGGGTGGGCGGATCCGCTGGCGGGGATGTCTCGAATGATGTTGCTGATGATCCGGTGACCGTTGCCGAAGAAGCGGATGCCATCGGCGTCGCTGTCCTCGACTGGCACTGTCGCGATCACTAGATTCTCGCGGACGGTGACCCGCTGCCCGGTGATGGAGATGCCGGTCGTCGCGGCGCGCGTCACGGTGTTGGACTCGATGATGGAGTCGATGCACGAAGCGCAGACTATCCCGCCTCGCTGGGTGTCCCGAACGGTGTTCTTCTGTGCAATGATGCCGGTGCCCTCCAGCAGCAACTCCCCACCACCGGTGATCGTGAATCCCTGGATGACGACGTGATCGGCGAGGATGTGGAGTTGGTGAATGGTGGTGCGCCCATCAGAAACGAGACTGATCGGCGCGTCAGCGGTGCCGGACCTGGTCATGGTCAGGTCCACATCGGCGAGGTCAGCACCGAGAAAGCACAACATGTCTCCCGGAGCGGCGGTGTTGAGCGCGGCGCGGGCGTCCTCGACACCGCGGATCGTGTGGGTGCAGGACTGGCCGGCGGAGGCGACACCAGCGGCCAGCAACCCCAGACCGGACAACCCCAGACCGAGCAGTACGGCAGAGCACATCGACATCGTGCGGGCGATCCTGCTCGCCGGCACAGCGCCTCCTCCCACGTTAGAGATGTGCATCGTGGCGAGGGTAACGCTGCGTCGAGCTGACTGACCCTCCGCAACGTAGGGACACGCGGACAATGGACACGACGGGGAAGGATGCAGTGGTGGCCGAACTGTCCGGGGCGTGTGCCGGGGTTGATGTGGGGGGCACGTTCACCGATGTCGTGGTGCAAGCCGCCGGGCACCGGCCCCGGGCGGTGAAGGTGCCGAGCACCCCGGGCAACCAGGCAGTGGGTGTGCAGCGAGGTGTCGGGCACGCGTGGCCCGGAACGGCGTTGCGACTGCTGCCGCACGGCACCACCACGGCCACCAACGCGGTGCTGGAACGCACCCTGGCCCGGACGGTCCTGGTGACCACCGACGGGTTCGCCGATGTGTTGCACATCGCCCGGCAGGACCGGCCCGCGCTCTATGACCTGACCGTCACCCGCCCCGAGCCGCTCGTGCCGCACGAGGGGGTGGTGACCGTCCTCGAGCGGATGAGCCCCCAGGGCACGGCGATCATCGCGCTGACCGGCGAGGAGATCGACCGGGTGGTGCGCCAGGTACGGCGCCTGGAGCCGGAGTCGATAGCGGTGAGCTTGCTGTTCAGCTACGCCAACGACGAGCACGAACGGCGCCTGACCGACGCGTTGAGCGGGCTCGGCGTGCCGATCACCCGATCCAGCGCGCTGCTACCGGAGTTCCGCGAGTTCGAGCGGGCCTCGACGTGCGTGCTCAACGCCGCCGTCGCCCCGGTGATGCGCCGTTACCTGTCCAACCTGACGGCCCGGCTGCCCGGTCCGACGATCACCGTGATGACCTCCGGTGGCGGCACCGCGGGCATCGATTTCGTGGCCGCCGCCCCGGTGCACACGGTGCTGTCCGGGCCCGCCGCCGGTGTCGTCGCGGCGGGTGCCGTGGCGCGCTCCGCCGGCTTCGAGCACGCGATCGCCTTCGACATGGGCGGCACGTCCACCGACGTGTGCCTGATCCGGAATGGCCAGCCGGAGGTCTCGACGTCCGCGCAGATCGCTGGGTTGCCGTTTCGCACCCCGGCGGTCGGGATCCACACCGTGGGCGCCGGTGGCGGGTCCATCGCCTGGGTCGATGCTGGTGGTGCGCTGCGGGTCGGCCCGCGGTCGGCGGGTGCTGACCCCGGCCCGGCCTGCTACGGGCGGGGAGGCACCGAGCCGACGGTCACCGACGCGCACTGCGTGCTGGGCCACCTCGACCCGGATCGGGAACTGGGCGGAGGGTTGCGGCTAGACCTCGACGCGGCCGCCCGCGCCGTCGGTGGGCTACCCGGTGGGGCGCCCGGGATCCTCGCGGTGGTGCGGGCCACGATGGCCCGCGCCCTGCGCAAGGTCAGCACCGAGCGCGGTATCGACCCGGCGGGCTTGGCGCTGGTCGCCTACGGTGGCGCCGGCCCACTGCACGCCACCGCACTAGCCCGCGAGCTAGGCTGCCACGCCGTGGTGGTGCCACCAGCACCGGGAGTGCTCAGCGCACTGGGCCTGCTACTCGCACCAGCCCGCTACGAGGCGTCCCAGACGGTGATGGCACCAGCCGAGGACGACCTCACCGACGCCTGGCAGGCCCTGGAGGCACAAGCCCGCGCGGAGCTAGCCCGCCAAGGCGTCACGGGCGAGATCACGCTGTCCCGCCTCGCCGACGCCCGCTACACCGGGCAGTCCCACGAGCTGCGGATCATCGCCGACGCCGGGGCCGACCTGGCGCAGCTACTGCACCGCGCCCACCAGCAGGCCTACGGGTACGCCATCCCCGACGAGCCGGTCAGGATCGTCACCCTGCGGGTGGTGGCGCAGGGTGAACCGATCCTGTCCCAGCCACCGACCGACTGGGACCACGGACAACCCGCTCCGGAGCGGGTTCGCAAGATCGGCGGTGTGGGCATGGCGCGAGTGGTCTCCCGCGCGGGGCTGGCCACCGGAGACGAGGTGCGCGGCCCAGCATTGATCGAGCAACCGGACACCACCACGTTGCTCGCCACCGGCGAGGCCGCCCTGGTCGACGACGCCGGCAACCTGGTGCTGCACCTGCCCGCCTGACCTGGCCTGTGTGCGGTGGGTCTGTCATTGTCTGGTCGCGAAGTCGGTAGCGTCTGCTCGCTCATGTGCCCGGGCCTCCGGCATAATCCTTACAGGTTGTGACCGCAACTCTGGAGGGCACGTCGTTGCACGTCCGGTCTCTGAGCACGCAGGAGCATCTCGCGTTCCTCCGCAGTCGCCCGGCCTCGAGCTTTCTGCAGTGGCCGTCCTGGGGTGAGTTGAAGGTCGATTGGCGTGCCGAGTCAATTGGCTGGACCGAGGCAGGTGAGGTGGTCGGCGCTGGGTTTGTGCTCTACCGACGCCCACCGGGGTTCGAGCGCTGCTTCGCCTACTTGCCCGAGGGGCCGGTGCTGGACTGGTACGCCGACGGAGCGGCGTCCTGGTTGGACCCCATGGTGGAGCACCTGAGGTCCGAGGGCCCGTTCATGGTCAGAATCGGCCCGCCGGTGGTGGTTTGTCACTGGTCAGCGGAAGCGCTTAGGAAGGCGATTGCCGCAGGCGACGCCAAACGGCTGCGTGAGGTCCCGGCGACCGCCGAGGATCCGCGGGCGCTCGATCTTGCCGCGAGCCTGCGTGCGACTGGCTGGCGGCCGGACCGGTCCGAGGACGGCTTCGGGCGCATCCAGCCTCGCCATCGTGTTCAGGTGCCGCTGGCCGGTCGTACCCTTGATGAGGTCTTCGCCGGGTGTGGCAAGACGTGGTGGCAGCGCAATATCCGCAAGGCCAAGCGGGCGGGGGTGGAGGTCTCGCGAGGCTCGAATGAGGATCTGAGCATCTTTCACGGCTTGTGTATGCAGACCGCCGAGCGGAAACGGTTCGCCCAACGCCCGTTGGCGTACTTCCAGCGGATGGCGACCGCCATGACCGCCGAAGACCCGAACCGGTTCCGCCTGTATATAGCGCGTCACGACGGCGACGTGCTGGCCGCGACCATCACGGTGACGGTCGGCGACCACGTATGGTGGGCCTACACTGGATCAGCGGAGCACAAGCGGGATATGTGTCCCTCGAACGCGATTCAGTGGCGGATGCTCTCCGACGCGCACGCCGCCGGAGCGTCGGTCTATGACCTGCGCGGCGTCAGTGACACCCTCAATCCCGGCGATCCGGTGTTCGGGATAACTCAGTTCAAAATCGGCAGTGGCGGCCATGTGGCCGCGTACCTCGGTGAATGGAGTTATCCGCTTGATGAGCCACTGCACGAGGCTTTTGAGCAGTACCTCGATCGGTAGGGAGATGAGGTCGCTACGGGTGGTCGCCAACCACGTGCTATGGCGATGGGGGCTGCGCGATGTGTTACCCGGATACTATATCCAACGCATTCCGGTGACGGAGTGCGGCGAGCGCTTGGAGCCGATCCCGGCTGCGCCGGGCCGCCTCCTGCTCGATCCCCGGCTGCGCCGGCCGCACCTGGCTCGACGTTCGGTCGCGGGTGCGCTATACCAGGCTGCTGAGCTGCTACCCGACGATGTCCAACTCCTGGTCGTGGAGGCCTACCGTAGCCCGGCGCTGCAGCAACAATTATGGTCGGCGGCCCGTGACGAGATCGCGGGAACGCATCCACTGGCCGCACCCTCGGAGATCGATCGACTCACCAGACTGGTCGTGGCGCGTCCGAGCACCGCAGGCGGCGGGCACCAGACCGGCGCGGCCGTGGACATCACACTCGCGGATGCGACGGGGACCGAGTTGTGGATGGGAACGAGCGTGGGGGAGTTCACCGCCGCCACACCGGCACGCGCCACCGTCACCGATACGGTGGGATGGCGCCGACGACTGCTTACCCACTGCCTCACCGAAGTCGGATTTATCAACTATCCCGCTGAATGGTGGCACTTCAGCATGGGTGACCGGCTGTGGGCCGCCTACGGGCGTTACCCCGCTGCCCGTTTCGGCCCACTGACCGTCGGTGAACCTCCACAAACGTGAAGTGCTGTCATTCATCCTACGGCACCGACGAAGCGAGAGCAGGCTGCCGGCTCCCGATTCCGCAACGAGATCTCCCGTTCTCTCGATCGCTTAGCTGCAGCCGTTGAGTCTGCCGGGTCGAGGGGGTATGGAGATGGCTGATTACTGAGAGCCGTAAATCAGGAACGGCACTGCTTTCACAGTAACCTCGACCTAGCTGATCTTCGCAAGCGCCGGGCTCGTCGGCTACCGTGATCGTCGTGACCTGTCGCGATGGTGCGGCGGTGGGCGGTTCGCATCCGCTCCACGACGTCGGGATCGTCAGGTTGCGCCCACATCAGCTCTCCACGAGGCGTGCGGCGAAGTGTCCCGGAATGTACCCACGTGGTCACTCTTTCCAACGTGGTGCGACGGGTCATGGGTGGCCGGGATCATTCTCAGCGGGACTCCTCGTCGCACTCGCGGCACGGCCCGACGCGGAAGAGTAGGCCGCCGACTCCCGATTCCGCGGGTACCCGGTGCCCGCACTCGCCGAGGTAGTAACTCCCGGGGCCGTCGTCTCCCTGAGCGCTGGGTCCGGGCGGGGTCTCCGCGCTCAACTCGACGGCCCGGCTCACACACTGCGGGCAGTACAACCTGACCTCCTCCAATCCAGATCCCCCTTGAGCGATGGCCGATCCGACACAGGTAGTGAACGCGCAGCTCATCAGCGGTAACAGTCGATGCGGCTCGGCAACGGGTCGACGTGCGGGACGGGGGTCTCACTGGGGTCTCACTGGGCGGTGACGACTTCCCCATCCGCCCGGCGTCGGTCCACGATGGACCGCACCGAGCGATCGAACGGATACGGGGGTGGCAACGACCATGGGTGGCGAGGGTGCGACGGCGGCGGGCGGCAATACCGCGTTGCGGGCGTTGCTGGCGGAGGCGGAGATGAGCAACGCCGGGCTGGCCCGCGCGGTGGTCAACGCCGCCGCCCGGGAAGGCAAGCATGTCGGCACCAGTGCCACCTCGGTGCGGCGGATGCTGGAGGGGTCCCAGCCGCGCTGGCCGGTGCCGCGCCTGATCGCCGCGGTGCTGGCTCGACGGTTGCACCAGGAGGTGACGGTCATCGACTGCGGGTTCGTCGACCGCGAGCCCACTGGGGAGGATCCGTATGACGGGTTGACCTGTTGCGGCACACTAGAGGGCACAGTCCGCACGGTCGTCGAGCTCTCGGGGTGGGACATGCGCCGACGCAAGCTGCTGCTGGGCTCGGTGTTCAGCGTGACCGCATTCGCCGAGCCGACGTTGTTGGCACTCATCGTGCCTCCGGCGCAGGCCACCGCTCGCGCCGGGGGTCAGCGGGTAGGCATGGCCGACGTGGAGGTGCTCACCGAACAGGTCGCCCACCTGCGCAAGCTGGGGGGTCGGTTCGGGTCGGGGCAGGTGCGCGAGCAGGTGGTGGTGCTGCTGAATCGGGAGGCTAACCAGCTGCTGCACGGCAGCTACTCGGACAAGACCGGTAAGGCCCTGCTGTCCGGGGTCGCCCAGGCCACCCGGCTCGCCGGATTCATGGCGGCCGACACCGGCCGTGACGCGCTGGCCCAGCGCTATTACATCCAGGCGCTGGACCTGGCCATGCGGGCGGGAGACCGGCTGTATGCGGCCTTCGTGCTGGCCACGATGAGCCGGCTGACGGCCCGGATCGGCGAGAACATCCCTGCGGAGCAGGACACCCTGCGGTACGGACGCCAAGCGGTGGCGCTGGCCCGGGCCGGGCTGAGCATCACCCAGGGCACGGCCACCCCAACGCTGGCTGCCGAGCTGCACGCGCTGGAGGCACGCGGCTTGGCCCTGCTAGGCGAGGCCGGCGCGGCGCGCCGCGCGGCGCTGGCCGCTGAGCGGATCTACGAGTCGGTACGCCCCGGCGACGAGCCCCCGTGGCAGGGTCTTTTCTACTCCGAATGTGATCTCACCTCCGACCTCGCCGTGTGTCTGCGCGGGATCGGCGACACCCAGCAGGCCACCACCCTGGGCAACACAGCCCTGCAAGCCTGCGCTCCTCACAAGGTTCGTGGCCGGTGCATCGACCAACTAGACCTCGCCCTCACGCACCTGCGCAGCCGTGATTTGGAGCAGGCCGCCGCATACGGTCGGGACGCGCTGCGCACCGCCACCGACGTCAACTCCACCATCATCACCCAGCGGTTGGGTACCCTGCACCGGCGGATCCAGCCCCTCCGCGCCGGCTCTCCGCACCTGCGTGAGCTGGACGAACGGCTCACCACCTTCGTCACCCGCAACACCCGGCAAAGCTAGCTCAACTAGCCCTGGCTGTGCTGGTGAGCTGGGAGACGCGTTGCGGGCTGATGCCGAGGATCGCCGCAGCGTCACGCACGGACATGCCGCGGTGGACGAGCTGCCGGGTAGTGTCCGGGCGGCCGGAATATCGTCAGCGTGCCATGCGGAGCGAGGGTTCGCTCACCGCCGCATCGGGGTCGACCGCGCGCGGTACACGGGGTTCTGTGGTCGCGTCCCGGCCGTGCGCCAGGATTGTCGGTGGTCGTCGGTAGCGTGCCGGGTATGCCCTCGGCTGTGCATGAGATGTTGATCGAGATGGTCCGGGCGCGTCCGTCGTTGGTGGCTGAGCTGCTGGTGGACGCGCTGGGGATGGATCTGCCCGCCTACCAGGTGGCGCGGGCGGAGTCTGGTGAGCTCACTGATCTTGCGCCCACCGAGTACCGGGCTGACGCGGTGGTGGTGCTGACCTGCGCGGACACCCCGGTGCTGGCGGTGGTGGTGGAGGTGCAGCTGAGCCGGGACCCGGACAAACGGTGGAGCTGGCCGGTCTATCTGACCACGTTGCGGGCCCGGTTGCGGTGCCCTGCGGTGCTGCTGGTGGTCTGCGTGGACCCAGCGACCGCCGCCTGGTGTGCCACCCCCATCGAGCTCGGGTATCCCGGTGCCTCGGTGACTCCACTGGTGGTGGGCCCCGACCGGGTGCCGGTGGTGACTGAGGCCGACCCGGCTGGTGCTGGGCCCGAGTGGGCGGTGCTCTCGGCGATGGCGCACGGGGCCGACCCGGCTCACAGCAAGGTGCTGGACACTTTGCTGGACGCGCTCGCGGGCGTCGATGAACAGCGCGCGAACCTGTACCTTGATGTTGTGCTCGCTGCGCTGCCCCTGGCAGCGCGAAGCTACCTGGAGACGCTGATGACCACCCAAGCCCATGAGTACCAGAGCGACTTCGCACGCCGCTACTTCTTCCAAGGCGAGGCGAAAGGTGAAGCGCAAGGCGAGGCGAAAGGCGAGGCCAGGGCGGTGCTGGGGGTTCTTGACGCCCGCGGTGTCGACGTCCCCGCCGATGCCCGCATCCGGATCACCGAATGCCGTGACCTGGACCAGCTCGACATCTGGGTTCGCCGGGCCGTCACCGCCGACTCGATCCAGGACCTGTTCACCAGCTGACCTCGGCCGGTGCACGTGGAACTCGACGCCACGGACGTTTTCAGGCGCGGTCAAGGTCGGTTTCGTCGAGTTCACGGCTGTGCGCCTCGCCCACCCGCACGCATTGTGGGGTTGGTTATGGAGTGGGGTGCGGTGGTCGCGACATGCGCTGGAGGGTCGCGCACTGCGGGTGTCGCACTAGCAGCTATTGCAGCGGCTTGTATAGGTGAGTCCGCAGCCGCCGTCGGTGAGTCGCATCAGCTCGGCCGCCACCGGGTCGGACTCGACAATGCTCACGTCGGATCGAACTCCGGGTCCGCTGACGGCGGTCAAGAGCCGCGCTTGCCGGGCATGCGACCACCGAATCGCGCGTGCCACTGCTGGATAGTCTGCAACTTCTGGTCGAACTCACGGTCAGGCATCGCCACGTTATGCCCAGGAACCCACGATAGCTCGTCGGACCGGCCGCTGAGCACGAACTTGACCGTCTTGACCCCATACGCACTACCCGTCTGCACCGACTGGATCTCCTTCCACGGGATCATCGTGGTCTCCCAACGTTTCAGCTCGACGCCTTGCGACGTCAAGGTCAACCCGCTGGCCAGGAGCAGCAAAAAATGCACAGAGCACCAGAACGCGGCCCCGCCTATAACCATCATCCACATGATCCCAAAGAACGACCAGTTATGTTTGAACGCGAATACGGCGCCGACGCCCCCACCGAGCAGTCCGGCGGCCAGGAGGCAAATCATGATAGAGGCGAGTCCCCGTATTGGGCGCAATCGGAATTCGATGGAGTCTGTCATTGCTTTCGTCGGGGCCGATTCGGGGGAAACCGCGGTCTGCGTGGCGGCCAGCAGGTTCGCCGCGTCGGCCCGGTGCCACACGCGTACGGTCTTGTGGCTTGCGGTGGCGAGCAGGTTCCCGTCGGGGCTGAACGCCACCGACGTCAACCAATCGGCGTGGCTGGCGCAGGGATGCCCCACCGGGCGACCGGTGACCGAATCCCACAACCGCACGGTGGTGTCGTTGCTGCCACTGGCGAGCACGCGCCCATCAGGGCTGAACGCCACGCTGTTGACGGAGTCGGTGTGGCCGGTGAGAGGCTGGCCGAGTTGCCGGCGCCTGGCCACATCCCACAATCGCACGGTTCGGTCAGCGCTTGCGGTGGCGAGTAGGCGCCCGCGCGGACTGAATGCCACCGAGTTCACTCCGGCGGTGTGACCGGCCAGGGGGCGACCCATCGGCTGGCCTTTCACCGGATCCCAGAGGCGCACCGTCATATCGCTACTCGCGGTGGCCAGCACGCGCCCATCAGGATTAAACGCCACCCACGACACCTGGCTCTGCTCGGTCACGGATTGCCCCACGGGCTGGCCGGTGGCTGTGTCCCACAATCGCACGGTCATGTCGGTGCTAGCGATGGCGAGCAACCGCCCATCGGGGCTGAACGCGATATCCGTGACGATGTGCCATCTGGAGTTGATGGTCACGGTGGGAGGGCTCGGATCAGAGACAGGTACGCGTTCGGTCGTGCCCGGGAGGGTTGGTAGCGGCGAAACGGGGGCGGGTGGTGTGGTCGATGTGACGATGGTGTTGCGGGCGAAGACGAAGTGGGCGGCGTGGTCACTGACGCGGCAGGCGGGTTCGGGTTTGCCGTCGCGCACGAGTGTGTCGGCAACCTGGTCGAAGATCGGGCCGAGCGTGAGTCCCCTCGGTTGTCCGGGAATACCGCGCTCGATGACGTCGACCAGGTACTTGGTGAAAAAGGTCTGCGGTCGGGTGCTTTCGGTGGCGGGTTGGAACCAGGCGGTGGAGAACTCGCCGCTGGCCATCATCAGGTAGAAGCCTGAGGAGCCCGGCAAGTCCTGCGACCCCGCCAGCGCGCTGTCCCGGCCGGCCAGCCCGGCGAAGCAGCAGTCCAGGATCGCGATCTTCGTGGTGGCCTTGCTGGCTCTGAAGGCGAGCCGGACGGCGTCGAAGGTGAGGCTGCTGGTGGTGCGCAAGATCGCGTCGGGGCTGGAATCGGTCAGCGACAGGCATAGCCGGTCATCGTTGTCGTACTGGCCGTGGCCGACGTAGTAGAACAATGCGACATCCGTAGCGGAGCTGAACCAGGTCACCAGTTCGTGCGGAAGGTTGCCCAGCGTGTTCCGGTTGCCCACGACCGAAACCTGACTCTCGGGCCAGCCCCCGCACAGCGGGCTCATCAGCAGTGTCCGCATCCGGTGCAGGCTGTGCTCGGCCGCCGCCACGGGCTTGAGATGGTGGTAGCGCCAGGTGCCGATCAATACCGCTCGTGATCGCGAGAAATCGCCGTCCAGGGCGTCAGGCATCGCCAAACCATGTGTCCACCATGGACATCGCGTCGTCAATGTTGGTCGCGGTCACCGTGACGCTGCGCTCGCCGGAGGTCACGGTGATGGTCACGTCCGAACGTCGGGACCGGATGAACTCAGGCAGGGTTTTGATCGCGACGGCGAAAACCCCACCGCTGGCGGCCACTACCTGCAGGACATCCCAGGCGCCCTGCTCCCCAGATCCTGGCCTACCCGGGATCTGCGAGACCTCCACGTCAGGGATCCGGCGCAGGTGCTCGCGCAGCGACCGCAGCTCGGCCGGGTCGGACACCGACACCTCGGCGCTGTGGGACGCGTTCTCCACAGCCATGGCTCCCTCGTTGGCTCGGATTGGCGGTGCGCTTCACGCAAGGCAACGACCATACTCGGGGCTCCCGCTGAGGAGACCGAGACGCTGGGATTCTGGATCCAGGCATGCCTAACCGCCGCCGAGCCGCGGGCGCTGTCGGCGGCGCAGGTCCGCACCGTCAAGAAAGGGCGGCCGCCATCAAGGCGGCGACACCCCGCTCGCGACGCACCGGCACACCCGGCCGTACCGGGACCGCGCGATCGTGCACGTGTTGCTGGCCACCGGCCTGCGCCGCGCCGAACTCGTCAACCTCGACCTGGCCCAGCTCGAACCGAACACCCAACCGAGCTGCGCCGAGTCCACAAGGCCCGCCTAGCCGGCGTGCGCGGCAAAGGCCACACCCAATGCACGATGTTCCTCGGGGCCGTCTCGATCGCCACCCGCCGCCCCGACGGCCGGCTGTCCACCCGCACCATCAACTGGAATGCGACTCACCAGCCGGACATCATGGTTCGGCACGGACTCCCCGAGCACCCGGCCAGCGCCGGCCCGCTGGTGCCGTCGCGATGATCGCCACCGGCGAGGTCGCCGTGGTGGACGACCCGGGCAACCTGGTGCTGCGCCCGCACGCCTGACCTGGCCGGATTGTGTGCGGCGCACGGTCAGCCCCTCAGCTCCGCAGCGACGCCCTGTATCAGGTTCACAGCGTCCGGGCCAATGGTGGCGGTGGACCATAAGCGGCGGTAGATGTCGCGATACAGCTCCACATCTGCCGGGTGGCTGACGGTGAGGTAGCTGTGGACCAGTTCTACCGCTACGAACGGATCGTCCTCACCCCTGTCGGCGTAGATGGTGAATCCGTGGAATGGCACCACCGGCTCTCTGCCTCCGGGAACCACCCCCAGCGACACGTTGTCCTGTTCAGCAACGGTGGCCACCCGATCCAGCTGGGCAGTCAGAACCTCTCGGTGGCCGGCGGGTAGCCACCGCAGAACCGCCTCGGGCAGGAGGAAGCCGAAGTGCCGGGTTCGGTCGCTCAGGGCCTCTTGTCGCCGCCACCTACCCGCCAGCGCTGCCACCTCATCCTGCTGACCTGTGTAGTTGGTCAACCGCAACACGTGTTCGGCGTAGGCGGGCGTCTGCAACAGGCCGGGGACCACCGTGGGAGAGTAGTACAGCAACGTCCGTGTGGTCGCCTCATTCGCCCGAACCGCGTCCTGTAGCTGCGGAAACGCGGGCATCAAGGCACGCCACGCCTCCGCTTGCGTGAACGCTGCCTCGGTCAGTGCTGACAACTGGTCCAGCACCTCCTGGCTGGCACCGCACACCTGCCCCCAGGCGAGCACCTTCGGAAGCGGCAGCAGCTTCTCGGCCCGCTCAGCGCGGGAGACCATGGGCTGACTGAGGTTGATCCGCCTGCCGATCTCACGTTGGTCCAGACCCGCGAGGCTCCGTAAGCGGGACAGCTCACGAGCTAGCTGTTGATGTAGCAGGGGTGGTGTCTTACCGATGCTCACCGCTGGCCCTGGACGGCGGCGAGGTACTCGGCGAGGCTTACAGAGCGGTCCATCGCCAGCCTCCGCTGTCGTTCCAGCTCCACCACCCCGGCAGGGGTGGTCACTGGCTCGATGTCCAGGAGGTGGGCGCTGTCATCGAAGTGCAGCAGCACCCCGCAGGTTTTGGGGGTCTCGTGATCGAACAGCCAGAAGTCGGGGCCGAGATCGACCAGTTCGGGGTGCATGCCTCGGTCAGCGAGCTTGATCACCTCGCCTGCGGCCTGCGACTCCACGTAGCTGATCAGCTCATAACGCAGGTACTCCGACAGTGGGTGCTCGACGATGTGCACCCGGCCCCATTGCTTGCCGGCGGCTGTGGTCACGGCGATCCGCCGGAGCCACTCGCTGGTACGGACGCTGCGCTCCGGCCGAGGCAGGCCCTCGCGGAACGCTCGCAGCCGGCCGTCTTCCTCGGGCATGGCGTAGGTCTGGTGTGTCTCCAGGTGGAACGCGGAGACCTGGAACGCGTCGAAAAGCTCGTCGAACTCGCCAAGGGTCATGATCATGGCTGGCCGTCCTCCGGAGTGGGCGGGTTGTCTAGGTTGCTGGGTCCTCGCGGAGGTGGGATCGTCCCGTCGAGTACCGGGGCCCCCCGGCGATCATCTTGGTGATCAGGTTCAAGATCAGGAATTCCCAGTCCGCATCCGGGATGAACAGCACGCCCTCGTGGTTTGGCATCCCCGGAGGCAGGTGCTCGGGGTCGCTGGTCTTGTAAGCCTGAACGACGACACCGCCCGGCGCCTTGTGGAACGTCGGGCAGGGGCCGTTCTCGCAGTTGTTGGTAGCAAGCACGGTCAGCGGCATGGCGTGGGTCCTGACTCAGTGGGATTAGACGTGACTCACGCATAATCCGGCATCTGCTCCCGGTGGCGCAAGGCAGCTCACTGACCCGGGGCCTTGCACGTGGGGGGATTGTATGCCACGGTATTCACTGTGACTCAAGACGAATAAGGAAGGAAGTGCACACGATGGCTAAGCGGCCCTACACCCGGCCGACGCTGGTGGCGCTCGGCGACGTGCGGTCGTTCACGCTCGGCCACAAGAGTTACGACACCGCTGACATGAAGAACTACTACAACTGAGTCCCGCATCGGGAGAACCGGGTACGCCCGCCGCCACGACCCCAGATGTCGGGCGCACCCGGCCCACCGCCCGAGAACCCCAAGGAATGCTGTGATGCGCTGGTTCGCCAGCTGGCACCCCGCCAGTACCGGAGCTGGGCGCCCGCCGGTTCCGGCCGGGGCACGCCAGGTCTGGCCCGGCGGCCCACCGCTATGGGTCGCTGGGCAGTGGGATAGGTGGGAAGTCCGCACCTGCCACTTTTCGGGCTTTCACCTCGCGGCGTTCGGGGCGTGCCTGGCCACCGACACTGAGCTGGCCGCCGCCGCGACCGCAGCCCGCAGATCCGGGAACTACACCGTGCTGGCCGAGCTTGCGGGCAACCACGTCACCGTGGTGCACGACGAATACGGCGTCACGGTCGTCACCGATCTGGCCGGGCTACATCCGGTCTTCTACACCCCATGGACGGGCGGGACCTTGTTCGCCTCCTCACCGCTCCCATTGGCCGACCTCACCAGAGCGGGTCTCGACCTGGAATGGCTGGCTGCCATGCTGCTGTGTCCCGACGTTCCCCAGGCGAATGTCGACCGGTCCGCCTTCGCCGGCATCAGGCGCACCCGCCCCGGCCACGTCCTCACCGTTGGCCCCGACGGGCTACGGCAGCGCCCGATCCCGCTGCCCCTCGGCGACGCCACCTTCAAGGAGGGAGCACAAGCGCTGCGATCTGCCCTGGTCACCGCAGTGCAACGGCGGGCTGGTCTGGGGCAGACAATGACAGCTGACCTTTCGGGCGGGCTCGACTCTTCGACGCTTGCCGTACTGGCCGCCGGGTATCTGCCCGCCGGGCTACCCGCTATCACCTACGCCGATCCCGTCGCCGACAACGCTGACGACCTCGCCTACGCACAACTCTGTGCGGACGACGAGCCGAGACTGAATCAGATCATCGTGACTGGTGACCAGACCACTCTGCCGTTCCTCGATCTCGATCAGGTGCCATTGCTGGACGAGCCGTCCCAGGACACACTGCTGTTCACCCGCACCTGGGCACGCCTTGCCCCCGCTGCCGCCTGCGGCTCGGCGATCCACCTCAGCGGGGACGGCGGCGATGCCGTCCTCGTCGGATCACTCACCTACCTTGCCGGCCTGGCTCGCTCCGGCCGTATGCGCGATGTGGTCCGGGAGGCCGCCACCTCGGCTGGGCCGAGCGGTGGCGGTCCCTCGGCCGCCCCGGCTACACCCATCTTCGACCCCAACTCGACCAAGATGAGTCCGGCTGGCACGTTCGAGCGACGCTCGGCTAAAGGTGACCCGAGAAACGCTGGTGGTCGGCGACGAGGTCAGCGGCCTCACGTTGATCGAGCAGCCGGACACCACTGCACGGCTAACCCGGCTGGATTGTGTGCGGCGCACCGTCAGCCCCTCAGCGATGCCCTGGATCAGGTTCACGGCGTCACTGACCCGGCCGTGTGAGCTGCCGGACCGATACGACCAGGGGTCGGCGTGGGCTCCACGAGTTGGGGAGAGACCGCTGCTACGATTCGCCGCGCGTCCTCGGGCGTCGGCAGACGTCGTTGCTGCGAGCAGCGGCTTATCGGACTCAGTGTGCTCGTCGTGGAGGGCTTCGAAGATGACGGCGGCAGGTCACGATCCGCGCGGTGTGGTGCACGGCCTGGTGGCAGGTGTGGCGCCGCTCGATGAGCACGAGGCGCAGGACAGGGCCACCACGTTGCAGTGGGTGCGGTCGGGCGCGCCGCTGTTCCGGATCGCTCGCCCGGCTACACCCGAAAAGCACCTGTGTGTGTACTTCGCCTTGTTCGACGAGACACGACGTTCGGTGCTGCTGGTCGACCATGCGAAAGCGGGTTTGTGGCTGTTCCCCGGTGGCCACGTCGACGATGGGGAGGACCCGCGCACCACAGTGCTGCGGGAGGCGACCGAGGAACTGCAGATCGATGGCGAGTTCCACCCGCGGTTCGGGGACGCGCCGCTGTTCCTGACCGTGACGAAGACGCGCGGCGAGCACAGTCACACAGACGTGTCGTTCTGGTTCGTGCTGGCCGCCGATCAGGAGATGCGGATCGAGGCGGACCCGCGAGAAGCGAATCAGGTCCGCTGGTTCGCCCTAGACGACCCGGCGGAGTGGGCGCCTGATCGGTT
Organism: Pseudonocardiaceae bacterium; assembly: GCA_050699715.1. Lineage (GTDB taxonomy): Bacteria > Actinomycetota > Actinomycetes > Mycobacteriales > Pseudonocardiaceae. The sequence continues at coordinate 37,970 of JBOHFR010000024.1, forward strand.
CGATCCGCACATGGCGCGCTTCCGCGACAAGCTCCTGGCCCGCCTGGGCACCCCGGCGTTGGTGGGCTAGCAGGTCACCACAAACGACTGTCGCTTACCATGGGCGACGGCCGTTTGTCGGCGCGGTCGGCTCGCAGCCCGATGGTGGTCAGCAGGGCGGCGTGATCGCTGAGGTCATCGCTTCGAGGGGTGTGGTCGTAAGCGCACGCTCGGATCTTTCCTGCCCCGACGCTGACGAGGCTGTGGTCTAGGCGCTGGCTGCCGAAGCGGGGATTGATCCAGCTATGGTCGCCAGCCGAGGGGTTGAGTTCGCGGTAGGCGTCGCGGAGACCGAGCGCCAGGAAGCCGGTGTAGAAGGCGTAGTCGTGGTCTTCGAATGCGGATAGGTGGGGTCGGTGGTCGGGTTCGACGACGTTGAGATCACCCGCTACGCACAGGGCGGGGCGGTTGATCTCGGCAAGGTAGTCCAGGAGGCGGTGCTGGAACTCGCGGCGATGGTAGCTGCTGTCCGCAGTCATCCCGTTGGTGGGACCGTAGATGCCCACGAGGCGCACGGTGATGCCGGCCGGACCCGGCCACCGTCGCAAACCGATCAGTAGGTAGCTCAGGCCGTCGACGGGTGGTGAGTATCTCGTGCGAGTACCTGCGCGAGCTGTGCCTCGCTTGTCTTCGTTGAGGTTATGAGGTCGTCCAGCAGGTTAGCTGGCATCGTGCCGCGCCTGAGTCCTGACAACTCGACGATGCCGGCCAAGGCATCCTCATTGGCCTGCGCCATGCTTGACCGGCATAGTTCGTGTGAGAGCAGGTCCGATGCGCTGTACGCGTCGGCGCCGGCCGCCGCCTCGCGGATGACCCTGGCGATGACCTGCGATGTGCCTGCTCGGTGTGCGTCGGCGGCGAGGTCGATAACGCACAGCCCCAGGCGGGTGCGGAAGAAGAGGTGCTCAGGTGAGGGTTCGAGCCGGAGGTACATCCTTACCATCGTGGCGGTGGACGTGTCGGCTGGCTGGTTCCTGATGCGCAGGCACAGTGTTCGCAAGCAGGTCGCGACGGATTTCTCCCAGGGATCGGGTGTTGAGCTGTCGTCGAGCATGTCGAGGGCCGCGCCATGGTCGCCGGTGGCGCATCGCGCGAGAATCGCGACTTGCCGGCCGTCCAGCATCCGCTTTCCGATGCCCTTGTACTGTTCGATGTGTCTGAGCGCGTCGCCCCATCTGCCGGCTTGTGTCAGCGCGCGGGTGCCATCGGCCAGCAGAATGGTCCACAGGAATTTCCGAAGTTCGTGGCGCTGTTCCGTCTGGTTCACGAAGTGCCGGAAGTCGATGTTCCTGCCGTCGATCTCCGTGGCCGTTTGGGTTCTCGCGGCGTTGTAGGCGTTCTCGAAGATCTGGTACGCGCGGTCGCCGTCGCCGCCGCGCGTGGCTAGCCGGCCGAGGTTGACGATCGGTTGAAGCGCGAGCTTCGCCGTCTTGGCGGTGAGAGGTGTGGATGTCTCGAAGATGGCGAACTGGCGCCAGCACAGCTGCTGCGCGAGATCGACGAGGCCGCAATCGCTCGCGATGAGGGCCGCTTTGTTGAGCGCCTCGGCTGCCGATGATAGTCGGATCTCATCGGATCCCTGGGATGCTGAACACGCAAGTTCGCGAATCTCGCCGACGCGCAGATGCAGTGCCTGGCCGGGTGGCCTCGTGCGCGGTAGGAGCGGAAACCGGTCCACGACTTTGATCATCCGGCTCGTCGCCCCCTATTATCATTGCCCGAGGACAACTGCTGTGGCCACGTTGGCGAGGATGCTTTGTGTCGTGTGAGGCAGGCCGATTCGGTTCCAGTGGAAGATGACGTGGTGGGCGAGCACGGCTCGCGCACCTCTACGGAGCGTTCCGTTGCCGGCGAGGTCGCCCAGTGCCCGGCCTGCTTCCTCGAAGGCGGCGGCCCAGTCGGAAAGGAAGATGAGTGGCCCGTTCTCCTGCATCAGAGGGCTGGCGGGGCTCGCGTCCACGGTCATGAGTTTTCGTAGGCCGGGTTCCATGGTGCGCAGCCGGTCCAGGGGTGTATCGGGGGGAAGGGACCGGTGCTCGGTGACACGTGCCCAGATGTCTCCTTGTTCATACCAGTCCTGTCCCGCGCCGCGCATCAGGATGCTGCACAGCAGGACCGACAGCTCGCGCCGCTGATCGCTGCGGCCTCCGGGGGTGGTAGCGCGGAGATGGGCGAGGATGTGTCGGCTGTCGGTGTGGAACAGGTGGTGGGCGAGGTCCATGGCCGCGGCTCCGCCGAAGGCGTAGGTCTCGGGTTCGTAGCTGGTCTCGACCCAGCTCGCGATGCGGCCGGCGTCCCGCAGGGTTGTGAGTCGCTGGTGGATGAACGTCGTCGTGTCCTGCTCGGTGCTGTCGTGGGACGGCTGGAAACGAAGGCGCCAGCAGGGGGCTTTTCTGATGAAGAACCACGACGCGATCAGTCCGGCTGTCTCGGCGCTGGTCATCTCCGGGCCGAGGTGGGCGACGCCGGTGTGTTCAGCGGCGGAGTAGTCGTCGAACTGGATGGACACCTGGTGCCATGACGGGCTCGTCGGTGGCGGGTCGGTGCCGCGGTTCATGCTCAGTTTCCTTCGTCTGATTTCGGTTAGGTGAGTAGTAGGCACGCGTCCCAGTGGGCGAGCGGGGCGGTGTTGGTCCCGGCGGTGTGCAGAGCAAGAGCAATGCCTGCGTGTCCGTCGAGGAACTCAGTGTCCTCGGGTGCGCAGCAATGCTGGGTGAGCAGTCTCGCGGACAGGCGCGGCAGCTCGGCCGCGATGTCCGGGGTGTGGGCGTCGGAGGCCATGCGCCACGCGGTCTGGAACACCCCGGCCATGCCGTGGCACAGACCGCTGTCGACGATCCGGGCGAGCTGCGCGGGATCGCGCAGACAGCCGAGCATCGCGGTCTCAGCCATCTGTTGCCGTGTGGTGTCGCCGGTGGCCAGGCCCGCGAGTTGGTGGGCGCGGGCCAGTCCGGGGGTGCCGTAGCACCACGACGGCCGCCCGGGGGTGGGTTGTCGGAGGTGTCCGTTGTGGACATCGTCCACGGTGATGATCCCTGGCCACCACGGACCGTGGGGGTGCTGCTGTTGCCAAGCGTCGAGCCAGGTGCAGATCCGCGTGAGGGAGTCGGTGTGCCCGTCCACGACCACACCGCGCCACAGCGCCAGGGACAGCACTGCCAGGGGACCAGCGATGCCGTGGGACATGCCGAAGTTCCCATGACCTGCCGGATAGTCGGGTGATGGGTGGCCGGTGGGGGCGAGGTCGGTCCACCAGCCGGGCAGCCCATCGGTACGGCCAGGCAGCGGTTCGGTCAGCTTGACGAGGTAGGACAGAACAGCCTTGGTGATGTCGTGGTGCGGGTTGCGTTGCAGGTGGTAGGTGCCGAGGCCGGCCAGCCCGCGGATGAGGTCGAACTCGGCCAGCGCGGGGCGGTCCCCACGCTCGATGCGCGCGCGGGCTTCCTCGAGGCGTCGGCGTGTCACAGCGGTGGTGGCCGCGTCGAGAGTGGCGAGGACGCGGGTGAGTTTTCCCGGCCGGTCGGCCGCCGCGTGGATGAGGAATGCCAGGGCCGGGGCACCGAAGAACAGGCTCGCGTTGGGGCCGGCGCTGAGATCCTCGCGCACGGCGGCGGACAGCCAGGCGTGCGCGGTGCTCCAGTCACCGTGGCCAGCGTGAGCGCGTTCGACGTGGAGCAGAGCGATGCCCGCGGCTCCACCGGCCAGCGACTGCGGCCGGCGGCGACCACGGCCTGCGTCACTGTCTTCGGTGCGGATCGTGTGCGGGTCGGCCAGGCGGTCGGTGATGGCCCTAGCCGCGGCTAGCGCGTGCGGGTTGGGACGGCTCACGTGGCTCCTTGGAGTCGGACAGTCCAGCTCAGGGCGGCGGCGCGGGCCAGGCGGACGCAAGCCCGCTCGGTATCCGGACAGAGCCCGGTCATACGGACGTGGTGCAGGTGCAGCAGATCGAGCAGCACCACTTCCGGAGTGCTTTCGCCCGAGGCGACCAGCGTGTCACGGTAGGCGCCCAGTGCCGTGCGTCGCCTGGCCCACGTGGTCGCGATGTGGTCGCCTCCGGGTATCGCGCGCAGCGCCGCCCAGCCATCGTGCGGGTTCGCCAGGCGGATCGCTTGGTCGTGAACCTCCCGGTCAGGGGCCGGGATCGGGGCCTTGCTGACATGGTCGACCAGCCAGCGCATGCCCTCACCGATACCTCCGGTGAAGGAGGTGGCCAGGTCGACCAGGCTCGCGGCGATGATGGCGTGCTGACGCGGGGCGTCGCCGCGACCGGTGTACGTCAGCTGGGCGATCGCCGCAGCCGAGTCGGCGGCGAACACCGACTCCGCGACCGCCATCGCCGCGCCGCCGCCGAAGCGTCCGGTCTCCGGATAATAGGTGTCCAGCTGCACCCGCCCGACCAGGCCGAGACGTCGCAAGCCAGCCACCCAGGCACCGACCCGCCGCGCGGTCTCACCGAAGGCGTCCGCGCCGCGCAGCCGGATCCGCAGGCGCAGATGCGGCTCGGGATCCTCATACCGGATAAACCACCACTGCGGCCTGCTGTCCCATCCGGACAGCAGGTGGGGCAGATGGCGGGTGAGGACGGCGGTGTGCCGGTCCGGGTGCCCGTAGAGCTTCACGTACAGCCAGTCGCCGCTGCCGGGCAGGTGCCCATGCTCGCGGCTGATCACCCGGCCCGACCAGGCCCGTGGGGGAACGGGCCGGGCTGTGGCGGCGAGCGGGATGACGATGTCGTGCGCCCGCCCGTCGATCCATCCGAACGCGCTGGGATCAGGCGCTTCACGCACGGTGGCGTGTCCGGAACGGTCCAGCTCGGCGCGCACTGCGTGGAGGTGGGCTGCTTCGTCCAGGTCCAGCCGGATCCGGCGATCGCCCTCACCGAAGTAGACCGCAGCGGGGATGCGGAACCGGCCCCGCCACGCGGACAGGCTGTTCACCCAGTCCCGCCACAAGGCCGCCGGGCCCGGCAGGCCGGTCGCGGACAGCGCCCAGGTGGCTGGGGAGAGGATCGAGCGCCGGTGGCGAACCCTAGGCAGGAAGGGCAATCGGCTGGCGGCCCCCCACGAGAACGGGGCGCACGCCGCGAGACGCGCGGTGCTGATCTCGCACAGGAAACGCAGCAGGGGATGGGCGTGGTTGGTGAGTTCCACGGCATTGAAGACCACCGGCTCCACCGGGCGCCGCTGGGACAGTGAGACCAGGTACAGTCGCTCCGCATCGGCGCTCACCGCCAAGTCGTCCAGCGGTATCACCTTGTTGCCGCAGGTGTGATGTTCGGCTAGGGCCAGCAGGTGCGGCAGTACCGCAGGGCTTCGGGTGACGTTCTCGGTACGAGCGTGGACGGCAGGACACGACAGTTGAACGGGTAGCGCATTCTCGCTCACCGTGGGCAGCCCGGTATACGTCCTGAACATCCGCTCACGATCGTCGGTGTCGAAGAGGGGGAGGAACCGTCCGGCCGTGGTCCCAGCCGCGCGGGACACCCCAGCGACGGCGAGCTCGAACTCGCCTCGGTTGAGGGCGTCCGGTGTCGGCGCATGGAGACGGAAGCGCAGTTCAGTGTGCGGCTGCGTGGCGACGTCCTGATCCGCCAGCTTCGCTATCGCCTCCTCGTCGAGAGTGACTTCGACGCTGTGATCCATCGCGGCTTTCTGCGCCAACTGCAACAGCGCCACATCCCGCTCGGACAACCCAGGCACGGGCGGCGGCGTCAGGCGCGCATCCCGGTACCTGGCGGGAAACCCCAGTCCAGCGTCGGTGTGCAGGAGCTCTGGGATTGGGACCAGCGCGCCGATTCCATACCGTTCGAGGAACCTGGCGTGATAGTCCCGCCAAGCCGGGAAGCCGACGGGATACGGGGTCAGGCGCGCCAGAACCGCCGCCGTGGTCTCCGCTTCCCGCGCCACCGCGTGCGGCAGGACCAGCGCACAGTCGACTCGGAGGTCAACCGCGACCGGCCGCTCGGTCGTGAAGATGACCGCCATTTTCCGGGACGCGGAGGTTCTGAGTCCACGCTTCTCGGTGGGTGAGGACGCGCAGTTGTGCCGGGACAGGTCGACGTGGATGTCGCGAAGGTCGTGGAACAGTTGCGCCACCTGCGGTACCGCGTCGGCGCCCACCGAAGCCAACTTCTCGACGACATGGCCAAGGGGATCGGTGGCCGTCATGGGCGGTCGCAGGCTGGTGACCAGGATCCGCCGCGTGACCAGCTCGGCCAGCATGCCCTCGATCACCGATTCCGGTGTCCCGGGGAAGTTAGCCGTCAGTTTGTCAGCCAGGTCGCTGACACGGATCGGCGACTCCGCGGCCTGGATGACGGTCTCGACTGCCCGGGTGTGCCGGACTGACACCTCCGCGGGCTCCGTTCGGCCCGATGTGGTGGGCTGCTGCTGGCAGCCCACCACGAGCCTCCCATCGCGGACGAACGCCAGGTTGTTCCGCACGACCGGCAGTCGACGCCGCAGCTCAGGGCACCGTTCCAGGCGCGTGATCGCACCCACCAGCCAGTCGGTATCCACCCGTGCCACGGCCAGGTGGTTCTCGCCGTCGCGCAGCTGGAGTTCGGGACCAAAGCGGGCTGGCGCCACCCCGGCGAACAGACCAAACGGCGTCGCCCGGCTCGTCATCCGCAGCAAGTACCGCACCACCGACACCACCACGCGCCGCACCTGGCGCGCCCGCTGCTCATGCCCGGCACACACCGCGCCAACCCGGCGGGCCAGCACCGGGCTGGCCACTTCGACCGCCGCCACGACCGCCTCGCACGCCCAGACCTGCTGCAGCCAGCATCGCCACCGCGCCACATCTTCACTCGTCGTGCCGGTGAGGTCCGGCCACGGAGGAACGTCCACCCCGGACGGCAGGGTGGCTACCCGCACGACGGCCGCATCCACGAACCTGTACAAACCGCACCACCCAGCACCGGGAGGGCCGGCCCGATGCCCAGGGGCTGCCGGAGCAATCCCTGGGTACCGACCCGACGGGTTGTCGGGATCAAACGATCTAGCAGCTGTTGCAGGCACTTTCGCAGGTGCTGCCGCAGTTATCGTCGGTGAGTCGCATCAGCTCTGCGATCACCGGACCGGATTCGACGATGCTGACATCGAGGTCGAAATCCGAGTCCACGATCGGTGTGACCGAGACCGCCGCCATCTGATCAATCTGAACTTTCACAGATTCCTCCTTCGTGGTAGTGCTACCTCCGAGAGCTCGTGCACTCGGCCAAAGGCGCCCGCTGTTAGGGCCAGGAGATGACGACTCTCGTGTGCTTCTTGTCGAGGACGAGAGCCCCCTCGGGAAGCTGATCATCGGGCGTACTTACCGGATAGGTCTCGATACGCGCGTTGAGGCTGCTGCCGTCCCAGGACTGGACGTGCCCGACGACCTGGTGAGCGAGTTCCTCGGCATCCGGTCCGTGTCCGTAAACCCCGAACTCACACCTCTTCCTGTCCGGGGTGACTGGGCGCAGGCCGAGGTAGACAAAACTTCCCCCATTAACTGCGGTCGGCATACCCAGAGCCCAGGCATGGGCGACAACACCCCGAGCGACGGCCTCCTTCCTAGCCGTCAGGACACCGAAGGTCGGCAGAGACATGGCCAGCCACAGGTGAAGGCCATCGAACCGCCCCTCTTCACCGGACGTGACCCCGGACCATGCCTCCACCCTCGGCTGGGACAGGGCCTCACGCAGACGATCGGCATCAATCGCTTGGTCCGCATCGAGCCGAAGGCTGACCTCGTCTCCGTCGAGTGAAACCAGGCGCTCGATGGGGGTGCCGACGCCCTGCATCGGCACGAAACTGCACAGTTCGTAGCCCTGGCTCACCATGCGATCCCCGTCGCGTTCGAACACCACTGAGCGGGTCAGGCCGCGCATTCGGAGCGGCACAACGATCCGCCCGCTCTCGGCAAGTTGATCGGTCCAGGCGGGCGGGATGTCCCACGCGCTGGTGGTGGCGATCACTCGGTCGTAAGGCGCGTAGTCTGGCACACCGCCGTCAGCGTCCGCCAACACCACGTTGACCTTCTCGTATCCCGCTGCCGACAGGCAACGCTGAGCACGGTTGACCACGTCCTGGTCGATGTCGACTGTGGTGACCTGCCCGGTGTCGCCGACCAGCTCGGCGAGCAACGCCGCGTTATAGCCGCCCGATCCAATCTCCAGGACCCGCATACCGGGTCCGAGCTGGGCCTGTTCCAGCATCATCGCTTGAATGTCCGGCGCGGACACCATGCTGATGGCCACGCCGCTCTCGTCCCGCTTGGTTTGCAGGATGGTCTTGACAGCGTAGGCCCTCTCCAGCGGCTCCCCCGGCGCGAACAGGTGCCGCGGCACGGCACGGAAGGCTTCATCGACCCGGTCACTGCGGATCGCCCTCATCTCACGCAAGTCAGCGATCATCGCCTCGCGTAACGCGTCAGCCTGCGTAGCCTCGTCGGCAGTGCTGACGTTCGTGTTTCGCAGTGTGCTCATCTGGTTACTCTTTCAGCCGTGGTTCAACGGGTCATGGACGGCCGGGGATCATCACAGGGGCCTCCTCGTCGTACTCGCCGCCAGCAGATGTGTCGCTCCAGCCGGCAGCGCATCCGGCTCCGCCACTACCCGGCCACGCTCGTTGTCCCGCTGCATCACGTCTGATCGCCCCTCGCTACCCCGGTTCACGGTCTCCAGGCCCGCCCCGGCCGTGGTCGGCTGGGGAACTGCCGTCGACCAACCATCACCGCTCACCGGGGGTCAGCGCGGCGTTGTGGAGGAGCACTTGGAGCACAAGGCACGACAACGGGTACGAACGCCGTTACCTTCAGCCCATGAACCTCATGATCGAGGAGCGGAATCATGACCGACGTTCGCGACGTTCCCGCGACCCACTCCGCGCTGGAGTCCTATCTCGCCCGCTGCGGCTGGACTGCCGAGAATCTCGCCTACCACCTCAACGCCATGGCCAGGTCACTGAGTCTGCCAGAGAGAATGCATCCCAAGACGCCGAGCCGCTGGGTGCGCGCGAGACCTCCCCGCACCAGACCATGCCTGCCTCGCCAGCCTTGGCCGGGACTGGTGTGTGCGGTGCTGACCCGCAAGCTCGGCGAGCCCGTGACATTGGGCTCGTTGGGGTGGACCATCAGTAGCGGGTTGCTTTACGTTCCAGCCGACGACGGGTTGGAACACGCCTGGGACCCGGCCGGTGCGCTCGCGTCCCTGTTCGAGGTCTTGGAGGCAGACGGGATGGACCGCAGGTACTTCCTCGCGATAACTGGGGTGCCGCTGACCGCACTGGCGCATCAGTGGTTGCTCGATCCGGCCAGGGTGGCCGCGTCTGTGAAAGGGAAGCGGGTCGACACCCAGCTCGTCACCGATGTAGAACGGGTGGTCGAAGCCCGCCGGGGCATGGACGACGCGATCGGCGGCGGCGGGCTGATCCGGGCGCTGCGTGAGGACCTGCGCATCGTCACCGAACTGATCAGCAATTCCAGCTACACCGAGCAACTGGGTGTTCGGCTGCACGTCGCCGCCGCCGAGCTGGCCCGGCTCGCCGGTTACCAGTCGGTGAAGGCTGGCCAGAACGCCGCCGCGCAGCGCTACTACGCGGCGGCGCTGCGATCGGCGCATGTGGCCGGAGACCGGGCGGTCGGAGCTAACGTGCTGGCTTTCATGTCCTTCCACTCGATCTCGTCCGGTGATCCCCGCGATGCAATAGTCATGATCGACTCAGCGCTGCGGGGTGGTGAGCAGCTCACCCCGAAGGTCGCGGCCTACCTGCACTCCCGCCGCGCCCGTGCCGCCGCCTGCTGCGGCGACCTCGGCGCCTGGGACCGTTCCCGAGGCTTGTCCTTCGACCTGCTCGCCCAGTCCCGCCCGGATGACGAGCCTGCCTGTCTGTACTGGTTGGACGAAGCATTCCTCTACGGCAACGCGGGGGCCGGAGCGCTGGAGCTGGGCCGGGCTACAGACGCCGAGCGGTACAACCGGCTTGCCGTGGCGACGATCAAGCCCGAGCTGCAGATGGACCGGATGGAATACCTCGCGCAACTAGCCCGCTCTCGGGCCGCGATCGGCGAGGTCGAGCACGCCTGCCAGGCCGCCGTGGAGGCAGCCATCGCCGTACGCCGCCAGGACTCTGCGTACACCCGCCAGCAACTCACCCGCTTCCGGGCCGACATCGCGTCACATGCATCCAGCCCTGCCGTGCAGGAGTTCGATACCAAATTCAAGAACCTACTCAGCGTATGACCCGTAGGGCCAGCAGGTGCGGCAGCACCGCGGGGTTTCGGGTGACGTTCTCGGTACGCGCGTGGGTGGCAGGACAGGACAGTTGAACGGGTAGCGCGTTCTCGCTCACCGTGGGCAGCCGGGTATACGTGCTGAACATCCGCTCCCGGTCGTCGGTGTCGAAGAGGTCGAGGAACCGTTCGGTCGTGGTCCCGGCCGCCCGGGACACCCCCGTGATCGCGAGTTCGAACTCGCCCCGATCGAGCGCGTCGAGTGTCGGCGCGTGAATACGGAACCGGAGCTCGGTGTGTGGCTGCGCCCGCGCAGTGATGGCCCCACCGACCGCCAAGTCCGCGATCATCTTGTCGTCGAGGACGATCTCGGTGTTCTGCTGCAGCGCGGCGTTCTGCGCCAATGCCAGCAAGGCGGCATCGCGCGCGGACAGCCCCGGCCTGGACGGTGGTGTCACACGCGAGTCCCGGTACCCGGCGGGCAACCCGAGCCCGCTCTCGACGTTGAGTAGTTCGCCGACCGGGACGAGGGCGCGGAGTCCGTACCGTTCGAGGAACCTGCTGTGGTAGTTCTGCCAGGCCGGGGACCCGAAGAGGTTAGGTGCCAGCCTGACCAGGGCCGCCGCGGTCGTCTCCGCTTCCCGTGCCACCGCGTGCGGCAGGACGACGCCGCAGTCGAGCCGCAGGTCCACCGTGACCAGTCGCTCGGCGCTGACGATGGCCGCCATCTTCCGGGCTGCACCGGCTCGCAGGTCACGTCGCAGCTTGGGCCGCGAGGCCGCACGGTTGTGGCGGATCAGATCGGTATGGATCTCGCGTAACGCGCCGAGCAGATCGGCAACCACGCCCACCGTGTCGGCTCTGGCCGCAGCCAACGCCTCGATGACATGCACCAGCGGATCGGTCGTCGTCATCGGGGAACGGAGGCTGGTGATGAGGATGCGCTGCGCCACCAACTCGGCCAGCATCCCGTTAATCACCGAGTCCGGCCGGTCCGGGAAATCGGTTGCCAGCTTGCCGGCTAGGTCGCCCAGACGGATCGGGGCCCCAGCGGCCTGCAGGACAGTCCGGACCGCCGCGGTGTGGCGGACCGACACCTCCACCGGCTCCGTCCCGGCTGCGGTACCAGCCTGCTGCTGCCAGCCCACCACCAGCCTCTCGTCGCGGACGAACGCGAGGTTGTTCCGCACCACGAGCAACCGGTTCCGCAGCTCATGGCAAGTCTCCAGAAACCTGATCACCCCATCGAGCCATTCCGCGTCCACCCGTGCGACGGCGCGATGTCCGTCACCGAAACGCACCGCCGATCGGGAACCGACCCGGGCGGGCGCCACCCCCGCAAACAAGCCGAACGGCGTCGCCCGGCTGGTCGCCCGCTGCACGTACCGCGTGACCGACAGCGCGGCGCGTCGAACCTCACGCTCCCGCATCCGACGTCCGTCGCAGACCTCCCGAACCCGGCGGGCCAACGCCGGGCTGGCCACCTCAACACTCGCCGCGAACCCCTCGGACGCCCAGACCTGCCGCAGCCAGCGACACCACCCCGCCACCTGCTCATCCGTGTCGCCGGTCAAGTCCGGCCACGGCAGGACATCCACCCCGGACGGCAGGGCAGCCACCCGCACGACCGCCGCATCGACGAACCGGTACAATCGCACCACCCCCAAGACTGGGAAAGTTCTGATCCGGTGCCCCGAGGTTGCGCCGCTAGCCCTGGGGCACCAACAGGTCGTCGGGATTAGTGCTCTAGCAGCTATTGCAGGCGCTTTCGCAGGTCTGGCCGCAGCCATCGTCGGTAAGCCGCATCAGCTCGTCGACGACCGGACCGGATTCAACAATGCTCACGTCGAGGTCGAACTCTGAGTCCACCACCGGGCCGTCCGAAATTACTGCCATCTCATCCATTTTAATAGTCACAGGTTCCTCCTTGTATGATGGTACTGTATCCGAGAACTCTCGCTATTGGTCAGAGCGTCCGGTGTCCGGGCCAGGAGATGACGACTCGGGTGTGCTTCTTGTCGATGACCCGCCCTGGGGGAAGGTCCGCATCCGGGGTTGTCGCGGGATACATCTCGATGCGCGCCCCCGGACCAGAACGGTGGTCGCGGTCCCAGGTCCGGATCAGCTCCACGTACTGCTCCGCGAGAGCTTCAGCCTGCGGGCCGTGGGAATACACACCGGTTTCGAAATCGCTCGTGCCTTCGATTGGTCGTTTGGTGCGGTAGGCGAAGCTGCCTGCGCTCACGGCCGTGGGAACGCCCCGGTTCGCGGAACGCGGATTCGCGGACCGAGCCACGAGACCACGATCGATAGGCCCGTCCGTCGCCGCAAGGATGCCGAAGACTGGATCTGCGGTGCCTAGCCACAGATCCAGTTCGTCGACCTGGTCGAACACGACGCCCGACCACCGCTGCACCCGCTGCGCAAACAAAGCCTCCCGGAGACGATCGGCGTCAACCGGCTGCTTCTCATGGACCCGCAGGGTGACTTCGTCCCCGTCGAGCGAGATTATGCGCTCGGTGTGGGCACCGGCGCCCTGCATCGGCACGAACCCGCACAAGTGATAACCCCGGCTCACCATGTGATCCCCGTCGCGCTCCAGCACCACCGAGCGGGTCAGCCCACGCATCCGCAACGGGACGACCATCCACCCGCCCTCAGCAAGCTGGTCAGACCACGCAGGCGGGATGTCCCAAGTCCCGGCGGTGACAATGATTCGGTCGTAAGGCGCATAGTGCGGGACACCGCCCTCGGCGTCCGCCACCACCACGTTGACCTGGTCGTACCCCGCTACCGCGAGGCAGTCCCGGGCATGGTCAGCCACGCCGGGGTCAATGTCGACCGTCGTGACCTGCCCGGTTTGGCCGGCCAGCTCAGCGATCAGCGCCGCGTTGTAGCCCCCCGATCCGATCTCCAGAACCCGCATCCCAGAACCGAGCTGGGCCTGTTCCAGCATCGTGGCCTGAATATGCGCCGCAGATAGCGCACTGGTGGCGGCGCCGTGCCCGTCTCTCTTGGTGACCAGGGTGCTGTTGGCGGCATAGACGCTGTCCAGCGGTTCCCCGGGCGCGAACAGGTGCCGTGGCACGGTGCGGAAAGCGTCGGCGATCTGGTCATTGCGGATCGTGTTCATCTCCCGCAACTCAGCGATCATCGCCTCACGCAGCGCGCCGGCCCGCGCGGTCTCGTGAGTAGAAAAGATCCTCGTTACCTGGGGTGCGGTCACGTGGTTACTCCTCATAGGTGGTCTCGCGTGGGTAATCCGAGCCCGCACGGCCGCCGTCGGCGGCCTGGTAGGCAAGGAGCCTGACCGGGTGCCGGGGCGTCGGGTCGCGCAGGGTGGACTTGCTGGGGCAGCACACGGGATGGCCGAACTCTGGCCGGTTCGGTCATCAGTTTGCTTCCTCTTTGACAAGTCGATGGCCTGACCGGACCGCCGTCGTCTTGACCACACCGTTGATAACGAGCCAGACACTGTCGTCCTTACGCATCACGATCACGGTGGCGGCTCCTCCTCCAGGGCCACGGAAAGAAAGTACCTTACGATCGGATTGGCTTTCTCTGTACGTTTTCGCCCTCGGCTCGGTCCTTCCCGTTGGCGTCTCGTGACGGGCAAGTCAGCGACTGCGGCTAGCAGGAGACTAGATCTATTCATGCGTCAACTCCCCATCCACCGTGCGGCGACCTCCTGGAGGAAACGATCCAGCTCGCCACTATCTACCGCGCCCGCGCGCAAGGCGTTGAAGTGCTCGATGTACCGCCGGACCTCGTCAGTGCGACGAATGGTCAGACCACGGGTCACGGTTTCAGCGAGCACGAGCGCCTCGTCGTCGGCATCCGGATCGCCGAGCACCGCGAAACCGTGGTACTGGTGCGTGTGCTCCTCGCTCGTGAAACAAATAATGGCCAGATCGATATTGGGCCGTGTCGCGAGCTGGCGTAGCTGCTGGATCTGGATGCTCATCTGCTCCGGGGAGATCAGGCGCCGCCACAGCGCGGTCTCTCCCATCACGAAAAGGAACTTCTTGCGCTCGTCATCGAGCACGGCCTGGCGCGCGAGCCGGGCGGCAACGACGTTCTCGATGTCTTCGGTAAGGCCGAGGTCGCGACCGAGGCGAAACATTGCTGCGCCGTAGGCCGGTGTCTGCGCCAGCCCGACGACCACATCAGGTGAGAACACCCGCACCACCGACGCTGCCATCTCGAACCGCTGGATGTCCCGCTGCATCCGGCGTCGGCCGGGTGCCAGCTCGCGCCGCCAAGCCGTTAACCGGGTCGCCGCCCGCTCCGCGAGGACCCGTAGTTCCTCGCGAGTGGCGGACGAGGCACCCGTAGCCCGAGCCCAGGCGTCCGCGTCCTGCGGCGACGGTGTGGTCCGCCCTAGCTCTGTCTTACTCACCTTGGACTGCGACCAGCCGAGCCAGTCGGCCAGTTGGGTAGTCGACAGACCGGCCTCGGCGCGCAACCCTCGCAGCACCGTAGCTACGCGGAATCGATCCTCGTCTGCTTGCATCATACGGATCGTGCACTGAACTCAATGCCTCGGCCGGCCACGTACTCATCGAGTGGTTCGGCATGACGAAACGCGGTGTCTCGCATCACGAGGTATGGCCGCACGTCATCGACCAACTCGGGTCGTTCAAACTGCCCCTGCACATCGTAGATCATCCGGATCACCGTGAAGTCGTCGACAAGCCAGAAGTCCTCGCGCAGCGATTCCAGGTCCCGATGTGCGCTCCGGTCCGCGAGATAGATCCGCTCGCCAGCGGCCTGATTGGCCGCATAACCCCAGATCTCATACCGACAGTAGTCGCTCAGCGGATGATCCAGAACATGGATACGAGACCACTGGACTCCACTGCTCACCCGGGCGGCCACCTGGGCCAGCCACGGGCTGGTCTCGGGAGTGGGCAAGACTACAGGGCGCCCGGACCGCCACGCGGCGAACTCCTCAGCCTCCTGATGGACCAGGTACTGCGGCAACGTCTCCAGGCGAAAAACGGACAGCAGCGCATCGTCGACGATCCGCGCGAGGTCAGCGATCTCCATCGCGCTTCCCTACAGACTCGCGCTCTGCACGACCTGGCGCTTGATGCGGATAGCCCGCTCACCAGCGCCGAGTGGCACCGGCGACGGGTCAAGATCCGCACCGACGATCACAATGTCTTCTATGTTCGGATCGTCATCCACCCACACACCATGGCAGGTGTACCCGTCCTTGCACATCTCGTCCGTAGTCACCCTGCGTAACACCATCGCTGCCCTCCCTGGTTCAAGTCGGAAACTAGCATCACATAGCGACTAGTTCGTGAGCAAGGCCTTCGCGCTGCATCCGCGCCTCGGTACCCCGTGCCCGACCACGAGCTTGACCTTCGCTGTGCCCAGTTGATGATCAAGAATCGGAGTCCACTGTGAACGTCATGCTGACCGTTGGTCTTCACGCGGCCGTCGAGACGCTGTGGGCCTACAAGGACCCCAACGCCGGGCTGGCCACCTCAACACTCGCCGCGAACCCCTCGGACGCCCAGACCTGCCGCAGCCAGCGACACCACCCCGCCACCTGCTCATCCGTGTCGCCGGTCAAGTCCGGCCACGGGAGAACGTCGGCACCTAGCCGGCGGGCCGCCACCCGCACCACGACTCCGTCAACGAACCTGTACAACACCGCCCCCACAGAACTCAGTGATGCCAGCCAAATCCGGCCAGGGCGGAACATCCACTCCCGACGGCAGGGCGGCTACCCGCACGAGTGCCGCGTCGACGTGTCCATTCACGGGTTGAGCTGTGATGTCACGCTGTTGCGGGTGTGGGGAGCCAGGGGTTGCCGGTGAGGGCGGCGTGGATGGTGTCGATGGCGCGGATGCCGTGGTTGCGGGCGCTAACCAGGTAGGAGCGGGCGCGGCGGTAGTGGGTGAGTGTGGACCGTACCCGATCTTGTAGACACCCGGTCATGACTGCCGCTGAGTGCCAGCGGAGGAGATCGCGTGGCGACACGCCGACGCTTCACCCAGGATTACAAGGATCAGGCCGTTAGCCTGCATCTCGATTCGGGCCGATCGATCGCCGAGGTGGCGAGAAGCATCGGCGTCCACGAGATGACGCTTGGGCACATGGGTGAAGAAAGCGAAAGACAGCGGGCAGGCCCAGGACAAGGATCTGTCCGAGACCGAGCGAGCCGAGCTGGAACGGCTCCGCAAGGACAACGCCGTCCTGAGAATGGAGCGGGATTTCGCAAAAAAAGTGGCAGCCTAGTTCGCGAAGGAACAGCCGTGAAATACGCGGCGATCGCGGACTGGGCCGACAAGAAAGAGTTCCCGGTCACGTTCATGTGCGAGCGGCTCGGAGTGGTCCGCCAGGGCTACTACCGGTGGCGCGCCGAGGGGCCGTGCGAGCGCGAGCGCACCGACGCCGAGCTCACCGAGACGATCCGGAATATCCACCGCGACCCGCACGGTCACCCCGGCGTGCGCCGAGTCTGGGCCGAACTGCTTGTGCGTGGCGTCCGCGTCGCCGCTAAACGGGTCTGGCGCCTCATGAAGGCCGCTGGCCCGCGCGGACGCCATCCGCGGGTCTGGAAGAAAACGACCGTCGCGGGCCAGCGACCTATTGACGCACCGGATTTGATCGGGCAGAACTTCACCGCGGCGGACCCCAACACCCGCTGGTGCGGGGACATCACCTACGTACGCACCGTCGACGGCTGGGCCTATACCGCGACCGTGATCGACCCGCACTCCCGCAAGGTCGTCGGCTACGCCGTCGCCGACCACCTCCGTACCAGCCTTATCATCGAGGCACTCACCGCGGCCCTCGTGACTCGCAAACCCCCCGATGGCGTCATCTTCCACAGCGACCACGGTTGCCAGTACACCTCCAAAGAATTCGCTGAGTTCTGCGCCATCAACGGTGTGCGCCGCTCGATGGGCAGGCGTGCCACGTGCTATGATAACGCTGTCTCCGAGTCGTTCTTCGCGACCTACAAAAAGGAGCTCATCCACACCCGGCCGTGGAACGACCTCACCGACGTCCGGCAACAGACATTCCTCTGGGTCGAGGGCTACTACAACCGCCGTCGGCGACACTCCACCCTCGGCTACTTGACACCAACCGAATACGAGCTAGGATATAGGAAACTAACCGACCTGGCAGCCTAAATCGGTGTCAATAAAATCGGGAACACTCCACTCAGCACCCGTTGTCGCAGGTAGATCAGACGATCAGACCATCAAGATCAAGTAAGTTCGGTTTAGCAAGACGAGCGTGACGGCCCCTCAAGGCGTAACCGAGAACGTACTCGCCAACTCGTGGGATGGCGCCAATGAGCGCTTGAAGCGATTTTCCAGAGATTCGATCGAGCCAGCAAGGGTCATCCCAGAGGCGCGAGAGTGTGCTTTCGCTGAGGCCAGCAAGAAATGCCACGTCGGACATCGTAAATCCGGTACTTTCCGCGATGCGGGAAAGTAATATTGGGCTAACTGTCATGTTGCTTTCCCAATCGGTGAGTACGCGGTAGCCAAGCGGACGCAGCGGTCAACCATGCGGGGGCGAGAGGCACTTGCGCCGGAGCAAGGTCGACGCGTGAGCGCAACGCCCATGCCTTGAGAAGAATATCAGTGACTGGACAGGAGAGGTGTTCCATTGTGTCTGCATGACTACGGATGGGCTCTCCCCAATGCGTCGCATGCGGTTACCCTTCATCTGCGGGCAGCTCGTAGACGAGTGCGTGATCGGCGGTCAGTACGGCAGAGTCTTGTGGGGTCGTCGTGTCATCCGGGTACACCACCGTGCGATGGATTTCGAGAACTTGACTGCCGAGCGTGGCGTGAAGACGTTCAGAGCCGGCCAGCGAAGCCGGACGTGTGGTGACGCGCTCGGTGGACGTTCTGGGGTTCGGCGGCGATAGCTGCTGCGGTTGGGCGGCTCATAGCAGTCAGTCTAGAACAGTCGTGCTGGACAGGTTAAGAGGGACGCTAGCCCTCGTGAGGGAGCAGGATGCCAACTTGGTTAATGCGCAAATGGAGTCTGACAGAGTTTATTCCTTGCGCGGTTTTACGGGCCTGGGCGAGCGTGTCCCGTGCGGCATCAATAGTACCCGCTCTTGCGTATGCTTCCGCAAGCCACGACAGGTACAATGCTACTTCCCGGGCGCGATTGGCGTTGTACGAGCTGATGGCCCGCGCGAGCAACGGTGCCGCCGCATGTGGGCTGCCGAGTTCGATCAGGCATCGACCAGCCATCACATCGATCTCGCCTCTGTCGAGCCAGTAAACCCATTCCGGTTCAGCAATTCCCGGCGACCGACCCTCGAATGCGTCGTCCACCGCGTCCAAAACACGCCGTGCGCACACATGATCCCGACTTCTGGCGCTCGCCCAGGCCAACCGTTCCAACAGCAAGACTCGGACAACCGGCGAGGCATCCCCGGCTCCGGTGACAGCAGACCGTGCCAACAAAACCGCGTCATGCGCTTTTCCCACGTTGGCCATCTGGTAGCTCAACGACGACAGAAGCTGAGCCGCGAGCGGACGGTTACCCGCGCCCTGCGCGGCGGATACCCCATCGAGATAGACCTGCTGTGCCTCAGCATACCGTCCCGCGTCACTAGCCACCCATCCAGTAAGCTGGGCCAGCTCTCCGACGACAGTCAACAACCGCCGCCCGACATTTTCGGTATAGCTGGCAGAACGGACAACCTCTTGAGCCTCCGATAGTTCTTTGCTCACTACAGGGAAAAGATCGCCTCCGCCGACCGTGTCATCTAAGTGACGCAGCTCGATCACTCGATTTTCTAGCTCAGCTGCGAGCATTGTGCCAACCCGTCGACCAGTACGCAACTGTACAACGGTGGGCGAGTCGCTGACTAGCCACTCATGAGCAACGCGCAGCGGATCATCTGGTGGCCCCTGCAGAATCTCAGTAGGAACATTGAGTGCCCGACTGTACGCCTCAACGTGTTCTGGTTTGATAGTTCTCTTTCCCGTTTCCAGCAGACCGAGCAATGGTTTGCTGTAGTGCGTTCGAGCAGCCATCGCCGCCAAGCTAACCCCTGCCGCCTCACGGGCCGCTCGCAGTGCCACACCAAGATCAATCATCCCGTTCCACCTGTAGACGCTGGTAGACACTGAGCTACTTCCCTCAGCACCCCCGGTTGCCGAAGACTACTACCAGCGGGGCCCAGACAACTGCGGTTCCACGACGCAACCCTTGCCGGTCCCGCGCTGTGCAGGGCTAAACAGGAACGGGCGATGACGACGCATGCAGACATCCCAGAGACCAGGTCGGACGGTGGGCCGACTATCGGACGCGCCCACAGAGCAGAGTCCTGCATGAGTATGCGCGTGCGGCAGATGAGCTATGACCACCTGCGCGCTGTTGCGCGGCGTGCTGCTGGACGGTGCGCATGCCGGCCCTGGTGTCGCGGATGGGATCAGTTCAGGGCCAGCGCCACGCCATACGGGCTGCTCATGGACCATCCAATTGATCTGCAGAGCCACTGCCGGTCCTGCCGACACCCCGGTGTATTCGGGCGGTACTGATGGATTCGGGCGGTTCGGCGGCGATAGCTGCTGTGGTTGGGCGACTCATAGCAGCCAATCTAGAACAGCCGTCCTGGACAGGTTAAGAGGACTGGGTACCGCCGTGTTGGCCGCCCGGCCCGCGACTGATCGCGGCTCACTGCACCGTGAGCACCGCGTCACGCCACCCGACCTGCTCCCCTAAGAGGCCGGGCCGGCTACACCGAAGACTGCTAGCGAAGGGCGGGAACTCGTGATCGACATACCTGGGCAGCGGCACGAGCCCGGAGAGGACACCCGGCTCTACACGCAGGGTCACCGGATCGGCGACGGCAGCCCGTGTGCGCTGTTGGTGGTCCAAGAGGCGCAAGAGTGGTCGATTCGCGATGGCCTGGATCCAGATGTGGGGGTCCGAATGTCCAAGGACCGGATGATCCTCCTGGCCAGGGCGATCCTGCGGTGCGAGGCCGAACGTGAGATCCCCGGCTGGACAGCAGGGCCGGGCCGGTCGGATCGGGCGAGGTCACAGCAACTGCCGGTAGGTCAGGCTCACGCGGTCTGCCGAGACCACGATGTGGACGTGCGCCACGGCTCGGCCCGCCCGGTCGCGGGTGGTGCGGCGGACATCGAGCACCGGGGAGCCCAGATTGAGGGTGAGCGCGTCGGCCTCATCGGGGGTGGGCATCCGGCCGGTGACCACCTCGTCGGCGACGGCCGGCGGGTGTCCGGCCTCGGCGAGGCCCTGGTAGATGCCGCCGGGGACGAAGTCCGGCCCGGCCAGCGGTGTGTCGGCGAAGAGGTCCAGCGGTAGGTACGTCTCTTGGAGCTGGGCGACGTGATCACCCACGTGCATCCGGTTGTCGCGGCGGATCACCGGGGCGCCGGGCTCGATGCCCAGCTCACTGGCCACCAGATCATCCGCGGCGACCTCCGAGACCCCGGTGATCTGCGTCCAGCCGCGGAGACCTTGCGCTGCGCACACGGTCCGCCATGGTCCGAGCTGGGCTGAGGCGTCCGAGTAGCGAGCGAAAGGGAGTCGGATGTGGGTGCGGTCCCGGACGATGGTGCCTCTGCGTTTGGCCGTGGCCACCAGACCCTCCGCGACCAGGAGACCGATCGTGCGCTGAGCGGTGAGCTTGCTGACCCCGTACTGGGTGGCGATGTCCTCGACGCGCGGGAGCGTGGTGCCGGGCGGGTACTGCCCGCGCTCGATGGCCGAACGCAGCTCCGCGGCGATCTCTCGGTAACCCGGCATGTCACCCCCTGAGGTCGTTATGGGTACCTGTATCCGTGAGTGTAGGCCCCCAGATCGGCCACGGAGGCCCAGGTGACGTCACTTTATTCGTTCCCCTGTTGACATTTTTTAGGCTGTTGTGCACAGTAATAAGTACTCTTAATGGGACACGGTAGGGCGTGCCGTGTCGGCCGCCCGGCCTGTTTGCCCTCTGGGGCTGGGCGGCGCTGAGGACGAGCTAGCGAGAGACGGGGAACCCATGACCGACGTACCAGGTGAACGTGGACGGTTGCAGGCGCCGGGCCACCGCACCGACGACAACAGCCACCACGCGCACGTGATCATCAACAAGGTGGACGGTTCGTGGGCGATCCATGTCCTGGACCAAGGTGCTGACCATGGCTAGACACAGGCTTCTCACGGGGCGTCGGCTGCGCGCCGCCATGGTCGAGGTCGTGGACATGTGCACCCGCACCACGCACCTCATGGCACCCGGCAGTGCCGTGACGCCCGGAGTCTGGGGTCACCTCGCCCTGTGCGGGGCGAACGTCATCCCCGCGCACTTCACAAAGCCGCCCGGCAATGGCTACTGCCAGCCCTGCCGCGAGTCGGTCCCTACCCAGCGATCAGGCAAGACCCGATGAGCACCCAATCGTGGTACTTGCGGTCAGCTGGGGACCTCGTCGACGCCCACCTCGCGGAGATCACCCCTGACGGGACCGTGGAGTCGCTGTGCGGTGCGAGGTTCGACCCAGCTGCCGTGTTCACCTCACCGAGTACGCCGCCCGACCCGCAGGTGTGCCCGGACTGTCAAGCCGCGTACTGGATGAGCTGGGGCTGGGGAATGTCGGTGCACGACGGGCGCTGGCATCTCGTCGACGAGCTGGGCGATGGCGACTACCTCTACCCACCTGGAGCGTTCAAGGCTCAATGCGGCTACTTGGTGCTGCCGCCGATACCCGCCAGCGCTCCGCAGCAGGTGGTCAGCGGGGTCAGCCCGACTCAGTGCTTGACGTGCGCGCGCATGCAGCTAGACGTGCCGCGACCGCCCGAGTTCCGGTGTGACACCAGCGATCCGCCCGAGGGCCTAGCGGTTTTCCCCCTCAACGCCGGTTGGCCGCCGGCTGAGCTGCTCCCACCGCTTCACTCCCGGCGGCCAACCGGTTCCCCCAGCAACCCTCAGCACGGTGAAGGCGCTGATCATGGCTAGATACGTGAGACCTGAAATACCGAGGACCACAGGTCGCGGGAAGCCTCGCAGGAGACCCAAGAGCACGGGCCTGGTTGCTAGGAGCGTTGCGTATCGGAGCGCCCAACGACCGCATGAACGGCCCCGAGAGTTGACCGTGAGCGTTCGCCCCGGAGAAGTCATCGATGCTGGGTACGCGGCTGCGGTGGTCGCGGTACGGACCGGTATGCCCCTGACGGAAGTGACCATCGTCACGATATCCGCCCCGCCGACGCCGACCCGGAAAGCCGGGGAGCGGTGATGGGGGAAAAAAGAAGCCATCATGGAATCGCCGCGTCCCAGCAACCGCTTCCGCAAAGGGATTCCCGCGACGTGTGGGCTCCACCGGGGCCCGATAGGTTTCACCAACTTCATGATCAACAAATAGGGCGAGTCATTGGTGCTCGATCCCCACGTCACCGGCGAATGCCTGATCACCCTCAACGAGGACAGCGCCAAGGCGTTGCTCGACATCTTGGTCGAGTGGCTCGGGTGAGCCGGCCGGTTACATGCTCTTTTCGACGATCACCAACTGATATCGCCCTAGGACCCCATCTCGTACGCGTGTACTCCGCCGCGTCGAGCGGATGAGCGTGGACCGGCTGGTCAACAGGTCCGCCTGAAAAGGCAGGTCGGTCTCCGGGTGAGCCCAAGCCCCCCATGCAAGCTCCCCGGCGACCGACCGGCTCCACTACCCAACCCGAGGTGACACGATGCCCACACCACCACAGCCCGATGCCACCGCTGGTGCCCTGTGCGACTTTCCCTTACTCGACGCCGACGGCACCGAGATTCCCCTGGGCAGCCGTGTCGAGCAGGTCGCGGTGGACGAGCCTCAGGGGGCACTGCGGTCCCGGCTGCACTGCTACGGCGACGTCATCGGACGGGGACGACACCTCGTCTACGTGCGCTTCGACCGCGAGTACCACATGACCAGCCTGCTCTCCTCGCTCGTGCGCCTGCTCCCAGCGGTAGAGGTTGGGCGAACGTGATGCTGGTTGACCCGGTGGGTATCCCTCCACGCTGGGGCCTGTCCTCGGTCGACGCCCGCGCTCACGCCATTGATGAGGACGCCGACCACCCCCCGCCGGGGTGTACGTCGGTCGCTGCGGACAACGGCTGCTCAGGGCCACCAACCTCTACGACAAGCCACCCGACTCGGACTGGATCTGCCTGTCCTGCCTGCGCTGGACCAACCCGAAACCACCACCGAGAGGTACACCATGACCGGCCCGCTGCCCCTAGCGCGCCCGAGACCAGGGCGTTGGGCGCGATCCACACTGGACTATCACGCGCACCTGCTGCTCCCTGACGGTGACCATCCCCCCGGTGTGCTCAAGGCCCGCTGCGAAGGGAGGAACCACATGAGCAGCTACCTGATCATCATCGAGGGTGACGGTTCGACCAACTACTTGGCCTACTGCCCTGACCTTCCGGGCGTCGTGGCAACCGGTGACAGCATCGACGAGTGCTCGGTCGAGATGCGCGACGCGATCGCCTTCCACATTGCGGGCCTACACGAGGCTGAGCTGCCTGTTCCTCCGCCGACAAGTCAAGGGCGAACGGTCGAAGTAGCCGCCTGACCAACCCTTGTGGGAGCTGGGCAGGCCCCAATGACACTCAGTTAAGGAACTGACCTGGGAGAACAGAGTTGTTGACGGCGTCGGAACAGCGTGCAGCCGCACCTGCTGGGCACCCTCGTGGGGTACTGCCCGGAGCACCCCACGAGGGTGTTTCTCCGCCGGATCAGGCCACCTGTGGTTCGTGATCGACTGAGCGCGCGGCGCCATCCACAGCGTCAAGCAGGTGACCATCACCACATACTCGCCAAGTTCCCCGACCCCAACTTCATCGCATTGGGGCAAGCCCAGCCGTCGCTGCTTCAGCTCGCTACAGCGGCTTCGACATTTCTTGGCTTGACCCGCCTCCGCTGGCGTCCGTACATTGTACGTACAGGGTCGAAGGAGGTCGTCATCGCTAGCAGCAAGACCGAGCGCATCGAGGTCCGGGGCAGCGAATGGGAACAGGAAGTGGTGCACCGCAGCCGTGACATCAGGATGTCCGCTGCGGGGTACGAACAATTCCTCGTTGAACTGGACCGCCCGGCGGAAAGCGTGCCGGCGTTACGTGAACTCTTCTCTCGACCTCGCGAAATTCACTTCGGTGAATCCTGACCTGCCCACCGACGGGATTCTGCGAATCGGCACTGGGATCGCGCATGACTGAGCTGTCGGGGGTTGAGCTGGAAGTATTCCGGCACGCGCTGGCCGGGGTCGCCGAGGAGATGGGCGTGGCGCTGCGCCGCGCCGCGTACTCCCCCAACATCACCGAACGCGCCGACTGCTCAGCGGCGGTGTTCGACCCGGACGGGCAGCTGGTCGCCCAAGCCGAGCACATCCCGGTGCACCTGGGCGCCATGCCGGCCAGCGTCCGCGCGGTGCTCGACACCTACGGCGCGCTGCGGCCCGGCCAGCAGGTGTGCGTCAACGACCCGTACCTGGGCGGAACCCACCTGCCGGACCTCACGATCGTCGCCGCCGTCGGCCCCGAAGACGGTACCGGCTCCGGTGAGCTCCTCGGCTATGTGGCCAACCGCGCCCACCACGCCGACGTTGGCGGAGCGGCGCCGGGGTCCATGCCGGCGAGCGCCACCGACATCGCCATGGAGGGGCTGCGCATTCCCCCTATCCTCATTGCCGACACCCACGGGGAGCGTGCCGACGTGGTGGCACTGATCGCCGCGAACTCCCGGACGCCCGGCGAGCGCCGGGGCGACCTGAGAGCACAGTTCGCGGCCAACCACGTCGGAGCTCGGCGGCTCCGGGAGCTGGCCGCCCGGATGGGGGCGCCACGGCTGCACCAGGCCATGGTGGCCGTCTGCGACTACTCCGACCGGCGGGTCCGGGCGGCCGTGCGGCAGATCCCGGACGGGTGCTACCGCCACCTCGACGTCCTGGAGATCGGTGCCGGGGTCGTGGCGATCCGCGCCGCTGTCACCGTCGCGGGAGACGAGGTGACGATCGACTTCGCCGGCACCGACCCCCAGATTCCGGTGAACCTCAACGCGGTGCTCGCGGTGACCCTATCGTCGGCGATGTTCGTGTTCCGGATGCTGACCGACCCCGACGCGCCACCCAACGCCGGCTGCTACCGGTCGTTGCAGGTCCGAGCCCCGGAAGGCTCCGTGGTGAATGCGAGGTTTCCCGCGCCGGTCGCCGCCGGCAACGTCGAGACCAGCCAGCGGATCGTCGACGTCCTGCTCGGCTGCTTCGCCCAGGCGATTCCCGAGCGAGTACCGGCGGCGAGCCAGGGCACAATGAACAACCTGCTGATCGGCACCGGGGGCGCGGCGGCGTTCAGCTACTACGAGACGCTGGGCGGCGGCGAGGGTGGCACCCCCAGCCGTCCCGGCATGTCCGGGGTGCACACCGGGATGACCAACACCCGCAACACCCCGGCTGAGGCGCTCGAGCTGGACTACCCGCTGCGGGTGTGGCGCTACGAGCTGCGGTCCTCCTCGGGTGGCGCCGGGGCGCACCCCGGTGGTGACGGCCTCATCCGCGAGGTCGAGGCGCTGGCCGACTGCACCCTGACCGTGCAGTCCGAACGCCGCGAGCACCCACCATGGGGACTGCACGGCGGGCACCCCGGCGCAATGGGCCGCAACACCCTGTGCCGGGCCGACGGGACCGAGGTAGAACTGCCCAGCAAGGGCACCTGGCCGCTGCGCCGCGGTGACCGGATCCGCATCGAAACCCCCGGCGGCGGCGGTTGGGGAAAACCCGTGGCCTGAGAACCTCCACCACTGCCGCCCGTCAAACGGGTGGTGACGAAGGTGATCACCCGCTCCAGTGCCTCATCATGTCCGTCGGCGGGCAACACCTCGTGCGCCAGGCCAAGTTCGTTCGCGTCAGGCACAGCGCGGTCAACCAGTACGACCTCGGCGTGTAGCCAGGCTTCCAGTTCGACTTCCAGGGGCGTCCGTGCGTCGAGATTCACCATAATCCTTCTTCCGGCTCATCCGGCAGGACGAACCCCGGCAGCGCGGCGACCTTGACCAGGCCGGCCCAGTCCAGGCGGCTGTGCTCGGTCAGCGCACGTAGCAGTTGCCAGGCGCACCAGGCGTCGTAACGGGCACGGTGGTAGCGCTGCTCATTGACAGCACTGGTGTCGAGATCGGCTTCCTTGGTGAGCTGGTCGAGGCCGTAGCTGGTGAGGCCCGGCCAGACATGCTTGGCAAGACGCAGGGTGTCGAGGACCAGCGGTGGTCGCCAGTTCGGCAGGTGGCTACCTAGCACCCGATGCTCCACGGTGGCGTTGTGCGCAACCAGGATGCGATCCGTGAGGAGGGCTTCAACGTCGGAGGCAACCGCAGACCACGGTGGGCAGGAGGCCACATCCTGGTTGCTGATGCCATGAACCTTGCGCGTCACGATCTGGGTGATCGGCTGTTCCGGGCGGATCAACCAGTCCTGCAGGGGCTCGCTCCCCCCGTGTCCATCCACGGACATGACCGCTACCTCGATGATCTCTGGCGGTTGTTGGCCGTTGCCCTCGATGTCAACCACGACAAGGCGCTTGCCCTTCAGCGCTGCGGGGATGGAGTCGGTCACGGTACCTCCTGCATAGGGGTAGGCCAGCCAAGATCAGCGCGGCCGTGCTGGTGCGAGTGGTGCGGCTTGGTCACGTCGTGCACCTGGTAGCCGAGAGTGTGCTGCATCAGGTAACGCGGCTGCTCACTCAAACCCTCGACCATCACGGCGCGCTCGGTGATTGCGATGAGCTTGCCGCCCAACTCCTCGGTCATGGCGGCGACCTCCCCGGACCGGGGTGGAGTCCACGCCCCGGCGCATCGCTCAATCTGGGCGGCCGGGCAGATGTCGCACAGTTCCCGGATGCCGTAGTGGCCGTTGTAGTCGGCCACTACGTGAGCATAGGTCACCGCGCACGAGGTTTTACGGAACAGCGGTGATCCGCCAGTACGGCCACGCGCTGCGGCCAGGACGCGCTGCTCCAACGTTTCAGGGAACACCTTCCGTCGAGCCGTCTCGTTGTAGGGTTCGGGCAGGCCGTTGACACGGTAGTAGGCGCGGATCTCGTCGCGATAGAACAGGCCGGTGAACACCGTGGCGTGCGCGTGGTGGCTGAGCACCATCGCATGGTTTAGATGCTCGTCTGTGTCGTTGAGGCCCGGCACGATCGGCCGCCAGTACAGGATCACCCGGTAGCGTTCGGCGTACTCGAAAGCGGTGCGCAGCGAGATGGCGGCGATCTGGGAGTTGACCGGCTCGATCCGCTTGTCGTCGATACCTGAGTACGTGATCAGGATGGTGATCTTGAGGTTGCGGAAGGAGTTGAGAACAACGCAGTCCTCCGGTTCCACCCGCCAGCGGGAGATTACCAACACATGATTGGTGAGCCCGCGCTCATCGAGCAGCTTCAGCATCTCGAACGTGTGCGGCTTGACCACGGGCAGCATCGGGTCTGTAGCCCGGTTGAGCAGTTGGATCGGCGTGATGTCGGGCTGGAAGAAACGGTGGCCCACCAGTAGCTCAACCGCCTCGGCCTCTCGCATCAGCGCGCGAGGAACCTTCATCTCAAAGTTGCCGAACAGGTGACGCACACAGTACCCGCAGTCCAACGGACAACCGATGATCCAATTCGCGCTCAGGCCCGACTTGCGGTACTCGATCACATTCAACAATTCAGGCCGCACGAGCTTCTGCTGGGCACCGGTCAGCAGCGGCACCGGCCGGCGGCGGACAGTGTGTAGCGGCACCCCGAGGGCTGTTGCCCGCCGATCTGCGGTCATCATGGGTCCCTCCTGATCATCGGCGGGTAACACGAACTCCGTACCATATGATCACCGACCAGCTTCGATCGTGCAACGCGGCAAATCCGCTACCGCTGGTATTTGTCCCCTGTCGGCTCAGTGAAGTACCCAGGCATCTGGAGTCCATCGTGACCGAACGCGAAACGAGAGCCGGTGATGAGTCTGTACCGGCGGCGGTGCGACTTGCCCGCGAGATCAGGCGGCGACGCAAGGCTGTCAACATGAGTCAGCCGGAGCTGGCCAACCAGATCGGGTATACCCGCCAGTACGTGTCGCTCGCTGAACGGCCTGGCAAGAACTTGCCCTCTCAAGAGCTGGTACGCGCTGGATGGTGCACTCGGGGCAGCGGGTTCGCTGTTGAAGATTCGGGACGAAGCCAAGGCCGAGCAGCAGGGCCGGCGTCGCGCCTTCTCGGCTGGCAGTACACAGGCGGCTCACCCCGTTCCCAGCTTGATCACCAGTGCACGTGATGACGCGGTTCGAGCGGTGGTCCCTCGGCTGCGTCGGATCCTCGGAGCACATGACCTTCCCGACGATGGTCCGGTGAGGCCACTGGACATGCTCGACCGTGCTGGGAGTGACCTGATCGAGCAAAGACTCCAGGCGCGCTATGCGCAGATCGCCGGGAGCCTGCCCGAGCTGCTGGCGGAGATCCTGCGTGCCGCGCATACCTGCGGCGACGGTCAGCGCCGCCAGATCGCGCGCTTGCTGACACTGGCGTACCGAGCTGCTGATGCAATCGCGTTCAAGTTCGGATACGTCGACCTGTCAGGGCGGCTCATTGACCTGATGCGCCTCGTCGCCCTGGATGCCGACGATCCGCTACTGTTGGCATCGGTGGCGTACGTACGCACCGAAACGTTCTTCGCCACCGGCGACCTGGACACAGCCGCTCACAACCTGGTCTTGGCTGCGGAGCGCATTCCCACGAAACTGATGGCGGAGGTTCCAGCGGCGGCCACCTACGGTTCCTTGCATATGCGAGCAGCGGTGGTGGCTGCGAGGGCCGGGAAATCCGACCAAGCACAGGACCACTTGTCCGAGGCTCGACTGGTCGCGACCCGAGTCCCGGAAAGCGTATACTACGGGACCGCCTTTAGGCACTCATCAGTGATGATTCACGATCTGGCGGTCGCTGTCGAACTTGGCGACAGTCCCACAGCCGTTGAACGAGGTTGCACCTGGAACCCACCGCGAGAACTCCCGGCTGAACGTCGCTCCCACTACTACATCGAGCTAGCCCGCGCGCAACTGGAAATCGGCCGCTCCGAGGATGCCTACGTCGCCCTACGGACCGCTCGCCAGATCGCACCCCGGCACATCCGGGCACACCCCCAGGTTCACCGGTTACTGGTGACCCTCCTGCGTACCCGGCTTGGTAAGGACCCCGACCTGCTGAACTTCGCCAGTTGGGTGCAGCTTACCTCATGGTAGCGACTAGGTCCGGTAACTCAGCCAACGAGTCGATCACCCAGTCCCAGACCTCCTGAAGTTAGGTCATGAACGTCGATCGATACGGCGCTCGCAGGCGGTGAGCC
>JBOHFR010000025.1:0-64132 GCA_050699715.1 Pseudonocardiaceae bacterium
TGCAACACGCGCCTCACGGGCACCACCCGGTCTTTCGCGGGCCTAAGATATTCACAAGATTTTCCTGCGAACGCCTTACCGGCACCCCAGGTCAGAGCTTGATCAAGAAACTACTCCAGGAGGTCTGTGACCTCGGGCTACTCGCCTCGATAGGCACAATAGGCGATAACGCCATGATGGAATCCTCAAGCCCAAACGAGAATTAGGACGCCCACCCGGAGGCCACTGCCAGGGGGGTCCAGCCCAGCACGGAGTCGATGGCGATCGCCACGAACAGCAGCGCCAGATAGGTGTTGGACAGGTGGAACAACCGCATGGGCTTGATTACCGCGCCGCGCCGCGCCGCGGCGTGCAGCCGGTGCGCCATGGCCACGAACCACCCGCCGGCAACCGCCGCTACGGCGGCATAGAGCCAGCTCGTGGCCGGCACCAGGAGCAGGCTCCAGGCCACCATCAGCCAGCTGAAGACCACGATCTGGCGGGTCACATAGGCCGGGGAGGCGACTGCGGGCAGCATCGGCACGCCAACCCGCTGGTAGTCCTCACGGAACCTCATCGCCAGCGCCCAGGTGTGCGGCGGTGTCCAGAAGAAGACCACCCCGAACATCACCAGCGCTGGCCAGCTCACCGTGCCGGTGACGGCCGACCAGCCGATCACCACCGGCATGCACCCGGCGGCGCCGCCCCAAATGACGTTCTGCGCCGTGCGGCGCTTG
The DNA here is from genome assembly GCA_050699715.1 of Pseudonocardiaceae bacterium. Lineage (GTDB taxonomy): Bacteria > Actinomycetota > Actinomycetes > Mycobacteriales > Pseudonocardiaceae. Next base: position 717 of record JBOHFR010000025.1, read on the forward strand.
AGCAGCAGCGTGTAGACGAAGACGTAAAACAGAATCGTCGCCACTGCCAACAGCGCTGAGAGCAGGTTGGTGGTTGCCCACAACCAGCCGAAAGCGGCCGCTCCGAGCGCGATCCCGAAGATCAGCGCATGGCGGATGGGCACCGCGTGGGTGACTAGCGGCCGGGCTCGGGTCCGGTGCATCTCGGTGTCAATATCGACGTCGGCGACGCAGTTCAGCGTGTTCGCGCTGCCCGCAGCCATGCTGCCGCCCAACAGGGTGGCCAGGATCAGCCACAGCGAAGGCACCCCACGGGCGGCGAGCAACATCGCCGGTATGGTGGTGACCAGCAGGAGCTCGATCACTCGCGGTTTGGTCAAAGCGAGGTAGCCGCGCAGCACACCGCTCCAGCGCCCGGCTCGCGGTATCGTGGGAGCGTGAACGGCGCTACTCACCGTGCTCCAAGAGGCCGTAATCGTGCGGGCTGAGGTGCTCGACTCACTCCTGCGCCCTCCCGATAGCCAGTCTGGCCAGTCTGACAAATCACGGACCGCCGCAGGAATGAGCAGCGGTCCGGGCGGGTGATGCTCTGTGCGCGATGCTAGTCGCGTGGCATGCGTCACCCCCGCCGGGGGCACCCGGTCGATTGAGTCCACACCAATGAGTCCACACCGGTGGCGTCACCTCGCTAGGGTGGGATCGCAGAGATCGGCCCGACAAGGCCATTCGGTGCCACGGGCCGCCGGACCGAGCACAGTCAGGAGCACGAATGTGTCCGTCACCGACGATCTGACCCAGCTCACCACATCCCGGGTGCCCGAAGACTGGACCGATCTAGACACCCGCGCGGTGGACACCATCCGGGTGCTCGCCGCTGACGCTGTGCAGCGCGTCGGCAACGGCCATCCGGGCACCGCGATGAGCCTCGCCCCGCTGGCGTACACGCTGTTTCAGCGGGTGTTGCGGCACGACCCCACTGACCCAGCCTGGACCGGGCGGGACCGGTTCGTGCTGTCCTGTGGCCACTCCAGCCTGACGTTGTACCTGCAGCTGTTCCTGTCCGGCTACGGGCTGGAGCTGGCGGACATCGAGCAGCTGCGCACCTGGGGCTCCAAGACCCCGGGCCACCCCGAGTACGGGCACACCGTCGGCGTGGAGATCACCACCGGGCCATTGGGTCAGGGCCTGGCCGCCGCGGTCGGGATGGCTATGGCGGCTCGCCGGGAACGCGGCCTGTTCGATCCCGGCGCCGCACCGGGCGAGAGCCCCTTCGACCACCACATCTACGCCATCGCCTCCGACGGTGACATCGAGGAGGGCGTCACCTCGGAGGCGTCCTCGCTGGCCGGCACCCAGGAGCTCGGCAACCTCGTGGTGATCTACGACTCCAATGAGATCTCCATCGAGGATGACACCAAGATCGCGTTGTCGGAGCACACCGCCGCCCGATACGAGGCATACGGGTGGCACGTGCAGACCGTCGACGGCGGCGAGGACGTGGTCGGCATCCTCAGCGCACTTGAGGCGGCCAAGGCCGAGACCGGCCGGCCCTCACTGATCGTGCTGCGCACCGTCATCGGCTACCCGGCGCCGAACAAGATGAACACCGGGGCCGCGCATGGCTCCGCGCTGGGCGATGCCGAGGTGGCCGCGGTGAAGGAGGCACTGGGCTTCGACCCGCAACGCTCCTTCGTCGTGGAGCCGCAGGTGCTCGAGCACGCCCGGCAGGTGGTGACCCGCGGCCAGGCCGCGCATGCGCAGTGGCAGAGTTCTTTCGACTCCTGGCGGCAAGCCAACCCCTCCGGAGCCGCGCTGTTCGACCGCCTGACCCGCCGAGAGCTCCCGGCCGGCTGGGCGGAGAAGCTGCCCACCTGGGAGCCCGGTTCGAAAGCCGTGGCGACGCGCAAGGCCTCCGGGGACGTGCTGTCAGCTATCGGGGAGGTGCTCCCGGAACTGTGGGGTGGCTCCGCTGACCTCGGCGAGAGCAATCTCACCACGATCAAGGGCGCCGACTCGTTCGGCCCCGAGAAGACCTCCACGAAAATGTGGACCGCGCACCCTTACGGGCGCACCCTGCACTTCGGGGTACGCGAGCATGCCATGGGCGCGATCCTCAACGGGATCGTGCTGCACGGGCCGACCCGGCCCTACGGCGGCACGTTCCTGATCTTCAGCGACTACATGCGTCCCGCGGTGCGGCTGGCCGCGCTGATGGAGGCGCCGGCCACCTACGTCTGGACGCACGATTCGATCGGGCTCGGCGAGGACGGCCCCACTCACCAGCCGGTGGAGCACCTGGCCGCGCTGCGGGCCATCCCCGGGCTGGACGTGGTCCGCCCCGCCGATGCCAACGAGACGGCGGCGGCGTGGAAGGCACTACTGGAGAAGGGCACCCGGCCGACCGGGCTGGCCCTGACCCGGCAGAACGTGCCTGTGCTGGAGGGAACCGACGCTGCGGGTGTCGCCCGCGGCGGTTACGTGCTCTCCGACACTGCGTCCGAGCTCGCGTCCGGCATCGGCGGTGGACTACCCGACGTGCTGCTGATCGCCACCGGCTCCGAGGTGCAGTTCGCCGTCGCCGCCCAGCAGACGCTGGCGGCCGAGGGAATCGGGACCCGGGTGGTGTCCATGCCGTGCGTGGAATGGTTCGAGGAGCAGGAACAGGCCTATCGCGACCAGGTGCTGCCGCCGGCGGTGAAGGCCCGGGTGGCCGTCGAGGCCGGCATCGCGATGCCGTGGCACCGCTTCGTCGGCGATCACGGCGAGGTGGTCTCGCTGGAGCATTTCGGCGCCTCGGCCGACTGGCAGACCCTGTACCGAGAGTTCGGCTTCACCGCCGAGGCGGTAACCGCCGCCGCACGCCGTACCCTGGGTCGCATAACGGACTAAACACCACAGACGAAACACCCCTGGCAAACGGAGAATCCCTGATGGTCAGCACCGATACCGTGGCAGCCCTGTCCGAGGCGGGAGTGTCGATCTGGTTGGACGACCTGTCCCGCCAGCGGATCAACTCGGGCAATCTGGCCAAACTGATCACCGAGCGGCACGTGGTCGGGGTAACCAGCAACCCGACCATCTTCGCCCATGCGGTGGAACACGCTGACGATTACGTCGAGCAGGTGCGCGCGCTGGCCGCCCGCGGCGCCTCGGTCGATGAGGCCGTGCGCGAGATCACCGTCGCCGACGTGCAACTGGCCTGCGACGTGTTCAGTGCAACGTGGGAGACCACCGGCGGGGTGGACGGCCGGGTGTCGCTGGAGGTCGATCCCCGGCTGGCACACCAGACCGATGCCTCCCTCGCCCAGGCCGCACAGCTGTGGAAGGTGGTCAATCGGCCCAATGTGATGATTAAGATTCCGGGTACGGTGGAGGGCCTACCAGCCATTACCGGCGCACTAGCCGACGGGATCAGCGTCAATGTCACCTTGGTCTTCTCGGTGGCGCGTTACCGTGACGTGATGGCGGCCTTCTTCGCCGGCCTGGAGCGGGCCAGGGCCAGCGGGCACGATCTGGCCAGGATCGCCTCAGTCGCGTCGTTCTTCGTCTCCCGGGTGGACACTGAGGTGGACAAGCGACTGGAGGCGATCGGCACCGAGCCGGCCCTGGCGCTGCGCGGGCGAGCCGCGGTAGCCAACGCCCAGCTGGCTTACGCGGCCTACCAGCAGGAGTTCGCGACGCAGCGGTGGGCTGACCTGAAGGAGGCTGGGGCGCGGCCGCAGCGGCCGCTCTGGGCATCCACCGGGGTGAAGAATCCGGCCTACCCGGACACCAAGTACGTCACCGAACTGATCGCGCCGGGGGTGGTCAACACGATGCCGGAGAACACCCTGCTCGCCCTGGCCGACCACGGTGAGGTGCCCGGTGACCAGGTGTCGGGCACCGCCGAGCAGGCCCAGCGTATCTTCGATGAGCTGGCCGAGGTGGGGATCGATCTCGACGACGTGCTCGACGTGCTCGAGCGCGAGGGCGTGCAGAAATTCGACGCATCCTGGGCCGAGCTCGGTGAGAAGATAGCCGGACAGCTCACCAAGGCCGCAGCACGGTCGGAGGCCTGAGGCCCGATGTCGCAACTTCCCTCAATGTCGCAGCTTACCGTCGAGATCCGCTCCCCTAGTGGGGCGGACGAGGCCCAGGCGTGGGTGGCGCCCCTCGTTGACAAGCTTGTCGATGAGCAGGTGGCCTCCGCGCTGGCCAACCAGGATCCGACGCTATGGGGTCCGCAAGCACAGCCGGAGGCCGCCCGGCGGCTCGCCTGGGTGACGCTGCCCGAGACCTCCCGGCCGCTGCTGGCCACCATTGAGGCGCTGCGGGCCGAGCTGCGCTCCTCGGGCATCGACCGCGTTGTGCTGGCCGGGATGGGTGGCTCGTCGCTCGCCCCAGAGGTGATCTGCGCCACCGCAAGGGTGCCGCTGACGGTGCTGGACACCACCGACCCCGGCCAGGTGGCCGACGCGTTGGCCGGGGACCTTGAGCGCACGGTGCTCGTGGTGTCGTCCAAATCGGGCTCCACGGTGGAGACCGACAGCCACCGGCGGGTGTTCGCCGCCGCGTTCGCCGCGGCGGGGCTGGACCCGGCGGCGCACCTGGTGGTGGTGACCGATCCGGGATCGCCGCTGCAGCGGATCGCCCAGGAACAAGGCTACCGGGCGGTGATCACCGCCGAGGCGAACGTGGGCGGGCGCTACTCGGCGCTGAGCGCCTTCGGCCTGGTCCCGGCCGGGCTGGCTGGAGCGGATATCGCGAGCCTGCTCCACGACGCGGCGCAGGCGGCCCCGCTGCTGGCCCTCGACGACCCGGCGAACCCAGCACTGCGGTTGGCCGCCGCGCTGGCTGCCGGGCATAGCGCCGGTGCCGAGAAGGTCGTGCTCGCCGACACCGGCTCAGGGATCCTCGGCTTCGCCGACTGGGCCGAGCAACTCATCGCCGAGTCCACCGGCAAGGAGGGCACCGGCCTGCTGCCGGTGGTGGTGCAGAACCCGGCCGCGCCCGGCTTCGCCGACGCCGGCGCAGACGCGACCACCATCGCGATCGGCCCGAGCGTGGCAATGAGCCCCACCGCGACGGCCGCCGTGGCTGTCAGCGGCACTCTGGGTGGGCAGATGCTGCTCTGGGAGCACGCCATCGCGGTGGTCGGCCGCCTGCTGGGGATCAACCCCTTCGACCAGCCGGACGTGGAAGCCTCGAAGGCCGCCGCCCGCGCGCAGCTCGACGGCCTGCAGGGCACAGACGGGGTGCAGGGCGAACCGGCCGCCGGGCCCGCACCGGCGTTCGTCGACGGTGACATCGCCGTGCACCCCGTCGGGGACTGGCTGCCGGCCGGCGTTGGCACGCTGCGCGACGCGCTGCGGGCCCTGGTCACCGCCACCCCGCAGTGGGGCTACCTTGCGGTGCAGGCGTATCTGGATCGCCTCACCGACGCCTCCGCGGCGGTGCTTCGTACCGAACTGGCCCGTCGCACCCAGCTGCAGACCACCTTCGGCTGGGGCCCCCGCTTCCTGCACTCAACCGGCCAATACCACAAGGGCGGCCACCAAAACGGGGCGTTCCTGCAACTGACCGGTGCGGTTGAGGAAGATATCCCAGTGCCCGGGACCGGGTTCACCCTTGGCGAGCTGCAGCAGGCCCAGGCCTTGGGGGACGCTGGCGTGCTCGCCGCGCACGGCCGTCCCGTGCTGCGGCTGCACCTGCTCGACCGGGCGGCCGGGCTGGTCGCGCTGGTGCACGCGCTACAGGAGCCCCAAGCGAGCCCAAAATGAGCACAGAAAGCAGGGCCCCGGGCGGGTGGGTGAACTCACTGCTGGACAGCCGGGACAAGCGACTACCCCGGATCGCCGGCCCGTGCGGTGTCGTCGTCTTCGGCGTGACGGGGGACCTGTCCCGCAAGAAACTGATGCCGGCGATCTATGATCTGGCCAATCGCGGGCTGCTGCCGCCCGGTTTCGCGTTGGTCGGGTTCGCCCGCCGGGATTGGGCCGACGAGAACTTCGCCGAGCTGGTCCACGACGCGGTCCGGGAGCATTCCCGCACCCCGTTCCGGGAAGAGATCTGGGCCCGGCTGGCAGAGGGCATCCGCTTCGTGCCGGGCAGCTTCGACGACGACGGGGCCTTCGACGACCTCACGTCCATGGTCGCAGACCTCGATCAGGAACGGGGCACCGGCGGCAACCACGCCTTCTATCTCTCCATCCCGCCCGCGATGTTCCCGGTGGTGCTCAAGCAACTCGCCCGCACCGGGCTGACGGAGCGCAACAGCGATCAGTGGCGCCGGGTGGTCATCGAGAAACCATTCGGACACGATCTACGCAGCGCCCGGGAACTCAACGACATCGTCAACGATGTCTTTCCCGAGGAGTCGGTATTCCGCATCGACCACTACCTCGGCAAGGAGACCGTCCAGAACATTCTCGCGCTGCGCTTCGCCAACCAGCTCTACGAGCCGATCTGGAACAGCAACTACGTGGATCACGTGCAGATCACCATGGCCGAGGACATCGGGCTGGCCGGGCGTGCCGGTTACTACGACGGCATCGGAGCGGCCCGGGACGTGATCCAGAACCATCTGCTCCAGCTGCTCGCCCTCACCGCGATGGAGGAGCCGCTGTCCTTCTCCCCCGAATCACTGCGCGGCGAGAAGACCAAGGTGCTCTCCGCGGTCAAGCTCGTCGAGCCGTTGGACGAGACCACCGCACGCGGCCAGTACACGGCCGGCTGGCAGGGCGGCAGCAAAGTCGCCGGAGTGCTCGAGGAAGAGGGATTCCGTCAGGACTCCCCCACCGAGACCTTCGCCGCGATCACCCTGCACGTGGACAACCGGCGATGGGCTGGGGTGCCGTTCTTCCTCCGTACCGGCAAGCGGCTGGGCCGGCGGGTCACCGAGATCGCGGTGATCTTCAAGCAGGCTCCCCACCTGCCTTTCGAGAAGACCATGACCGCTGAGCTGGGGCGCAATGCCCTGGTCATTAGGGTTCAGCCCGATGAGGGTGTCACGATCCGATTCGGCTCCAAGGTGCCCGGCACCGCGATGGAGGTCCGGGACGTCACGATGGACTTTCGTTACGGCACGGCATTCACCGAGTCCTCCCCCGAAGCGTACGAGCGATTGCTGCTGGACGTCCTGCTCGGAGAACCGTCGCTGTTCCCGGTCAACGCCGAGGTGGAGCTGTCCTGGGCGATCCTGGACCCGGTGCTGGAACACTGGGCGAAGCAGGACGGGCCCGAGCCGTACGTCGCGGGCACCTGGGGACCGCCAGCCGCGGACCAGATGCTCGCCAGAACCGGACGCACCTGGAGGCGGCCTTGAGCGTGGCGATCGCGTTGTTCACCCGCGATCTGCGGGTGCATGACAATCCCGTGCTACACGCCGCCTGCCACGCCGCGACCCAGGTGGTGCCCCTGTTCGTGCTCGACACGGCGATCCTCACCGGTGGCTCGATGTCGGCGAACCGGGCGGTGTTTCTGGCCGAGGCGCTCGCCGACCTGGATGCGCACCTCAGGGACAGACAAGGGCGTCTCGTGGTACGCGCGGGCTCCATTGTCACCGAAGTCGAGCGCGTCGTCGCGGAGCTGGGAGTCGCCGAGGTCCACGTCGCCGCCGACGCCAGCGGCTACAGCCACTGCCGCGAACAGGCCCTGCGCGCACGCCTTGCCAGCCAGGGCTGCCAGCTGCGAGTCCACGCCAACACGATCACCGTTGTGGAACCCGGCGCGATCACCCCTTCGAGCGGAAGGGATCATTTCGCGGTCTTCACCCCCTATTACCGGCATTGGGTCGCGACGGACACCCGTAGCCCGCTCCAGCCGCCTGACCGGATCACCGTGCCGCCAATCGCGAGCGAACCGCTGCCCAGCCCCGAAGAACTGTGCTCCGGCCAGCCCTCGCCGCACCTGCCACAGGGTGGAGAAACTGAGGGACGGCACATCCTGCGCGACTGGCTCGCCGGATCGATCTGTCATTATGAGCACGCCCACGACGACCTTGCCGCCGATGACACTTCCCGGCTGTCGCCCTACCTGCATTTCGGCTGTGTCTCACCCACCGAGGTGTTACGTGCCGCCGAGGGGTCAACGGCGGGCGGTGAAGCCTTCAACCGGCAACTGGCCTGGCGCGATTTCCACCACCAGGTTCTCGCCGCGCGCCCGGACACCACGACCGTCGACTACCGCACCCGCCACGATCAATGGCGCTGCGACGAAACGGCCGCTCAGACCTGGCGCAATGGCCGCACCGGCTATCCGATCGTCGACGCGGGCATGCGACAGCTTCACCTGGAGGGTTGGATGCACAATCGTGCCCGCCTCATCACCGCCAGTTTTCTCACTAAAACCCTGTATCTGGACTGGCGCATCGGCGCTCAGCATTTTCTCGACCTGCTTGTCGACGCCGACGTCGCCAACAACCAGCTCAACTGGCAATGGGTCGCCGGCACCGGAACCGACACCCGACCCAATCGGATTCTCAACCCACTGCGCCAAGCTCAACGCTATGATCCAAGCGGGGACTACGTCCGCCGCTACCTGCCCGAGCTCCAGGACATCCCCGGCCCCGCAGTACACCAACCCTGGAAGCTGGACCCACGTCACCGAGCCCGCTCCGACTATCCCGACCCCATCATCGACCTTCGCGATGGCGCGGATTATTTTCGCGCTACCCGGGATAAAGCCGGTGAAGTGGCGCGGATCATGCCCGGAGGACAACAATGATCGTCGATCTGCCGTCCACCACCACGGCGGCGGTGAACCACGCGCTGATCGACATCAGGGAGCGTGGCGGCGCGGTGGCGCTGGGCCGGGTGCTCACGCTCGTGATCGTAACCGATGACTCCGCGCAGGTGGAGCAGTCGATCGAGGCCGCCAACGAGGCCAGCAAGGAGCATCCCTGCCGGGTGCTCGTGGTGGCCCGAGGCCTGAAACGGGCCGGGACCCGGCTGGACGCCCAGATCCGAGTCGGAGGTGACGCCGGCGCTTCCGAGGTTCTTGTGCTGCGGCTGTATGGCCCGCTGGCCGACCACGGAGACAGCGTGGTGATGCCACTGCTGTTACCGGACTGCCCGGTCGTCGCGTGGTGGCCAGGCGCGGCTCCCGCGATCCCCGCCCAAGACCCCATCGGGAGGCTGGCGCAGCGCCGGGTCACCGACGCCGCCGCAGCCCGTCAGCCGATCAAGGCACTCGAGAGCCGCCGCACCTCCTACACCGACGGGGACACCGACCTGGCGTGGACCCGGCTCACCCCGTGGCGCGCGCTCCTCGCTGCGGCCCTGGATCTGCCGCCCTATGCAGATGTCGAGGCGGCCACCGTGACCGGCGCTGCGGATAATCCCTCTGCCGACCTGCTCGCCGGCTGGCTGCGGTCTCGCCTGCACGTGCCGGTCCGGCGCCGCACCAGCCCTACCGGCGGCGGGATCAGCTCGGCGGTCCTGGAGCGCCGCTGCGGCCCGGTGGAGTTGGTCCGGCCCGACGGGAAGGTGGGCACCCTGCGCCAGCCGGGCCAACCAGACCGCCGGATGCCGTTGAAACGGCGCCCCGTGCGCGAGTGTCTCGCCGAGGAGCTACGCAGGATGGATCCTGACGAGATCTATCAGGCCGCATTGCAGGCGGTGACCGAGGTGGATGGCCGGCGCGCCAACGCGGCGAAGGGCCTGCGCACCAACGAGACTCAAGGCGAGGCCGGGGGCGACCCGTGAGCCGCCCTGATGTGGTGGTGCACGCCACCGCGGAGGTGCTCGCCGCAGCCACGGCCGCCCGGCTGGTGACCCGGATCGTGGACATCCAGACTGCTGCGGGGTCCGCATCGCTGGTGCTGACCGGGGGAGGCATCGGGATCGCGGTGCTCCGGGAACTGGCGAACGCCCAGGCGGCCACGGCGGTGGACTGGCGACGATTGGATATCTACTGGGGCGACGAGCGCTTCCTGCCCAGCGGCCACCCGGAACGCAACGAGACCCAGGCTCGCCAGGCACTTCTCGACCGCGTCAATGTGGACCCCGCCCGGGTCCACCCGATGGGGGCCTCGGACGGCCCCTGGGGCGAGGACCCGGACGCCGCCGCCCAAGCCTACGAGGATCTGCTGCTGAGCCAGCGGCGACCGGAGGACCGTGGCCCGGCGCCATCGTTTGATATCTGCTGTCTCGGCATCGGCGAGGAGGGCCACGTCGCCTCAGTGTTCCCCGGCTCCCCCGCAAGCTACGAGACCGAGCGCGCGGTGACCGGTGTGCGGGGCAGTCCCAAACCGCCACCCACCCGGATCACCATGACCCTGCCGGCCATCCGGTGTGCCACGCAGGTGTGGTTGATCGCCTCGGGGCCGGAGAAGGCCGCAGCGGTGATGATGGCGCTGCGCGGCGCGGGAGAGGTGCAGTTGCCTGCCGCCGGCGCGACAGGTCGCCGCCGCACGCTGTGGCTGCTGGATCGGACCGCCGCCGCAAAACTCCCCCCAGAGCTCCTCACCCGCTGATACCTCCCAGCCTGTCGAACACCTATACATCAATCGCGCGGGCGGAGCAACAAATCATGCAGCCGCAGACTGATCTCAGTGGAAATAATCGGCTTGCCCTCGACGAGCCACCACTGGTACAAGGCGCGATAGTGTCTCTCTCGTCGCGGGATGCTGCGGTCGCTACCGAAGACGGCGCCTATGGCGCCGTTCTGTACCAGATACCCCGCGACGGCCGTGTGATCCATGACCAATTCGGCACCGAATGCGTACCTGATCCGGGTGGTCTTGGCTGCATCCGTGACATGCCAACTCGTCAAGAGCAGCGCTTCGACCGCGTCGTCATCCTTCCAGCAGGTCAGCCGCGCTTCGAACACTGACTCGGGGTCTTCGCTCAGCTGACGCAGCGATGTACGTTCGATCGGCTCGGCGAAGCGGTTTGCCACACTGAGCGCGTTGATCCCGGAGTCGATCCAACTGCTACAGAATCTCGACCTTGCGGATTCCGATTCGTCTTTGTACGGGTCGGAGAACGAAGACTCGATCGCCACGGGCGCGCCAAGACTGTCCGCCCTGATCTGCGCCACCTCCACGGCCCAGGTTACTTCAGGGGAGAAGGACATGTGGTACGCCACCTCGACAGGCTGCTGTTGGCCGATCTCGCCAAGGACGCGTCGTGCATCGGTGAGGTTCGCGGCCGCGGGTTTCTCCACCAGAAGTCGCGCAGACGGGAAGGTCTCCGCGACTTGGCCGCAGACCGTGGCATGAGTCGGCGTTGGCGTCGCAACGATAACCACACCAGGATTATGATCGGCGCCCGCGTCCCGCACCGTTCGGTAAACGGGAATCCCGCGTCCACGGAACGCAACTAGGGATGACCCCCCCCCAGCGTCTACACCGGCGACAACGTCGATGTTTGGTATCTGCTCCAGCACCGTGAGATGTGTCTGGGCTACCTCTCCAAGCCCGATGACGACAATCTCAAGTGCAGACGCTGGCATCCCGGCCTCAGGCTCCGTCATGCTCATCCGTGACGATCATTCGGGGGGCAGAAAGCTAGCCATCGCGCCCTGGCAGCGTCCTGTCCCTCGATCCATCTCGTGCTGCTGCAATGATCACTGCTCCCAACACCAGCCCACCAGCCCACGATCTCGCTCCAGAAGCGGTTGCCTCCCAGATCGTCAACTATAGTCGCAACCTGCGCCGCCGCCGCACGGCCTCCGTCCGCGCCACAGCGCTTGATCCCGCTGAATGCGCGAGCTACCCAGCACCACACCAACCCACCGGGATACCCACACTCGTCTGTGAGGGTCAGGCCGCGCTCGATTTCGGCGTGGGCTTCGTCGAGATGACCCAAGCTTGCTAGCGCCACCGCCGTCGCCGCGCGGAGCTTCACGATCTCTACCAGGTTGCGCAGGGCCTCATTGATTTCTAGGGCACGCCCCTTAATGTCAAGCGCAGCCGCGGGCCGACACCAGGCAAGCGTCTGCACGAGGTCAGTGAGCGCCTTCCCCTCGGCGCCAATATTAGCGGTTTCACGCGCCAGGTCAAGAGCCTCCCGATAGCTCGCCTCCGCGCGATCGAATAAGGCATTTACGCGATACACGTGGCCACGCAGCCTCAGTATTTCGCCCCGAAGCTCCACTGCCTCTTGCGGCAGCTGATCCAATTCGGACAACGTCTCCTCAAACCTGCCCTGAAGAAAATGGTAGTCGGCGAGCCAATACCCGGCATCCGGGTTGAAATCACCAGGAGTCTCCCACAGCACCCGGTAGTCCAACCTAGCGTCGGCGTATCGTCCAGCAACTCGAAGCGCGTGGGCCCGATGCAGGAGCAAGAAGCGATGCAGCTTCTGGGGCAGGTCTGGCCGACCAAGTGCAGCGCCCATCAGCGCAATCGAGCCATCCACACGGCCGGATCGTCGTTCTTTGGCGCTCTGGACACCGATGAGGAGTGCAGAGACCAAGCCGTCGCCCTCGCTCGGCAGATCGGCGAGCAAGCCCCATCCTCCCGAGGTGAGAAGCCGCTGTACCCCATCGACCAGCCAGTCAAAGAACTGATCGGTGAGAAGGCACAGCTGAATCGCCTGCCGTACCGCCGCCACTTGAGTGCTGCGGTCTCCCGATGCCGCCGCCGATGTTGCCGTCATTTGGAGATATGCCGCGACTCGGGCGGCGACGTCAGCGCGCTCTCTCGCGGACCAAGAGTCGCGCAGGTCAGTATCGGCGTGGCGAATCGCATCACGGAGAATCGCGTGTAGCGAGTAGTGCCACGTCCGGCCCGGATCGAATTCAAGGAACGGTCGGTCCTTAAATCGTCGGATCGCGGAATCAGGAACGCGTGGACAGGCAACCCTGAGTGCCTCGAGATCGAAGGCTTCGAGTAGGGCTGCCGCACGCAACAGATCACGTTCACCCCACTCAAGGTCGCGAAGTATCTGTGCAGCCACAGCTGGCAGCGGCTGACCAAAATTATTCTCGGTCGGCGTCTCTCCCCGCGCGAGAATATCGAGGTAGATGGTGACCGCCAAGTCAAGGTACAACGGCAGGCCCGCGCTTGCCGCCACAATCCGTTGCCGGATTCCCTGTGAGATCGCCGGCTGGTCGTCCTGAGTTAACACTGCCGCCAGATAGCCGTCGGCGTCGTCTGGGGAGAGATAACCGACAAGATGCTGACGCGGCTCATCACCGAGATAGCCCGCCTTCAAGTTGGGCCAACGTTGCGCGCCGACGAAATCGAGCTCATCGGCCCGAGCGAGATCCGCCCAGTCAACCCGGTTCCTCCCGGTAATTACGAATAGAACGTTCGGCATCAGGAAAGCCGAACGCTGGAGCCATCGCTCCAGATCTCGAGTGTTCCGCGAGGTAACTTCTTCAAAAGTGTCCAAGAGCACCATTGCTCTGACCTGCGGCGGCGGGAGACGATCCAGCTCCCAGGCCAGAAGATAAGGGAAATACGAGAGCGTTTCGAAATCAGCGTCGGCATCGAGGAGATCGCCGAGAAGTTCGCATTTACTCAGGATACGGTGCCGCGCTACGGCCTTCTTGGCCTGGCCGTACAGCAGGCCGCCCATGGCTTGAGTCGCTTTAGCAGCGCCTGGAAGCGCCACGCCAGCTATATCAACGAGCGTTGCGGCGATCTGCTCTGAGAGCCCGACAGAACGAGCGACTCGTCGCAAGACCGAGTCATGGTTAATGAACTCGTGCAATGGTTCCCCTGGATGAGCGCGCTCCCAGTAGATACCGAACGCTATATCGAACGCCGGCCAGCTTCTGGCTAGATGCCCAAGACCCGCGCGCAGCCGCAGGACATACGACTCAATATCGAATGCCGCGGTTTCGGCGAAGTCAAAACGAATGGCCGCACGCGTCCGCTCCGGTGCACCTTGGTCATGACCGGTAAAACGATGTTCGAGTTCTTGCGAGAGCGCCGTCTTACCGATTCCGCCAACACCGAAATACACCAGAACGTTCATGCGTGGTATACTTCTGTCTATGACCGGCGATAGGTCGGCGGCCGAAAGGGAACGCTGCAGCGACTCCAGAGAAGCGTCAAACGCTGCGATCTCGGTCACCCGATCGGTGAAAACCTGCTGAGCCGCGAGCGCCGACTGCAGCCCGAGTGTGAAGGCTGCGCGCAGGGAGAGCTTCGACACGGATACAGACTAGCCGCGACCGTGCTCAACCCTGTTCGTCAGGCAGCCGGCCATGGAGGTAGTCGTCATAGGCCGACAGGTCGAGCAACCCGTGGCCACAGTAGTTGAACAGGATGACCTTCTCTTCCCCGGTCTCCTTGACCGCGAGAGCCTCGTCAATGACGGCGCGGATCGCGTGAGCAGCCTCGGGGGCGGCCAACTTGCCCTCAACACGAGCAAATTGCACGGCCGCCTCGAAGACTTTGCCCTGCGGGTAGGCCACCGCCGCTATCCGACCGTCCCGGACAAGCGCCGAGACCAGCGGGCTGTTCCCGTGGTAGCGCAGCCCGCCTGCGTGGATGTTCGGTGGCACGAAGTCATGGCCGAGCGTGTACATCGGCAACAGCGGCGCGAGCCCAGCGGAGTCCCCGAAGTCGTAATCGAACCGACCTTGGGTGAGGGTAGGGCAGGACAGCGGCTCGACGGCGAGCAGTCGCACCCCGGTCTCGGGCACGAATGGGAAACAGATCCCGCCCAGGTTAGACCCGCCACCGCAGGGCGCGATCACCACGTCAGGGAGCCGCTCTCCAGCCAGTGCAAGTTGTTCCCGAGCCTCAAGTCCGATCACTGTCTGGTGCAGCAATACATGGTTGAGCACGGAACCAAGCGAGTAGTGGGTATCGGCTCGACCCATGGCGGCACGCACCGCGTCGGAGATCGCAGTGCCCAATGAGCCGGGGTGGTCGGGCTGATCGACCGGCGAGGGCATCACCGAGCCACCCCAAGTCTCCATGATCACCCGCCGATATGGCTTCTGCGCAAAGCTGGTGCGGACCATGTACACCTGGCACTCCAGGTCAAACTGGGCGCACGCGAACGCCAGCGCCGTTCCCCACTGGCCAGCGCCGGTCTCGGTGGTCACCCTGCGAAGGCCCTCACGGGCGTTGTAGAACGCCTGCGCCACGGCGGTGTTCGGCTTGTGACTGCCCGCCGGCGAGCCCGACTCGTCTTTGAAGTAGATCCTGGCCGGGGTGCCCAACGCCCGCTCCAGGCGGATCGCGCGCACCAGTGGGGTGGGCCGCCACAGCCGCAGAATGTCGAGCACCTCGCCCGGAACATCAATCCAGGGTGCGGTCGTCATCTCCTGCTCAATGAGCGCGTCCGCAAACAGCGGCGCCAAGTCATCCGGACCTACCGGTTCGCGGGTCACGGGATGCAGCGGCGGTTGCAGTGGAGTCGGCAGGTACGGAGCGACGTTGAACCAAGCCGGCGGGATCTCCCCAGGCGGCAGCGTCCAGCGGGTCATCCTCGCACGCTCCTGTCGCATCACGCAGTGGGTCGTCGCGAGCCTAACAGGCCCTCAACGGGCCCTCACGAGCGTCGACTCGCGCGGGTCAAGCCGGGGGAACCCCTCCCCTGACATGTTTGTGGCATACCCAATGTGAACACAAGAAGTCCAGCAGTGGACGAGGAGATTGCGGCAAATCCCCCATAAGAAGACTACCCATAGTAATAATTGGATAATAATCTTCACCTAAAAGGCTAGAATTACATCCTCGAACGAGCTACAGTGACTACGCAAGGTGCGAACTTCTCCCTAGGTGGCGACCGGAGGTGTGCTCTCGATGAGCTGTTGGGGTCCAGTCCACTACGCCGCACGCCAAGGGCTGTGGAGAGGCGAAGCTGGTCAGCGACGTCCCTAACCGGCGAGCCAAGCGCTGGCCACCCCAGCGCTGAGGGCACGAGAGGCTAATCACATGGACGCAATAATCCAGACACTGACCCTAGCGACCATCCTGCTTGTCATAGGATTGGTCTGCCTGGCCATAGGGGTTGCTGGTCTTATGTGGAGCATCGGACGCGACAGAAGACGCCTAGAAAAAACCAGAGAAGCGGAGACATCCGGCGAAATCGCGGAGAGCGTCTTGCCCGAACCGGCCACCCGGGAAAGGTCACTCAAGTCCTGAGGGTCAGGGCTCGCGGGATTCTTTCAGCCTGGTCAGTGCCTCCGCGAGGATGGCCTCACCATCGGCGTCGGAACGGCGCTCCTTCACGTAGGCAAGGTGCGTCTTGTACGGCTCGTTGCGCGGTGCGTGGGGTGGCACCTGCTCGTTGCGCCCGGCCGGGAAACCACACCGTGGGCAGTCCCACACCTCGGGTTCCTCGGCCTCGACCGCAAACGAAGGTTGCGACTCGTGCCCGTTCGAGCACCAGTACGACACTCGCCGACGGGGGGCAGTCTCGCCCCGCTCAGACTCCCCCATGGGACCCGCTCCGACCCGTGTGCCGCGGATCGCGTTGCCACTAGCCATTAGATCGCCCTCACCTCGCGGAACCGCCCGGGGCAGCTCAGCCGATCTTGATCAGAAGTCCGATCCCCACGATGGAAATCACCCACACCGAGCTGACAAACAGCGTCAGCCGGTCCAAGTTCTTCTCCACGACGCTGGACCCGGACAGGCTTGACTGAACACCACCACCGAACAAGCTGGACAGCCCTCCACCGCGACTTCGATGCAGCAAGATCAACAGAATCAGCGCGATACTGGTGACCAGAAGCAGGATCTGCAGGAAGAGCTTCATCACACCCTCGTCAGACGACAGCTACCTCGCAAGATTACTCCGTCCAGAAAACGATGGCGTCCCCGGCCTCTTGGTCACACCCTGCTCGCCACGGATTTTCCGTCACGGTAGGGGGCCACCCGCAGCCAGCGCGCAGAGCTTCGCGAACTCGTCAGCGTCTAGGCTAGCACCGCCCACTAGCGCACCGTCGATGTCGGGCTCGGCGACCAGATCGGCGACATTACTCGATGTGACTGACCCACCGTAGAGCACTCGGACGTCCTGCGCGACCTCGGCACCGTACTTGCCCGCCAGCGCCTCCCGCAGCGCGCCACAGACCTCCTGCGCATCAGCCGGGGTCGCGACCCGCCCGGTACCGATCGCCCAGATCGGCTCGTACGCCACCACGACGGTCCGGACCTGCTCAGCGGACAATCCCTTGAGCGCGGCACGCAGTTGCCCAGTGCTGTGCGCCAGGTGTCCGCCAGCCTCGCGGATCGCAAGACCCTCGCCCACGCACAAGATCGGGACCAGCCCATTGCGCAACGCGGCCCGCACCTTGCTGCCCACAACCCCGTCATCCTCGCCGTGGTGCTCACGCCGCTCAGAGTGCCCGACAATGACGTAGCTGCAGTCCAACTTGGCCAGCATCGACCCCGACACGTCGCCGGTATAGGCCCCGGAGTCCTTCGGGGACAGATCCTGCGCGCCGTAGCGGATCAGCAGCTTGTCCCCCGCGACGAGGGACTGCACGCTGCGCAACGCGGTGAACGGCACCAGCACCGCCACCTCGACCTTGGCGAAGTACTTCTCCGGCAGCGCGAAGGCAAGCTTCTGCACCGCAGCAATGGCCTCAAGGTGGTGGAAGTTCATCTTCCAGTTTCCGGCGATCAACGGTTGACGAGCCATCGGCTAAGTCTCCAGCACCGCGACGCCGGGTAACGCTTTGCCCTCGAGAAACTCCAGAGACGCACCGCCGCCGGTGGAGATGTGCGAGAACCCGTCCTCGGGCAGGCCCAGCAGCCGCACCGCAGCCGCCGAGTCGCCACCACCGACGACACTGAACGCGCCCAACCCAGCGATGGCCTCCGCGACGCCACGGGTGCCCGCCGCGAACGGAGCAAGCTCGAACACACCCATGGGACCGTTCCAGAACACGGTGGCAGCTCCGGCCAGCGCGGCGGCGAAGTCGCGCACCGTGTCCGGGCCGATGTCCAGGCCCATCCACCCATCCGGAATGTCCTCGACCACCACCGTGCGGGTGTTCGCGTGCGCTGCGAACTCGTCAGCGACGACCACGTCGCGCGGCAACTGGATGGTATCACCGGAGGCTTTCAGCAGCCGGGCGCACACGTCAACCATGTCCGGTTCCAGCAGCGAGGCACCAACCGCAATGCCTTGAGCAGCCAGGAAGGTGAAGCACATCCCGCCGCCGACGAGCACGGTGTCCACCTTCGGCAACAGCGCCTCGATCACGGCGAGCTTGTCAGACACCTTCGACCCGCCCAGCACCACGGCGTAGGGACGGTCCGGCGCCTCGGTGAGCCGCCGTAGGGTGCTCAGCTCGGCGAGCACCAAGGTGCCGGCATAGCTGGGCAGCCGCTGGGCGACCTCGACGACGGAGGCCTGCACGCGATGCACCACGCCGAACCCGTCGGAGACGAACGCGCCGTCGGGTCCCACCAGCGTTGCGAGTTGGTCAGCCAGCTCGCCGCGCTGGGCGGCGTCCTTGGCGGTCTCCCTCGGATCAAAGCGGACGTTCTCCAGCAACGCAACCGCGCCGTCGGCCAAGCCGGCCACCGCGGCGCGAGCCGAGTCGCCGACAACGTCGGTCGCTGCCGCCACCGGGGTACCCAGCAACTCACCGAGCCGGGCGGCGACCGGCGCTAGCGAGTACGCCGGATCTGGTGCTCCCTTCGGACGTCCGAGGTGGGAGCTCACCACCACCCGCGCGCCGGCCGCCGTCAGCGCCCGCACAGTCGGCAGTGCGGCCCGAATCCGGCCGTCATCGGTGATCCTCGCCCCGTCCAGGGGCACGTTGAGGTCGGCTCGCATCAGCACGGTCCGACCCGACACACCATCGGCGAGCAGGTCATCGAGCGTCCTCACAGCCGCGAGCCCACCATGACAATGAGGTCAGCCAGCCGGTTGGAGTAGCCCCATTCGTTGTCGTACCAGCCGACGATCTTGACTTGGTTGCCGATCACCTTGGTCAGCGGGGAGTCGAAGATGCACGACGCGGGGTCGGTGATGATGTCCGAGGACACGATCGGCTCGTCGCTGTAGCGCAGGATGCCCTTCAGCGGGCCATCGGCGGCGGCCCGGAAGGCCTCGTTGACCTCCTCGACACTGGTCTGGCGGGAGACCGAGGCGGACAGATCGGTGATCGATCCAGTGGGGACCGGCACCCGCAGCGCGAAGCCGTCCAGCTTTCCGTTGAGCTCCGGCAGCACCAACCCGATCGCCTTGGCGGCCCCGGTGGAGGTCGGCACGATGTTGATCGCGGCAGCTCGGGCCCGGCGCAGGTCTTTGTGCGGAGCGTCCTGCAGGTTCTGATCCTGGGTGTAGGCGTGGATCGTGGTCATCAGGCCCTGCTCGATACCCAGCGCGTCGTTGAGCACTTTGGCCATGGGGCCCAGGCAGTTGGTGGTGCACGAGGCGCAGGAGATCACCGTCTGGGAACCGTCCAGCCTGGAGTCGTTGACCCCGAGCACCACGGTGAGGTCCTCGCCCTTGGCCGGCGCAGAGATAATCACCTTCTTCGCGCCGCCAGAGTCGACATGCTTTCGGGCGTCGGTTGCCGTGGTGAAAAATCCGGTCGACTCCAGCACCACATCGACGCCCAGGGCGCCCCAGGGCAACGCGCCCGGGTCCCGCTCGGCGAGCACCTTGATGGTCTTGCCGCCCACCACGATGCCCTCGCCGGTGACGTGCACGTCCTGCTTCAACCGGCCCAGCACGCTGTCGTACTTGAGCAGGTGCGCCATGGTCGCGACGTCTCCGAGGTCGTTGAACGCCACCACCTCGATGTCGTGGCCACCGGCCTGCACAGCGCGCCAGAAGTTCCGCCCGATGCGGCCAAATCCGTTGATCCCTACCCGAACGGTCACGATGCCATCTCCTTCACTACACAGTTCCCTCTTCACACCTAGATCGGCTGCCACGACTGAGGTGCCTGGCTCTGGAAGGTCACCCTAGCGTCCGGTACCGACAACGCAGGACCCCCGGCAGGGGGAGCCGCAGGGGTGTTCGCGGCCTCACGCGTCCAGCATGTCGGAGGTGATCGCGGACTCAGTATCCGGCACCCCGAGCTCCTCGGCCTTGCGGTCGGCCATCGCTAGCAGCCGACGGATCCGGCCCGCTACCGCGTCCTTGGTCAACGGCGGGTCGGCGAGCTGACCCAGCTCCTCCAGCGAGGCCTGCCGGTGCTCCAGGCGCAGCCGGCCCGCAGTGAGCAGATGCTTCGGAATGCCCGCACCGAGCACTTCCAGGGCCCGGCTGACCCGCGCCGCCGAGGCCACCGCCGCGCGCGCGGATCGGCGCAGGTTGGCGTCATCGAAATTGGCCAGCCGATTGGCGGTGGCGCGCACCTCGCGGCGCACCCGGCGTTCTTCCCAGGCCAGCACCGAGTCATGTGCGCCGAGCCGGGTGAGCAGCGCCCCGATGGCGTCCCCGTCCCTGATGACCACCCGATCAGCCCCCCGGACCTCGCGGGCCTTGGCCGTGATACCCAGCCGGCGAGCCGCTCCGACCAGGGCCAGCGCCGCCTCCGGACCTGGGCAGGTCACCTCCAGCGCGGCCGAGCGGCCCGGCTCGGTGAGCGACCCATGAGCGAGGAACGCACCGCGCCAGGAGGCCTCAGCATCGCAGAGACCGCCCGAGACGACTTGGGGGGGCAACCCGCGCACCGGGCGACCCCGCAGATCCAGTAGCCCGGTCTGGCGGGCCAGCCCTTCCCCGTCCCGGACCACCCGCACCACGTAGCAGGTGCCTTTCCGCAGGCCACCGGCTGTGATCAAGTGCACGTCGGAGCTGTGCCCGTACAGCTCGTGCACCTCCCGACGCAGCCGGCGGGCGGTGGAGCCGGTGTCCAGCTCGGCCTCCACCACGACGCGCCCCGCAATGATGTGCAGCCCCCCGGCGAAGCGCAGCAGCGAGGAGACCTCGGCCCGGCGGCAGCACGTCTTGGTCACCCGCAGCCGGCTCAGCTCGTCCTTGACGGCGGAGGTCATGGCCACTGGCGCTGCTCCTCCCCGTGCGACGTTTGGCCCCGGTCACCAGGCTCATCTACCAGTATCCGACGCAGCGCCGCAGCCAGTGCCACCGGATCGTGGCGATCGGTGGATCCGGCGGCGGCGACCCGGTCAAGGTACGCGTGCCCACCCAGCGCCGCCGCGCACCGGTGCAACCGGGCAGGTGCTGGAACAGCATCGACATCGGCGAGGACCGCGTGCACGGTGAACCCGGGCGGTGCGTGCTCACACAGCACGCTCACGTACTGCTCTGGCGAGAACCCGGCAGTCTCGCCCGGCTGCGGGACCAGGTTGAGCACCAGTATCCGGCGGGCCGCGGTGGTGGCCAGCGCGGTGGCCAGATCGGGGACCAGCAAGTGCGGTAGCACACTGGTGAACCACGAGCCCGGCCCGAGCACCACGAGATCAGCCGCACCGACCGCACGGACCGCCTCGGCGCAGGCCTGCGGCCGCTCAGGTCGCAACCACACCCGGTGCACCCGCCCCGGCGTGGTGGCCACCGCCACCTGGCCCCGGATCCGGCTGAGCCGATCTGGGTGATCCGCAGCACCGTCCAGACCCGCCACGTCGGCCTCGATATCGAGCGGCTCAGCGGTCATCGGCAGTACCCGCCCGGTCACCCCGAGCAGCCCGCCCACCTCGTCCAGCATCGCCACCGGATCACCGAGTACCTCCAGCAGCCCCGCCATCACCAGGTTGCCCACGGCATGCCCTGCCAGCGCGCCGGTACCACCGAAGCGATGCGCGAACAGCTGCCGCCAGCGCGCCCCGGCACCGTCGTCGGCCGCGAGCGCGGTCAGCGCCATCCGCAGGTCCCCCGGCGGGAGCACACCCAGCTCACGGCGCAGCCGCCCGGACGAGCCGCCGTCATCGGCCACTGTGACCACCGCGGTGACGTCCTCGGTGATAGCCCGCAACGCCAGCAACGTGGCATAAAGCCCGTGGCCACCGCCCAGCGCGACAGCCTTAAGAACGTTGGTCACTCGCGACCCACGTCCCGGTGCACAACCTTGACAGTAATCCCGTCGATCCCGTCCTCCCCATTGTCCGCACTGCCGAGCCGGGCGGCCAGTGCCTCGGAGATGACCACGCTGCGGTGCTTACCACCAGTGCACCCCACCGCGATGCTCAGGTAGCGCTTACCCTCCCGCCGGTAACCACCGCTGATCAATCGCAGCAGCTCGAGGTAGCGGTCCAGGAACTCCTCGGCGCCCTCCTGGGATAGCACGTAATTGCGAACGTCAGCGTCCAGACCGGTGGACTCGCGCAATTCCGGGATCCAGAATGGGTTGGGCAAAAACCGCGCGTCGATCACCAGGTCAGAGTCCATCGGGAGCCCGTACTTGTAGCCAAAAGACACCACGGTGATCCGGGTGCGGGTGCTGGACTCACCACCGAACGCATGTTCGATCTTAGCCCGGAGCTGGTGCACCGATAGCCCGGTGGTGTCCAGCACCAGGTCGGCCTCCTCGCGCAGCGGGGCGAGCAGCGCCCGCTCCGCTGCGATCCCGTCGGCCAGCCGGCCATCGGCCTGCAGCGGGTGGCTGCGCCGAACCTGCTCAAAGCGACGGATCAGCACCGCGTCGGTGGCTTCCAGGTACAGCACCTTGGGCCGGTACCCGCGGGCGTCCAGATCCTTGATCACCGCGGCGAGGTCGTCGGTGAACGCCCGGCTGCGCACGTCCATGACCACCGCGACCCGGGTTACCACGCCCCGCGAGCGGGCACCGAGCTCGACCATGGTGGCGATCAGCTCGGGCGGCAGGTTATCGACCACGAACCAGCCTAGGTCCTCCAGCACCTTGGCGGCCGTGCTGCGACCGGCACCGGATAGCCCGGAGACCACGGCGACCTCGATACCACCCTGAACCTCGGTCACGGCACAGCTCCGTCGCTCTCGTCCCCGTCGTTCATGTCGGGGCCCAGTGCACCGGCGCTACCCAGGGCGGCGAGCACCGCCCGCGCGGTGCTCGGGCCCACCCCGGGTACCTCGGTGAGCTCGGGCACGCTGGCCTGCCGGATGCGGCGTACCGAGCCGAAGTGCTTGAGCAGCGCGGTGCGCCGGGTCTGCCCGAGCCCGGCGACGTCGTCCAACGCGGAGCTGGTCATCCGCGCCGACCGCTTCTGCCGGTGGTAGCTGATCGCGAACCGGTGCGCCTCGTCCCGCGCCCGCTGCAGCAGGTAGAGGCCCTCGCTGGTGCGCGGCAAGATCACCGGGTCGGTCTCGCCGGGTAACCAGACCTCCTCCAGCCGCTTGGCCAGCCCGGCGATCGCCACGTCGGTGACGCCGAGCTCGACCAGCGCCTGGGCCGCCGCAGCCACCTGCGCCGGGCCGCCGTCAACAACAAGCAGGTTCGGCGGGTAGGCGAACTTGCGGGGACGCCCCGTGTCGGGGTCCAGGCCGGTCGGCTCGGTCTCCTTCAGGTAACGGGCGAAGCGCCGACGGACCACCTCGGCGATGCTAGCGACGTCGTCGGAGTGCCCTTCACCAGCAGCGTCGCGGATCGCGAAACGCCGGTAGTCCGATTTGCGCGGCAACCCGTCCTCGAAGACCACCAGCGAGGCCACCACATCGTTGCCCTGCACGTGGCTGACATCGACGCACTCGATGCGCAGCGGGGCAGTGTCGAGCCCCAGCTGCTCCTGGATCTGCTGCAGCGCCGTCGCGCGGGCGGTCAGGTCGCCCGCCCGACGCAGCTTGTGCTGGGCGAAGGCCTCCGCAGCATTGCGCGCCACCGTGTCGGCCAGGGCCCGCTTGTCTCCCCGCTGCGGCACCCGTAGTTGCACTCGTGCGCCGCGTAGCCCGCACAACCATTCGGTCAGCGTGTCGGCGTCCTCGGGTAGCTCAGGGACCAGCACCTCCCGGGGCACCGGCTGGTTGGCGTCATCAGCCGCCCCGGCCAACGCGGCCTGCTCACCGTAGAACTGGGTCAAAAACTGGCCGACCAGGTCGACCAGATCGACCTGGTCGACCTTCTCGATCACCCAGCCGCGCTGGCCACGGACCCGTCCGCCACGGACATGGAACACCTGTACCGCCGCCTCGAGCTCATCGCAAGCGAAGGCGACCACGTCCGCGTCAGTGCCGTCACCGAGCACCACCGCCTGCTTCTCCATCACCCGGCGCAGCGCCCCCAGGCGGTCGCGCAGCCGCGCGGCACGCTCGAACTCCAGCTCGGCGGCGGCCGCCTCCATCTCCCGCTCCAGCCGGCGGATCATCTTGTCGGTCCGGCCGGACAAGAAATCACAGAAATCCTTGACGATAGCGCGATGTTCCTCAGCGGTGACGTTACCGATACAAGGTGCCGAGCACTTATCGATATAACCCAGCAGGCAGGGCCGGCCCATCTGGCCGTGCCGCTTGAATACCCCCCCCGAGCACACCCGGGCCGGAAACACCCGGGTGAGCAGGTCGAGCGTCTCCCGGATCGCCCAAGCGTGCGCGTATGGTCCGAAGTACCGGACTCCCTGCCGGCGGGGCCCGCGATAGACGTGCAGCCGGGGATACTCCTCGTTCAGCGTCACGGCCAGCACCGGATAGGACTTGTCGTCGCGATACCGGACGTTGAACCGGGGGTCGAATTCCTTGATCCAATTGTATTCCAGCTGCAGCGCCTCGACTTCGGTGCTGACCACCGTCCACTCCACCGAAGCCGCCGTAGTGACCATCTGCCGGGTGCGCGGGTGCAACCCGGACAGGTCGGCAAAGTAGGAGTTGAGCCGGCTTCGCAGGCTCTTCGCCTTGCCGACGTAGATCACCCGGCGGTGCTCGTCGCGGAAGCGGTACACGCCTGGCGCGTCCGGGATCGTCCCCGACGCCGGGCGGTAGGTGCAGGGATCGGCCATCAGCCTGGAAGCCTAACGGCAGCCAGCTCGCCCGCCCAGGGTACCCGCTAGCCGCCCGGCCATGACCCACCACCGATCCGGCGCACCGCGACACGCAGTGCCAGGACATAGACCCCAAGAGCCACGACACCGCCCAAGACGAGAAGCTCAACGTCGGCGAGCCGGTCGCCGCCATGGAGCTGGTCACCACCACTGATCTTGACAAACCACCACATCGCGGTGGCTACTGGCAGCATCGCGAAGGTGGCCACCAACGCGCCGGCCAGCACACGGGGTTCGAGGAACCGCTCGGGCCGCATCGCCCGACGCAACCGAACCAACACCGTCCCCGCCGCAGCAAACTCACTGACCAAAATCGCCACCACCAACCACACCAACCGCGACCCATCCGCAGGCAACAACAAAGCCCCCACCGCAGCAATAAGCACCACACCAAAAGCCACTTCACTAGCCCGACGCGGAACACGATCCTCCAACCGCGCGAACAGCGCCTGACGACCAAGATCATGCACCCCACCCACCAACTGAGCCACCGCCACCACCCCCAAACAAGTAGCCAAAGGCCCAATCAAAGCCGCGTGCCGCAGGGCACCGTTGGCCAGGATGTTCGCGGTGGGTTTGGCGAGCAGGCCGAGCAGCACCAGCAGCGGCAGGCTGGCGATGACGGCATAGGAGAGACCTTGGCGCCACGCCGAGCCGAACGTCACGCCGTCCGCACGATGAGCGGCATACGCCAATCCGGGCAACGCAGCCATCGACACCGCCCGAGCACTAACGTAGGACAGCAAATGGAACACCAAGTACGACAGCTGCACGACGAAGACACCACCGGGCACCGAACCAGCCAGCGCGAGCAACATATACATCGCCGCCGCCGGCCACGCCGCCACCCCGACCGAACGCACCAACCGACGACTGACCGCACGAACCTCAGGATCATGCCGCCAGCTCATCGACGGCCACGCCAACAAACCCACCCGCGCGGTGCCCAACAACTGCAACGCCGCATGCAGGGCCACCGCCACCGTGCTGCCCACCCCGAGCACGACCACCAGAGCAACCGGCACACGCCCAACATCCAGACCCGTCCCGTAATACCACCCGGCCAACACCACCGTCACAATCAAGACAACGTTCTCCACCGCCGGAGCACCCGCCGCCAACGCGAAACGCCCACGAGCCTGCTGCGCAGCCATACCCACGTGCGCCATGACGTACAGCAGGATCTGGGGTGCGATGAGCAGAACTAGCAATGTGGACAGCCACAAGCCCCGCGCCCGGGCAGTGGGATCCGGGATTCCGAACGTCAACGTCCACGCCACCACCGGCGAGAGGATCACCAGCAGCGCGACCACCGCGGCCGAGACGGCGAGTAACCACCCACTCACCCCACCCAGCACCTCTCGGGCCCGCGCCACACCGCCGACACCGATAGTGCGGATCACGCCGGGAACCAGCACCATCGCCAACACCGGCCCAGCAATCGACATGAACACCAGGTGCAGAACGACGTAACCGGCTTGGAAGGCATTAGCGAAATAGGTCGGCCCCAGCACCGCCCCGATCACTACCACCCGCAGCAACCCCGTGGCCCTGCTGACCAACCCCCAACCGGCAACGGTGGCCGAGTCCCGAGCTGTCGTGGTGGGGGCCCGGTTTTCCAGCACTCTCACCATTGCGAGGGCCACAGCCGGGCTCTCCCAACCTCGTCCGGTGCTGCACACCCTCCAGAAGCCGTCATGCCCGGCCGAACCCCCTCGTCACGTGGTCGCACACCGCAATGGGCGGTCACGGTAGCGGATCCGCTTGGCCTGTCGCGGGGAAGCGAGAGGGACCACCGCGTTGCCACAATCTGGGGACCACTTGGATCAATCTGCGATGATTATCATTACTCTCTGTGTTATCACTGTGATCGCACAGGACCGCGGTTATCGCTCCTGCCCCGCCTCAAGAGCAACCAGCAGCGCGCGCAGCGCAGGCAACGCCCGGGCGAGAGCCTGACGATCAGCGACGGCAAGCCCCGCCACGCCACCCGTGAGGAGGTCAACACGGGCCTGATGCCACGCCACCAATCGCTGGGTCGCCGCCTCGGTCAACCACAACCGCGCCGCGCGACGGTCATCGGGAGCGGTCTGGCGCACCAGCATCCCCAGATCGATGAGCTGGTTGACCAACGTGCTCACCGAGTTGGCCGCCAGGTGCAGGGCACGTCCTGCCGGCCCGATCCCGATGCCCGGCTGCTTCTCGATGACCTGCAGCAGCTCCACATGCGCACCCCGCAACGGCGGCCCGGGCACCACCGACCGCAGCCTCCGACGCACCAACCGCCGCAGCGCGGCCGTGGTCGTCATCAGCTCCTCACCCAGCACACTCTGGTCAAGGCTCGTCACACGACGACGATAGCTTTTACTAGACCCACCACTCGGGTCTTTATCGCAGCCAAAAAGTAGCTCTATGTAATCTTTTTGCTCGACCGGTGGTGCCTGCGATCAGCGGGCCAGCCGGCCGAGCAGGGCGGAGGCGATACTGATCATCACCACGGATGCCAAGATCAGCACGCCGAAGTCCAGCCCCAGCTGCGCGGGAGTGCCGATGAGCAGCCCTCTCAGCGCGTCGACCTCGTAGCCGAGCGGGTTGACATGGTTGAGCACTCTCAGCCAGCCGGGCATGAGGTTCACCGGGTACAACGCGCTGGAGCCGAAGAACAGCGGCATGGTGATTGCCTGTCCGATACCTATCAACCGGTCATGGGTGAGCACCAGCCCGGCGATCGTGATCGACAGGCAACAGAAGAAGGTCGAGCTGAGGATCACCGCTGCCGCCATCGCCAGTAGTTTGATGGGGTTAGTGGTCAGCCCCACGCCGAGCAGCGCCGCGAGCATCAGCACCATCAGGGCTTGGACCAGGGCCCGCACCGCGGCGGCGAAGGCTTTGCCGGTGACCAGCGCGATCCGCGGGGTGGGGGTCACCAGCAGCTTGGTCAGCATCCCGGCGTCGCGTTCCCAGATGACCTGGATGCCGTAGAAGATCGCGACGAACAGCGCGGACTGGGCGAGGATCCCGGGTGCAAGGTAGTCGAGATAGGGGACGTTGCCAGTCGGGATGGCCCGCAACCGGGTGAAGGTCTCACCGAAGATCAACAACCACAGCGCCGGCTGGATCGCGCGGGTGATCAGCTCGGTGCGGTCGCGACGCAGCTTCTGCACTTCGACCAGGCACATGGTGCCGATCCGGGAGAGCAGCAGTCGGGGCAGGCCGACCGGGGCTGACTCACCCCAGTCGGTGAGCGGTACGGCGAGTTGCTCGGACATCGCGCATCCTTTCGCCGGCATCGCTGACCAGCTCGTCGCCGGTGGCAGCCCGGAACACATCGTCCAGCGTGGCGCCCGGGCCGACTCGAGCCTTGAGCTCGGCCGGGGTGCCCAGCGCCCGGATCCGGCCCCGGTGCATCAGGGCTATCCGGTCGCAGTGCTGGTCGGCCTCGTCCATGTAGTGGGTCGTGACCAGCACCGTCATCCCGGTGCTCGCGCGGACCTCCACGATCCGATCCCACACGTTGGCCCGGCCGATCGGGTCCAGGCCGATCGTCGGCTCGTCCAGCACCAGCAGCCGTGGCGTATTGACCAGAGCCTGGGCAAGCTCCAGCCGGCGGATCATGCCGCCGGAGTAGGTGCCCACCATGCGGTCGGCGACCTCGGCCAAGTTGACCGACTTCAGCGCGGCGGTCACGATCCGACGCCGCCGGGCGCGGGGTACGTCGAACAGCCGCGCGAACAGCGCCACGTTCTCCCGGCCGGTCAGCGTGCCGTCGGCGGAGAGCTGCTGCGGCACATACCCGATCAATCGCCGCACGGCCAGCTTGTGGCGGGCCAGGTCCACCCCGAAGACCTCGATCGCCCCGGGTGGCACCGGCAGCAGTGTCGTGATCATACGGATCGTGGTGGTCTTGCCCGCGCCGTTCGGTCCGAGCAGCCCGAACACCGTCCCGGCAGCGACGTCGAGGTCAATGTCGTCGACGGCGACCATGTCACCGTAACGGTGTCGGATCCCAGTACCCCGCACCGCAAGCGGCGCGGTCATCGCCCCTGTCCCGTCTCAAGAGCGACCAGCAGCGCGCGCAGCGCAGGCAACGCCCCAGCGAGAGCCTCACGATCGGCAACGGGCAGCCCCGCCAGCCCGTCCGCGACCAGCTCAGCGCGGGCCTGACGCCCCGCCGCCAATCGCTGGGTCGCCGCCTCGGTCAACCACAACCGCGCGGCGCGACGATCGTCGGGATCGGTCTGGCGCACCACCATCCCCAGGCCGATGAGCTGCTCGGCCAACATGCTCACCGTGTTGGCCGCCAACTGCAGGACACGCGCTGCCGGGGTGATCCCGATACCCGGCTGCTTCTCGATGACCTGCAGCAATTCCACATGAGCACCCCGCAACGGCGGCCCACCCAGCACTGACCGCAGCCTCCGACGCACCAAACGCCGCAACGCAACCACGGTCACCATCAGTTCCTCACCCAGCACACTCTGATCAAGACTCGTCACACGACGACGATATGTCTTAATAGGAACTGATCGCAATACAAGGTATTCAGGAGATGTGGCAAAGCACGGTGGCGTAGCCGCGCGGTCAGAGTGCGGGTGGTGACCCGTGCCGAAGCAACCAACGGCGCGAACCGGGAGATCGGACTTCGCCGGTAGGGTGCCGCCCCAATCGGGAAGCTGCCGCTGGTTGACCCGCTCGGCATGGGAGGTGTGGTGGCCAAGGTCTTCATCAGCCACGCCAGCGTCGATCGAGAGCCGGCCGCTGAAGTGCGCCGATGGCTGGTTGCCGAGCACCATGAGGTGTTCCTGGATCAGCATCCCCGCGATGGCCTTGAGGTGGGCGAGGCGTGGGAGCAGCGGCTGCATGAGCGGCTGCGCTGGGCCGACGCGGTGGTTTGCGTAGTCACCTCGGCTTTCCTGGCCTCGACGTGGTGTGTCCAGGAGGTGGCGTGCGCTCGGGCCCGGGGTAGTCGGTTGTTGCCGGTGCAGGCCGAGCCGAAGGTGAGGCATCCGCTGCTGAGCTCTGCGCATCGCGCTGACCTCTCCCCCGCTGGGCGCGCGGTGCTGGTGGAGGCGTTGCGTCGGGTTGACGCCGCCGGAGGGCTGGGGTGGGCGGATGACCGGTCGCCGTTTCCGGGGCTGCGCCCGTTCGACGTCAACGATCATCAGGTGTTCTTCGGCCGCAGTGGCGAGGTGCACCAGCTCGCTGGCCTGTTGCGCTCACCCGTCGAGCGCGCCGAACAAGCGGTGCTGGTGGTGGTCGGCCCCTCAGGATGCGGCAAGTCGTCCCTGGTCCGGGCCGGGCTGCTGCATGTGATGGCCGAGGAGCCGGGCTGGTGGACGCTGCCCCCGATCCTGCCCGGCAACGACCCAGTGGCCGCGTTGGTCCGGCAACTGGCCACCACGACGCGGCAGACCGTGGCGCAGGTGCGCCACGGTCTTGCTGACAACGGCCTCACCGGACTGGCCGATGAGCTGCTGCAGGCCGCCGGGGCACGCCGGATGCTGGTCGTAGTGGATCAGTTCGAAGAGCTGCTCACCCAGGCGCCACCCAGGCAACGAGCCCAGTTCGCGCGGCTGCTGCGCCCAGCGCTGGGCGGGCCGGTGCAGGTGCTCGCCACCCTACGACCAGAGTTCCTGGGCCAGCTCCTAGTTGACTCCGAGTTGGCCGGGTTACCGACCCGCACCCACACCCTGCGGCCGTTGCGCCGCGACGCGCTGCGGACCGTGATCGAAGGCCCAGCCCAGTTGGCCGGGATCGCCGTCGCCGACGATCTGGTGACCCAATTGGTCGCTGACACCGACAGTGGAGAGGCGTTGCCGCTGCTGGCGTTCACCCTCTCCCAGCTCGCCGAGGGCGTCCGCCGTGGCGGCGAGCTGTCCACCGCACGTTACGACGATCTCGGTGGGGTCCAGGGTGCCCTGGCCCGCCAGGCAGACGCGGCCCTGGCCGACGCGACCGCAGCCACGGGTCGGCACGGCAAGGAGGTCATCGCCGGGTTGTTGCGGTTGGTCACCGTGGACGAGCAGGGTCGTCCCACCCGCTGGCGGGTCCCTCGCGCAGAGCTGCCGGAGCCGGTGACCCGAGAGCTGGACGCCTTCGTCACCCGGCGGCTGCTGAGCACCGACAACGGCCCCGGCAACGTGGTGGTCATCGGCGTGGCACATGAGGCGTTTCTTTCCGCCTGGCGCCCGCTGGCCCAGGAGATCAGCGAGAACGTGTCGGCGCTGCGGGCCCGCCGCGCGCTCAAGCAGGCCGCCACCGAATGGGACGACGATGGCCGCCGACCCGTCCGGCTGTGGGAACGCGGCCAGCTCGCCGCCGCGGTAGCCGATACCGGCGCCCGCATCCAGGCCCGCGATCTGGTCACTGACCACGTGGAGCTCAGCGCGAGCGCCCGCGCATTCCTGCGCGACAGCATTCGCCGATGTCGTTTTCTCGGTGGCCTTCAGCCCCGATGGGCGCACCCTGGCCACCGCCAGCGCCGACAAGACCGCGCGGCTGTGGGAGACGAACCCCGAGAGCGTTGCCGCTCGGATCTGTGGAATGACCCCGACCATCACCCCCGCAGACTGGGACCAGTACCTACCTGACGTGCCGTACCAGCCCCCATGCCCGCACGATGCCCGTGCGAGTTCACGGCGGTGACCGCCACCAGTGGGTCTCGGGCAGGGGTTACCGTATTGGGGTGCACAGCCGCGAAATCAGCATCCAGACCGGCTCGCGCGAGCAGGTGCATGACCTCACGGCCGAATGCCGCGCCTTCCTCCACCACGCAGGCGCGCACGATGGCCTGCTGCACGTGTGGGTACCGCATGCCACCGCAGGGCTCGCCGTGATCGAGACCGGGGCGGGCAGCGACACCGACCTGCTCGCCGCGCTGCGTGAGCTGCTGCCCGCCGACAGCCGGTGGCGCCACCAGCACGGCTCCCCCGGACACGGCAGGCACCACGTACTGCCCGCCCTGCTGGCGCCCTACGCCTGCGTCCCGGTGCTCGGCGGGCAACTCGCGCTGGGCACCTGGCAGTCGATCTGCCTGGTGGACACCAATGTCGACAACCCGGTCCGCACCATCCGGTTGAGCTTCCTGCCCGGCTAGCACCGTGGTTCGGCCGCAGGATGACTTCGCGGCTACCCTGTGATCGCCTGGTCGGTGATCCTGACGAGTACCATCGCACTGTGGCGTACGAGCGGATCAGCATCACTCCGGGTCGGATGGGTGGACTGCCCTGTATCCGCGACACTCGCGTCACGGTTGCCGCCGTCCTCGGCCAATTGGCCGCCGGACGTACGTTCGAGCAGATTCTCGACGATTACCCGTACCTAGTGCGCCAGGACATCTTGGCCGCTCTGGAATTCGCCGTTGCCGCAGTTCAGGAGCGTGAGCTTCCGCTCGCTCGGCCAGCATGAGGTTCCTCGTTGACGCCAATCTCTCACCTCGGGTTGCAGCTCGGCTTTGTGATGGAGGCTAGGAGGCATCCCACGTTCAAGACCACGGGCTGCTGAATGCTGACCATCACGTTGTCAGATCCCCGTAACGGGCGCGGGGGCTCCGGGTGCGAACTAGGGGAGGTTAGTCGAGTAGGTGGTCGAAGTCTCCGTTCTTAGCGCCGACGATGAAGGCGGCCATCTCGTGCTGGGTGAAGATGAGGGTGCGGGCCGTTCGCTCGGCCGGGGGGAGCTTGTCGTCCTGGAAGCCGATCAGGCCATCGGCCACGGTGAACGACAGGCAGCCACCGTTGCCACTGCTGAAGGTTGATTTCACATACCGCCCGTTGACCACGGCGTCGTAGCGTGGGTCATCGAGCAAGGGGTAGGGGTTGGGTGTGTGGGTCACTGGGTCACAGCTCCTCCATGACTGTGCGGATCAGGTCCTGTGACTCGCGGACGGGCAGAGCCTGGGCCAGAGCCGCGTGGAAGGTGTACGTGCACTGCCGAACGATGTCGCGCTCGTCGTGGATGCGCTGCGCCGTGCTGCTGTCCACATACACCACGTCGCCGTCGAGGTCATCCGGGAACTCGAAGATCACGAAGTTGTCCGAGCCGGACAACGCTCCCATGCTGAAGGGCAGGATGTGGATCGTCACCGGGTACTCCTGGCTAACCTCGATCAAGTGTCGTAGCTGGTCACGCATGACATCTCGGCTGCCCACCATGGTACGGATGCCGCCTTCGGTCATCACAGCGGTCAAGCCCTGAAAACCCTGCTCGCCGAGCCGCCGCTGGCGCCGCATCCGCAGCTCGGCCAGCCGGTCGACATTGATCGGTGGGACGAAGGCCCGGGCGTTTTCGATCACCGCCTCGGCGTAGGCCCGGGTCTGCAGCAACCCCTGCACGAACGCGATGTCGTAGCTGCGCGCGGTGGCGGCGTCCTCACCGATCTCGACCAGCATCTCGATGGCCTCTTCGACGATGTCCGAGTACTCCTGCCACCAGCCTCGCTCGTCGGCCCGGCGGCGTAGCTCATCGAGCTTCTGCGCCAGCTCGGTGCCAACGTCGAGCACCGTACTGATCCGGTCCAGGTGCTCGGAGGTGATCCGGGCGATGCCGGACTCCACCCGGGACAGGTGCGCGGCGGAAATCCGGCGCGGCTTGGGCTGGCCGGTGTTCATCAGCTCAACCAGCTTCTCTTGGGTGAGCTGGGCATCGTCACGGAGCCGCCGGACCTGCTTGCCCAGTCGGCGAGACCGGACCGTCTTGCGCTGGGCCACGGGGATCCTTCCTGTCACGGTCACCCGATGGGAGGCTAGAAGACGTGAAAGTTGCTGTCAAATATCTCTCGTGTTACTGTTGGATCGTAAGCAAGAAAGATGCAAGCCTATTGACTCCTGATGGAGCGCTCCCCTTACCCCCGGTTGAGCGCTGCGGTAACGCACCAGGACGACGGTGGCCCCGGTCTGACCCGTATCGGCTGGGGCCACCGTCCACCAACGAAGGTGGTAATCACATGACCGGGCGGCACCACCGCGGCACGCCGTTGATCCGGTTGCTGGCCCGGTTGGGCTGGCAGCGCGACCCGGACGGCTGGACGGTGCCCTGTCGGGACCTCGACGGCCGCCGGGCCCGGTTGCTGATCCGCTCGCGCCGGTCGGGATCACCATCACCCCCACCGCCCCGGGCCCGCTGCGCTTGACCCTGCCGCAGGTCGGGCGGCTGCGGCACGCCACCCGCGACGCGATCTTTACCGGCGACCTGCTCACTGACCCCGACCACACCGAGCCGGCGTGGCGGTCCTGGCGCGCCGAGGCGCCCACCGAGCCTGGTGACAGTCTGCCGCTACAACGCGAGGCGGTCCACCTCATACCAGCGCCCACTCGCCCGACCGTGTGGGAACTGCTCGAGAAGAATCAGACCCACCTGAACTCAGGCCCAGCCAATCAGGTTGAGGGTGACTTGGCGCGCAGGATCTGGATGAACTCGCGCATCCACTCCGGGTGGTCGGGCCAGGCCCGCGCGGAAACCATCACACCGTCCACGACCGCGGCACCATTCACAAACTCCGCACCAGCCGCCCTCACGTCCGGTTCCAGCGCCGGGTAGGCCGCCGTTCGCCGGCCGGCGAGGACCCCGGCCGCAGTGAGTACCAACGCCGCGTGGCACAGCTGCGCCACCGGCTTGTCGGTGGCGAAGAAGTGTTTGACGATGCGTGCGCAGTCAACGTCATTACGGATGTACTCCGGCGCCCGCCCACCCGGAACCACGAGAGCGACATAATCGGCGGGATCGACGTCAGCGAACGCGAGGTCAGCGTCCCAGGTGTAACCAGGCTTCTCGGTGTAAGTGTCAAAACCCGCCACGAAGTCGTGCACCACGAACTGCAGTTTCTTCCGGGTGGGCGCCGCGATATGGACCTCGTAACCCTCCTCACGCAGCCGCTGGTAGGGGTACAAGACCTCCAGCGACTCCGCGGCATCTCCGGTCAGAATCAGAATCCTCGCCATGGTGAACCTCCCGACGTGGGCCAACGCCGCGCCTGCGACCGCGTCGATCTCGACGGTACGTGATCACCAGCCATCTGCCGAGCACCAGCACGGTAGGGTTTCGTTCCGCTGAAGAGCCGGCGGATAGGTAGCGGTGTTGCCCGCCTGCCGTCAGTGGCCCGCTGGGCGTGGGGAGGTGCGGTGCTCAAGGTATTCATCAGCCACTCCAGCAAAGATCAAAGCCCCACCGAGGAGGTTCAGCGGTGGCTGGTTGCTGAGGGTCACGAAGTGTTCCTGGACCAGGATCTGCGCGATGGCATCGAGGTGGGCGAGGACTGGCAGCAGCGAGTCAACGAGCGGCTGCGCTGGGCCGACGCGGTGGTCTGCGTGGTCACCTCGGCTTTCCGCACCTCGGAGTGGTGTCACTACGAGGTCGGTTACGCCCAGGCACGGGGCAGTCGGCTGTTGCCGGTACGGGCCGAGCCAGGGGTGGATCACCCGCTGGTGAAGGCTACGCATTACGCCGACCTCACCGAAGATCCCGCCAAGGCTCGGGCAGCCCTGGTGGAGGCACTGCGCCGGATCGATGCCGCCGGAGGGCTGGGATGGGCGGATGACCGGTCACCGTTTCCGGGACTGCGCGCGTTCGAGGTCGAGGATCATCGGGTGTTCTTCGGCCGCCATGACGAAGTGGAAAAACTGGCCGGTCTGTTGCGATCGCCCGTCGAGCGCGCCGAGAAAGCGGTGGTGCTGGTGCTGGGCCCATCAGGATGCGGCAAGTCGTCGCTGGTCCGGGCCGGGCTCCTGCATGTGATGGCCGAGGAGCCAGGCTGGTGCACGTTGCCCCCGATCCTGCCCAGCACCGACCCGGTGGCCGCGTTAGCCAGGCAACTGGTCGCCACGGCACAGCAGCTCGGCCGGGACTGGACAGTGGCAGACGTGCTGCATCGCCTCGATGACGGTGGCCTGACAGCGCTGGCCGATGAGCTGCTACCGGCTGCTCAAGCGCAGCGGCTGCTCATGGTGGTGGATCAGTTCGAGGAGCTGCTCACCCAAACACCCTCTCCGCAACGGGCCCGCTTCGCACAGCTGCTGCACCCGGCTCTGGGTGGTCCGGTGCAGGTGGTCGCCACCCTGCGGTCAGAATTCCTGGACCAGCTACTAGCCGATACCGACCTGGCGGTGCTGCCGACTCGTCCTTACCCGCTGCGGCCACTGCACCGCGAGGCACTCCAGGCCGTGATCCAAGAGCCGTCCCGGCTGGCCGGGATCGCCGTCGACGACGACCTGGTGGCGCGGTTGGTCGCCGACACCGACAGCGGTGAGGCACTGCCACTACTGGCGTTCACCCTCTCCCAGCTCGCCGACGGCGTCGGCTGCGGCGGCCAGCTGTCCACTGCACGCTACGACCAGCTCGGCGGAGTCCAGGGTGCCCTGACCCGCCAGGCCGATACCGCCCTGACCCACGCGACCACGGCCACCGGACGACGCCAGGAAGAGGTCATCGCCGGGTTGTTGCGGCTGGTCACGGTCGATGAACAGGGTCGGCCCACCCGCTGGCGGGTCCCTCGTGCTGAGCTGCCTGAGCCGGTGAACCGAGAACTGGACGTCTTCATCGAGCGGAGGCTGCTCACCACCGACAACGACAATGGCAGCGTGGTCGTCGGGGTCGCCCACGAGAAGATTTTGTCCGCCTGGCCTCCACTGGCCCAGGCAATCGAGAAGAACAAGTCAGCACTGCGAGCCTGCCGCGCAGTCGAGCAAGCCGCCACCGAATGGAACGACGGTGGACGCTCACCGGCTCGGTTGTGGGAACGCAGCCAACTGGCCGCTGCGGTTGCCGATACTGGCGCCCGTGTTCAAGCCCAGGATCTGGTCACTGATCGAGTCGATCTCAGCCCGACGGCCCACACTTTCCTGCGCGCTAGCATTCGCCGGGACCGTCTCCGGCGAGGTCGCGCTCTCACCGTGTTGTCGGTGCTGCTTGTGCTTGCTGTGGTCGCGGCAGGGATCGCCATGATCCAAGGGCGCGCCGCAGAGCGTCAACGGGATGTCGCGGTGTCCCGGCAAGTCGCCGGACAGGCACTGGAACTCCGCACCACCAACCCCGGTCTGGCCGCCCAACTCGCCCTGGCCGCCTACCGGCTTGCCCCCACCAAGGAAGCTCGCGGCAGCCTGCTCAGCACCCTCGCCACCCCCTACGCCACCCGACTGACCGGCCACACCGACACTGTCTACTCGGTGGCGTTCAGTCCCGACGGGCGCATCCTGGCCACTGCTAGCCTCGATGGCACCGCGCGGTTGTGGGATGTCCACGACCAACACCACCCCACGACCCTGAGCACCCTCACCAACCAGGTCTTGTCGGTGGCCTTCAGTCCCGACGGGCACACACTAGCCACCGCCAGCACCGATCACACCGCGCGGTTGTGGGATGTCCACGACCCCCACCAACCCACACCCCTGAGCACCCTCACCGGCCACACCGACACCATTGAGTCGGTGGCCTTCAGTCCCGATGGGCACACCCTTGCCACCGCCAGTACCGATCACACCGTCCGGTTGTGGGATGTCCACGACCCCCACCAACCCACACCCCTGAGCACCCTCACCGGCCACACCGACACCATTGAGTCGGTGGCCTTCAGTCCCGATGGGCACACCCTTGCCACCGCCAGCGCCGACTACACCGTCCGGTTGTGGGATGTCCACGACCCCCACCAACCCACACCCCTGAGCACCCTCACTGGCCACACCAGCACCGTCCACTCGGTAGCCTTCAGTCCCGACGGGCACATCCTGGCCACCGCCAGCGCCGACCACACCGCTCGACTGTGGGATATCCACGACCCCCACCACCCCACGACCCTGAGCACCCTCACTAGCCACACCAACCAGGTCTTGTCGGTGGCCTTCAGTCCCGACGGGCACACACTAGCCACTGCCAGCCTCGATGACACCGCGCGGTTGTGGGATGTCCGCGACCCCGACCATCCCACGCCCCTGAGCACCCTCACCGGCCACACCAACTGGGTCTACTCGGTGGCCTTCAGTCCCGACGGGCACACACTAGCTACCGCCAGCGCTGATCACACCGCGCGGCTGTGGAACCTTCCTGGACCAATCGTGGCCGGCCATACCAGCATCGTCCACTCGGTGGCCTTCAGTCCCGATGGGCGCACCCTGGCCACAGCCAGCCTCGATGACACCGCGCGGTTGTGGGATGTCCGCGACCCCGACCATCCCACACCCCTGAGCACCCTCACCGGCCACACCAACTGGGTCTTGTCGGTGGCCTTCAGCCCGGATGGGCACACCCTGGCCACCGGCAGTACTGATGGCACCGCACGGTTGTGGGATATCCGCGACCCCCGTCAGCCCGCGCCACTGGGCACCCTCACCAGTCACACCAGCACCGTCTTCTCGGTGGCCTTCAGTCCCGATGGGCACACCCTGGCCACCGCAACCATCGACCACACCGTGCGGTTGTGGGATGTCCGCGACCCTCGCCAGCCCACGGCACTGGGCACCCTCACCGGCCACACCGAGGTCGTCGAGTCGGTGACGTTTAGTCCCGACGGGCACACCCTGGCTACCGCCAGCGTCGACCACACCGTGCGCTTGTGGGATGTCCACGACCCCCACCAACCCACGCCCCTGAGGACCCTCACCGGCCACCTCAACTGGGTCTTGTCGGTGGCGTTTAGCCCCGATGGGCACACCCTGGCCACCGCCAGCGCCGATAACACCGCGCGGCTGTGGGATGTCCACGACCCTCGGCAGCCCACGCCCCTGAGGACCCTCACCGGCCACACCGACACCGTTCACTCGGTGGCCTTCAGCCCGGATGGGCACACCCTGGCCACCGCCAGCGCCGACCACACCGCGCGCTTGTGGGATGTCCACGACCCCCACCAACCCACACCCCTGAGCACCCTCACCGGCCACACCGACACCATTGAGTCGGTGGCCTTCAGTCCCGACGGGCACATTCTGGCCACCGCCAGCGCTGATCACACCGCTCGGCTGTGGGAAACCGACGTCGAGCGTGTCGCCGATCGGATCTGTAGCATCACCCCCGCTATCACCAAGAGCGAATGGGACCAATACCTACCCGATCTGCCATATCAGCCCCCTTGCCAGCGAGCTACCTGAGCGCAAGCCAGAGACGACAATGCACTCTTCGTGCCGGTAGCTCGAACATCCCGTCCCTGGAGCCATCGGCGCAAGCTGACCCCGCTGACAGGCGGCGGCACAGCGCAGCTGCACGGGCAGCCCCTAGTGGGATCTTTCGGACGACCCCGATGACGCGCGGTACGTTCACCTCATGGTTGTTGAAGCCCACGCGCGGGGCGGGGAGCTAGGATCGGCGTTGCTTGGCTGGGCCGCGCGGAGCGCCAAGCAAGCGGGCAAATCCTGGCTCCGGCTCGACGCGTGGAAATCCAACCCCGCGCTACACCAGTCCTATCTCGATCGGGGATTCACTCTCGTGCGCATGGACAACAATCCCGCCGGAGCCGACGTGGTCCACGGCACCACCACCAAAAACCGGGAACTCCCGCCCTCTGACGAGTTCACCGGTGATCACCAGTGAACCCCCTGCCCCCTGAGTTCCTCGACGATGACGAGGTGCGCGCCGCGCTGGCCGCTCGGGACATCGGCGCGTTCTACCGGCTGCTCAAGCGCCTCGGGATGAGTCAACGCCAAATCGCGGGGCGGACCGGTCAGACCCAGTCGGAGGTGTGCGCGATCCTCCAAGGCCGCAAGGTCCTCAATGTCCTGCTCCTGGAACGCATCGCGGACGGGTTCGGCATACCCCGAGCGCGGATGGGCCTGAGCTACGGTGAAACAGGACCTGACCCCGCACCGGTCCCGCAGGAGGTGAGTGAGGCGATGAAACGCCGCGTCCTCATCGCGGCAGCCATGAGCCAGCCGTACCTGAGCGTGCGGGGTGAGCCGATCAGACTCCGCCTGCCCAGGCCCACCAATGACCCGTTGCCCTCCCGGCTGTTCCTGGCCCACGTGCACGCCGTGCGAACGGTCACCGAGCAGCTGCGCGCGTTGACGCGGTATTGCGGGGGGCAGGCCGACCAGTTCGCCGCCGCGGTGGCGCGGTACACGCGATGGATGGACGTGCCCGGGACGGATGAGGTCAAAGTTCACCTGGCCGCCGCGCTGGCCGAGCTGCACACCGAGGCGGGGTGGGCCAGTTATGATTCCGGGCTGGACGGGGCCGGCTACTTCACCCGTGGCATGGAGCTGGCCCACCATGCCGGGGACACCTACGGATTCGCCAACGCCGCGTGGAACGCCGGGGTGACACTGGTCCGCAGCGGGCACCCTAATGATGCGCTCAAGCTGTTCACTCTCGGGCAGCTCCGGCTCAAGGGGTTGTGGTTCGGCAAGCCCACCCCCGCGACCCCGCCTCCCGACGACCCCCGACGACCGACCCTCACCGCTCGGCTGGCTCGGGGTTCCGCGACCGCCTATGCCGTGATGGGTGGCACCGATGAGGCCACTCGCCACCTTGCTGAGGCGAACGACGGGTGGGAGGCCCGCGACGCGTTCGAGCGCGCGGGCGCCGATCTGGCGGCCGGAGGGATTCAGGTGGACCTGGGTCGGCTCGACGCCGCCGAGCAGTTCGCCACCCGCGCGGTGCGCACCTACGGGGAGAGCCACCGCCGGGGCCGCGCATTGACCCAACTGCTCCTCGCCGAGGTGCACGTCCGCGCCGGGGAACCCCAGAGCCTGATCCTGGCCCGCCAGGCCATCGCCGGGGTGAGCACCTCACAATCCATCGCCGCACGACAGGAACGGCTCATCCCACTGGCCACCGCCCTGGAAGCCCGACCCAGCACCGAAACCCGAGAAATCGCCCGAATCGCCCGAAAGGTCATCGCGACCCGAATCTAGCTTCGATGACGACGGGTTGGCTCATTGATCACATGTGGGGGGAGTGAGTGACGAACGGTCACTGAGAAGTTGGTCGGGCTGGCGGGGTATTGCGGTGGACAGGCTGATCAGTTCGCCGCTGCGGTGCGCGGTACACGCGGTGGATGGGGGTGCCCGGGACGGAGGAGGTCAAGGCCCAGCTGGCCGAGCTGCACACCGAGGCGGGCTGGTGCTTCCATGATTCCGGGCTGGATGGGACCGCCTACTTCACCCATGGCCTGTCACTGGCCCACCAGGCTGGGGACACCTACACGATCGCTAACGCCGCCTGGCACGCCGGGGCGACGCTGGTCCGCGACGGGCACCCTAACGATGCGCTCAAGCTGTTCCAGCTCGGCGGCTTCTGGGCCAGCTTACGAGCCCTCACCCCAGGTCAAGCCGGATGTCGCTCCCACCGTTTGAACTCAAGGCCCCCTATACCTAAGGTGGAACGGCTCACTACGAGAGAGGGCGTCATGAAAATACGGTTTCTGGGCAAGGAGTCAGAGTATCGCGAATCTCCAACTCTGTACGCAACAGAGCGCTACACGTATCTCATCCAGGGATGGAAGGTCACCGACTCGGAGATCTTGACCAAACTGGACATACCGGAGAGTGAGACGGTCGTGGAAGTCTACGCTCGCCTGATGACTCATCTAACGAAGGATGGACTCAGCGGAATCGTGACGAGCTGGGCTCCTCCGATCGTTCACGTCAAGGAGAACGGCAACCTGATCACCCAAGGAAAGCGGGTAACCGATCCTGAGGCGCTCGCAAAGATGAAGATCCCTGACCACGAAGATGTGGTAGAAGTAGACAAGGCAGCCATCGAAGCACTCCTCAGCGAGGGATAGGCCTTGAAAATAATCTCGAGCGAAGAACGAGACACGTTCTTCACCACATTTGAGCATGAAGCAGTGCATCTAGAGATGCGGGATGTATATGCGGTTGAGGATGAGAGAGAGCGGTTCGCTCGGTTCCTTGAAAAAGGATACAGAGATCACGAAGCCGAAACCAAAGACAGACAGCCATGGATGACACTGATTCGGGAAGCCGCCGAAGCCGGAAAGGTATTCAGGAGGGTGCGAATCATCTCCGAGCCCGTGACCGACTACATTCGTTATGCGTGGGCGGGTGCAGGACACAGCGTCGAAGCTGGAGAGCAGATCAAGTGGTTGCCTCGCAGATTAGCCTCGCCTATTGCACTGCCCGGAAATGATTTCTGGCTCTTCGATGACTCAACTGTGGTCTTCACCGTCTTTACCGGAGAAAGCGACGTGCTCGAACGGCAACTCACGACTGATCCGGCTGTCGTCGGACTCTGCCAGGAGGCATTCGAAGCCGTATGGTCGATCGCAATTCCACATAACAAATACAGGCCTTCCTGACTATGTCCACCCCTACCAAACGAGCACGTGAAGCGTTAGGCACCCGCCTTCGAGAGATCCGCCAAGACGCCAATCTCACAGGGCGGGCCCTTGCTAGT
Organism: Pseudonocardiaceae bacterium; assembly: GCA_050699715.1. Lineage (GTDB taxonomy): Bacteria > Actinomycetota > Actinomycetes > Mycobacteriales > Pseudonocardiaceae. Next base: position 42,799 of record JBOHFR010000025.1, read on the forward strand.
CTCTGCGGCTGGCACTTCACGAAGGTCAGCAAGTTGGAGCACGGCGCGCAGAACCCGTCGGAGAACGATATCCGGGCATGGTGCCACGCCTGCGAAGCAGGGAATCAACTTCCTGATCTCATCGCGACGGTACGCACTATCGATTCCATGTATGTCGAATGGCGACGCACTTTGCAGACTGGCATGAAACACTGCCAGAAGAAAGGAATCCCCCTTTACGAGCGAACCAAACTCTTCCGAGCATACGAACCCGGCCTGATACCGGGATTATTTCAAACAACAGAGTATGCGTCGGCAATCATCGCCCATCTTATCGCGTTTAATCAGATCCCCAATGACTTGGAGGAGGCGGTCGCAGCACGCATGGAGCGTCAACGGGTTCTTCACACAGGTGATAGACGCTTCCTGGTCGTACTGGAGGAACAAGCCCTGCGTACTCGCGTAGGCGATGCTGACGTGATGGCGAATCAGCTAAACCGGCTACTGGAGGTCATGCCACTGCACCGCGTTAGCCTCGGGATTGTCCCAGCAATGGGTCAGCGCCACACGTGGACTTCGCTCGGGTTCTGGATCTTCGATCGACACACCGTGCACATTGATACACCATCCGCCGAGTTAACCATTACCCAGCGCAGCGAGATAGCAGTATTCGAGAAGAAATTCGACAGGCACCAACGATCAGCAGTCTACGGCCAAGAGGTCAGGGGGCTAATCAACGAGGTCCGCGCCACCTTCCTATCAGAGCGCTCAACCTGAGTTGAGCAACATCGCGCAACATCATGTGGGCTGACCCGCGACGGCCCTACCGTCACGGCCATGGCCACACACCGCGCTGAATCGGACCGTCCTCGCTGGCGGCGGCCGTCGGCCCGCGCCGTGGTCACGGCACGGCGTCTGCCGAGTATCGAAGTGGTGGACACGGTAACCAAGATGGCGCACCAGGTGAGTCCTGATGAACTGGTGACCGGTCACCAGCGCGGGGACTTCGTGGCGTTTTGCGGTGCCCGGTTCCAGGCGGCGAGTCGGGTCGTAGCCGGTGTCAGGAGTGTATGTCGTGAGTACCGGCGCGCTGATGACCGAGCCCACGCGCGAGGCGGGGAGCTAGGATCGGCGTTGCTTGGCTGGGCCGCGCGGAGCGCCAAGCAAGCGGGCAAATCCTGGCTCCGGCTCGACGCGTGGAAATCCAACCCCGCACTACACCAGTCCTATCTCGATCGGGGATTCACTCTCGTGCGCATGGACAACAATCCCGCCGGAGCCGACGTGGTCCACGGCACCACCACCAAAAACCGGGAACTCCCGCCCTCTGACGAGTTCACCGGTGATCACCAGTGAACCCCCTGCCCCCTGAGTTCCTCGACGATGACGAGGTGCGCGCCGCGCTGGCCGCTCGGGACATCGGCGCGTTCTACCGGCTGCTCAAGCGCCTCGGGATGAGTCAACGCCAAATCGCGGGGCGGACCGGTCAGACCCAGTCGGAGGTGTGCGCGATCCTCCAAGGCCGCAAGGTCCTCAATGTCCTGCTCCTGGAACGCATCGCGGACGGGTTCGGCATACCCCGAGCGCGGATGGGCCTGAGCTACGGTGAAACAGGACCTGACCCCGCACCGGTCCCGCAGGAGGTGAGTATGGCCGCATTCGCCAAGCCCCGGTCCTCGACGCCGAGAGGTTCCGCGCCGACGTCGATGACGTCGCCGACCAGGGCCTGTTCGACCGTGAGTGGTGAGGCGCAAACCACGCCGCCGGATCGCGGATCTTCAGACCCGAGACCGTGTGACCCGCCAACTGTCAGGAGCGCGGGGGCACCACCCAGGTGGCGACTACGGCGACGAAGTCCTCCAGGTCCGCGAGGTTGGCGAGCCGTTCAAGCACAATGCCATCGTCAACCTCGACGTAGTCGTGCACGAGCACATTCCGGAACCCCACCACGCGGCGCAAGCGGTCCGCAAGGTCGGCGGACAGCACTCCGTGGGCGCCCAGCAGTCGGATCGCATCACCGTTGTCCCGCGGCGGCCCCCACCCCTGCGACGCGCACACATGCTGGGCGACGTCCACGCTCCCCTCGATCGCGGTCACGAACGTGTACTTCACGCCGCGCAGCCACAGTGGATCGGTTCGCCGGCCAGGGTCGGCGGACGCCTCGGCACGGAGCACCGTGAGATCGTCGCTGATCGACCGGAGCAGCCGGAGGACCCGGACCTCATCGACCACGTCGGAGCGCCTCGACGAACTCGTGGTGGCTGCGCCGCAGCCGCGGCTGCTCGTCGGCGTAGATCTTGCGCATGGTGGCGGTCCAGCGGACCCGTGCCGGGGGGTCGTCATCGAAGATGACGCGGCCATCCAGGGCGATCCGGCCGGCCAGCTCAAGAGGGGCGCCGTTGAGCACCACCAGATCAACCCCCGGCGGGAGAAGCACTTCGAAGGTCGGCGGCGGGTGCGACGGCCACCAGGCCGCGACGTCGACATCGGAGTCCTCCCGCAGCGAACCAGCCACCCGGCTACCGTGCAGCAGCCCGAATCGGGCCCCGGCGGTGCGCAGCACCGCGACGATCTCGGCGACGAGGGCGTCCGGCACGGCAACGGTCATGACCCAGAGTCTCCCACGAGTGCCATGATGCGTTGCAGATCCGCCACACGCCTGCGGGCTAGCCTGCGATGCGGGTGAGTTGCGCCGAGAGGTGCGGCTGCAGGGGCAGGCCGCGCAGGGCCCGCTCCTCAGCGTAGGCCAGGTCACCGTTCTCGAGGATGCCGTACAGCCGGGCCGCCGCAGTCGTCTCGCGGGCCGTATCGGTCCGGGTGATGGTGTCGGACTCAAGCTCCCACGCCGTCTCGCCGGTGCGCCCACCGTAGTAGATCTCGCAGATGCCGAACATGTGCGCGAGGACCACCTCGATGGTCTCGTCCTCGTCCATCCGCCACCACCCGACCTCCCGGGCCGCTGGGCGCAGCACCGCCCCGGATCCGCTCAGCAGCCACGCCCGCGCCTCGTAGACCACAAACGGCCTGCCGTCGTGGGCGAAGGTGATCTGCTGACCGTAGCGAAACTCGCCAAGCAGCGATGGGTACTGGGCCAGACCCTCGCCGCGCCACACACCCACCAGTGGCGCCAGCGGTTGACACTGCGGGTGCAACTCGACGCCCTGCCCCAGCTGGACGGCGTCCATACCGATCGGCAAGTCATCAAGCCAGGGCAGGTTGGCCTTAGCACTGGGTTGGGAAACGTCGTTGTTCACCCGTTAATCGGATCACGAAGTGGGCCTCTTGCGCCAGGCAACCATTCGCGCAGCGCGGGAAGCAATGCGCGCAGTGCCCGGCCTCGGTGCGACACGGCATCCTTCTCGGTCGGGTCCAGCTCGGCGGAGGTGCGCCCATCGCCGTCCGGGATGAAGATCGGGTCGTAGCCGAAGCCGTTGCTGCCGCGAGCTGCCCGGGCCAGGGTGCCGCGCCAGTACCCGCGCACCACGGTCTGCGTCGCTAAAGCCCCTAAAGTCTGGGCCTCCGACGGCACGATCAGCGCCGCAGTGCACACGAACGCCGCGCCGCGACGATCTTCGGGGATGTCCGTCAGCTGATCGAGCACCAGTTGCAGGTTCGCGGCATCGTCGCCGTGGTGGCCGGCCCACCTGGCCGAGAGCACCCCGGGCATGCCACCCAGCGCATCCACTTCCAGGCCTGAGTCGTCGGCGACCGTGGCCAGGCCAGTAGCCGCCACCGCAGCTCGGGCCTTGGCCAGCGCGTTGCCCTCAAAGCTGGCGGCGGTCTCCGGGACCTCCGGGAACGGCGACACGTCGTCAAGACCCAGTACCTGAGCCCCGCGCAGGTCCGACGACACCAGGATCCGCCGCAGCTCGACGAGTTTCCCCGGGTTCCGCGTCGCCAGCAGCAACCGAACCGGACTCACGATCGGGGCAATTCGCCGGGGTAGGGCTGGGTCAGCGCGGTGGTTTGGAGAGCCGCCAGCTCCTGGCAGCCTTTGAGCGCCAGGTCCAGCATCTGGTCCAGGGTGGACCTGGCGAAGGTGGCGCCCTCCCCGTTGCCCTGCAGCTCCACCAGCGCGCCGGCATCAGTGGCCACCACATTCATGTCGACCTCGGCGCGGGAGTCCTCCTCGTAGGGCAGATCCAACCGCACCCGGCCATCCACCACCCCGACGCTCACCGCAGTGATGGAACAGGACAGCGGCGCTGGACGGCGCAGCCGACCAGCCGCTCGCAACCAGGTCACCGCGTCGGCCAACGCCACGTAACTGCCGGTGATCGCCGCGGTGCGGGTGCCGCCGTCGGCCTGGATGACGTCGCAGTCCAACGAGATGGTGTTCTCCCCCAGCGCGGCGAGGTCGATGCACGAGCGCAAGGCGCGTCCGATCATCCGGCTGATCTCGTGCGTGCGGCCCCCCAGCCGGCCCTTGACCGACTCCCGGTCGCTGCGGGTGTGTGTCGAGGACGGCAGCATCGCGTACTCTGCGGTGAGCCAGCCCTGCCCGGAACCCTTGCGCCAGCGCGGCACGCCCTCGACCACGCTGGCCGCGCAGAGCACCCGGGTGCGGCCGCACTCAATCAGCACCGAGCCGGCGGGCCACTGCTGGTAGCCGCGGGTGATGCGCACCTCTCGGAGCGCCTCGTCGGTCCTGCCGTCCGCTCTGAGCACCGCGCCAGCCTACCCACTCCCCGAGCAGTCCAGAGATCCGCGCGGTCAGATCTCGTAGCGGGCGCCGGGGCGGACCAGCTCGGTGGGCCCGGCAAAGGCGGCCTTGGCCTCGGTGAGCACCTGCTCGGCATCGGTCCACGGCGGCACGTGAGTGATCAGCAGCCGGCCGACCCCCGCCGTGGCGGCGGCCTCGCCGGCTTGCCTGCCGGACAGGTGTAACCCAAGCGGGTTGTTCGGCCGGTCCGGCCAGGACGCCTCGGCGAGCAGGACGTCCGCACCGGTGGCCAGCTCAGCGAGCTGCGGGCACGGGCCGGTGTCTCCGGAGTAGACCAGCGCCCGCCCCGCGTGGCTGATCCGCAGCGCGTAGGCCTCGCAGGGGTGCTCAACGCGTGTGGCGCGCACCTCGAACGGGCCGATCCGGGCCGGCTCGCGGTAGGACCGGAAATCGTAGACATCGGACAGGTCAGTGAGCTTGCGCTCCTCGGCGTTGGGCGCGTAAGCGGCCGCCAGACGCTCGGCGGCGTCCGGCGGCCCGTACAACGGCAACACCGCACACGGTGGTGGGTGTGGGTGGTAGCGGCGGTAGACGGTCAACGCCGAGACATCGGCGCAGTGATCCGGGTGCAGGTGGGACAGGACCAGACCGTCGAGGGTGAACGGGTCGAGGTAGCGCTGCAGCGCTCCGAAGGTCCCGTTGCCTAGATCGAGCACCACGCTGGTCTGCTCGGCGCGGACCAGATAACCAGATGCGGGGGACTCCGGCGCGGGGACACTGCCGGAGCAGCCGAGCACCGTTAGCTGCATCTCACCCCTCCACTCAGATTGGACGCCGGAGTCGAAGACGCCGATGGGGGCGTCGGGACCGGTCACGGGGGCTACGCCCACAGTTGGCCGTCTAGGCGGGCGGCTGCTTCGGTGAGGTCGCCTGAGTAGGCGCCGGTCGAGAGGTATTTCCAGCCGGCGTCGCAGACGACGATGACGATGTCGGCCAGCTCCCCGGTGCCGGCAGCCTTCTCGGCGACGGCCAGCGCGGCGTGCAGGATCCCGCCGGTGGAGATGCCAGCGAAGATGCCCTCCATTTCCAGCAGCTCGCGGGTACGGCGCAACGCGTCGAAGGAGCCGACGGAGAACCGGCTGGTGAGCACCTCCGGGTCGTAAAGCTCGGGCACGAATCCCTCGTCGAGGTTGCGCAGGCCGTAGACCAGCTCCCCGTAACGCGGTTCCGCAGCGATGATCTGCACATCGGGCTTGTGCTCCCGCAAGTAACGCCCCACCCCGACCAGGGTGCCAGTGGTACCCAGCCCGGCGACGAAATGAGTCACGGAGGGCAAATCGCGCAAGATCTCCGGGCCGGTCGTGCGGTAATGCGCCGCGGGGTTGGCCGGGTTGCCGTACTGATAGAGCATGACCCAGTCGGGGTGCGCCGCAGCCAGCTCTTTGGCCCGCGCCACTGCCTGGTTGGAGCCACCCGCCGCCGGGGAAAAGATGATCTCCGCGCCGTATGCCTCGAGGAGCTGGCGCCGCTCGATCGAGGTGTTCTCCGGCATCACGCAGATCAGCCGGTAGCCCTTGAGTTTCGCCGCCATCGCCAGCGAGATCCCAGTATTGCCCGAGGTCGGCTCCAGGACGGTGCAGCCCTTGGTGAGCCGGCCGGTTCGCTCGGCGTCCTCGATCATCGCCAACGCCGGGCGGTCCTTCACCGAGCCGGTGGGGTTGCGGTCCTCCAGCTTGGCCCACAGCCGCACGTCGGATGAGGGTGAGAGGCGGGGCAGCCCCACGAGCGGGGTGTCCCCCACCGCGTCGAGCAGCGAGTCGTAGCGGGCCATAATGTGCCCTAGTCCGCTCTAGCTTTTCAGCCGCCGGCGACGGCTGGCAGGATCGTGACGATGTCACCGTCGTGCACCGTGGCGGCCAGACCTCCCGCGAAACGCACGTCTTCGTCATTGAGGTAGACGTTGATAAAACGGTGCAGCGATCCGTCCTTCACCAGCCGGCCCTTGATCCCCGAGTGCCGGCTCTCCAGGTCCTCGATCACCTCAGCAACCGTGGCGCCGGACGCCTCCACGGACTTCTCGCCCTCGGTGTGGGTGCGCAGGATGGTGGGAATGGAGACGGTGACGGACATGGTCAGATCCTCCTGTATAGCGCGGTCGGTTCACCAGTACCGGTACGCACAACCACCCTCGGGCATGCCGAAGACGACGCGCAAGTTCAGGGCGCGTCGGGGATGTCGTCGGCGCCGGTATGGGAGAACATGTACGACTCGACCACGTCGAACAGCTCCTCGGTGGCCGCACCGTCGATGATGCGGTAACAGCGCAGGTCGACAACGTCCGGATCACGGGTGGAGATCAGCAGGTAATGCGCCTCCGGTTGCGAGGCGTAAGAGATGTCGGTGCGCGACGGGTAAGCCTCAGTTGCGGTGTGCGAGTGATAGATTACCACCGGCTCCTCGCCCTGGGCGTCCATCTCCCGCCACACCCGCAGCTGCTCTGTGGCGTCGAACCGGTAGAAGGTCGGCGAGCGCTCGGCATTGGCCATCGCAATAAACCGTTCCGGGCGATCCGAGCCCACCGGTCCCGCCAGCACGCCGCAGGCCTCGTCCGGGTGGTCCCGCCGGGCATGCGCCACGATGGCGGCGACGAGGTCGTGGCGGATCATCAGCATTCTCTCATCCTACGGGCCGGCTAAGGCCTGGATGAGGGACTCTTGCACCCACGTCAGCCAGTGGTACACCACCAAGTGCTCCGCGCGGGGGTCCTCGGGGGGGAGCTCGTCGGGCATGTCCTCGGTGACCTCCAGCACAGTGCCCAGGGCCAAGCGGACGTCGTTGAGCGCGCAGAGCCACGCCTGCGCCTGCTCGCCGGACAGGCGCACTCGCCCGCCCCGCGCCGGGCAGGTGTCCAGCACGACGCCGGCCACCCCGTCCTTGCCGGCCACCAGCTCGGGCTCGTGCAGCGCCCGCAAGCCACCGGACAGCGTGGCATCCTCACGGTGGAAATCAGGGAGCAGCCGGGCCAGCACCCGGTCGTCGGGAGCGGTGGTGGGGCCGGCGATGATGCCGGTGAGCTCGGCCAGCTCGTCCTGCGGGATCGCCTCGACCCGGGCCGCGAGCATGTCGCGGACCTGGCCGACCAGCCCGCGCAGCAGCCCGGCCTCCCGCTCGGACAGGGCAGCCACCACCAGTGCGCCGCGACGCCGCCAGCCGTTCACGTGTCCCGCGCCATGGTCGCCCAGAGCCCGGCGCCGTGCAGCTTCGCGACGTCGATCTCCACCTTGTCGCGAGAACCGCTGGTCACCACGGCCCGGCCCTTGTGGTGCACGTCGAGCATCAACGTGGTGGCTTCGTCGCGGCTGTATCCGAAGAGCTTCTGGAACACGTAGGTGACATAGGACATCAGGTTCACCGGGTCGTTCCAGACGATCGTCAGCCAAGGCCGGTCGTCGGTTCCGACCTCGTGCACCGCTGGGTCGAGCTGGGTCTTGTCCAGTTCGACGGATGTGGTCATAGCATCAATGTTCCCACCAAGGTCGGCCATAAGCTCACGAGATGCACCTGTGTACACCGAACAGCACCGCACTGCTCACCGACCGGTACGAGCTGACGATGCTCGCCAGTGCACTGGCTGACGGTTGTGCCTTCCGGCGCTGCACGTTCGAGGTCTTCACTCGGGGACTGCACGGCCACCGCTACGGCATCGTCGCCGGTATCCCCCGGCTGCTCGACGCGGTGGCTCGGTTCCAGTTCGGCGACGAGCAACTGGCGTTCCTGCACCGCATGCTGGACGCCCGCACCCTGGACTGGTTGGCCGGCTACCAGTTCCGCGGCGACATCGACGGCTACCCCGAGGGCGAGCTGTACTTCCCCAGCTCCCCAGTTCTGACGGTGACCGGCAGCTTCGCTGAAGCGGTGCTGCTGGAGACGCTGGTGCTCTCGATCCTCAATCACGACAGCGCGGTGGCTACCGCGGCGGCCCGGATGGCCAGTTCCGCAGGGGAGCGGCCGTTGGTCGAGATGGGCAGCCGGCGCACCCACGAGGAGGCCGCCGTAGCGGCCGCCCGTGCCGCCTACCTGGGAGGCTTCAGCGCAACGTCCAACCTGGCCGCCGGGCAGCGCTACGGCATCCCCACCACCGGCACCGCGGCGCACGCGTTCAGTCTGCTGCACGAGCGCGAGGCGGACGCCTTCGCCGCGCAGGTCCAGGCGCTGGGCACGGACGCCACCTTGCTGGTGGACACCTACGACATCACCCAGGGCATCGCTACCGCGATCGAGGTCGCCGGTCCGGGGCTGCGAGCGATCCGGATCGACTCGGGGGATCTCCGGAAGCTCGCCCGGCAGGCTCGCGAGCAACTCGACCGGCTAGGAGCACCGGACGTGCAGATCGTGGTGTCCGGGGAACTAGACGAGTACTCGATCGCGGCGCTGCGCGGCGAACCGGTGGACTCCTATGGAGTGGGCACCTCGGTGGTGACCGGTTCGGGCGTGCCGACCGCCGGGATGGTGTACAAGCTGGTCGAGGTGGACGGGCAGCCGGTGGCCAAGCGCAGCACAGCCAAAATCTCTCGGGGCGGCGCCAAGAGCGCGCTGCGCCGGTACAAACCCAACGGCACCGCGATCGAGGAGGTGGTGTTCCAGCGCAACCAGCAACCAGAACTCGACGAGCACGACCGGGTGCTGCCGGTCCCGTTGCTGCGTGCGGGCCAGCCCATCGGCCTATCCCCCGCCCTGCAAGCCCTACAAGAAGGACGCGAACGCGTCACCACAGCCCTGGCCACCCTCCCCTGGGACGGACTGCTCCTCTCCCCCGGCGAGCCCGCCCTCCCCACCGTCTTGCGCTGACCCCATCCCCGATAGCGTGGGCCGCTGTGCCGGCCCCCACCACGGTTGCGAAGACCACGGTCGCCAAGACCGCGGTTCCCGACGTCAGGGCGCTGCTCGCCGCAGCGGTGCATGCCCTGGGGGGTAGCGAGCGGCCTGGGCAGGTGTTGATGGCCGAGGCGGTGGACCGGGCGATCCGTACCGGCGAGCACCTCGCGGTGCAGGCCGGCACCGGTACCGGCAAGTCGCTGGCCTACCTGGTCCCGGCGATCCGGCACGCCGTCGCCAGGAACACCACCGTGGTGGTCTCCACCGCGACCATCGCACTGCAGCGCCAACTCGTGGACCGTGACCTGCCTCGGCTGGCCGGTGCGCTGGAGCCGCTGCTGGGCAGCGCCCCGAGCTTCGCGATCCTCAAGGGGCGGCGCAACTACCTGTGCTTGCACCGGCTGCGCACCGGGCCACCCGAGGAGGGCGAGGACCTGTTCGAGGCGGCTGGGGCCGTCTCAGCGGTCCCCATGCCGACCTCGGTGCCGACACCGATGCCGACCTCGATGCTGGGCCGTCAGATCGCCCGGGTGCACGAATGGTCCTCGCGGACCGACGCCGGGGACCGTGACGAGCTGGTGCCCGGGGTGACCGACCAGGCCTGGCGGCAGGTGTCGGTCAGCGCCCGGGAATGCCTAGGCTTGTCCCGCTGCCCCGTCGGCATGGACTGCTTCGCCGAGCAGGCCCGGGCCCGGGCCGGACGGGCTGAGGTGGTGGTCACCAACCATGCCCTGCTGGCGATCGACGCGATGGGCGATCATCCGGTGCTTCCCGACCATGACGTCGTGATCGTCGACGAAGCGCACGATCTGGTTGACCGGGTCACCACCGCGGCCACCGAGGAGCTCACCGCGCCGATGGTCGAGACCGCGGCCCGGCGCTGCGGCCGGCTGATCAACCAGAAGATCGCCGACGAGCTGGCCGCGGCCGGCGACGGGCTGGCGCTGCTGCTCGGCGACGCTGGCGCGCAGCGGTGGGACACCCTGAGCGCCGCGGTGGCCAGCGGGCTCACCGCAGTGCGCGACGCGGCGCACCGTTGCATCTCAGCGCTGGGGACCGAGCGTCGGGAGAACCCCGATGACGCCGCCCGTCGCCGACTCGCCCTCGCCGCGCTGGAGCAGGTGCACTCGGCTGCCGCCCGGGTGCTGGTCGCTTTCCCCGACAGCGAGGCCGACCGGTGCGACGTCGTCTGGCTGGCGGAGGAGACCGTGCGGGGGCGGGTGCTGCGGGTTGCGCCGCTGCGCGTCGCTGACCTGCTGCGCCAGCGGCTGTTCGCGAAGCGAACGGTGGTGCTCACCTCGGCGACCCTTACCCTGGGCGGGACGTTCGACGCGCTCGCCGCGCAGTGGGGCCTACCCCGCCAGCGACCGTCCCCGGCACCAGCCGACGGGACAGCCACCCAGCGGCCGCCACCAGCCGACGACGGCGGCCCGGCCTGGGCCGGTCTCGATGCGGGCTCCCCGTTCGAGCATCGCCGCGCCGGGATCCTCTACACCGCCGCGCACCTACCCCCACCCGGTCGCGACGGGCTGGCTCCTGCCTACCTCGAGGAGCTCGCCACGCTGGTCACCGCGGCGGGCGGCCGCACCCTCGGGTTGTTCTCCTCGATGCGGGCCGCCAAGCAGGCCGCCGAGGCACTGCGGGCCCAGCTGGACGTGCCTATCCTGTGCCAAGGCGATGACGCGACCGGCCTGCTAGTGCAACAGTTCGCGCGGGACGAGCCGACTTGCCTGTTCGGCACCTTGTCACTGTGGCAGGGCGTCGACGTGCCCGGCCGGTCACTGTCTCTGGTGGTGGTCGACCGCATCCCGTTTCCCCGCCCCGACGACCCGTTGAGCTCGGCGCGGCAACGCGCGGTGGCCGCCAGCGGTGGCAACGGGTTCCTCACGGTGGCGGCGACACACGCGGCACTGCTCCTCGCGCAGGGCACTGGCCGGCTGTTGCGCTCGACCGAGGACCGCGGCATGGTGGCGATCCTGGACCCCAGATTGGCCACCGCCCGCTACGCCCCCTTCCTCCGCGCCTCCCTACCCCCCTTCTGGCCCACCACCGACCCCGCCGTAGCCCGAGCCGCCCTCACTCGCCTCGTCACCACCTAACACTCAAACTGGTACCGCCATTCGGAGCCGAATGGCGGTCGAGACTCACAAGGGCACTCTGCGGAACAGGCCGTCGGCGGCGTCGGCGGCCTCAACCTCGTCGCGGGTCACTCCCAGCACGAACAGCACGACGTCCAGGAACGGCTGGTTAATCGCGGTGTCCGCGACTTCCCGCAGCGCGGGTTTGGCATTGAAAGCGACACCCAGGCCCGCCGTGGTGAGCATATCGATGTCGTTTGCGCCGTCCCCGACCGCAACACACTGGGCCAGCGGGATCCCGAAGCGCTCCGCCGCCCGGCGCAGCGCGTCGGCCTTCCCGGACCGGTCCACCACCGGGCCGATGACCTGGCCGGTGAGCTTCCCGTCGTGAATCTCCAGCTCGTTGGCGGTGCAGAAGTCCAGCCCCAAATCCTCGGCGACTGGTCGCACGATCTGGGTGAAGCCGCCCGACACGGCTCCGCAGCGGAACCCCAACCGCTTGAGGGTCCGTACCGTGGTCCGTGCCCCGGGTGTGAGCTCCACCGCGTTGGCCACCTCGGTGAGCACGCTGGCTGGAAGGCCCGCCAGCAGGGCGACCCGACGACGCAGCGACTGCGTGAAGTCCAGCTCCCCACGCATCGTGGCCTCGGTGACCGCCCGCACCTCCGCCGCAGCGCCGGCGTGCTCAGCCAGTATCTCGATCACCTCACCCTGCACCAGGGTCGAGTCGACGTCGAAGACCACCAGACGCTTGGCCCGGCGGGCGATACCCACCCGTTCGACAGCGAGATCGACCGCACCGCGCGCGGCGAGCCCGACCAGCGTGGAGCGCAGCGCGGTGTCGGCAGCCTGGGGATCATCGTTGCTGGGCACCGACACGAGCAGCTCCAGCCCAGTGACCGGGTAATCCGCGATCCGCCGGATAGCATCGATGTTGATGGTCAACGCGGCCAGCGCGCGGGTCACCTCGGTCAAAGCGCGGGCCGTGACCGGCCGGCCCAGCACCAACACGACGTGGGTGGACCCGCGGGCACTCGCGCCTACCGCGCCGGCACCGACCTCGACCTCCACCTGCATTCCGATGCTGGCCATGGCCTGCTCGGCGGCCTCCTGCAAGTCTTCCGGATCAGCTGTGGTCTCCACCAGCACACCGAGGATGATCCGGCCCTGGATCACCACCTGCTCGACGTCGAGGATGTCCACCCCGTGCCTGGTGAGGGCGGAGAAGATCACCGACACGACCCCGGGCTTGTCCCGCCCAGTAACCGTCACAAGCAGGGTTGTCCCTGGGATATCGGTCACTTGTCGCGCGGGTCGTCAATCTCGTCTTGCTGGACGGCGTGTGCCACCTTCTGGCTCGGCGCGACTGGGTGTCCCCGGGCACCGACTTCCGCCTCGGCTCGCATGCGACCCGCCATGTGCGGGTAGTGCAGTTCGAAGGCCGGTCGCTCGGAGCGGATGCGGGGCAGCTCAGTGAAGTTATGCCTCGGTGGCGGGCACGAGGTGGCCCATTCCAGCGAGTTGCCGTGACCCCACGGGTCGTCGACGGTGACCACCTCACCGTAGCGGTAGCTGCGGAACACATTCCACAGGAACGGCAGCGTGGAGGCGCCGAGCACAAAGGCGCCGATCGAGGACACCATGTTCAGCGTGGTGAACCCGTCGCTGGGCAGGTAGTCGGCGTAACGGCGCGGCATCCCCTCGGCACCCAGCCAGTGCTGCACCAGGAAGGTCAGGTGGAACCCGACGAACGTGGCCCAGAAGTGGAACTTGCCCAGCGAGTCGTCGAGCATCCGGCCGGTGATCTTCGGGAACCAGAAGTAGATCCCGGCGAAGGTGGCGAACACGATCGTGCCATAGAGCACGTAATGGAAGTGCGCCACCACGAAGTAGGTGTCACTGACGTGGAAGTCAATCGCGGGGGCGGCCAGCAGCACTCCGGTCAGGCCGCCGAGCAGGAACGTCACCAGAAAGCCGATCGAGAACAGCATCGGGGTCTCGAAGGTGAGCTGCCCGCGCCACATGGTGCCGATCCAGTTGAAGAACTTGATCCCGGTGGGAACGGCGATGAGGAAGGTGGTGAACGAGAAGAACGGCAGCAGCACCGCACCGGTGGCGTACATGTGGTGCGCCCACACCACCACGGACAGCGCCCCGATCGACAGCGTGGCGAAGATCAGGGTCTTATAGCCGAACAGCGGCTTGCGGCTGAAGACCGGGAAGACCTCCGACACGATGCCGAAGAACGGGAGCGCGACGATGTAGACTTCAGGGTGACCAAAGAACCAGAACAGGTGCTGCCAGAGGATCGCGCCCCCATTGGCCGGGTCGAACACGTGCGCGCCGAGCCGCCGATCAGCCTCCAGCCCGAGTAACGCCGCAGTCAAGATGGGGAAGGCCAGCAGCACGAGAAGTGACGTGACAAAGATGTTCCAGGTAAAGATCGGCATCCGGAACATCGTCATCCCCGGTGCGCGCAGGCAGACCACAGTGGTGATCATGTTGACCGCGCCCAGAATGGTGCCCAGTCCGGCGAGGACAAGGCCCATGATCCACAGGTCGCCGCCGGCACCCGGGGAGTGCACGGCATCGGAGAGCGGAGTGTAGGCGAACCAGCCAAAATCCGCCGCACCGCCCGGCGTCAGGAACCCGGACAACACGATGAGACCGCCGAACAAGAACGCCCAGTAGGAGAAGGCATTGAGCCGGGGAAAAGCCACATCCGGCGAGCCGATCTGCAGCGGCAATATCAGATTGGCGAACGCGAACAGGATCGGCGTGGCGTAGAGCAGCAGCATGATCGTGCCGTGCATGGTGAACAGCTGGTTGTACTGCTCGGTCGACAAAAACTGCAGCCCTGGCCGAGCCAGCTCAGCGCGGATCAGCATGGCCATGCTGCCACCGATGAAGAAGAAGGCCATGGAGGTGACCAGATACAGCATGCCGATCACCTTGTGATCGGTGGTCTGCAGCAGCCCGAGCAGGGTGCCCCCCTTGACCGAGGGGCGCACCGGATGCGGACGCGTGGCGATCGGCTGGGGCGCGATGGCCGTCACAGGTTGCCTCCTGGTTGTCCACGACTCACCGGGCACGATACCGGCCCATCGCGACCATAGTCATCGTGGCCCTGGGCACTGATCGTAATCCTGGGCACTGATCGTGATCCTGGGCTGATGGTAGCCGCGCCGTCCGACAGTGCCACACCCGCAGGGAAGTGAAAGCTACTGGCGGCGCAGAACCGATGTGTTTACCATCAGGTGAGATCGGGTAACTGCCTGCAACCACGGTCCTGGCGTCCGCCAGCGGGCGCCGGTGCAGGCTAGGGCATCCGGCGTCCCACCAGGATGCACCCGAAAACGCCAAGGGCCAAGGGGGAGCTGGAGATGGTTCGAGTACTCAGCAGGCCGATCACCCGCACGGCGCGGACCGTTGCCGGTGGGCTGCTAGGAGCCGCGGCACTGCTGCTCGCCGGTGCCGCAGGCGCGTCCGCCGCGCCGAGCGGCGCGCCGTGCATCTCGACGGCGCGGGCCTGCGTCGATTTGTCGACCCAACAAGCGTGGCTGATGCGGGGCGGCACTGTCATCTACGGGCCAGTCCCGGTGGCGACCGGCAAGGCCAGCGCACCGACCGCCCCGGGAACCTTCCAGGTGTTTTGGAAGGATCTTCACCACCGCAGCAGCGTGTTCCACAACGCTCCGATGCCCTACTCGGTGTTCTTCAATGGCGGTGACGCCTTCCACGAGGACAACGTGCGGGTCCCCTCCAACGGCTGCGTGCACCTGACCCACAGCGCCGCACAGACCTTCTACAACACCCTGCACGTCGGCGACGTAGTACAGGTCGTCCACTGAACTCTATGGTTGGTCCTAATCTTCAATTGTCCATGCTGGGGTCCAAGGTGGCTGCGGCATGGCCGCGAAGCCAACCCGCGACGTGCCGCACGTACTGGCCGTACTGCTCCAGTGCGAGCGGGATGGCTGCGGACACCTTGCAGTGATCGATCTCGAGGTAGTCATGGACGAGCACGTTGCGCATGCCAGCGGACGGGCGCAGCGCGGCGGCAAGGTCCCATTCGAGAACCCCAGCTCGCGCGAGCTGGTCGAATGAGTCAGCGTAGCTGCGCGGCGCGCGGCCAAGCAGTGCTGCCACGATGTGGATGTTGATCGATCCGGCGAGCTCAACAATCTGGCTGAGCACTCGCTCGACGACGTGCCGGGTCGGTCGGTCGCGCCGCAGCCGCTCGGCGTCCACCTCGCCAACCTCGACGAGGTCCGCAAGCAGCAGCTGGATCTCACTCAGTCGTTCTTGGATGAGAGCTGGGTCGAGCCGGCGCGGCGTCATCCGGCCAGTAGCTCCAGGCTCAGCCGGCGCAGCCACTCGGTGTCCAGCCGCTCCATGACGGCGGCGGTAGACGCACGGGCCCACATTCCAGGCTCGCTCTCATAGAGAATGATCGAGCCAACCAGGGCACGTTCTCGCAGCAGCGGCCCGGCGGCGTTGAGGTGGGCCACATCCACCTCCTCAAGCCCCACGAGCTCGAGCACGTCGGTGACAAACCCGAACAGGTCGACATCGGCGCCATGCTCGGTCAGGACTCCGATGTCAAGGTCACGGGGATCCGGCTCACCCCGGCCGGCACTGCCGAATACCGTGAGCAGGTCGATATGCCACCGCTGACAAAACGCGCGCAGCTCTCCAGACCCGGCCGCGATGCGCAATCGCTCCAGTCCCTCGCTCGGTGTTCCCACGGCCGTCATTGTCCTGCATCCGGCCGCCGCGCTGCTCACGGCTTGCCGGCACGGTCCCACAGTCGGCACCGCGCCGTCCGCGAACAACACCTCATCCGCTGACCTCGCGCTCAGGCGGTGCCGGTAGCGCCGGCGGGCGCGATGGTGATGGGTGCTGGCAGCAGCAGTTCAGTGTTGCGGTCGAGGAGCGATCCGCGATGACCGTCCACGGTCGTGGCGGTACGGAACTGCCAATCGTTGGCGGCGAGTTCGCGGGACAGTGAGCTCAACGTGTCGAGCGAGTCGAGCTGGGCGGCGTCATGCGTGGCGGGAGCCGCCGTGTCGATGATCGTGGTGATGATCGAGAGGGTACCGTCGGTGTTGTCGATCAGTTCGATCAGGCGGGCTTGTTGGGGCCAGTCGATGTGGGATGCGGTGGTGATTTCCCAAAACCCACCGCTGATCGTGCTGCCAGGTGGCCGGGGGTGAGCGGTAATCGTGTTGATGTGAGTGTGCCCGTTGACCCAGGCCACCACGTTGGGAAAGCGCAATAGCAGGTCCCGGACGTGGTCGCCGAGGACGCGCGGGTGCTCGGGTGGCGCCAGGAAGTTGTCCATGCTGGCAACGGTGTGGTGGCTGAACACCACAAAGATCCGGTCGGTGCCGGTCCCAATGACGGCGTTGCCCGCGTGGTCGAGGTATTGCCGGTGGCCGGCCTCGAGTTCCTGTTCCAGCCAGGCGAACTGGGGCCGGTCCAGCGAACCGTTGGCGCCGCCATACGCATTGACCGTGTCCAGGACCAGGCAGCGCACGATTCCGTTGTCGAACCCATAGTAGGCGGTGCCATTAGCCTCGTTGTCGGCACTGAATCCGTGGCCGAGTGGCCGCCCTCGGGTCGTAAAGTGCTCGCGAACCGTCTCACTGCGGTCGACCAGCCGCCGGTGAGCGTCCGGTGTGACCTTGCGCACCACTCCCTGGCGCAGCAAGTGGATCGCGGCTGCTGGGTCATCTCGCAACAAGTCCGCCGCTAGGCGCAGCACCGAGGTTCCGGTGGGAAGCTCGATCACCTTCTGGTCACTGGTCGCCCAGTCCGAGGTCCCGGGCAGGTGCGGAATGTTGCCCTGAATCAGTGCGTCATGATTACCGTACGCGGCATACCACGGAATTCCCAGACCGACCGCCTGGAAGGGGCGGCGGGCCGCATCCAGCAGTCCGGGAATGGTGGGAAACCCGTAGCGCGCCCTCGGCACATCCTCGACCGCTCCGGGTGGGGTGCCGTCAGGGTGCCAGTAGTGCACGTCGTAGTGCACCGCGTCCGCCACCCCTTCATACCGGTTGGGATCACCGGAATCCGGCTGGATGAGGCCACCGTCGAGGACGTCGATGTACCAGCGCAACTCGTTGTACTGGGAATTGTCGCAGCTGTCACCGGTCACCACCACGCAGGCGAGCGGAAGCCCCGACACGGGACCGACACCGATCGCATTGATCCGGCGCACCATCGCGTCAGCGACCTGCACGCTGAGCATCTCCTGCGGCCGGTAACTGCCCTGAATGTGCACCCGCGAGGCCAACAGCGAGCCGGGATCAACAAACCGATCCAGGAATTCCAGCCGGGATGGAGACTGGGAATCCACCAGGTGAACATCGGTCAGATGGGCGAACGCGAACAGGCCACGACGCCCGTCACGGCGCGCCACCGCATCGCTACCCGGGCACAGCTCCGCACGGCGCACATGCGGCTCGCCCGCCCCGACCACGATCGGTTGGTAGTCACCAGCACCGGGCTGGCCAAGCAGCAGCGTCTGCTCAACGGTGGTGCCACTGGCCCGGGCCGGATCACCATCACTGATCGAGTTCCCTGTTCCCGCCGTCGCCACTCTGGCCTCCCCACGCGCTGACCCCGCCCGGCACACCACCGGCGAGCGTTCGCACGAACATAGCGCGAAACGCCCCTCCGGATCATCCTCTGTTGACGCGAACTGGCCGTTCCTCGGCACCTAACGCGCGGTCAGCCGATGTTGCTCGGGCGGTCAAGTTCGGCGCGGACGCGGGCGAGATCTTCGGCCAACGACTCAGGGTGGCCAGCCACTTTGACCTTGGCGGTACGGCACCCTGATCGCGTGGGTGATCTCGTGAGCGCGTTGCGCGCCATGGGTGGCCACACCGCCGCCTGTGGCGGGTTACTCAAGCTCATGCTGACCGCCCTCCGGCACCGCCCAGTTCGACGGGCCAGTCGGCTGGCGCCGCGTTGTCATGAGCGGCGTCCAATCGGGCGTTCGCCTCGATCACCGTCCGAAGCCGCCGTGCTCCCTCATGCGCGAGATCCCGCAGCCGTTCCAGGCTCTCCACGTCGTAGAACTCCAGTGTGATCCGCTCTTGTCCGAAAAAGATCGAGACGGCTTCGTCGTCAGGCGTCCTCGGCGAGTGCAAGCCGATCTCCACCTCGGCATCCACGGCCGCATTGGCGAACAAGGCCACGTCGCGGTTCACCAGGCCACCCGCCGCTCGTGCGTGGCCCGGACGACCGGGCAGGTTGGCAGCGTGCTCCATAACATTCACTGCATCTCTCCTCATCTACGGGGATAGGTGGGCGGCTAGTGGTCGCATCGGGGCAGTGGTCATGCGGACTCCCTCCTCGGCTACGAGTACCGTACGGAATGTGTTCCTCAATATTCGAAACGCATTACTACCGGAACGATTCAACCGCTAGTCCTCTGTCGATACGGAACAGGTGACGATCAGCTCGACTACCTAGAGCGACCCTGTAGTGACTGCGGTATGTGACGCAAGCAGGAAGGGACTACGACGTGCAGGTGACCTTCTGCCCCCAGGTCGCTCGCCGAGTGCTGCGCTACGAGCTGGCTCGGCTGTGCGAGCAGGCCGGCAAGACCCACACCCAAGCCGGCGAGCGACTGGGAGTGTCCCGTGTCGGGTTCACCCACCTGGTCAGCGGGAAGAACCTCCCGTCACGACCCGCGCTGGAGATCCTGATGGACTTCTTCGGCCGACCCGACCGGGTGCCCCTGATGCTGGAACTGCTGGCCGCAGCGAAGCTCAAGGCCGACCAGCAGAGCACGGTGCAGCCGGACATCGAGTCTTTCTCGTCCATGAACGACTTCGAGCTGGCCATCGGACTGGAGGCGGTTGCCGGCGGAATCGAGGTCTTCGAACCCACTGCCGTCAACGGGTTGTTGCAGACCGAGGCGTATGCGCGTGAGCTGATCGCCTACCACGCCTCGATCACGCTCGGCGTGAACGTCGAGGAGAACGTGGCGCTGCGGCTACGACGACAGTCCGTCATCACGCGCGAGGCGAGACCGGCCGAACTGTGGTGCGTGGTCGAGGAGCAGGCGCTGCGACGGCCGGTCGGCAACGCCGCCATGATGGCAGAGCAGCTTGATCACCTGCTGGCGATGACCGGGCGCCCCAATGTCAACTTCCAAGTGATCCCGCATAGCGCTCAACCCGAAGCGGTCGCTGGCGTTGATCACCAAGGTGAGAAAGGAAATCCAGTGATCGACAACTGGCGCAAGGCCACGTGCAGCGTCGACAACTCGGCGTACGTGGAGACTGGGTGGGCCGACGGCATGGTCGGCTACCGCGACACCAAGCAGGCCGCGCTTCCCGAGAACGAGCGGCCCACGCTGATGGTCAGCAAGGATGCGGCAGCCGCATTCCTGAAAATGATCAAATCAAAGGCCTGCTGATCCAGCACCACGAAACGGCACCCCCGGCCACAGGGCCTGGCCGGGGGTGCCGTTTCATTCGCGGAGGCTCTGGGCGGACATCGTGATCACCTGACCGGCACGTCGCCACACACCTCAGTGCCGACGCCGCCGTGGTGGACGCCACACGCTGGCGGACATTGTCCCCCAGCCGCGCACTGTCATCAACGTGCGGAAGTCAGCGGACCCCGGCAGGGCGTCCGCGATGGTTACTGGACCCATGCGTCGATACCAGCGAGAAGCCGCTTCGTTACCCCCGCAGGGGCGGTGGAGGCGTGCACCGACTGGCGGGCGAGATCCGCGAGGGCCTGATCGTTGAGACCGTGGATCTCACGCAAGATCTGATATTGCCCGACCAGCCGGGTACCGAAAATCAGCGGATCGTCGGCTCCCAACACCACCGGAACACCGGCCTGCTGAAAGGCGATGACAGGTACTTGTGCCAGCGAGGAAAACACCCCGAGTGGGAGGTAAGAGGTCGGGCAAATTTCCATGGCAACCTGAGTGCGGGCCAAAGTTTCCAGCGTACGCGGACACACCGCAGCGGTGACTCCGTGACCTATTCTACGTGCTCCGAGCAGTTCGACGCATCCGCGGACGTGAAAGTGGTCGGTGTAGAAACCCGCGTGAGGTGCCACGACCAGACCCGCATCACGCGCGATACGGGAAGCGGAAACGAAAGCGTCAAGCTCGCCCAGCCGCTCGTCGTTGGAGATGCCGAAACCGACAACGCCGCGGTACGCGTACTGGGCCGCGACCCGCGCAATGTGTTCGGCCCGCTCCGGCGACGCGCCCCAGCTCACCGCCAGCACTAGACCGATCCCGATACCTGTGGTCCGGGCCGCGTCCTGGCACGCGTCCACCATGACCTCCACCGCTGGGTCCACGCCGCCGAGGTGGCGTGCGTACGAGCTGGGGTCAGCTTGCAGCTCCAACCATCCGGAACCTTCCGCAGCGTCGTCTTCGGCCGCTTCCCGGATGATCCGGCACACGTCGTCCGCTGATCGAATCGTTTGCCGCGCAGCATCGTATCGACCCTGGAAATGAGACCAGTCTCGACCGGTCTCACCCCAGTCGAATTCTTCGTTCACCAGCTCGGCGGGAAGGCTGATGCCGTATTGATCAGCAAGTTCTCGTACCGTGGCAAGCCGCGCTGAGCCCAGGGCCCCGGCAAAGTCCTGTTTCGGCAGATAGATGCCCATAGATCACTGAACGAGAGGGGCGATCATGATCTCGTGTGCTCTCAGTGCGCCGAGTTCGACAGGAGAGCTGCTCGGCCGGCCT